>NZ_JAFLNA010000034.1:0-217 GCF_017313405.1 Agrobacterium burrii
TGTCGCGTCTACGTCATTGCTTTAGCAACGACGGATCTCTGGCGGAGTAAATTGCGCAGCAATTTATCTCCTGTAAGGGACGCACTGGGCGTATTCCTTATGTTTTATGACCCGGAATGCACAAAGGCCGCTTATCGCGACCCTTTGTATCGGCTGGGCCGAAGTTTGTGAATGAGAAGATTGATTGTTGCGTTTTGCAGACCTGGCAGCGACCTAC
>NZ_JAFLNA010000035.1:0-212 GCF_017313405.1 Agrobacterium burrii
ATTAAGTGGCCAAGACATCGAAACTGATAGCCTTATCAAGACATCCAAAATTGGCGTTTCGTCGTTTCATGCAGATCCAGCAAGTCGACCACCCTAAAATTGTTCCAGCAGGCCTGCATCATTGGTCCGCAAACTAGTTTGATCGAACCGAGTAATCCTCGGCCAAATGATGACATCTTCTCGCTCACTTAGGTCGATAGCTTTAGAATAGA
>NZ_JAFLNA010000008.1:0-295750 GCF_017313405.1 Agrobacterium burrii
TATCAAATATCAAATATCAAATAAAAATACATGAAAATATATTTATATAAAAACTATAAAATACTCAATAAAAATCCATCATACCAATTATTAAATCCAGATTTATTGAATATACAAACCGCCATAAAAATATCCTCCGGAAATGCGGCTTCGCGTCTTAACCAACGGCTGCGGTTTGCATTGCAAGCCGCTGGTTTGGCTGTATGCATGGCCTGCCAGAACAAGGCAAAGGGGGATATCATGACATCGAAATGGGTAACGGCAGTATTTTTCGGCGCAGCGATGACGGTTGCGGCCGGTGCGGCGCAGGCGGAAGACCTGGTCTTCACGCTGAAGAACGGCACGGGCTCCGTTCTCAACGCCTTCTACACCTCACCGGTGGGCGTTAATGACTGGGAAGACGACGTGTTTGGAAAGAAGGCGCTCGGCCCCGGCGAAGAGATGGAAATCACCATCGCCGATGGCCGCAGCGTCTGCAAATATGACATGCGCTTCGAATTCCAGGGCGATGCGCTGGAGGATCTTGAGGATACGCAGAACCTCTGCGAGCTCGGTGAATATACCATCACCGAATAACACAACGGCGATGGCGGCCCTGCCCGGCAAAGGCGGGGCCGCAGCGACAGACGGTTCTGAAACCCGTCCGCCGCCCTACAGCGGCAAAGCTCCGGAAAAACTGCCACAACGGTAATTATAGGCATTACCGCGTCGCCCTTTTCCCCAAAGCTGTCTCAATCATCCTTATGATTGGCACCATGAGATTGATCATCAACATATTGCTGTTCGTCCTCGGCGCGGTCGGGAGCGGAATATGTGCGTTTTTATTGTCGGCAGCGCTTGCCGATTCCGGGCTGCTCGGCTCCTGTTTTGAGGGAAATTGCGCTTATGCGGCGCTGTTTATGGTGCTTCCGGTCGCATGGTTCATACTTTTCGCGCTTTACGTCATGGCTCTGCTCGTCTGGAGACGAAAACCGTTCCGGAATGGACGGCTCTGAAAAAGCGCGTCGCAGCGTCATCGCTACCGCGCGTTCGTTGACAGCGATCAGCACTTACCGTTAACTCCGCCTGCTGGGGGATTCGCTGCCAGTGATATGTGGACCCGACGGGTATTCCCTATATCACCGGCCTCTGAATGTGCATGTTCCGATTTGCGTTTTGCGTTTGCTGGGCATGACGGAAAACAGGGAGACCAAAGGATGCGGGCCGCAATCAATTCCCCGTCGCTTTCGATCGACACAATGGACTACCAGGCCGAGTGCCAGTTCGCGCTGGAACCCTCCATCCAGGGCCTTATTGAAAAAGCGGAAAGCGCCGGCTGGAACCGCCAGCAGGCTGCGCTTGCTATCGTAGCACTCGCCAGCGAACATCTCACCGAGCTATTGTCTGCCGGTGGCCCCGCACTGTTGGATCAACGTTCCCTCTCTTGATCTCATCTGAAGCCGGGCGGAAGCAGCGCCCGCGTCATCCAGATATCATCACGACAATCGACCCTTTACGCCCGGAGTGTCCTCACCGACGCTGCCGGAACCTTTGGTCGCATGGTGAGCGCAATCACTCAGGCGAAGCCAGTCTCGCGCACCAATATTGCCGCAAGACCGCCCGCCGCATTCCGGGTCAGCCAATTCCGCAGAGCGCATCGATTGCCGGCCAGCGAGCGCGCCATAGTGTTGACACAAGCGACCAATAATGAGAACATAAAGTGAACATTATGGAGGTCAGCGATGAACACTGCAGACGCAACCATAGAGAATGCCCTCTCCGTCGTCGCCCGCTCCCGCGATATGCGCGAGCGTGCGCTGGAACGGCGTCGCGAGTTGCAGCGGCGAACGGAAGTCATCATCACCCGGCCGCTTTACGTGCTGAAAAAGAACGAGGGACCGAAGCAGCTCTCGCTGAAACTCGACAGCTGATCAAGTCTGCGAACGTTAACGGCACTGCTCACAGGCAAAGACATGGTCCGGGACGTACCGAAGCGGCGGCAAACGGCTTACTTGCATGGAGCCGCAACCGAGTGGCTCGCCTGTTCCAAAAGCAAATCCCGTGCGGATTACCTCACGCACGGGATTTCCAGAATGAAGAGGTTATCGTTTTGTCTTATTGCATGCGCTGCATTGCGGCTTCGGGCTCGCCGGTCGTCGCAACCGTTGCCGCTGGAAGGCGGTCGGTCTTTTTCAGGATGACAACGGGCTTGTCCACCGGTTCCGTCGGCGGAACGATGCTTGCGGTTTTAAATTCACGGTCGACGGCAGGAACGGAAGCGTTGATCTTTTCATGACCTGCGCATTCCGCAAGCGCTGCACTGGCGGAAAAACCAAAGACAGCGGCGATAATGAGAACTGATTTCATGTCATTCTCCCTTCGCTTTCGTGGCGATCTCCAGTCTAGGTGGAGACGACCCGGATTGAAAATCACACTTTAGAGACATCTAAAGCACTAGATCATTTCGGCAGTCGTCATCATTGATGTGCATGGGAGCGATGGTGATTGTATCGCCCTTATTTTTTCCGCACATCCAGCGGACTTCGGCAAAGCGGCCGGCGAAATATCATCGCCACATAACTTCCCTTGAGGGAAATGAGACTGGGCGTGTAAGTCGAAACCTTTGCCGTGTTGGCGGCCTTGATCGTTCTTCCATCAGAGGAATTCTGCTGCATGGCGCGCCTCCTTCCATGAGCGATAACGAAAAAACACAGTTCTTGTTCCGCATCGCAATTTCTTTGCCGCCGAGAGAGGGCAAGACGCCGCCACGTGTTTCTTCTCCCCGCCGGGGAGAAGGTGGCCAGAAGGGTCGGATGAGGGGGCAAGCTCTCCGTATATCTCTACCCTCGTCCCCTCATCCCGCTGCCGCGACCTTCTCCCCGGCGGGGAGAAGAAACAAGCGGCGCACTCCCGATCCCATCCATCCCCCCATCGCTTGAAAATTTCGCCCAAAACCTCTATATGCCTCACCGCGAGGACGACCTCGGCCATCATGGCGACAGCATGCGGGACGGCCCGGTCACATACCGGAGAATAAATTGCGCTCCCTGCAAGATCGTATTCGCCACGCGCTCAGCTTCGAAATCATCGGCCTTTTGCTCGTCGTGCCACTTGGCGCACTCGTCTTTGGCATGCCCATGGAAGATATCGGCATTGTCGGTCTCGTCAGCGCCACACTCGCCACCGTCTGGAACTACGTCTACAATCTCGGCTTCGACCATGCCATGCAGCGGCTGAAAGGCACGACGCTGAAGACGCCCGCCATCCGCGTCGCACACGCCCTGCTGTTCGAACTCGGCCTGCTGATTGTGTTGATGCCCTTCATCGCCTGGTATCTCGGCATCAGCCTTGCCCATGCGCTGGTGATGGATATTTCGTTTGCGCTGTTTTACGTGGTCTATGCTTTTGTCTTCAACTGGAGCTATGACCGGATTTTCCCACTGCCGGAATGGCAATCGCAGGACGCCGTCTGATCGACGGCGCCCCGGCGCGGAAGGGTAAGATTTCAGCGCAGCGATGCCTTGAAAAAGCTAACGACATCGGCGTTGAAACTGCGATGAAACTCTGCCCGGTCAAAACCGGGCGCATCGCTGCAAATCTGCGGCAGGGCTTTTGCCATTTCGGCGGGACAAGGCGCGATGAACGAAAAATGCCCCGCATCCTTCACCGTCCGATAGTCCGGTTTGCCCGGCAGTTCGTCGCGCAATCTCGCTATATCCTGCGGCACAATGCCATCACCGCCCTCTTCCGAGCTCCACAGCTGGACAGGAATACCGATATTCTTCAGATTTTCAGCGTCGGGAAAGGCATTGAGCGGGTCCGCAACAACCGCGGCCCTCACCCGCTTATCGTGAACCCGGTCTTTCGCAACAGCGCTTTTGTCCCGCATCTGCGCGCATATCGCCGCCTGCTCGTCCGGGCATGGCAATCTGCTGTTTAAAAAATCCGGTACACCGCCGGCAAGCACCAGCGCCGTATAACCACCGCGCGAAAATCCGAAGACACCGATCCGCCCGGCATCGATAAAGCCGGCCTCTTTCCAGTTTGTCAGCATATGATCAAGCAGGCGGACAATATCCGCCGGCCGGTCAGTCAGCGCGGAAAGCTCGCCTGCCCGCTTCATATCGAGCGCATTATCGCCGGGATGATTGAGCGCCGCGACGATGAAACCGGCATCCGCCAGCGCCGCCGCCATATCGCGGTGGCTGAAATAGGTACCTGCGAAACCATGGGAAATGACGATAAGCGGATATTGCCCTTCAACGATCGGGCAATCGCGCACCGCAGGCAGTACGAAGGGACCGATACGTGTTTCCACCGGCGTTGCCGACAGGGCGACCAGACAGCCGCCCTGATGGGAGCTTTGCCGTCAACCGATGCAACCTCGATCAACCGCAGGCCAGCGGCCATGGCAATGCTTGTCCCGGAAAGAACGGAAAGCAGAAGAAGGCATAAAACCACCAAAAATCGCATCAAAAACTCGCGGATCAGAAACATTAAGCGCAAGGCCGGTCATCAACCGGCCCGCCCCGACCATAGAGCAATTTCTTATAGCACTGATGACCGCCGCGAAGGCTTAGAGCGACTTCAGCGTCCAGGCCACGATCTCCCGCGTGGCTGAGGCAAACGCCTGATCCAGCGCCTTCACGAAATTGGCGTTGCCGGAACCACTGACACGGGCGCTGGCACGGAACACTTCCTGCGCCTTCACCGTGCCGTTACGGTCGTTCAAAAGCTTCACCGACATTTCGATATTGGCAATGTTTCTCGCCGTATCCACCTCGAAGGCGCGGATATCGGTCACGACCTGATAGTCGATCGCCAGCCCCTGCCCCGGACGGCCGACGCCGCCGAGCTTGCCGGTGTCTTCGAAAGCTTCCACGAGCTTGGATTGCACCATGCGCGGCAGGCGGTCGCTCCATTGCGAATTGCCGAGATATTGCACTTCCGAACCGGAGAGACGCACCACGATGTTTTCGCTGTCCAGCGCCTTGAGCGCGGTCGGGTCGGCAATCAGCAATTGCCGGCCTTTCAGCGAAGGCCCCTGCGTTACCGTCGCCGAAGACACGGAAAGATCGAACGTGTCGTTCTTTGGCGCACCGGCACAGCCGGCCAAGAGTGCGGCAAGCAGCGGAGCCAGAATAAGGGCGCGGCGTTTATGGCCGGTCATCGATCGTGTCATTGGCCCATACCCCTCTTAGCGCCTTGTTCTGCCGTCATATTGTTTCACGGTTTCGCCGCCGAAAATCAACCGCTGCGGATCGCGGTCGATATTGGTGATGGCATTGTTGAGATTGTCGACGGTCACCCGCGTGCTGCCAATCAGCGCCTGGAAATCCTTGAGGCCGGAGCTGGAGAAGCGGGTCAGATTGTCGGCAATCGGCCCGATGCGGGCATTGAGATTGTCGGCCACGGCCTTGAACGAAGTAAGTGTCTCGCGCGCCTTGGCAAACAGCGAATTGGCGTCATCGGTGCCCAGCATGCCGTCCACCTTGGCGAGAATGCCATCGACGCGGTTGGAGGCAAGGTTCAGCTTTCGCCCCATGTCGGTGAAGTCGGAAACCGCCTGGTCGATATCGGCGCGGCGGGCACCGACATCATCGGCAATCCGCTTGAAATTCGCCACCGCATCACGCGCATCGGCGGTCGCCGCCGAAACATCGCCAACCACGGTGCTGACCTTGGCCGGATCAACGGACGCCAAGAGCTCATCCGCGCGCTTCACCACGGTCTGCACTTCCGTGCTCGCCGCCTCGAAATTACGCGCCGTACTCTGCACCGTCTCCATGATGCCCTGAATATCGCTGGAAGCCGAAGCCACATCCTTCGTCACCTTGTCGACATTCGACAGGATGGAATCGATCTTGCCGGCATCCACCGCCTTCACCAGATCCTCAACAGCGGTCAGCGTGCCGTCGAGGCGCACCGAGACAGACTGCACGGTGGTGGAAAGCGAGCTGAGGCTCGAAATGAAATTCTTGATGCCGTCGGAATTGGCCGCCAGCGCATCGGAGAACTTCTCGGCGTTGCGCACCGTCTGCGTCAGTGGACCACGGGCATCCTGCACGAAACCCTGCAATTCGCCGATAGCGCCATCGGCGCGTTTCAGGATCTTATCGGCGGTGGCGAGCAGGTTGGTGACGCTGGAAAGATCGGCCGTCAATTCGGCGGGCACGCCGCTTTCGACGGCTTTCTGCAGAATGCGTTCGTCAGCCTTGTTGCCGCCGGAAAGCTCGATATAGGCAGCCCCCGTCAGGCCCTGGATTTCAAGCACGGCGCGTGTGGAAGGGAACACCGGCGCATCCGCCTGTACCTCGGTAAAGGCGATGGAATAAGCAGGGTCGTCGCGGTCGATGGCAAGCCCGCGCACCGTACCGACAGGAATGCCGTTGAAACGCACTGGCGAGCCGACCGAAAGACCGTTGGCGGAGCCGGGAATGCGCACGACAAGCTGCGCCGTCGGGCCGCCACGGCCGAATTCCGCCATCCAGTAAACGAAGCCGAATGCGGCGGCGATCACGATCAGCGTGAAAATTCCGACTATGGTGTAGTTCGCCTTGGTTTCCATGCTTCTGTTACTCCACCGGATTTTCGTGTTTGCCGTCCGGAAGAACGACAGAGCGCGCCCGTTTGCCGCGGAAATAGGACTGCACCCACGGGTCGTCGCAGGCAAACATGTCCTGCAATGTCCCTTCCACCAGAACCCGCTTGTCGCCCAGAACCGCAATGCGGTCACAGACGGAGAACAGGCTGTCGAGGTCGTGCGTCACCATATAAACGGTCAGGCCGAGCGAATCACGCAGGCGCGCGATCAGCATATCAAATTCCGCCGCCCCGATGGGATCGAGGCCGGAGGTCGGTTCATCGAGGAAAACGAGGTCGGGATCGAGCGACAGCGCCCGGGCAAGGGCTGCGCGCTTGATCATTCCGCCTGACAGCTCCGACGGGTACTTGTCGCCAGCATCTGGCTTCAGGCCCACCATCTCGATCTTCAGATAGGCAAGTTCATCCATCAGCTTTTTCGGCAGGTCCAGATATTCCCGCATCGGCAGCTGGATGTTTTCCTTCACCGTCAGGCCGGAAAACAATGCGCCTTGCTGGAACAGCACGCCAAGCCGCTGGTCGAGCATCATCCGCTCGTCCTCGCTTGCCTTGTCGTAATCGGTGCCGAGAATGCGGATCGCGCCCGCCTGTCGTGGCAGCAGCCGCAAAATCGCCCGCATCAACACGGATTTACCCGCACCTGACGGGCCGATGAAGCCCAGAATTTCGCCGCGATAAACATCGAGATTGAGGTTTTCCAGCACGTTCCGGCCGTTGAAACCGACAGTCACGCCCTCGACGGAAAGCACCGCTTCGCGGCCGTCTTTTGCGGTTTTGATGTCTTGTGGTTTCTGGTCCAGAGTTTCCAACGCGCCCTCCCTAAAAATCGATGGCTGCGTAGAAGATGGCGAAAACACCATCCACCAGAATGACGACGAAGATGGACTTCACCACCGACGAGGTAACGTGCTTGCCGAGCGATTCCGCCGAACCGCCCACCTTCATGCCCTCCACCGCCGCAACGATGCCGATGATCAGTGCCATGAACGGCGCCTTGATCATGCCGGCGGCAATGGTCGATTCCTCCACCGCGCCATGCAGGCGCGAAAGGAACACCTCGAAAGTGATGCCGGAATAAAGCAGCGTGACGATGGCCGCGCCGAAAAGGGCGGCAAAATTGGCAAGGATGGTCAGAAGCGGCAGCGCGATGGTCAGCGCCACGAGACGCGGAAACACCAGCACGCCAACGGGGTTGAGGCCGATCACTTTCAGCGCGTCGATCTCCTCGCGCATCTTCATCGAGCCGATTTCCGCCGTGATCGCGCTGCCGGAACGGCCGGCGATCATGATCGCGGTCAGCAGAACGCCGATTTCACGCAATTGCAGAATACCGACCAGATCGACGACGAAGACCTCAGCGCCGAAATAACGCAGCTGGAACGCGCCCTGCTGGGCGATGATCGCGCCAATCAGGAACGACATCAGCATGATGATCGGCACGGCGCGTACGCCCATATGGTCGATCTGGTTAACGATCGCCGCCGGCGATACACCACGCCCGCGCCCAAGCTTCATCTGCGCCCCGCGCACGGCGGAACCGAGAATATACATGCCCGCCAGGAAATCCGCGCCGTTCTGAACCACGGCCTGACCGATCGGCGCGAAGATGCGCTCCACCCATCCTGTCTTGGCGACGGGCTCGCCCTGCATCTCCGCCTTATCGGGCAATTGACCGATGACGTCCTCGATCCGGTCGTTGCCGGTGAGCGTGACAGTCGCGCCGTTCGCCTCGAGATCCTTGCGCAGGCGCTGGATGATCCACGCACCCGTCGTGTCGATGGCTTCGACAGCGGAAAGATCGATCTCGACGGAGCCGCCGGATTTGCTCTTTTCGATCCTGTCGAGGCTTTCGAAAATTCCAGAGAGATTGCTGTTGCGCCAGGAACCGCTCATGACATAACGCAAGCCGCCGCCGGAGACGGAACCGTCTTCGGAGATTGCGGCCGGGTTCGCCTGTTGCCGTGTGTCCTGTTCTTGCATAATGCTCCGAGCGAGTGCAGCCGTCACGAGATTCTTAAAGGTTTCATAACGTTTCGGTCTCCGGCAAGCCACAGTGGCAGCCGACAATTCGTGATAAATTTGGCGTCATGTGTCTTTTGCCGCCCAATCGGAAGTGAAAAAACATGCCCCGTTACCTGCAAGCCACAACAGAACGCTTCCCCGTCGCCGGCAGCTTCACGATCTCACGCGGCACCCGCACGCATGCGGATGTCGTAACGTGCATCATCCGCGATGGTTCCTTCGCCGGCAGAGGCGAATGTGTGCCATACCCGCGTTACGGCGAAAGCATCGAGGGTGTCGTTGCCGATATCGAGGCGATGGCGGAGCAGATCGCCGCCGGCCTGACACGACAGGAATTGCAGCAGGTGATGAAACCGGGTGCGGCCCGCAATGCGGTCGATTGCGCGCTCTGGGACCTTGAGGCCAAGATCAGCGGCAAAAGCGCCGCCGAACAGGTTCTTGGACAGGCGGCAAAGCCGCTCGTCACCGCTTATACGATTTCGCTTTCCGACCCGGAAACAATGGCCGCGAAGACCGCGGAGAATGCAGGCCGTCCGCTGCTGAAGATCAAGACCGGCACCACTGACGACGAAGCCCGCCTGCGCGCCGTGCGCGCCGCAGCGCCCGAAGCGCGCATCATCATCGACGCCAATGAGGGCTGGAACGATGATAATATCGAATATTATCTGCGGCTTGCAGCGGAACTGAAGATATCGCTGATCGAGCAGCCCCTGCCCGCCGGCAAGGACGCCATCCTGTCCCGTATCGACCACCCGGTGCTGATCTGCGCCGATGAAAGCGTGCATTCCACCAAAGACCTCGCCGGCCTGCGCGACCGTTACGACGCGATCAACATCAAGCTCGACAAGACCGGCGGACTGACGGAAGCGCTCGTCATGAAGGCGGAGGCCGAACGGCTCGGCTTCACCATCATGGTCGGCTGCATGCTCGGCACCTCGCTCGGCATGGCCCCTGCCGTGCTGGCCGCCCAGGGCACGGCCTTTGCCGATCTCGATGGGCCGCTGTTGCTGGCGCTGGATCGTGATCCGGGGCTGGTTTATGAAGGTTCGCTGGTTTATCCGGCGCAGCCGGAATTGTGGGGGTAAGCCGCTAATATTGAAGGCAGTGAGCCGAAACGTCACCCCTTGCTTCTTCCCGCCGGGGAGAAGGTGGCCCGAAGGGTCGGATGAGGGGGAAAGGTTGCCGGATTTCGGAGAACCCCCTCATCCCGCTGCCGCGACCTTCTCCCCGCCGGGGAGAAGAAGCACGCGGCGACCGCTCGTTCCCTATGAGACCGCCGATCTCAAGTGTCCGACGATAATTTGCGTTAAAGCCAAACGCCCAATCAGGCCGCGTGCTTGCCGATGAGCCCCGGAATATTCACCGGTTCCATTTCATCCGATGCATGTTCAGCGGTGACATCGCTTGTCTGCATCCAGGTGATCAACTCGAAAGTACCATCGGCATTTTCGGCGATCGCCGTGCAGCTTTCTACCCAGTCGCCGGTATTGATGTAGCGAATGCCGTCCATGTCTTCCATGACAGCATGGTGAATGTGCCCACAGATGACGCCGTCGACATTGTTGCGCCGTGCCTCTTCAGCCACCACGCGCTGGAACTCGCCAATGAAGTTGACGGCGTGTTTGACCTGCTGCTTGGCCCAGGCCGAGAACGACCAGTAAGGCAGGCCGATGCGGCGGCGCACGGCGGCGATGGCGATGTTGAGCGCGATCGCCGCGTCATAGGCCCAGTCGCCGAGATAGGCGAGCAGGCGGGCATTGCGCACCACCACGTCGAACTCGTCGCCATGGATGACCAGATATTTCTTGCCGTCGGCCGCCTCGTGGATCATGCGCTCGGCCACTTCGATGCCGCCGAAATGCATGCCCGGGAATTCCCGCAGGAATTCATCGTGATTGCCGGGAATATAGATGATACGGGTGCCCTTGCGGGCCTTGCGCAAAAGCTTCTGCACCACGTCGTTGCAGCCCTGCGGCCAGTACCAGCTGCGGCGCAGCCGCCAGCCGTCGACGATGTCGCCGACCATGATGATCGTCTCGGCTTCGTGATGTCTAAGGAAGTCGAGCAGATAATCCGTCTTGGCCGCCTTGGAGCCAAGATGAACGTCCGAAATGAAAAGCGTTCTGAACTGTCTGGTTTCAATTTGACCGGCCACGGATTTCATCCCCCTGTTCGGTTGCGTCCCTGCGGCTTTCTTCCCTCTCAGAACCAGACTCGTGTTGCAGCAACATGACAGAGGCCGGTTTTTGTATGGAATATGACGGATGGCTTCACGAAAACGCGAATAGACCATGCGCGCATTTGCATAAGTGCGGGGCAAATAACGGCTGTACCGCGGGGAAGTTTGTTGTATTCAGGGCCACCAGACGAAATTAAATATGACGGTGGAAGACATGACCTCTCACGATAAGAACAACACGCCCGCCAACACGGCAAAGGCCGACATCGAGGAACAGGCGCTCTTTTTCCACCGCTATCCGCGCCCCGGCAAGCTGGAGATCCAGGCAACCAAGCCGCTCGGCAACCAGCGCGATCTGGCGCTCGCCTATTCGCCGGGTGTTGCCGCCCCCTGCCTCGCCATCCATGAAAATCCGGAGATGGCAGCGGAATACACCGCCCGCGCCAATCTCGTTGCCGTCATCTCCAACGGCACGGCGGTGCTGGGGCTTGGCAATATCGGCCCGCTCGCTTCCAAACCCGTCATGGAAGGCAAGGCCGTCCTTTTCAAGAAATTCGCCGGCATCGACGTCTTCGACATCGAGATCGACGCGCCCGGCATCAATGACATGGTCTCGACCATCGCGGCACTTGAACCCACCTTCGGCGGCATCAACCTTGAGGATATCAAGGCGCCGGAATGTTTCGAGGTGGAGCGCCAGCTGCGCGAGAAGATGAACATTCCCGTTTTCCACGACGACCAGCACGGCACCGCGATCATCGTCGCCGCCGCCGTCACCAATGCGCTGGAACTGGCTGGAAAGTCTCTGTCGAGCGTCAAGATCGTCGCTTCCGGCGCAGGGGCTGCTGCCCTTGCCTGCCTCAACCTGCTGGTCGCCATGGGCGCCAACAAGGAAAACATCTGGGTCCACGATATCGAGGGTCTCGTCTATGACGGCCGTAACACGCTGATGGACGAGTGGAAGGAAGTTTACGCCCAGAAAACCGACAAGCGTGTGCTGGCCGACTCGATCGACGGTGCGGATGTCTTCCTCGGTCTTTCGGCGGCAGGCGTGCTGAAGCCGGAACTTCTGGAGCGCATGGCGGAAAACCCGCTGATCCTGGCGCTTGCCAACCCCAATCCGGAAATCATGCCGGAGGCCGCCCGTGCCGCCCGCCCGGATGCGATGATCTGCACCGGCCGTTCGGATTTCCCGAACCAGGTCAACAACGTGCTGTGTTTCCCCTATATCTTCCGCGGCGCGCTGGATTGCGGCGCAACGACCATCAACGAAGAAATGAAGATGGCCGCCGTGCAGGCCATCGCCGAGCTTGCCCGTGAGGAAGTTTCCGAAGTGGCCGCAAGGGCCTATAGCGGCGAAACGCCGATCTTTGGGCCGAACTATCTCATCCCCTCGCCGTTCGATCCGCGCCTCATCCTGCGCATCGCACCCGCCGTTGCCCGCGCCGCCGCCGCAAGCGGTGTCGCCGCCCGGCCGATCACCGATTTCGAAGCCTATTTCGACCAGTTGAACCGTTTCGTCTGGCGCTCCGGCTTTATCATGAAGCCGGTCTTCAACGCCGCGAAAGCCGCCGAAAAGAAGCGCATCATCTTTGCCGAAGGCGAAGACGAGCGCGTGCTGCGCGCCGCCCAGGTTCTGCTGGAGGAAGGCACCGGCATCCCGATCCTCATTGGCCGTCCGCAGATCATCGAAACGCGCCTGAAGCGTTTCGGCCTGCGCATCCGCCCGAATACGGATTTCGCCGTGGTCAATCCGGAAGACGATCCGCGTTACCGTGATTACGTCGATGACTATTTCGCGCTGGTCGGCCGCGCCGGCATCAACCCGGAAGCCGCCCGCACCATCGTTCGCACCAACTCCACGGTCATCGGCGCGCTGTCGGTCAAGCGCGGCGAAGCGGATGCGCTGATCTGCGGTCTGGAAGGCCGTTATGACCGGCATCTGCGTGACGTGAACCAGATCATCGGCAAGCAGGAGAACGTGCGCTCCTTTGCGGGCCTCAGCCTGCTCATCACCCAGCAGGGCGCGCTGTTCCTCACCGATACCTTTGTGAACAACGATCCGACGTCAGAGGAAGTGGCGGAAATGGCCATTCTCGCGGCCAGGGAAATTCGTCGTTTCGGCATCACGCCGAAGATCGCGCTTGCCAGCCACTCCAATTTCGGCTCGCGTGACTCGGAAAGCGCCCGCAAGATGCGCCGCGCGCTGAAGATCATCCAGCAGGCCGCACCCGAACTGGAAGTGGACGGCGAAATGCAGGGCGGCTCCGCACTGTCGGAAACGCTGCGCAAGCGCGCCATGCCCAACAGCGTTTTGACCGGCGAGGCGAACCTTCTGGTTTTCCCCAACCTCGATGCCGCCAACATCACGCTCGGCGTCACCCGCACCCTGACGGAAGGCCTGCATGTCGGCCCGATCCTGCTCGGCACGGCGCTTCCCGCCCATATCCTGTCGCCCAGCGTCACCTCGCGTGGCGTCGTCAACATGGCGGCCTTTGCCGTGGTGCAGGCGTCGCACCCTTCGGTGTGAGGGCGCATTAACGCAATTTTGAACAAGCTGTTGCCGCATTGCGGCGACAGCTTATGTTATCTTCCTGAAACACGGATTTCGTGAAGTATAACGCCCCTGCCACCGGCCGGGGACATCGAACGGATCTAACAATTGACCCGGCGCAGCCGCATCATCGGCCTCCTGCTTCCCCTTGTTTTCCTCGCCCCGGCCGCCGCTGTCGCGGATCAGGTCTGCGATACGCTTTATGCGCAATTGCGCGAGCCACCCCGCATCATCGGCAACACGGCAGAGGTGCGGCGTTACGCCAACGCGCTCGCCCGCCAGAACATCGTCGTGCGCAAAATCAGGAACGATCTGCGCAGCTATGGCTGTTCGTCGGGCAGCGTCATTGTCTACGGCAACCCCAATGCCGGCCTCTGCGCCGAGATCGGTGATGCACTGGTGGATGCCGAAGCCGAACGTGACGCCATCATTCGTGACCGTGACGATGCGATGGCGGCTCAGCGCAGCGATGATGGCGGCATCAGGCGCCAGCGCATTCTCGCCGCACTCGACGCCAATGGCTGCAGCGCAATGCCGGAAACGGACACGCAATCGCCGCAAGTGCCCGATGTGACCCGTTACCCCGATGCGTTCCGCCAGCAGGATAATCAGCCGGGACAGGCAGGCCTGTCGCCTTACCCCAATACCACCGCCGAGGGCGGACTTCGCACCCTTTGCGTGCGTACCTGCGACGGCTCGTTTTTCCCGATCGCCTCCAATGCCTCGCCGCTTGATTTCCGCGCCCAGGCCGAGCAGTGCCAGAAAATGTGCCCGGGCACGCAGACGGAACTCTATTTCCACTCCATGACGGATCAGGAGACCTCCGACATGGTCTCGGCCGAAACCGGCAAACCCTACAGGGACCTGCCGACCGCCTTCGCCTATCGCAACGCGTCTACGAAAGCGCCCGGCTGCGCCTGTAACATGGCCGCTTATCACGAAGACATGCAAAAACAGGAAGAGGCCGCCCGGCCGCAGCCCGAAAAGCCCTATTCCGGCATCACCACCATTCCATCACCACAGGGTGACAAGCCTCAGAAACCCACAGAACAGCAACAGGCCGCAAAGCCGCCGGAGCAACCGGTTCCCGAACGCGACTACGATCCGAACGACGCAAAAGTGCGCGTCATCGGCCCGAAATTCCTGCCGGACCAGACAGGCCGCATCGACCTGAAAAACCCGGCGCTGAAGGGCATCCAGCCGCAGCAATGACCCCTGTTATTTGCCCGTAATAGAGCAAGCGGATGCCACTTGTTTCTTCTCCCCGCCGGGGAGAAGTCCGCGGCAGCGGGATGAGGGGGCAAGCGTAGAGATATCCGGAGAGCTAGCCCCCTCATCCGACCCTTCGGGCCACCTTCTCCCCGTCGGGGAGAAGAAACGAGAGGCGACGCTATGCGCATCTCATCCCTTACCGCCCACCCCAGCGGTTGCGAAACACCAGCTCTTCCAGCGGCACGCGCTGCCGCCAGCCCTTCACCGCCAGTTCCGGTTCCGTGTAAAGCGCATCGACGCGGCCGAGACATAGCCAGGCGACGATTTCGATATGGTCGGGGATATCAAGAATGGTGCGAATGTCGCTGTCATGAAAGATGCTGACCCAGCCGACGCCGATGCCTTCGGCGCGGGCGGCAAGCCAGAGGTTCTGGATGGCGCAAACGGTGGAATAGACATCCGTGCGCGGATTGTGGGTCCGGCCCAGCACCACCTTGCCGCCGCGCGTAGGGTCGCAGGTGACGCAGATGCTCAGCGGTGCCTTGCGGATGCCCTCAAGCTTGAGACTGCGATAAAGCGCCTGTTGCTCGCCCGCAAACATCGCCGCCGCTTCTTCATTGGCGCGGCTGAAGGCCACAAAGGCCGCTTGCCGCACGGCACCATCAGTGACGAGCGTGAAATTCCACGGCTGCATGAAGCCCACCGAGGGCGCGGAATGCGCCGCCTTCAAGAGACGCTCCACCAGCACGTCCGGCAACGGATCAGGCAGGAACTGGTCGCGCACATCGCGGCGCGTCTCAATGGCGCGGTAGATCGCCTCGCGCTCCGCACCCGAAAACGGGCGGGCGGGCGAAAGCGCATGATCGAATGGATCGGCTTGCAATGAATTACCAGCGGACGGATCGGTCGGCATCGTTTAACCCCAACAATGCGGGCGCGCCGGTGCCGAAACCATACCGGCTCCCGCATGCACGACGCGCATCTTCAGCAACCTGCCGCCGTCCGCGCGGTTCGGTCTATCCTGCCAGGCCGGTCTTCTGACTCGGCTTCATCCGCCCTTTTCGCCTTCCCGAATAACTTCAGTGGCTTATGAAAAGGGCATCCGCCTCACAGCGCTGGGCACGTTCCGGTTTCTCACCGGATTCCCGATTCTCCCGCCGCAAGGGCGGGCACCTGACTGAGGAAGCTATGGGCAAGAATGCTTGCGAATGCAAGGGTCTTGCAAGCCCGTGCGGCAATCTGCCCATAGCGTCCCTCCCCTGCGTCATGCCGGCCGCGAGCCGGGATGACGGTAACAGGCTTCCCGATTGCATCAGGCTACGGGGAAATAACGCACATAAGCGAACTCGTCCCCGTCAGGTGACCAGTTGGGAGAATTCATCGTGCCCTGCCCGCCGAAAAGCTCGAACAGCGTTTCGACATTGCCGCCATCCATATCCATCAACCGCACCCGCACATCGAGATCGCGCGGATGGTCGAAGACATCGGCGTCGTAAGAAACGAACACCACCTTGTCACCCCCAGGAGACGGATGCGGGAACCAGTCGCCATAGGAACTGTCGGTGATGCGCTCCACAGTGGAGCCATCCACCCGCACCCGCCAGATCTGCATCTGCCCGGTACGGCTGGAATTGAAATAGATCCACGCACCATCCGGCGAATAATCCGGCCCGTCATTGCGGCCTTCGCCATGCGTCAGCCGCGTTTCGACGCCGTTCTCAATATCCATGGAATAGATGTCGAAGACCTGATCGCGAATACCGCAATAGGCGAAACCTTTGCCGTCCGGCGACCAGCCGTGCCAGTAGGAGGGGAGGTTTTTCGTCATCAGCTTTGGCGCACCGCCCGCCGATGGCAGAAGATAGATCGCACTCTTGTCGAACTCGACCTTGTCGGAAATGGCATAAAGCGATCCATCCGGCGAAATGCCGTGGTCGCTATTGCACTGCGTGGCAAAACCGGTATCGACCTTCTCCGGCGAAGCATCACCGGATGGGGACAGGCGGTAGAGCAACCCTTCGCTGTTCAGCAACAGATATTTGCCATCCGGCGACCAGTTCGGCGCTTCGAACAGTTCCGGCGTCTGCCACACCACCCGCATCTGCCGGGTGCGTATATTAAAGATTTCGATCGAACTGCGCATGCTGCCTCCCTGGGCTGTCGATAGTCTGGATCAGACCTTTGGCGGACGCAGACATTCCGTTTGCTTTCGCCACCATGGTGATTATGATCCTATGGCCGCAGGCACCGTCCTGCAAATTCAAATCGGAAAAAACGCCAGCGTTCCGGCACCGCCCGTAACCCTCCCCGTTTCTCCCAGATCCGAGGTTCCGCGATGAATACCATCGCCGATCACGGCATCCGCTTCGGGCGGATCGCCGCAATGCTTCCTGTCAGGAATATCGAAAAGGCCCATGATTTTTATGTCGGCGTGCTGGGCTTCACAAAAACCTTCGAAAACGGCAATCCCGTCGGCTTCATGATCCTCAAACAGGGCAATGCCGAACTGCACCTGACGTTGCAGCCCACCCATAAGGCAGCGCCCTTCAATGTGGCGCATATGATGGTAAGCGATGTCGATGCGTTGCATGCGGTTTGCAAGAACCATGGGTTGCGCATCATCAAGGCCCTGCAGGACAAGGATTATGGCCTGCGGGCCTTTGTCTTTGAAGACCCTGATGGCAACCGCATCGATGTGGGGCAGGTTATTTGAGGTGAGTGAAGAGTGGCGCGGGGTTTCTCCGCGCCGTTCGTGCATCCCTCACTTTGGATCGAGCGCATGCCACTTGTTTCTTCTCCCCGCCGGGGAGAAGTCCGCGGCAGCGGGATGAGGGGGCAAGCTTCGCGATATACGGAGAGGTTGCCCCCTCATCCGACCCTTCGGGCCACCTTCTCCCCGGCGGGGAGAAGAAACCAGCCGCAGCGCCGGGCGAAACAATCAGCCTCGCAAGGGAAGGGATCGCCGCCTCACCTGAGAGCGCAGCCCCTACCCGCTTCATCCATCACCGATCCCGGAACCGGTTGGTGATCGGATAACGCCGGTCACGCCCAAAATTCTTCTTGGTGATCTTCACACCCGGAGCCGATTGCCGGCGTTTGTATTCGGCGAGATAGAGCAGATGCTCAACCCGGTGCACCGTTGCCGCGTCATGACCTCGCGCCAGAATTTCCTCGACCGACATTTCCTTCTCGACAAGGCACTCCAGAATATCGTCCAGCACCGGATAGGGCGGCAGCGAATCCTGGTCGGTCTGGTTGGGGCGTAATTCGGCGGACGGCGCTTTGGCGATGATATTGGCGGGAATGACCTCGCCGGAAGGGCCAAGCGCACCCGGCGGCACATGGGTGTTGCGCCAGGCGGAAATGGCGTAGACCTGCATCTTGTAGAGGTCCTTGATGGGGTTGAAACCGCCATTCATGTCGCCGTAGAGGGTGGCATAACCCACCGACATTTCCGACTTGTTGCCTGTTGTCACCACCATCGAG
Source organism: Agrobacterium burrii (assembly GCF_017313405.1). Lineage (NCBI taxonomy): Bacteria > Pseudomonadati > Pseudomonadota > Alphaproteobacteria > Hyphomicrobiales > Rhizobiaceae > Agrobacterium > Agrobacterium burrii. The sequence continues at coordinate 18,036 of NZ_JAFLNA010000008.1, forward strand.
CCGAACTTGTTGGACACGGCCATCAAAATGGTGCCGCGCGTGCGGCTCTGCAGGTTTTCTTCGGTAATGCCCTCTTCCGTACCTTCGAAGAGATCTGACAGTGCCGAGAGGAAACCTTCCACCGGCTCAACGATCGGCACGATGTCGTAACGGCAGCCCAGCGCTTTCGCGCAATCGGCGGCGTCCTTCAGCGATTCTTCCGATGTATAACGGTAGGGCAGCATGATGCAGCGCACCCGCTCCTCGCCCAGCGCATCGACGGCAAGGGCGGCGCAAATCGCCGAATCGATGCCGCCGGAAAGGCCGAGAACCACGCTCTTGAAACCGTTCTTGTTCACGTAGTCGCGAAAGCCCAGCATGCAGGCGCGGTAATCCGCCTCCTCGCCCTCTGGTATTTTCGAGAATGGTCCGCTTTCGCAATGCCAGCCTTCCGCCGTGCGTTTCCAGTCGGTGACGGCAAGTGTGGCCTCGAACTGGCTCATCTGGAAAGCAAGCGTCTTGTCGGCATTGAAGCCGAAACTTGCGCCATCGAATACCAGCTCGTCCTGCCCACCCAGCTGGTTGGCGAAAACCAGCGGCAGACCGCTCTCGATCACCTGTTTCAGTGCCACCTGATGGCGCACATCCAGCTTGCCGCGATAATAGGGCGAACCGTTCGGCACCAGCAGGATTTCCGCCCCGCTTTCGGCCAGCGTCTCGCACACGCCCATCTCGTTCCAGATTTCCTCGCAGATCGGAATGCCGATCCGGACCCCGCGGAAATTATACGGACCGGAAATCGAACCCTCGGCGAAAACACGCTTCTCGTCGAACTCGCCGTAATTCGGCAGGTCGATCTTGTCGCGCAGCGCAACGATCTTGCCGCCATCCAGCAGCGCCACCGAATTGTGCCGACCTGTCTCGCCCTGGCGCGGGAAACCGATAACGACACCCGGTCCGCCATCGGCGGTTTCGGCCGCCAGTTCTTCCACCGCCCTCAGGCAGGCCTTCAGGAAAGCCGGCTTCAGCACCAGATCCTCAGGCGGATAGCCTGAAATGAACAGCTCGGTCAAAAGCAGGAGATCGGCGCCCTGCGTTGCCGCATCGGCCCTTGCCTCACGCGCCCTGGCGAGATTGCCCGCCACGTCGCCAACGATCGGATTGAACTGCCCGACGGCAATCCGGAGATGGTTCTGGATATCGTGTCTGTCGCTCATGCCATTTCAATACCGCGCCCGTGTCCGCTCCGCAACGCGGCAATTGCATGCGGCAGCACCCTGCCCTTACCTAACGGAATAACGCTCACGCTAAGGTTATCGCCCTGCCCGCCAGTTTCGCCAAAGTTCATGTCGCGTTCATCGCGCTTATGTGACAGTTACATGACACTTTTGCGACGCCCGATTCACCTCCCCGGATTGGGCGGCTGCCTGAAATACCGGAGTATGAGTTTGAGAGATTCGGCGCCAAAAACAACGGCTTCCGAAAAGGCTGGTTTCGTCTTTTCGCCTGCATGGACAAGGAGCCTTTCGAAGCTTTCTGGCACGGCCTATACGCTTGCCAATCTGACGGTCGCATCCATCGTGCTGGTCGTTGCGCTGGAGTGGATCGCCCGCGGTTCGCTCCATGATGTCGGTGCTTTCCTCACCTCGTCGGCCCGTCCGGGCATGACCACCATCGCCGCTGTGCTCACCGTGCTCGTAGCGCTGGATGCGATCCTTGGCCGGCGTTACCTGTCCCTCATCGCCGTTGCGCCGCTCTGCGCTCTCACGGGCCTGATTTCGGCGCAGAAACAGACCTATCTCTCCGATCCGCTTTATCCCTCCGACCTGCTGTTCGGCCGCCAGATTTTCGAGCTTCTGCCAACCATGCTGAAGGCGCAACCGCTGACGGCAGTGCTGGTCGGCCTCGGCATCTGCGCAGCCATTACGGCTCTCGTGACGCTCTGGCTGCTGGCGCGCCGCCATTCCCCGTCACTGAGCTGGCGTGAACGCGCTGGGGGGCTCACACTGGCGCTGCCGCTTCTTGCCGGCCTTGCCTCGCTGATGGACTATTCGCATTATTCATGGCTGCGTGATCGCCTCAACATCATACCCATGATGTGGGATCAGCAGGAAAACTACCGCCATAACGGCTTCCTGATGGCCTTCGCCTTCAACATTCCCATGGCCAATGTCTCGGCACCGCAGGGATATAGTGAAAACAGCATCGCCGATCTAACCTCGGAGCCAGCCGCCTTCGCCGCCAACAAGGGCGATTACCCTGATGTCATCATGCTGATGAGCGAATCGCTGTGGGATCCGACCCGCCTTGAAAACGTGAAGCTCTCGGCCGATCCGATGCCGATCATCCGCGCCAAACAATCCGGCAACGTCTTTTCACCTGAGTTCGGCGGCATGACGGCGAATGTGGAATTCGAGGCGCTGACCGGCTTTTCCAACGCCTTCCTCCCCTATGGCAGCATTCCGTACCAGCAATATATCCGCCGCCCGGTGCCTTCGCTCGCCAGCTTCTTCCGCGGCGAAGGTTATTCCGCCATCGCCATGCACCCGTTTCAGGAATGGTTCTGGAACCGCAAGGAGGTCTACAAAAATTTCGGCTTCGAGGAATTCCGCTCGGAAGAAACTTTGCCGCCCATGGAAAAGCGCGGCAACTTCGCCTCCGACGATGCATTGATGGACGAAATCATGGCGGCGGCCGACGGCGCGCGCAACCCGCTGTTCCTCTTCGCCGTCACCCTGCAGGGACACGGCCCCTACGAGGCGGGCCGTTACGCTGTCGATACCATCGGCGTCGAGGGCGATCTTTCGCCTTCCGCATCGCAGGCGCTGGCTACCTATTCGCAGGGCGTGGCCGAGGCTGACGATGCGCTTCTGAAACTGATGCGCTGGGCCAAGAAGCGCGACCGCGAAACCATCATCGTCCTCTTCGGCGATCACCTGCCGCCGCTCGGCCAGACCTATGTGGAAAGCGGCTATATGCCGGGCATGGTGGCCAGCCGCCGCGCACCGCTGGAAGTGATGAAAAAGGAGCATGAAACGCCGCTCGTCGTCTGGTCCTCCAAGAAGGGGGTGCGCAAGAATATCGGCACCATCAGCCCGGCGCTTCTGCCCTATCATGTGGTGAAAGCCGCCGGTTTCTCCGACCCGTTCTACACGGGAACGCTCGGCGAGGTTCAGCAGGCCTTTTCCGTCATCGACCGGCATATGCTGGTGGCAACCGACGGCAAGGCCCTGCCCGACTGGTCGATCGCCCCGAATTCCATTCCCGACGTGGTGCGCGATTATCGCCTGCTGCAATTCGACATGATGTTCGGCGAGCAATATGGCCGCGAGCGCTTCTTCCCCGGCTTCAACTGGCTACACCAGGGCACGCCGGCCGTCTGATGGTTTTTAGCGGGAACGGCTGAACCGCATGGCGGTGGAAATCGTTTGAATTCCGCCGCCATGCGGGTTTATCTCGCACAGAGCGCAAGCACCTCATCAGCAACCGGAGACACACCGTGTCAGACATCTCCGACTACATCACTTCGCATTTCAAACGCTCCTCCCGCGAGATCGGCGACGTGGAGCGACGCATTCTGGAACTGTCGCACCAGAAAAAACTGATCTCGCGCGACACCAATGCGGAATTTTCCGCCGGCGCAAGCCTTGGCGACAGGTTCGCCGACAACATCGCCAAGATCGGCGGCTCCTGGGGTTTCATCCTCAGTTTCTGCTTTTTCCTGGTGGTCTGGGCCATCATCAACACCATTGTGCTGACGACAGGCGCCTTTGATCCCTACCCCTTCATCTTCCTCAACCTGCTGCTCTCCATGCTGGCCGCCATTCAGGCGCCGATCATCATGATGTCACAGAACCGCCAGGCCGCCCGCGACCGTTTCGAGGCCGCCAAGGATTACGAGGTGAACCTGAAGTCGGAACTGGAAGTGCTGTCGCTGCATGAAAAGATCGACGTGAAGGTGCTGGCCGAACTGGCGGCGCTGCGACAGGACCTCGCCGCGCTCCACCACCACGTCACCCGCAAGGGCGACTGACGTCAGGCAAATTCATCCCCGCTTTTCCCCGCCCTGCCATGCACTGTTATCGTGTGGCCAGTCCTGCCGGGTGGATGCCAGACGTGGCAAAAACCGAGGGACGGTTCTGATGGGGACGGTGGCGCGTTCGTGACGACAGGACCATTTCGCAGGGAGCGGTGCACGGCCCTTTGCGAGATACGGCAGACTGGCAAGAGGCCCGGTTGCGCAACGCATCCGATCCACACCAACCTCAATGAAAGCGCAGCCGGGCAATTGCCCATGTCTATCTATCCCCGCTCGGCAGCGCCGTGCGGGATGAAGCTGTTGGGTTTTTGGAGCATTTCCATTGACAGCGGGCAGAAGAGCGTGGGGCTCACCCCCCTCTGCCCTGCCGGGCATCTCCCCCACAAGGGGGGAGATCGATCAGCGGCGAGGTTTCGCCCATCTCGACGAAGAGTATAAATGGTGAGAGAACGTCTTGCCGATCTCCCTCCTTGTGGGGGAGATGCCCGGCAGGGCAGAGGGGGGAAAGCCCCAACCACCTTGGTTCCGCTTAAAATTCCCCACAGTTACGAATCCGTCAGATTATTACGCTACAGATTGACGCAGGCGTTTGTTGCATTGCACTCTTGGCGGGGTAAGGCTGACGGGGGAATCACTCCTCCTCGTCAAAATGGCATCACAACCATTTCGCGACGACGCCACGCCGGATGCGACATCCGGTTATCGCAATGCATTCTATTCCGGGGTTTTTCATGCACCAGTTCGATCTGATTGTTGTCGGCAGCGGTCCGGCGGGAAGACGGGCCGCCATTCAGGCCGCCAAGCTCGAAAAGAAGGTTCTGGTCATCGAGAAAGGCAGCCGCGTCGGCGGCGTTTCCGTGCACACCGGCACCATTCCTTCCAAAACCCTGCGCGAAACCGCGCTCAACCTGACCGGTTGGCGCGAGCGCGGCTTTTACGGCCGCTCCTACCGCGTCAAGCAGGAGATCGACGCCGACGACCTGCGCCGCCGCCTGCTGATCACGCTGGACCACGAGGTCGAGGTGCTGGAGCACCAGTTTGCCCGCAACCGCGTGCAGCACATTCGCGGCACGGCAAGCTTCGTCGACGCCAACACCATGAAAGTGGTGAAGAACGACGGCGAGATCATGAATGTCACCGGCACTTCCATCCTGCTGACCATCGGCACCCGCCCCTACCGGCCGCCGCATATCCCCTTCGATGGCCAGGCGGTGCTCGATTCGGATGAGATTCTCGAAATCAAGGAACTGCCGCGCTCCATGGTCGTGGTCGGCGCGGGCGTCATCGGCATCGAATATGCGACGATCTTCAGCGCACTCGACACGCAGGTGACGGTGATAGAGCCGCGCGAGACCATGCTGGAATTCATCGACAAGGAAATCGTCGAGGATTTCACCTACCAGCTGCGCGACCGCAACATGAAGCTGATCTTCGGCCAGAAGGCGGAAAAGGTGGAGCGCGATGAGAACGGCAAATGCCTCGTTTCGCTCGGCAATGGCCGCGTTCTCAAAACGGAGACGGTGCTGTTTGCCGCCGGCCGTGTCGGCGCCACCGATACGCTCAACCTGTCCGCCTGCGGGCTGGAAGCCGACAGCCGCGGCCGCCTGAAGGTCGATCCGGAAACCTTCCAGACCTCGGTGCCGAACATCTATGCCGCCGGCGACATCATCGGTTTCCCGAGCCTTGCCTCCACCTCCATGGAACAGGGCCGCATCGCCGCCCGCCATGCCGTCGGCGCACCCGCCGGCGAACCGCCGCAATTCTTCCCCTATGGCATCTATGCCGTGCCGGAAATCTCCACCTGCGGCCTGACGGAAGAAGAAGTCATCGAACGCAACATTCCCTATGAATGCGGCATCGCCCATTTCCGCGAGACCTCCCGCGGCCACATCATGGGTCTCGACAGCGGCTTATTGAAAATGATCTTCTCGCTGAAAACCCGCCGCCTGCTCGGCGTCCACATCGTCGGCGAAGGCGCAACCGAACTGGTGCATATCGGCCAGGCGGTGCTGAACCTCAAAGGCACGGTGGAATATTTCGTCGAGAATACGTTCAACTATCCGACGCTGGCTGAGGCCTACAAGATCGCCGGTCTGGATGCATGGAACCGCATGGGTGAGATGAAGAAGGATTGAGCGGCGCTGACAGGCACTTCGACGTTATCCTCGGGCCTGTCCCGAGGGTCTTCTAACGTATTGATTTTATTCGACGTGGTTAGATCCTCGGCACAAGGCCGAGAATGACGTTGAGTGAATGCTCACCCTTCACCACCGACTTCAAGGGGAATGCAGCCTGCACGGAAATTCAAACCGGACTTCAATGGGACAAGCCCAAGGATGAAGTCGCGTGCGGAAGTGCTTGTCATCACGTTGAGAATATTCATGCGACGGGACCGGTGACGCACACCCTCACCACCGAATACTATACCGCGCACTAAACCCCGGCCGAAAATGATCGGCATAGCCCTGATCCAGCGTGCCGCGCACCGTCAGATTATCGCCGATCTTCTGCTCCACCGCCACGCCGCTGCTGAATTCGTTGAAACTGTTGCGGCTCGCCCCCGTCAGCACGAAAGCAGTGCCGGTCTCGGAGCGGGAGAGCCGCAGCGATTGCGACACATCCAGGCCGTTCCACTGCTGCGCCGTGCCGTCATAACGAACGGTGAAATTGCGGTTGGCCTCGATATCCAGTTCCGGCGTGACGATGCGCTTCTGCTGCGAGGTCATGGAAACGCTGCTCGACCCCGTCAGCGCGTTAAAGAGGACGCCGACATCCCGGGCAAGCGAAACGCCGGGCAACTGTTCGGCAAGCAAGGTGACATTGCCCCACACCCGCACCGGCGTATCCACCACCTGCCCGGTCTTCGAGGCATTCATGCCCATTTCCAACCCCGCACGGATGGGCGTATCGACCGGCAGCTTCGCGCCGATGCGCGCCGTATAGGACTGATCGGAATTTTTCACCGGCTTCCAGATCAACCCGGCATCATCGGCATGGGCGGCGCTTGCAAGCACGGTGAACAGCAAAAGGGCAAAGCCCGTTCGTGGCGACATATTTTGTCCCCTGGCAAATTAAGGGCGTGCCGGAAGAACCCGGCAGGCACGGTAAAAGCTTAAGGCCAATGGTTTTGGCAGCGATGATGACCGCACACTGGCGGCACATGATGCTCGGACGACCACCGGAGGCGATCGAGGCAAATCATGCTTCGCAGGGTGCCAGATGAATGGGAGATGAACAAGAGCAGATGCAGCAAAAAATCATGCTGCACTGCATTGTGATCGCGAAGCTTCACCTGACCGGTACCACAGCCGCTTGACGAATCGGCGTTTCCCCATCGATATTTGTCACGGCGTAGCCTGCGCCTAACCTCCCCGACCTTCCCCAGCATGGTCTTCAACGGAGGCAAAGGGACTGTTGTCTCAGGCCACTATCTTGGTCCGATCGTTTCGGACGGGTTGCTGGGGAACTGCGTCCGGGATGTGAAAGGCCTGACAATGACGCAAAATAGCAATCTGAAACGTCGTGTAAGAGCTCGCGCAGCCAAAACCGGCGAATCTTATACAGCTGCTCTTCAGCATATTCGAAAAATGCCGGATGCCCCTGTAAGCAGCTCAATCCGAATGGCTGTCGCGCAGACATCGCTGTTCAACGATCCTCGTGACGTTTCCGCATTGAAGACAGGCGGACAGGAAATGCGCCGCCTCATGATTGATGCCCATAAAGCAGGCGCTCGTCTCATCCATTTTCCTGAAGGGGCAACATGCTGGCCAGGTAAACGGATCATGTCGGCGATCGGTCCAAGGGAAATCGGCCCTTCCGACTGGACACGCTTTGCATGGGAAACTCTGCGCGAAGAACTGGAGGCGACCAGAAAGCTGGCGCAGAAGCTAAAACTTTGGGTGGTTTTTGGTGCCGTCCACCAACTGACACCGCCGCACCGGCCATATAACAGTCTGTATGTCGTCTCCGATCGTGGGAAGCTTGTAACACGCTACGATGAGCGTCTGCTATCGAACACCAAAATCTCTTTCATGTACTCGCCGGGAAGTGTCCCGGTGACGTTTGAAGTCGATGGCTTCCGCTTCGGTTGCGCACTTGGCATGGAAGTGCACTATCCGGAAATATTCATGGAATATGAGAAGCTGAACGTCGAGTGCATGCTGTTTTCGACGGCGGGCGATGGCCCTTCCAATGCTTCGGCATCTGCCGCGGAAATATTGGGGCATGCATCGAGCAACGCCTATTGGGCGAGCTATTCAACACTTGCACCTCAAAGCCACGCCGCTCCCTCGGGTATAGTCACACCAGATGGTCAATGGGCGGTACAGTGCCCGATGAATGGTTTACCGGCTATTTCGGTCACGGACATCATCATCGATCAGGAAAATCCTGCGCGACCCTGGCGTCGAAAAGCTCGTGGCGATCTTTATATATCGCATCACGTGAACAACGATCCGAGAAGCGATAGCAGGAACAAGTTCTAACGGTGAAAGGCGGCCAGTGGCGTTGATTTGCGCCGCTGGCACACCGCGCAACCTAAGAGCAGATTGCGCTTCCAAACAAAAAAAGGCCGCAGCTTTCGCCACGGCCCTTCCATTCAATCAGCTTCAATCGAAAAAGATTATTCAGCGTCGGCCTCAGTGGCCTTCTTCTTGGCCGGAGCCTTCTTCTTCGGAGCGGCTTCTTCGCCTTCAGCGGCGTCGTCAGCCTTGGCAGCAGCCTTTTTCTTGGCCGGAGCCTTCTTCTTGGTTTCCGTTTCTTCTTCGCCGTCGTCAGCCAGCAGCTCTTCCTTGGAAACGGTCTTGTCCGTTACCGAGATTTCGGTGAGCAGCTTGTCGATGACCTTCTCTTCGAAGATCGGAGCGCGCAGCGAAGCGGAAGCGCCGGGCGTGTTGCGGAAGAAATCGAGGATTTCCTTCTGCTGGCCGGGGAACTGCTGCAGCTGCTGGAACAGCGCGCGCTGCATTTCTTCTTCGGTCACTTCGACGCCGGCCTTTTCGCCGATTTCAGAGAGAACGAGGCCGAGGCGGACGCGGCGCTCAGCAAGCTTGCGATATTCTTCGCGGGCTTCTTCTTCGGTCGTGTCTTCGTCAGCAAAGGTCTTGCCGGACTGGGCGAGATCGGTGTTGATCTGGCGCCAGATGTTGTCGAACTCGGCATCGACGAGGCCAGCCGGGGTGTCGAACTTGTACATCTCGTCCAGCTGGTCAAGAATCTGACGCTTGACCTTCTGGCGGGTAATGTTGCCGTACTGGCTTTCGATCTGACCCTTGACGATTTCCTTCAGCTTTTCAGCCGATTCGAGACCGAGCTTTTCAGCCAGTTCGTCGTTGATTTCAACGGCGGCAGCGGCAGCAACTTCCTTGACGGTAACGTCGAAGGTGGCGTCCTTGCCGGCCAGGTTCGCAGCCGGGTAATCGGCCGGGAACGTCACGGTGATGGTCTTTTCGTCGCCAGCCTTGACGCCGACGAGCTGGTCTTCGAAGCCGGGGATGAAGCGGCCGGAACCGAGAACCAGTTCGGCATCTTCAGCAGCGCCGCCGTCGAAGGCAACGCCATCAACCTTGCCGAGGTAGTTCATGGTGACGCGGTCGCCATCGGCGGCCTTGCCCTTCTTGGCTTCAAAGGTGCGGGCGCTTTCGGCGATCTTGAGGATCTGCTCGTTGATTTCGTCTTCGGAGACTTCAACAACTTCGCGGGTAACCTTGATGCCGTCATTGGCCTTCAGTTCGATGGCAGGAATGATTTCGTAAGCAACGGTGAATTCGAAATCCGATTCGGCGGACAGGATCTTTTCAGCTTCCTGCTCGTCTTCGGTCATGGAGATCGCCGGCTGCGTTGCAGACTTCTCGCCGCGGCTGGAGAGGATTTCGGTCGGCTTTTCACGAACCAGCTCGTTGACGAGGTCGGCCATGATGGACTTGCCGTACATCTTCTTCAGATGACCCATCGGCACCTTGCCGGGGCGGAAACCGTTGATGCGAACCTTGTCCTTGGCGTCAACCAGGCGCTCGTCCAGACGGGCCTTCATGTCGGCAGCCGGGATAACGATCTTGAGTTCGCGCTTCAGCCCTTCAGCGAGCGTTTCGATAACCTGCATTTTTCAAACCTTCACATCATGGCGGCGGTGCTCAGACAGCCGTTGGTTTACTTTCGAGCACTGCGCCGGAAACATCGCTGCCCGGCCGTGGCTTCCATTATTTCTTCACACAAAGCGCCTGCCCGGACGAAATACGCCCGCACCGGAGACGAAGAGCAACCAGGGGCAAATAGCCCCTAAGCCCCCTGCACCATTGAAGGTGCACTCTGGCGCAAGCGTGGCACAGCCATGCTTTGCTTGTGGTGCGGGTAGAGAGACTCGAACTCCCACGCCGAAGCGTTGGTACCTAAAACCAATGCGTCTACCAATTCCGCCATACCCGCACGTTGGGCGGCGGTATGTCACAATGTTCAGAAAGGGTCAAGCACGCCGTTCCCCTGCCTTTGGTTTCGCCCGGACTTTTCTTGGCCCCGATCCGATAGTGAGGGAGACCGCGCCTCTTTGGCTGTTTGCCACCCACAACAGGGGATGATGCTATGGCAGCCAAGACAGAGGCGATCCTCAACCGAAAACGGCTGGCCCGCGCTTATGTCTCCCGCCTCAGCCAACCCGCCCAGCCCTGCGCATCCGCACGGAACACTGCCGGCAAAAGCGCACGTCATTTATGCGGCTACATTGACATTATATATAGCACGACCCGCAAGCTACATAGCCGGATTGCCATCGACCGATCAGGTTCACCGTTCGGGCTTTCACCCCTGCCCGCCGCCGCACCCGGCCGAGCCGCACGGCTGCCCAACCTTCAACCATCTGGCGTCACCAAAAGCACATAAATTGGTCACAAATTATGCACGAACCGCCGCAATCAGGCTCATTTACCGGATTGCCGTGCATTGTATGCATAGGTGACATCTTGCTTTGTCTGTTTTTGTTTTGATTAAACCGATTATATTCATGGTCATACAGAGATCAGTTCAGCCCCGGACCCAAAGCCTCCCAAGACTGGCCGCGTGGACTGAACAGCACGAAGAGGAAAATGACCATGAACATCACCCGCTCGCTGACCAACTGGCGCAAGTATCGTCAGACCGTAACCGAACTCGGCCGTATGACCGACCGCGAACTGAGCGACCTCGGCATTGGCCGTCAGGACATCCGTCGCGTCGCCCGCACCGCCGTCGGCATCTAATACGCTTCGCCGCTTCATTGCGGCGGATGCGAGACGACCTACCCAAAAAGGCCTGAGGCTCCCGCCTCTGGCCTTTTTTTCGTTTGGGGGTTCTGACGGCGTCACCATCGGTTCCCGCACATCCGCAGGCCGCAAGAGATGAAAAAAGCATCTCTCTTCCGCCCGCCCGCGCGACGTTTGAGCAAGGCCAACGCCCTTCCCACCCTTCAACACCCCAAAAAGTCGCTCCAATCGTCACCAAAGACCATGAAAGCCGTCAGGAACGCCCGAAAGGCAGGCATTTCCGCTCATATTTTGCTCATGCAGTACTCAAAGCCGTAAAATTAGCCGACATAGTGCACAAATGCATGGCAGTAGCCTAAATTCTGCACTGCACAACATGGCTTAATGTCTATATATAAACCTCAACAGCCGAGAGCACAGAGAAACGCTGAGCCGGCAGACGAATTCACAAAGAAAGATTGAGGAAACGACCATGAACCCTATCCGTATCGCAAAGAACTGGATCTCCTACCGCCGCACGATCAACGAACTTGGCAGCCTGTCCAACCAGGCCCTGAGCGACATCGGCCTGACACGTTACGACATCCGTAACGTTGCTTCCCGTTCGTTCCGCTAAGGCGTAAACGATCGTCCCGCTGCCCGACCTCCAGGGCGCGACGATCGAGCGACGGTTCTTAAAAAAAACGGCGCCTTGTGCGCCGTTTTTGATTCTGGCAGTCGGCTGAGCGCTCGGCACCTCTGCGAACATATCAGCGGTTCGTCCCCTGCCCTGCGTGCCGCCTGCAAAAGCGTGTCCAGCAACGTGCGGTGCAATCTGACAGGCAATGCGGTGCCGCTCGTTTCTTCTCCCCGAGGGGGAGAAGGTGGCCCGAAGGGTCGGATGAGGGGGCAAGCTCTCCGAATATCTCCACCCTCGCCCACTCATCCCGCTGCCGCGACCTTCTCCCCGGCGGGGAGAGGAAACAATCGGCACCCGCTCGTTTCACCATGCCCCGCGTCTCTTCCTCGCCCGGCCCATCCCAAAAACATTTGGCTGCCCCCGCCATGCATGGTAGTGCATCCGCAAACAATGCCGCGTCCTTTTAGGACCCGCGCGGAACACTCACTCGAAAGACAGCCGCCAGACGGAAGCCTTTGGCAGCCGCGCGGCTCATGGATGCCAGCATGCAAGATAAGACCATTTCTCCCATTCACGTCGTGGGCGGCGGACTGGCCGGTTCGGAAGCCGCCTGGCAGATCGCACAGAGCGGCGTTCCCGTCATTCTGCATGAAATGCGCGGCGTGCGCGGCACGGATGCCCATAAGGGCGATACGCTGGCCGAACTGGTCTGTTCCAACTCATTTCGCTCCGACGATGCGACCGCCAATGCGGTCGGCGTCATCCATGCCGAAATGCGGCTTGCCGGCTCGCTGATCATCGCCTGCGCCGACAAACATCAGGTGCCGGCCGGCGGAGCGCTTGCCGTCGATCGCGACGGGTTTTCGCTCGCCGTCACCGAAATGCTGGAAAGTCACCCACTGGTGACGATCGTGCGTGAAGAGGTTTCCGGCCTGCCGCCGAAGGAGTGGGGCAGTACCATCATCGCCACCGGCCCGCTCACCTCGCCGGATCTGGCGGCGGCGGTTCAGGCAGAGACGGGTGAGGATGCCCTGGCCTTTTTCGACGCCATCGCCCCCATCCTGCACCGCGACAGCATCAATATGGATATCTGCTGGTATCAGTCGCGTTACGACAAGGTCGGCCCCGGCGGCACGGGCAAGGATTACATCAACTGCCCGATGGACGAGGAACAATATAACGCCTTCATCGACGCGCTGATCGCCGGCGACACGGTGGGTTTCAAGGAATGGGAAGGCACGCCCTATTTCGACGGCTGCCTGCCGATCGAGATCATGGCCGAGCGCGGCCGCCAGACGCTGCGCCACGGCCCGATGAAGCCGATGGGGCTAACCAATGCCCACAATCCCACCGTCAAGGCCTATGCCGTGGTCCAGCTGCGCCAAGACAATGCGCTCGGCACGCTTTACAACATGGTCGGTTTCCAGACCAAACTGAAATACGGCGTGCAGGCGGATGTGTTCCGCATGATTCCCGGCCTTGAAAATGCGGAATTCGCCCGCCTCGGCGGCCTGCACCGCAACACCTATATCGATTCCCCCATCCTGCTCGATCCGACGCTAAGGCTGAAATCGCGGCCCGACCTGCGTTTTGCCGGCCAGATCACCGGTTGCGAAGGTTATGTGGAAAGCGCCTCCGTCGGGCTTCTGGCCGGCCGCTTCGCCGCAGCAGAACGGAAAGGCGAGAGCCCTAGCCTGCCGCCGGCCACCACGGCGCTCGGTTCGCTGCTCAACCACATCACCGGCGGCCACCTTTCCTCAAACGATGAGCCGGGCAAACGTTCCTTCCAGCCGATGAACATCAATTTCGGCCTGTTCCCTGAACTTGAGCCGGGTTCCATCGTCAAGCCGGAAGGTGTGAAGCGCTTTCGCGGCAAGGACAAGACGGTCATGAAGCGCCAGCTGGTTGCAGCGCGGGCGCTGAAGGATTGTGCGGCGTGGCTGGAGATGGATGAAACGAAGACAGAAGCCGGCGTCGTGCAGGATCATTGATGCCGAAATATTGGCTACGGAGCTTCCGTAGCCAAGCCGTCAACGAACATTCCAGAAGGACCAGTCCGACTTGCCCTTCTGATATTTGTAGTGCCGCGAGAAATACGGATTGACCGTCGCGACATATTCGAACTCGATGGTGGTGGGGCGCAGGAACGAGAATAACGGACTATATTTATAGCGCCCCGAAATCACGATGACAGCCTCTTCGTCCTTGAAGTTTCCCGCCTTCAGCATCTTGTCCCAGGTAACGGCTTCTGCGGATCCGAAGAAGTTGTAAGGCGCAAATTCGACAGTTGCGACGCCGCCCACCAGCTTGGCGCTCCGCAAGGTCAGATCGAGTTCCTCCGGGTTGAGAGGCTGCCCGGCTTCGATGACAAAGGTTTTCACCCCTGTCCTCACCCGTTCTTCGAATTCCGGGAAGCGGGCGGACCAGCGGGCTGTATTGTCGACGACCGTGACGAAACGGTCGTAACTCAGCCAGCCACGACCGGTCTCGATCATCACCGCCAGAAAGATGATGAGCATTGGCAATAGCAGGGAGAATTCCACCGCGGCCACGCCGGAGCGCGACCGCACCATGGCGGCAAGGACGGGTTTCAGCCGAAACACCATCATTCCGTCACCCGAACGGCGGTGATCGCCAGAGACACATTCTGTAATTGCGGCTGCGTGCCGCCGCCACTCGGGATCAGCAAACGCGTCGTGGGCATAATGAATTGCCAATTGTAACCAAGCGCCAGAAGATATTGCCCGGCTTTTTTATCCGGCGCCTGAAACTTGTTCTCGACCGGAAATGTCAGCGGCACGGCGGTGAAATCCGCATCCGGGATCGGGACGAGCGTTATCTTCATGTCGCTTTCGGTCGTACCGAGCACGAAATTCGAGTCGATGACACGTCTGAATTCGATTTCGGTAACCACCGTCTGACTTGCCGCCGCCTTGCGCAGCAATTCCGCGCCGGCATTGGCCGCGGTTGCCAGATTGAGAGTGAGCAGCAGCGCCAGACCGACTTCAAAAATACCGAAGACCAGCAGAAAATAGACCGGCATGAGCAGGCCGAATTCGACGGCGGTGGCTGCCCGGATGTCGAGCGTATAAAAGCTGAAACGACCGCAGCAACGGCGAAAGAGCCCATTATTTAGGTGAGTCGACATACTTCACCTCAAAAGCCGTGATGATGCCGCCAAGACTGTCGCTTTTCCCGCCTGCGGCAATCGTCAGCTTGTAGACGGAATAGGTATCGACCGTGATCGAGTAACTGCGGCGCTCCCAGAAGACCTTGCCCTTCTGCGCCATTTCGATGATCTTCTTTTCGGGACCTAATTGCGGACGCTGGAGCTGCAGGAAGATGTCGATGTCGTTGGTGCCGCCATAGGCGTCGTTGCGGCCATTATACCAGACCGAAACCTCATATTTTCCGGGGTGCATTTCCACAATCTTGAAAATCGAACTGTTGGCATCTTTTCTATTCTGCCCATCCCAATGGCTGTCCAGTTCCACCACATATTTGGTCGGCGGTATCCCGCCATTTTCGGCTTTCAACAGGGAAGGTTTTTCCAATTCGTCCGATTCGGGTGGACATGGCTTGGCTGCTGAGGATTGCGACGCGTCCTTATCGAGCTCTTTCAGTTTGTTGTTGTTTTTCGGATCTTTTTCGTCAGTCGGTGCGACGTCCTGTTGCGAGACGCTGGCGCAAACAGGTCCGGCATCCTTCTTCGGCTCCTCATAACCCTGCCAGCCGAATTTCTTACGGCACTCCGCATTGCTCCAGTCCTGAAGCTCGATGCCCGGACCTGTGCCACCGTTCCATCCAAGCTCCTCATAGCTGACGACACCCCAGCAACCATTCATGGTGTTGGGGCCTTTACCGTTTTTGAGAATGCGGTCTTTACCGTTCAGCCGGTCGAATGTGTTGTTGACGATCACCTCGCCGTCATACGGATAGGGAGGAATACCGTCGCAACGGTAAGTCAGCGCGTAATCCATTTTTTCGACATTGAACATGCCGCCCAACACCGTCTTATAGGTGAATTTCGCGTCTATATCGGTGGTCAGCCAGTCGATTTTCACATCCCGGCTCACCACCTCCTGTTTGGTGGAAGTGATGAGCGCGTCGAAGGTATCAAGCACATTTTTGCGTCGCACTTCATCGATAGGCACATTCGTCCGGGTCGGTTTCGTCGAGCGCTCGCAGGCCTGCGCGATCACCCGCTTTGACTGGCTGTAATAGGCCAGCGCGCGGCCGCCTTCGAACAGCAGTCCGAAAGTGAAAAGAAAAACCGGCATCAGCAATGCCGTGATAATCGCAAAATTTGCCCGCCGATCCCTGAGAAGCAGGTGGAAATGACGCGCCAACGCGTTCAACATTCTTTCAATATGAAACATCTGCAATAATCGCTTTTCGTCCAACCGCCACGGATCGTCCCGGCTCTCCTCCCCAGCCGGACACACAAAGACTGCAGCCGGGCGAAAGCCCCGGGCCACAGGATACAAACTCAGCAAAACCGCTGATGCTCGCCGCGATCATGGCGGCGCGACACAATTGGCGAGGGCCAGTTGCACTCGCGAGATAAAGGTATTTTCCGGAACCACCGATTGATGACAGCCCAATTTCATTCGTCATTCTATATGGCGGATTAAACACCAGATTCGTAAATTAAAGATCACCCGAATATCAAAAATAGTATGTAAAATCATATATTTAAATCAGATATTCATAATTTATTATAGTCGAAATATTAAATTGAATACGCCAATTGGATACTCGATTGCGGATACAATTTTCCCGATGCTCGCTCTTCCTGTCCAACACGGAGACGGCTTCATTTTTTGGTCGCAACTGAGACGCCAAGGTCGCTTTTGCCCCTTGTCCCTGCCGCCAAGCTCGGGCAAAACAGCCCTATCCAATCATGAGACAACGCCAGGAGATCGAAAATGGACGTACGCGCCGCTGTTGCCATTCAGGCAGGAAAACCGCTTGAGGTCATGACCGTCCAGCTTGAAGGTCCCCGCGCCGGCGAAGTGCTTGTTGAGGTCAAGGCGACCGGCATCTGCCATACCGACGATTTCACCCTGTCAGGTGCCGATCCGGAAGGCCTGTTTCCGGCCATTCTCGGCCATGAGGGTGCTGGCATCGTCGTTGATGTCGGCCCCGGTGTCACCTCTGTCAAGAAAGGCGATCATGTCATTCCGCTCTACACGCCGGAATGCCGCGAATGTTATTCCTGCACCTCGCGCAAGACCAATCTGTGCACCTCCATCCGCGCCACCCAGGGACAGGGCGTGATGCCGGACGGCACCTCGCGCTTCTCGATCGGCAAGGACAAGATCCATCATTATATGGGCTGCTCGACCTTCTCGAACTTCACCGTCCTGCCGGAAATCGCGCTGGCCAAGATCAATCCCGACGCTCCCTTCGACAAGGTCTGCTACATCGGCTGCGGCGTGACGACCGGCATCGGCGCGGTCATCAACACCGCCAAGGTCGAGATTGGCGCCACCGCCATCGTCTTCGGTCTCGGCGGCATCGGTTTGAACGTGCTGCAGGGCCTGCGCCTTGCAGGGGCCGACATGATCATCGGTGTGGACATCAACAACGACCGCAAGGCCTGGGGCGAAAAATTCGGCATGACCCACTTCGTCAACCCGAAAGAAGTCGGCGACGACATCGTGCCTTATCTCGTCAACATGACGAAGCGTAACGGCGACCTGATCGGCGGCGCGGATTATACCTTTGACTGCACGGGCAACACCAAGGTCATGCGTCAGGCGCTGGAAGCCTCGCATCGCGGCTGGGGCAAGTCGGTCATCATCGGCGTTGCCGGCGCCGGTCAGGAAATCTCGACACGTCCGTTCCAGCTGGTCACCGGCCGCAACTGGATGGGTACCGCTTTTGGCGGCGCGCGCGGCCGCACCGATGTGCCGAAGATCGTCGACTGGTACATGGAGGGCAAGATCCAGATCGATCCGATGATCACCCATACGATGCCGCTGGAAGACATCAACAAGGGCTTCGAGTTGATGCACAGGGGCGAGAGCATTCGCGGCGTCGTGGTCTATTGATCGGCCGATGACAGGAGGCGGGCGCGTTCGGCGCGCCTGCCTTTCATGCAAACGTGATCGGCTCCGCCGCCTTGCAGCCCTGGCGATTAACGGGACAGTAAATCTATCATCGTAAGCCAATACTACGCGGCGAAGTTGAAAAATCTCTTTCCCCGGCCAGTTAACGCCAGACAGCGGAGAGCGCCCGTGAAAATCGTACCGATCGACAACGGAAACCGCGCCGCCGCCGTTGCCCTTTTGGCGAAAGGTTTCCCCGAAAAAAGCAAGGCCTTCTGGTCCCGCGGGCTGTCGCTCATCAGCGATCATCATGAGCGGCGGGAGCTTGGTCCGATCGGGCAATTGCTGATGAAGGGTGAGAACGCGGCGGGCGTTCTGTTGACGATCAAAAGCCGTCTGCCTGAAACCGGCAGGATCGTTGTCAACCTGTCCAGCTGGTATGTCGAGCCTTCGTGCCGGTGGTTTGCACCACGTATGCTGCAAATCGCCTCCTCATCCGAGGAAGAACTGTTCACCGACCTTACCCCGTCTCCCGAAGCCTGCAGGCTGAATGAGAGGCTGGGTTTTCAGATGGTGACGGATCGCACGCTTTTCTATCCCCTGCCGCTCAAGGCGCTGCGTCCTTCCGGCACGCGGCTCAATCCGCTTGCCGCCGTGCCGCCGGATACCCTGTCGGCCGCCATGCGCGAGATGCTGGAAGATCACCTGCGGCTCGGTTGCATCGTCGCCATAATGCAGGCGGATGGCCGTCACTATCCGCTGGTGTTCTTGAAAACCACGACCAAGAAGCTGCCGTCCGCCCGCTTGATCTATTGCGAAGACAGAGAACTCGCGCAAAGGCATATTTCTGCAATCGCCCGCCATCTTCTAGGCCGGGGCAGGCTTGCCCTGACCATGGCGGCACTTGACGGTGAGCACAATGGCGGTGGGTTTGCGGCACATAAATTCGCGCCTATACAAGTAAAAGGCGCATGGAACCCACATTTTATTAACGAAACATACTCAGAGTTGGTGTTATTGCCACCCTACGTATTTTAGTGAATCCTGGTGGACCTGACAGAATCTCGACCTTTACAGATAAAGTGTCATTCCGGGGCGGGTTTTACGGGAAACAGACGGGACATCGGAGAACAAGCATGCTTGCGGCGAAGAAAAGCGAAACCAACGTTGCTGATACTATCTACGCCTATCTCTCGGACCGCTTTCCCGCCTACGCGCCTTTTACCAACGATACATTGCTTCTAGAAGGCGGCGCGATCGATTCGCTCGGCTTCCTGGAATTGATGGTCTTCCTCAGCGAGAGTTTTGGCATCGTGCTTGATGACGAACATTTCACGCCGGAAAATCTCGGCACGCCCGCCGATCTCATCGCCTTCGTCCTCAGGGAACGGAAATGACACCCCATTTCCTGCTGCATCACCTGCTCACTGCTCGCGCGGCAAGCGACGATCAGGCGCTTGTCCACAAAGATATAGCTTTGAGCTACCGGGAATTCGCGCAAGCGGCGAACCGTTGCGCAGCGGCCCTGCAGCAGGCCGGCGCAGAACGCGGCGACCGCGTCG
This sequence comes from Agrobacterium burrii, assembly GCF_017313405.1. Classification (NCBI taxonomy): domain Bacteria; kingdom Pseudomonadati; phylum Pseudomonadota; class Alphaproteobacteria; order Hyphomicrobiales; family Rhizobiaceae; genus Agrobacterium; species Agrobacterium burrii. Next base: position 37,520 of record NZ_JAFLNA010000008.1, read on the forward strand.
TCATTTTCCTGCCGCGCGGCATCGAGGAATGCTGGTCAATCTTCGGGGTGAGCATGGCCGGCGGCGTTTTCGTGCCGGTCAATGCGCTGCTGAAATCACAGCAGATCCGCCATATCATCAGGGATTGCGGCGCGAAAATCGTCATCAGCAGCGCGGTGATGATGGATGAGCTGAAGGCGGCGCTGGAAGACCTTCCCCATGTCACGGTGATGCTGGCGGAAGAAATCGCGACACGCGTAGCGCCTGCCCGCCCTTCGGCGGCAATCGGCGAGGACCTCGCGGCGATCCTCTATACATCGGGCTCCACCGGCTCACCCAAGGGCGTCATGCTGTCGCACCGCAATCTTCTGGCCGGCGCGCGCATCGTGCGCACCTATCTGGAGATTACGGCGAGCGACCGCATTCTTTCCCTCCTGCCCTTCAGCTTCGATTACGGCCTGAACCAACTGCTGACGGCGGTGGAACAGGGCGCGACCACAATCATCTCCACCTTCAGGCTGGGCGACGATATCGTCCGCGATTTGCGCAATCATGCCGTAACCGGTCTCGCCGGCGTGCCGACCGTCTGGGCGATCCTGACGAGAGCGGCCCCGTCGCTCGCAAAGACGTCGCTGCCGCATCTGCGCTACATCACCAATTCCGGCGGGCGCGTGCCGCAGGAAACCGTAAAAGCGCTGCGCGAAAAACTGCCGGACACCAAGATTTACCTGATGTATGGCCTGACCGAGGCCTTCCGCTCCACCTTCCTGCCACCGGAAGAGATCGACCACCGCCCGACTTCCATCGGCAAGGCCATTCCGGAATGCGAAATCTTCATCGTCACCGATAAGGGACAGCGGGCAAAACCGGGCGAGCCAGGCATTCTCGTCCACCGCGGCCCGACGGTATCGCTCGGTTACTGGAACCGGCCGGACGACACGGCAAAAGTTCTGCGGCCTCATCCCTTCATTCCGGCGGCACTGGGCGGAGAAACCGTCTGTTATTCCGGTGACTTGGCCGTGGAAGACGAAGACGGTTTCTTCAGCTTCGTTGCCCGCAACGATGCGATGATCAAATCGTCAGGCTATCGCATCAGCCCGACAGAGGTGGAGGAAAGCCTGATGTCGACGGGTCTGTTCCAGCAGGTTGCCGTCATCGGCTTGCCGGACGCCTTCGCCGGTGAAAAGGTGCATGCGGTGGCAACCGCCGCCAACGAAAATATCGACATTTCGGCAGCACTCAGGAAAGCCGCCGAAATGCTCGCTCCCTTCATGATCCCGCGCGCCATCGAACTGGTCGACCGGCTTCCGGTCACCGCCAATGGCAAGGTGGATTACCGCGCGCTGGTGCGCGAACGGACGGACAATGTCGCCCACGGATAAAACCCAGAGCCACGGCCCAGCGCTTGCGGCTGCGCAATTTACGGTCACTGACAATGATCTTGTCATCGGCGGACTTGCGGTGGGCGATATCGTCGCCCAAACCGGAACGCCGTGCTTCCTCTATGATGCAAGCGCCATGCGCCGCGCCTATCAGAACCTTGAAACGGCGCTATCGGGCTTTGCCAATATCTATTATTCGGTGAAGGCCAATCCCCTGCCCGCCAGTATCGCGCTTTTCCGGCAGCAAGGTGCCGGCGCTGAAATCGCCTCCGTCGGCGAATATCGCGCCGCCATCAAGGCGGGTGTCGCACCTGAGAACATCATCTTCGCCGGCCCCGGCAAGGGCATGGTCGAATTGCGTGAGGTGATCGACAGCGGAATCGGCGAAATCCACATCGAAAGCGCTGAGGAAATCGCCCGTATCGAAGAGATCGGCAGGCCGGTCAAAGCCTCCATCCGCATCAACCCGGTGCCGGATGCGCAGGCGGGCGCCATGCGCATGGGCGGCAAGGCCACCGCCTTCGGTTTTGATGAAGAGGAACTGGAAAACGTCCTGCCGCTCTTCAAGGACGCCAGACATATCGATCTCGTCGGCGTGCACATCTATGGCGGCACGCAGATTCTCGACGCCGATATGCTTGTCTCCCAATGGCGACACGCCATTTCCCTTGCGGCGCGCATGGCGGAAATGCTGGGCAGGCCGCTCGAGACCATCGATCTCGGCGGCGGCCTCGGCATTCCCTATTTCGCCGGGGAAACGCCGCTCGACCTTGCAACGGTCAGCGCCGCCATTCCCGACCTCAAGGCGCTTGTGAAAGCGCATCCCTTGATAACCGACGCCCATATCATCGTCGAACCCGGCCGCTTCCTCGCCGGCCCTGGCGGCATCTATGTGGCGGAAGTCAATTCGGTAAAAACCTCGCGCGGCACCACTTTCGTGGTGACGGATGGCGGCATGCACCACCACCTTGCCGCCTCAGGCAATCTCGGCCAGATCGTCAAACGCAATTACCCCATCGTCGCGCCGGCCCTGATGCAGGCGGACCATGACGAGACCGCCACCATCGTCGGCCCGCTCTGCACCCCGCTAGACACGCTTGCCCGCAATGCCGTGCTGCCGAAACTGAAGGCCGGCGATCTCGTCGCCATCCTGCAATCGGGCGCTTATGGCGCAAGCGCCAGTCCTTCGGGTTTTCTCAGCCACACGGCGGCGAAAGAAGTGCTGGTGGAGGATGGAACGTTCGAGGTGATCGGGCGGTGATCACCGCCGCAACAACCTGTCTCCCACCGCGAATTTCGATTTCAGCAGACACTCATCATATTCGGCTTTTGCATCGGAATCGAAGACGATGCCGCCGCCAACATTGAAGACGGCGCGGCCGTCGTCAAACAGGCTGAGCGTGCGGATCGCCACTGAGAACCGCATATCACCACAGGGAGACATGAAGCCGATTGCGCCGCAATAGGCGTCGCGTGGGCCAGCTTCCAGCTCCCGCAGGATTTTCATCGCCCACATTTTTGGTGCGCCCGTCACAGAACCGCAGGGAAACAGCGCGGCGAAGATGTCTTCCACCGTCACGTCAGGCAGAAGCTTCGCCCGCACATGGCTGACCATCTGGTGCACGGTCGGATAGGTTTCGATATCGAACAGTCGCGGCACATGAAGGCTGCCGACCTCGGTGATACGGGAAATATCGTTGCGCAGCAGATCGACGATCATGCGATTTTCGGCCAGCGTCTTTTCATCCGCCAGCATCGCCGTAATGATTGCCCTGTCCTCCTCCGCATCCGCCCCGCGCGGTGTGGTGCCCTTCATTGGATGGGTTTCGATGAACCCCTCGCCATCGACCGAGAAAAACAGTTCCGGCGAGCGCGACAGGATGACCGGGCCGCCAAGATCGACCAGCGCGCCGTATTTAACCGGCTGCCGTTCGATCAGCGACCAGAAGGCGGTGAGCGGATCGCCGCTCCAGCGGGCTTGAACGGGCATGGTCAGATTGCCCTGATAACAGTCGCCACGACGCAGATGGTCGTGCAGTCGCGCAAAGCGCTGCTGGTATTCTTGGAGTGTCCATGCCGGCACGGGATCGGAAAGAAACGCATCCGCATCCGGCATATCGTCGGGACGCGCGAACCGGCCCGCATCCGGCTGCGGTCCGGAAAAGACGCCAAAGCGCAGAAACGGCACATTGCGGGGCTCTTCGGCAAATGGCGCAAGCTTCGGTTCGAACAGGAAACCCGCCTCGTAGGACATGTAGCCGGCAAGGTATTTCCCGGCGCGGCGCAACTCTTCCATGCGTTGGAGTGCCGCAAAAAAAGCTTCCGGCTCATCCGCCACGATAATCTCTTCCGGCTCGGTGAAGGCTGTCACCGTGCCGGTCGTATCATCCCGGAAAAGAACGTAAGGCGCATGTGCCACGGAAAGCGTCCGAAACAGGAGAAGGGTCGGGAAATATCAGATCGGGTCTATGTCGCCCTTTGCCCACATCTCTATGGTTTCCGCATAAAAATCGGCGAAACGGCCTTCCTCGATCGACTTGCGGATACCCTGCATCAGCTCCTGATAATAGGCAAGATTATGCCAGGAGAGCAGCATGCCGCCCAGCGCCTCGTTGGAGCGGGTGAGATGATGCAAATAGGCGCGGGAATAATCGCGCGAGGCCGGGCAGTTGGACTGCTCGTCCAGCGGGCGCATATCCTCGGCGTGGCGGGCATTGCGGATATTGACCCTGCCGCGACGGGTAAAGGCCAGCCCGTGACGGCCCGAGCGGGTCGGCATCACGCAGTCGAACATGTCGATGCCGCGCGCCACGGATTTCAGGATATCGTCAGGCGTGCCGACGCCCATCAGGTAACGCGGCTTTTCCGTGGGCAGGACCGGCAGGGTGATATCGAGCATGCCGAGCATCACATCCTGCGGCTCGCCGACGGCAAGACCGCCGACCGCATAGCCCTTCAGATCGAGCTGCTTCAGCCCTTCGGCGGAACGAATGCGCAGATCCGGCTGGTCGCCGCCCTGCACGATGCCGAACATGGCCTTGCCGGGCTGCTCGCCAAAGGCGACGCGGCAGCGCTCGGCCCAGCGCAGCGACATTTCCATGGCGCGCTCGATTTCCTTGCGCTCGGCCGGCAGCGCGATGCATTCATCGAGCTGCATCTGGATATCGGAATCGAGCATGCCCTGAATTTCAATCGAGCGTTCCGGCGACATGTGGTGCAGCGAACCGTCCACATGGCTCTTGAAGGTCACGCCCTTCTCGTCGAGCTTGCGCAGGCCGGAAAGCGACATGACCTGAAAACCGCCGCTGTCGGTGAGGATCGGATGCGGCCAGCGGATCAGCTCATGCAGACCACCGAGGCGCGCCACACGCTCCGGGCCGGGCCGCAGCATCAGGTGGTAGGTATTGCCGAGAATGATATCGGCCCCCAATTCACGCACCTGATCGAGATACATGGCCTTGACGGTGCCGACGGTGCCAACCGGCATGAAGGCAGGCGTGCGGATGACGCCGCGCGGCATGGCGACTTCGCCGAGGCGCGCGCCACCGCTCGTGGCTTTCAGGGTGAAGGTGAATGTGTCGTGCATCAGTTCTTCCGGAACAACAGGCTGGAATCGCCATAGGAATAAAAACGGTATCCGGTTTCGATAGCGTGCTTATAAGCGGCACGCATCGTTTCGAGACCGCAGAAAGCCGAAACCAGCATGAACAGCGTCGATTTCGGCAGGTGGAAATTGGTCATCAGCATATCGACCGCGCGGAAACGGTATCCGGGCGTGATGAAGATGCCGGTCGCATCTGACCATGGGTGGATGGTGCCATCTTCGGTGGCCGCACTCTCGATCAGCCGCAGCGAAGTGGTGCCGACGCAGATGATGCGCCCGCCCCGCGCCTTCACCGCATTAAGCTTTGCGGCTGTTTCCTGCGAAACATGGCCGATCTCGAAATGCATCTTGTGATCGTCGGTATCGTCGGACTTTACCGGCAGGAAAGTGCCTGCCCCAACGTGAAGCGTCACGAAATGCCGCTCGATACCGGCCTTGTCCAGCGCCGCAAACAGGTCAGGCGTGAAATGCAGCCCGGCGGTGGGGGCAGCGACAGCGCCCTTTTCGCGGGCATAAATGGTCTGATAGTCCGTCTGGTCCTGCGCATCTTCCGGCCGCTTGGCGGCGATGTAAGGCGGCAGTGGAATATGGCCAACCGACGCAATCGCCTCGTCCAGCACCGGGCCGGAAACGTCGAACAGCAGCGTTATCTCGCCATCCTCGCCCTTTTCCTCGACGGTGGCTTCCAGATGGGCAAGGCCGCAGGCATTGTCGCGTTCATAACCGAAACGGATGCGGTCGCCCTCTTTGATGCGCTTGCCGGGCCGTGCGAATGCCTTCCAGCGCGACTGGTCGGCACGCATGTGCAGCGTTGCCGAGACCGCCGTCTCCGGCGCGCCTTCGCGCAATCTCACGCCTTCAAGCTGGGCCGGAATGACGCGGGTGTCGTTGAAGACAAGCGCATCGCCGGGCCGCAGGAAAGACGGCAGGTCAAAGACGTGATGGTCTTCCATGCGGTCCGCATTCGGATCGACCACCAGCAGGCGCGCGCTGTCGCGCGGGTTCGCCGGGCGAAGCGCGATATTCTCCTCGGGCAGATCGAAATCGAACAGGTCTACACGCATTGCAAGGGCTCTCGAAAATATCAAAACCCGCCCTGCATTGCGTGGGGCGGGTGGAAGGTGGTGACAAGGCTTCCTAGTACACTCAACGTCATCCTCGGGCTTGTCCCGAGGATCTAACGATCCACAACGTCAACGTGATCAGATCCTCGGGACAAGCCCGAGGATGACGACGGAGAAACTGGCACCCTCGTCATCAATGTGAAACCGCCCCGCAGTCGCCTGCGGAGCGGGTGAACGCTTTATACGCTACCTTCAAGCTGCCGAAGCAAGCTTGATGGACACGATCGAATCGGGATCCTTCACAGGCTCGCCGCGCTTGACCTTGTCGATGGCTTCCATGCCTTCGATGACCTGGCCCCAGACGGTGTACTGCTTGTTCAGCCACGGAGAGTCCGTGAAGCAGATGAAGAACTGCGAGTTGGCGGAGTTCGGGCTCTGCGAACGGGCCATGGAGCAGGTGCCGCGCACGTGCGGAATGGCGGAGAATTCGGCCTTCAGGTCTTCCTTTTCAGAACCGCCCATGCCGGCGCGAGCCGGGTTGAAGCTTTCCGAACCCTTCTTGCCGAACTTCACGTCGCCGGTCTGGGCCATGAAGTCCTGGATGACGCGGTGGAACACGACGCCGTCATAGGCGCCTTCCGATACCAGTTCCTTGATGCGGGCAACGTGGCCCGGAGCAACTTCCGGAAGCAGCTGGATGACGACCTTGCCGGTCGTCGTTTCCATGATGATGGTGTTTTCCGGATCCTTGATCTCAGCCATGATTATTCTCCTCTGTTCGGGCTCTATTGCCCTACCTTACTTCTTGCCGACGGTGACCTTGATCATCCGGTCGGGGTTGGAAACTTCGCCATTGCCGCCGGCGCCGCGCTTGATCTTGTCCACGGCTTCCATGCCGGACACGACCTTGCCGACCACGGTATATTGGCCGTTCAGGAACGGGCCGTCGGCAAACATGATGAAGAACTGCGAATTGGCGGAATTCGGATCCTGCGAGCGGGCCATGCCGACCACGCCGCGCGTGAACGGCGTCTTGGAGAATTCAGCAGGGATATCCGGCAGGTCGGAGCCGCCCGTGCCCGCACGCTGGGCGTTGAAGCTCTTTTCCATGTTGCCATACTGCACGTCGCCGGTCTGCGCCATGAAACCGTCGATGACGCGGTGGAAGGCGACATTGTCATAAGCGCCCTTCTTGGCCAGCGCCTCGATCTGCGCCACGTGCTTGGGCGCGACTTCCGGCATCAGCTCGATGACGACAGGGCCGTCCTTCAGCTGCACGGTAAGCAGTTCGGCGGCCGAAGCAATGGTGCTGGCGGCAAGCGCGCCCGCAAACAGGGCGCCGGCAAAGGCAAATCGAACGAGTTTCATCGGATTGGCTCCAGAATGTGGGGCTGAAGTCAGCGCTTCAGCTTGGCGTTGAGGGCTTCAAGCACGGCTTTCGGCACGAAGGCGTCGACATTGCCGCCCATGGCGGCGATCTGCCGGACCAATGTGGCTGTAATGGGTCGCGACGACGTTCCGGCGGGCAGGAACACGGTCTGAATGTCCGGCGCCATCTGGCGGTTCATGCCGGCCATCTGCATTTCATAATCGAGATCGGTGCCATCACGCAGGCCCCGCAACAAAAGATGTGCGCCGTGCTGGCGGGCGGCATCCACCACCAGATTGTCGAAGGAGACAACCTCCATGCGCGCCGCCTCGGTGGGCAGCTGTTCGGCAAGCGCCTGCTTTATCAGCGCCGCCCGCTCGTCGAAGCTGAACAGCGGCGCTTTTCCGGGATGAATGCCGACGGCAACGATGACTTTCGACGCCACGTTCAGCGCCTGGATAAGCACATCCAGATGTCCGTTGGTCATCGGATCGAATGATCCTGGATAAAAGGCAATCGTCATATCGCTCTCAGATGGTGGGCGCGCTTCGATGCTTTCCGCATATGTGCCGCCTTTTGTCATGGAGAGGCGCTCGGCGCAAGACTTTTACCACCCACGCATGCGGCCCGAGCGGCCTGAACCCCGGATGAATGGGCCGTTCAGTGCGGTTTCAGGGCTATTTTCTATAAATGCACACCATCGGGAAACCGAAACGCCTTTCACCCGTTAAGCATCCGGAGAATTGAAAATGCTGGCCTTCATGATCGTCCTTTCGGTCATCGCATCATTCGCTGCCGAGTATCTTTTTCTCGAATGACGCCCTTAGCCAGTTTCCTGAACGCCAGATGAACGAGCCATTCAAGGAAGTTTCACCGGCGCGATGCTAATCGATTTTTAAGGTTGACGCGGAACATGATCAGACATGGTGCGTTATAACCAAACCAAAGGAACAGACAGATGTTTGTAAGAGAAAAACAGTCTACTTCTGCGAAAATCAGCGTCATCAGCACTGCCTGGACAGTACTGGTTATCGCAATGGTAGCAACGACGTTTAGCCTTTATGAGCAAAAGCCTGAAGCCCAGGGACCGGACTATCCGCAGCTGACCGCCCGTTATCAGTATATGAACTACTATTGATAGCGGGGAGAATTTCCTCGAAACTCCCGGAGACGACATCATGTTTACATTTCTGACAATGCTTCTTGCCCTGATCAGCGTAATGTTCGTGACATCGATGATCTCCGTCATCGCCGAGATGCGGCGTGAAGACGAGGAATTCAAGGCGACGATACGGCGCGACCGCGCCTTCTGAGCGCGACAGACCGGCCTACCGCCGCCTTAAAAACGATTCTTTGCAACCGCCTGGACGCTCCGGGCGGTTTTATTTTGCCGCCTCACAAGGGCAATGCAGCGAAGATCCGGGTGGAAAAACAGCCCCCCAATCACACAAGCGTTTTCAAAACCCCGTTTTTCCAAGGCAAATTCCCTTCAATTTCCGTTTGGATTGATTTAAGGAACGCCAATACGTTGCGGGCCGGACGGCTGGCTACCGCGATGACGTTCCTGTGAGGTTTGCATAACGATGCTCGATTCCCTGAGAAATGCTTCTCGAACCATGGCAGCCAAGCTGCTGCTTCTCCTGCTTGTTGTTTCGTTTGGCGTCTGGGGCGTCTCCGCATCGCTGGTCACCGCCAATTCGCATGCCGTCATGACGGTGGGCGATCAGACGGTCAGCCCGCAGGAATTCCGGCTCGCCTATCAGCGCCAGGTTTCCGATCTCAGCCGCCAGTTCGGCACCCGGCTGACGACCGAGCAGGCCAAGGCCTTCGGCATCGACCGCCAGGTATTCAGCCAGCTTGCGGCAGGAGCATCTCTGGACGAGCTGGCCTCGAAGATGAATCTCGGCCTTTCGGAAGATCGCCTTGCCAAGCTCATTGCCGAAGACCCGGCCTTCAAGTCGGTCAACGGGCAGTTCGACCGCAATCTGTTCAGCGAGCGTCTGCGCAATTCCGGCTTCCGCGAGGATGACTATATCAAGGAACGCAGCAAGGTCGCGGTCAGAAGCCAGATCGTCGAAGCCGTCTCGGATGGTTTTGCCGCACCGCAGGTGCTGGTGGACGCGTTGAAGCAATATCGCAACGAGCAACGCTCGGTCGATTACGTCATCCTGTCCAACGCCGTCATCCCGCCGGTCAAGGCGCCGGGCGACGACGTGCTTGCGCCGTGGTTCGAAACCAACAAGACGAAATACCGCGCCCCGGAATTCCGCAAATTCACCTATGTGAAGCTGGAACCCTCCGACATTGCCGATCAGGCTTCGGTAACGGACGCGCAGATCGCCGATTATTACAACAGCCGCAAGGACAATTTCCGCACCGCCGGCCGCCGCACGGTGGAACAGCTGACCTTCCCGGACAAGGAAATGGCCGCAGCCGCAGCCGAGCAGATCCGGCTTGGCAACACCACCTATGATCAGGTGGTGAAGGATCAGGGCAAGACCGCGTCGGACGTAACGCTCGGCGAATTCACCAAGGACACCATGCCCGACCCGTCGATTGCCGATGCGGCCTTCGGCATCCAGAAGGATGGCGGCGTGTCTGCGGTCGTCGAAGGCTCGTTCGGCCCGGTCATCCTGCGCGTCACCGGCATCAAACCGGAAACCACCCGCACGCTCGATGAAGCCAAGGAAGATATCCGCAAGGATCTCGCCACCGCTGCGGCGGCTGAAGAAGTCACCAATGTGCATGACCGTTACGAAGATCTGCGCGCCGGCGGTTCCTCGCTTGCCGATGCGGCCAAGCAGTTGAACCTCAAGCCCGTCACCATCGCCGCCATTGATGCCGCCGGCCTCGATGAAAAGGGCGACGCCATTGAGGGCCTGCCCTCCCCGCAACTGGCGCAGGAAGTCTTCAAGACCGAACCCGGCACGGAAGCCCTGCCGATCAATCTCGGCCGCGAAGGTTACATCTGGTTCGATGTCGAGCAGATCATCGCCGCCCGCGACCGCACGCTTGCCGAAGTGCGCGACGATGTCGTGGCCGACTGGACGGCCGACCAGCAGCGTACCGCACTTGCCGCCAAGGCTGACGAGTTGAAGGCCCGCGTTGAAAAGGGCGAGACGCTTGAGGCTGTTGCCGGCGAACTCAGCCTCGCCGTCGAGCAGAAATCCGGCCTGCGCCGCACCAGCGAAGACGCGATTTTCGGTCGCCAGACAATCGCGGCGGTGTTCTCCGGCGCTGAAGGCGTGGTTGGCACGGCGGCAGATGCCGAAGGTTCCAGCCGCATCCTCTTCAAGGTTACTTCGGTCGATACCAATGCGCCCGCCGACGCGCTTGCCAATGACGACCAGCAGTTCACCGCCATTGCCCGCGCGGCTGGCGACGACATGCTCGATCAGATGGTCGACCGTCTGCAGAATGATTATGGTGTGACCATCAATCAGCCCCTCGCCGATCAGGCGATGGTCGGCTTCTAACCGGGGGGCGGGAACGATGGCCGAACTGAAGCCGTTGATCGCCAAGGTCGCGAACGGAGAAAGCCTGAACCGCGAAGATGCGCGGGCGGCTTTCGACATTCTGATGTCGGGCGAAGCCACCCCGTCGCAGATCGGCGGTTTCCTGATGGCGCTGCGCGTGCGCGGGGAAACGGTGGACGAAATCGTCGGCGCCGTCTCTTCCATGCGCGCCCGCATGCTGCCCGTTTCGGCCCCCGCCAATGCCATCGACATCGTCGGAACCGGCGGTGACGGTATCGGCACCTATAATATCTCGACGCTCGCCTCGATCATCGTCGCCGGCACGGGCCTGCCGGTCGCCAAGCATGGCAACCGGGCACTGAGTTCCAAATCCGGCACGGCGGACGCCTTGTCCGCGCTGGGTGTGAAGCTCGATATCGGCCCGGACCTCATCTCCCGCTGCATCACGGAAGCCGGTCTCGGTTTCATGTTCGCGCAGCTGCACCATTCTGCCATGCGCCATGTCGGCCCCAGCCGCGTCGAACTCGGCACACGGACGATCTTCAACCTACTCGGCCCGCTCTCCAACCCGGCGGGCGCCAAGCGGCAATTGCTCGGCGTGTTTTCGCCGCGCTGGCTGGTGCCGCTCGCAGAAGTGCTGCGCGATCTCGGTTCGGAAAGCATCTGGGTCGTGCATGGCGACGGCATGGATGAAGTGACCACCACCGGCGTCACCCATGTGGCTGCGCTGGAAAATGGCAAGATCCGCACCTTCGATCTCACGCCGAAGGATTTCGGCGTCGAACCCGCCCGTATGGACGATCTCAAGGGCGGTGACGGCATTGCCAATGCGGCAGCGCTGCGCGAGGTTCTGTCCGGCAAGCGCAACGCCTATCGCGACGTGTCGCTGTGCAACGCAGCCGCAGCCCTCGTCATTGCCGGCAAGGCCGAAACATTGGGTCAGGCGATGGCGATCGTCAGCGACGCGCTCGACAGCGGCGCGGCCGCAGCGGCACTCGACCGTCTGGTCGCTGTCTCCAACGAAGCAGCCACCGAGCAGGCCGACCACAAGCAGGAATGAGAGCGGGATCATGAGCGACATTCTGAAAAAGATCGAGATCTACAAGCGCGAGGAAATCGCCGCTGCCAAGGCCACGGTCTCATTGGCCGATCTGAAAGCCATGGCCGCCGACCAGACGGCACCGCGTGGTTTCTACACGGCGCTCCGGACAAAACAGGCCGAAGGCAAATTCGGCCTGATCGCCGAGATCAAGAAGGCCAGCCCCTCCAAGGGTCTCATCCGCCCGGATTTCGATCCGCCAGCCCTGGCTGCCGCCTATGAGGGCGGCGGCGCTGCCTGTCTTTCGGTACTGACGGACAGCCCAAGCTTTCAGGGCGCGCCGGAATTCCTGACCGCCGCCCGCAATGCCTGCGCTTTGCCGGCGCTGCGCAAGGATTTCATGTTCGACACCTACCAGGTGCATGAGGCCCGCGCCTGGGGTGCGGACTGCATTCTCCTCATCATGGCATCGCTCTCCGACGATGAAGCCAAACGCCTTGAAGACGAGGCTTTCGCGCTCGGCATGGATGTCCTGGTCGAGGTACATGACGCCGAAGAGACAGAACGAGCACTGAAACTCGCCTCGCCGCTTCTCGGCATCAATAACCGCAACCTGCGCACCTTCGAAGTCGGTCTCGAAACCAGCGAGAAGCTGGCTGGCCTCGTGCCTGCCGAAAAGCTACTGGTCGGCGAAAGCGGTATCTTCACCTATGAGGATTGCCAGCGCCTGCAAAAAAGCGGAATCAGCACCTTCCTCGTCGGCGAAAGCCTGATGCGCAAGGACGATGTGACGGCGGCCACCAAAGCGCTGCTGACGGGCCAATCCGGCATTCTGGCAGCGGAGTAAATTCCCGATGAGCGATAGCCAGAAGCTCACTCATATCGATGCCAGCGGCGAGGCGCATATGGTCGATGTCGGCGATAAGACTGAGACGATCCGTGTCGCCGTTGCCGAAGGTTTCGTGAAGATGAAACCGGAAACGCTGGCGCTCATCCGCGATGGCAATGCCAAAAAGGGCGACGTCATCGGCACGGCGCGGCTGGCCGGCATCATGGCCGCCAAGCAGACGGCCAATCTCATCCCGCTCTGCCATCCGCTGATGCTGACCAAGGTGGCGGTAGACATTACCGAAGATACCACCCTGCCCGGCCTGCGCGTCGAGGCCATGGTGAAACTGTCAGGCAAGACCGGCGTGGAAATGGAAGCGCTGACCGCCGTCTCCATCGCCTGCCTGACGATCTATGACATGGCCAAGGCCGCCGACAAGGCGATGGAAATCGTCAATATCCGCCTGCTCGAAAAAAGCGGCGGCAAATCCGGTGATTTTCGCCGGCAGGAGAGCTGAATGAAACCGCTGCTGCCCGTAGATGATGCCACACGGCGCCTTCTGGAAGCGGCGGTTCCGGTAACCGATAGCGAAACCCTGCCGCTGGCTGAATGTGATGGCCGTGTCCTCTCGGCCGATCTCGCGGCGTTCCTCACCCAGCCGCCTTTTGACGCCTCAGCCATGGATGGCTACGCGCTGCGCAGCACCGATGCGCCAGAGATCGGCTCGGTCCTCACCGTCATCGGACAGGCTGCTGCCGGCCATGCTTTTACCGGCACAGTGGGTGAAGGCGAAGCAGTGCGCATCTTCACTGGCGCGCCCGTGCCTGAGGGAGCCGATACCATCCTCATTCAGGAGGATGCGGAAGTGCTGGAAGGCGGCAAGATCCGTACCATCTTCAAAGTCACCGCCGGGAGACACATTCGCCCGCGCGGGCAGGATTTTGCGCAGGGAGAAACCGTTCTCCAAGCCGGGCGCGAACTCGGCTTCACCGACCTGACACTTGCGGCGGCCATGAACCACGCAGCACTTACCGTCTACCGAAAGCCGCGCATCGCCATCCTTGCCACCGGCGACGAATTGCTGCCACCGGGCAGCACACCGAACCCGGCCCAGATCATTGCCTCCAACACCTTCGGCGTCGCAGCCCTCGCCCGTCAGGCGGGCGCAGACGTCCTCGACCTCGGCATCATTGCCGATGACGATACGCTGATCCGCGCCGCCATCGGCAAGGCTGTCGCAGCCAAGGTGGATGTGCTGGTGACGTTGGGCGGCGCATCCGTCGGCGACCACGATCTCGTGCAGGCGGCACTGAAAGCGGAAGGCATGCAGCTGGATTTCTGGCGCATCGCCATGCGTCCCGGAAAGCCGCTGATGGTGGGTGCGATCGGCACGATGCAGGTTCTCGGCCTGCCCGGAAATCCGGTCGCCAGCCTCGTCTGCAGCCTGTTGTTTCTCGAACCACTCATCCGCCGGATCGGCCGGCGCGCGCCTCTGCAACGCACAGCGACAGTCAGAACCGCAGCGCCGCTGAAGGCCAATGACCATCGGCAGGATTATCTTCGCGCCCGTTTCCGCACTGACGAAAGCGGTGAACGCGTAGCGGAAGCCTATGCCAAGCAGGATTCATCGATGATGAACATCCTTGCCCATTCCGACGTCCTGATCATACGTCCGCCGCATGCGCCGGAAGCGCCCGCAGGCACGGAATGCCCGGTTATAAAGCTCCGGACCTGACGCCGTCTCAGAGCCGCCGGATCGAAACGGCATACTGTTTCAAAAGCTTGACAAATATCATCCCTATACCGGCGCTAACCGCGCCGTTTGGCGTTGAGAGCATCAAATAAAAACTGTAAGATTCTTGCGTTTAGACATAAGCGACGAAGTTCGCCGCCTATAGGCCATGTCTTGCGGAATTGAAAAATGCACTGCCCCGACATTTCCTATCCCGGCACCCTGTATTGCTGTGCCAAAATAAATCACTCGAAAAGCGTTATCGGGATTGACAGAATAAATACGATGCTGTCACCAAGGCGAATAGTAGAGGTAAAAAACTCCGGAAATCTATAAAAATGAAAATTACTTATAATTATCAATTAAATAAGATAAAAATCAACGAAAACAGGATTTCCGGGAACAAAAATTAGTTTTCTATAAATTAAGCTTTCCAAAACAGCCTACATAATAATAATCATTGTCTATAAGCAGACTCACTGGAGTTTCTTGATGAACACGGCATCCACGCCCAAAACAACGGGACCCGACATTGCCGGACAGATTGCCTACGCCATGCGGAGCATGGGTGTTTCGCCGATCCCGCGTAATTACAGCCTTTTCTACGAAGCCTATATCGGCTCGAACCCGGCGCTGACGAAAGATCTGGCGGCGCTTGGAAGCCGGGCCACGCAGGAAGATCTGGACGAACTGTCCACGCGCCACGGCGAAAGCAATCCGGTCAGGGCCATCGACGACGCGCATGAAAAGCTCAGGCGCGAACTGGAAGCGTTGCTGGGCACATTGCGGCGGGAACAATCCTCCATCGAGAACTACAACAGGATCCTTGGCGAAACGCGCCAGCGCATCGATGACAAGAACGCCTCCAGCACCAATATTCTGAAGAATGCGATCCTGTTGCTGGCCGAAGCCACGGGCACGAAGATCATCGATGGCGAGAAGGCGTTTAACGACGTCAATCGCCATGCCGAGGAAATGCATCAGGTCCGTCTGGAACTGGATGAATATAAGCGCATCGCCAATACCGACTCGCTGACGCGCCTTTCCAACCGCCGGGCTTTCGACGACCGGCTGGCCTGCGTCTATGACAGCTCCATCGGCCTGCAATATACGTCGCTGGTGCTGCTCGATATCGACCATTTCAAGCGGATCAATGACACGTTCGGCCATCCGGTCGGCGACAAGATTTTGGCAACCGTCGCCTCGGTCATCCGCGCCAATGTCCGCAAGGACGGCTTCGTCGCCAGAAGCGGCGGCGAGGAATTCGCCATCATTCTCGACGGCAATACGCCGGAGGAAGTCATGGTGATGTGCGAGCGCATCCGCCTGTCGCTGGAAAGCACACCGTTCCGCAATTCAAGATCGGGCGCCGACTATGGCACGGTGACGATCTCCATCGGTTTCGCTTCCGCTTCGCAGGCCAACAATCCGGGCGAGCTTTATGGCCATGCCGATACGGCGCTCTACCACGCCAAGGAAACCGGCAGAAACCGCTCCATCTTTTACGAGGATGGCATGCAGAAGAACTATACCGGCAAGAACTGGCTCATTTACCGGACGTGACGCGTATCGCGCCAGTTTGGGTGCACTAAAACCACGCTACTTCCCCTACCCTCATTCCTGTGCCTGTCACAGAAATCTGGCCAGCCCAGGTCCTTGGGCTGTAAAACTCTCTCCGCCGCGCAGACGCGCGTCGACTGGGCTCCTGTGACGAGCACAGGAATGAGGAAAGAGGAAAGACGTCGGCCTATCGTTGCATCGCTATGAGGTACTCTTCGCGATAAGCCCCTCACCACATCGTAGCCGCTGCCCGCGCCGCCCATTCGCGGTCATAGGTTTCCTGATCGAACTCCGCTTTCGCGGCTTTCAGCAGCACACCCGGCGTGGGTAGCGACGCCGGTTCGACGAAGTGTTCCGGGTTCCACAGTTCCGAGCGCATCAGCGCCCTGGCACACTGGAAATAGACCTCATCAATCGTCATCACGATAACGGTGCGCGGATGTTTGCCATCCATCTCGAAGCTTTGCAGCAGCTCCGGGTCGACGGAGACCACGGCCCGGCCGTTGATGCGCATCGTGGTATTCGAACCGGGGATCAGGAACATCAGCGCCACCCGCGGGTCACGCACGATGTTCAAAAGGGAGTCGACACGGTTGTTGCCGCGCCAGTCCGGCAGCAGCACTGTCTTGTCATCCGCTACCCGCACGACTCCGCCCCTGTCACCACGCGGCGAACAGTCCATGCCTTCCGGCCCCACAGTCGCCAGCGCCAGAAAGGGTGATGCCTCGATCATCAGCCGGTATTCGGCCGTCAGCGTGGCCGTTACCTTGGCGATCGACGCTTCGCTGGCTCCGTCATAGATGGCCTTCAATTCCTCAACCGTGTGAATGATCGTCATGTCAATTCCAACCCTGTTAAAACCGGTATATCGGGACTACGCCTATTCTTCCGCCGCTTCCGCCTTTTCCCGCTCCGCCCGCTCGCGTGCAGTGCGTGCGGCGACGAGGTCGGCCGGCTGAGCATTGCCGCGGATCAGCGAACGGCCGGCATAGATGCCGCCGACGACCTCCATGGCGAAACGTTCCTCGTCACGGTCGCGGAATTCCTCCACCAGACGGGCGGCGTCCTCACGCTCCTCGCCCATGGCGCCCAGCACTTCCTCACTGAAATTCAGCGCCGATTCCAGCGTCTCACGGATCTGGTAATCGACGCCCGCCTTCAGAAGATCGATGGCGTGGCCACGGTCATAGGCGCGGGCAAGAACCGGAACAAGCGGGAACTCATGCTTGACGATCTCCGCGATCCGCACCGCCGCATCCTTGTCATCGACGCAGATGAGCACCGCGCGCGCCGTGCTGGCGCCGGCCGCATGCAGGATTTCCGCCCGCGATCCGTCGCCATAATAGACCTTGAAACCGAACTCCGCCGCGTCACGCACGAAGTCGGCATCCTTGTCGATGAGAGACAGGGTGTAGCCACGCGCCAGAAGCGGCTGGCTGACGATCTGCCCGAAACGCCCGAAGCCGATCAGCAAAATGCTGCCTTCGACATTCTCAGGCACGTCGAGATCATCGGTATTGGGAACTGCCGCCGGCACCAGCCGGTCATGCAGAATGACCATCAGCGGCGTCAACACCATCGAGATGATGATGGTCGCGGTCAGGATGGCGTTCGCCTCCCGGTCGAGAATGCCGGCGCTAACGGCGGCGGAATAAAGCACGAAGGCGAATTCGCCGCCCTGCGCCATCAGCACCGCCCGCTCCAGGCTCTCACGGCGCGTGGTGCCGAGCGCCCGCGCAACACCATAGATCAGAAAACCCTTGAGCAACATGTAGCCCGCCACACTGACGACCACGAGCTGCCAGTTGGAGCCGATGACGGCAAGGTCGATCGCCATGCCGACGCCTAGGAAGAACAGGCCGAGCAAAATGCCGCGAAACGGCTCGATATCCGCTTCCAGCTGATGCCGGAAGGAAGATTCCGACAAAAGCACGCCGGCGAGAAACGCGCCCATGGCCATGGAAAGTCCGCTGACCTGCATCAGCAGCGCAGACCCCAGCACCACCAGCAGGGCCGCGGCCGTCATCACCTCCCGCGCACCGGAGGCGGCGAGCAGCCGGAAGAACGGGTTAAGCAGATAACGTCCGGCAAGGATGAGCGCGCCGACGGCGGCAAGCGCGATGCCCACGGAAATCCAGCGCTCCGAGGGCGTCACATGTTCGCCGCCCGAACCGAGAAAGGCGACAAGCGCCAGAAGCGGCACGATGGCCAGATCCTCAAACAGCAGGATGGCGATGATGCGCTGGCCCTTGAGGCTGGACATGCTGTTGCGTTCCTGCAGCATCTGCATGACGATCGCCGTCGAGGTCAGCACGAAACCCGTGCCGGCGACGAAGGACATGATGACCGGAAAGCCAAGACCGACACCGATCAACGTCAGGCCCGCCATGCACACCAGCACCTGCAGCGCGCCCAGCCCGAAAATATCCTGCCGCATCGACCACAGCCGCGACGGCTGCATTTCAAGGCCGATGATGAACAGGAACATCACTACGCCCAGTTCGGCAATATGGAGAATGGCCTGCGAATCTGAGAAAAACCCAAACCCGTAAGGACCGATCACCAGGCCGGCAGCCAGATAACCCAGCACCGAACCGAGGCCGATACGCTTGAAAATCGGCGCGGCGACGACACCTGCCGCCAAAAGCACGACCACCTGGGCCAGATCATTTCCGTTCGCTTCGACAGCCACACGTCACCCCGTTGCAATTGATAGGACGAGGGCTTCGTCCCCCGTCTTTTTCTACCGGGATAGCGGCTCCCTGCTCAAGCCCTTTTCAGCAAGCTGCCGTTGATAATCGTCAAACAGTGCGTCGCCGGTTTCGCCGAGTTCCCTCAGATATTTCCAGGTGTAGATACCACTGTCATGGCCATCGTCGAAAACGATGCGAACCGCATAATTGCCGGTCGCGACCATCGAGCGGATGGCGACATTGCGTTTGCCGGGTACCGTGACCTTTTGTCCCGGCCCGTGACCCTGCACTTCCGCCGAGGGTGAAAGCACCCGCAACATCTCGGCGGGAAGCCGGTAAACGCTTCCATCGTCAAAGGAAACCGTCAATTCCCGCCGGTCTTTCGACACCAGCAGCTCGGTCGGCCAGACATCACTCATTTTTCACTTCCGTAAGCTCATCATATGCGTCAAAATTACGGACTTGCCTCACGATAGGCAAGCCACTACATCATTTGAAAGGCGCATCGCGCAATGAGGATGGAGACGTGAACAGTTTCCCCGGATCGCTTGAAAAAGCGCAATTCCTGACGGAAAACAACGCACCGATGGTGGATCCCTTCGGCCGCGCCATTACCTATCTGCGCGTTTCAGTCACCGACCGCTGCGATTTCCGCTGCACCTATTGCATGTCCGAGCACATGACCTTCCTGCCGAAGAAGGACCTTCTGACGCTGGAAGAACTCGACCGGCTCTGTTCCGTCTTCATAACGCGCGGCGTGCGCAAGCTCAGGCTCACCGGCGGCGAGCCGCTGGTGCGCAAGAACATCATGTCGCTGGTTCGGAATCTCGGCCGCCATGTGCGCAACGGCACATTGGACGAACTGACGCTGACCACCAATGGCTCGCAGCTTGCCAAATATGCCGATGAGCTGGCCGATTGCGGCGTCAAGCGCATCAACGTCTCGCTCGACACGCTTGACCGCGAGAAATTCCGCCAGATCACCCGCTGGGGCGATATCGACCGTGTCATGGAAGGGCTGGATGCCGCACAGGCCGCCGGCATCAAGGTCAAGCTCAACGCCGTGGCGCTGAAGGATTTCAACGACACCGAAATGCCTGAAATCATGCGTTTTGCCCATGGTCGCGGCATGGACCTGACTGTCATCGAAACCATGCCGATGGGCGAGATCGAAGAAGACCGCACCGACCGCTATCTGCCGCTGTCGCAGTTGCGCGCCGATCTGGAAAAAAGCTTCACACTCATCGACAGCGATTACCAGACCGGCGGCCCCGCCCGTTACGTAAAGGTGGAGGAAACCGGCGGCCGGCTCGGCTTCATTACGCCGATGACCCATAATTTCTGCGAAAGCTGCAACCGTGTCCGCCTGACCTGCACCGGCACGCTTTATATGTGTCTGGGCCAGGACGATGCGGCCGATCTGCGCACGGCGCTGCGCGCTTCCGACAGCGACGTCTATCTGTCGAGCGCCATCGATGAAGCCCTTCTGCGAAAGCCGAAGGGGCATGATTTCATCATCGACCGCACCCACAAACGCCCCGCCGTCGCCCGCCATATGAGCGTGACGGGCGGCTGAGCCGCTTTCTTTGTCACCCATCTATATAAGCGGTTGAATTGCCGGCTTGGCCGTGTCACGTCTCTTTACATGGAGGAATGCGTCGTCGCGCCCGCGAGGCCGCCCGAAACCGTCTGAAAGGTCGGTCCGGGTAAAACTGCGCATGGTCTGGGATCGTATGGAATGGCATTGACGGACAATACGCGCGGCGCGCTTTTCATGGCGCTCGCCATGGCAAGCTTCACGGCCAACGACGCCCTGACGAAATCCGTCACACCCTACATCAACACCGGCCAGATCATGTTCGTGCGCGGCATCATGACCGTGGTGCTGATTTATATCGCCGCCCGGCATTTCGGCGCGCTGAGACCACTGAAAACCCTGCTGCGGCCCATCATCATCCTGCGCTGTCTCTGCGAAGTGACTGCCGCGGTGCTTTACCTGACGGCGCTGGGCCTCATCGAATTTTCCAATGCCTCGGCCATATTGCAGTCCCTGCCGCTGGTGGTGACGCTGGGTGCGGCGCTGTTCCTGCGTGAGCCGGTCGGCTGGCGGCGCTGGGTGGCCATCATCGTCGGTTTCATCGGCGTGCTCGTCATCATCAGGCCCGGCCCGGAAGGTTTCACGCCCGGTGCATTGCTGGTCGTCGCATCACTCGCCGTTACCGCCGCGCGCGATCTCCTGACCCGGAAAATGTATGCCGATGTGCCCTCGCTTGCGATTACCGTCATCACCGCCACCGTCAACATGGCGGTGGGCGGCCTGCTGATCGTGCCTTTCGGCGGCTGGCAGCCGATGAATGTCACGATCGTGTCGCATCTCGCCGCTTCCGCTATTCTGGTGTTGGTCGGTTATCAGGCGATCATTCTCGCCATGAGATCAGGCGAAATCTCCTTCGTCGCGCCGTTCCGTTATACCGGCCTGCTTTGGGGTTTCATGATTGGCGTGTTCTTCTTCAACGAAAAAATCGACAGTTTCACGATCGTCGGCGCGATGATCGTCATCGGTTCGGGTCTCTACACTTTCTATCGTGAAAGCCTGCGTAAACGTTCGCAGATGGCCAAGCGCGCGGCCGCCACACCGACCGCCGCAACCACGGTGCGACCGGCTTCCGTAACGAAAACTGCCGTTACGGAAGAGGCGGGAGAATGACATGAAAAGCGGCCGTTTCCTCGATCGGACCACCCCACCCCACATCATCACGCTGGTCGTCATCGCCGGCGTCGCGGCGCTATGCATGAATGTGTTCCTGCCCTCGCTTGCGGCCATGGCGCTCTATTTCGAGACCGACTACGCGGTGATGCAATTTGCGGTTTCGGGCTACCTCGCCGCCACCGCCTGTCTGCAACTCCTCATCGGCCCGCTTTCCGATCTCTTCGGCCGCCGGCCGGTCATGCTTGCCAGCATCGCGATCATGATCGCCGCCACGCTGGTCTGCATGCTGGCGCCCAACATCACCGTCTTCATGATCGGGCGCGTGGCACAGGCCGCCGTCGTTTCCGGCTTCGTGCTGGCCCGCGCCATCGTGCGCGACATGGTGCCGATGGAACAGGCCGCCTCAATGATCGGCTACGTGACCATGGGCATGTCGGTGGTGCCGATGGTTGGCCCAACTGTCGGCGGGTTGCTCAACGACATTTCCGGCTGGCAGTCGAGCTTCGCACTCCTTGCCCTGCTTGGCGTCGGCATTCTGGCGCTCGCATGGTTCGATCTCGGCGAAACCAACCACAATAAATCGGCGAGTTTTTCACAGCAGTTCCACGCCTGGCCGGAACTTCTGCGCTCGCCGCTGTTCTGGGGTTATGCGCTGACCTCGACCTTCTCGTCGGGCATGTTCTTTTCGTTCCTCGGCGGCGCGCCCTTTGTCGGCAGCGTGCTTTATGGGCTTGCGCCGGCCATGCTCGGCCTGCAATTCTTCTTCATGGCCAGCGGTTACATGCTCGGCAATTTCGTCTCCGGCCGTTATGCCAGCCAGATCGGCATCACCCGCATGATGCTGTCGGGCAATGTCATCGCCATTGCCGGCATCGTCACGACTATCATACTGATTACCGGCGGAGCGGAAAGCGCCTATGCGTTCTTCGTGCCGCTTGCCCTGATCGGCGTCGGCAACGGCGTGACACTTCCCAGCGCCAATGCCGGTATGGTCAGCGTCCAGCCGCATCTGGCCGGGTCGGCCTCCGGTCTTGGCGGCGCGATGACCATCGGCGGCGGTGCCGCCCTTTCCGTGCTTGCCTCATCGGTCCTCTCAAAAGAAGATGGAACCTGGCCACTCCTCATGGTGATGCTGGCGACCGGCCTTGTCGCCCTTCTCACCACCTATGTCGTAAGGCTGCAGGAACAGCGGCAATGAGCACCCTTCCCCATCAGATACCCGGTCTCGTGCTCGCCGGCGGCCTGTCGCGGCGCATGGGTAGCAACAAGGCAATGGTGATGTTGGGCGATGCACCGCTGCTTTCTCACGTTGTGCGCCGCATCGCGCCACAGGTCTCGGATGTCACCATCAATGCCGCCACCAAAGACAAGGGCGGCTGGGCGGACACTTTCGGCCTGCCGCTGCTGCCCGATACGCTGAACGGCCATGCCGGGCCACTTGCGGGTGTTCTGGCCGGCATGCGGCATTTCCGCAATCGCGAGGCCACCGGCAGCCATTTCCTGACGGCACCTGCCGACAGCCCGTTCTTTCCAGACGATCTCGTCGCCCGGCTTTGCGAACACATATCGGACAATACGATCGTCATCGCTGCCTCGAGCGGCCAGATTCACCCCGTCTTCGCGCTGTGGCCGGTGGCGCTTGCCGACGATCTCGAGGAGTGGCTGAAGAACGATGCCAACCGCCGTATCCGGGCTTATCTTGCCCGGCATGTCACCATCGGCGTGGCCTTCCCGCCGGTGGAAACAGCAAAGGGCAGCCTCGACCCATTCTTCAATATCAACACCCCGGATGAACTGGCGCTGGCGCGTAGCCATCTGGAGCATTTCCAGTAGGATAATGCGTTGAACAAAGAGATGGAGCTGCAACCATGACGGCACAAAAGGTCTTTGGCATTGCCGGCTGGAAAAATTCGGGCAAGACCGGCCTTGCGGTGCGCATCGTCACCGAGCTGACAGCGCGCGGCTACCGCGTCTCCACCATCAAGCACGCCCATCATGATTTCGATATCGACAAGGTGGGTGCCGATAGCTGGCGTCACCGGCAGGCCGGCGCGCATGAGGTCACCATCGTTTCCGGCACCCGTTTCGCCATCATGCATGAATTGCGCGGCGAACCCGAGCCGTCCTTCGAGGCCATCCTCTCCCGCCTCGCCCCCTGCGATCTCGTGCTGATCGAAGGTTATAAATACGAGCCCGTGCCGAAGATCGAGGCGCGCCGGCTGGAAGCGATGAAAACCGAACCGCTTGCGCCGCTCGATCCGCATATCATCGCAATTGCCGCCGATCATGAGGTAGCGGACACGGCCCTCCCCGTTTTCGATCTCGACGATACCGCGAGGATTGCCGACTTCATCGAGAAGACGGTTGGGTTGGTGCGGCCTTAGTTTGCGTTCCGGCGAAGCGCCTATCGCTGCACCCAACGAAAATATCAGAGTAGTTAAGTATAAGCCTCACAGGGCAAGAACTGTCATTCGATAAAAATATTCAAACAAAATATACAATTGCTTGAAGGCTCCGACTTATCATCTTGATCAACATGGAGACCAAGATGCGTATCCTATTTATAATTGCCGCAACGGCAGCTGTAGCAATTGGCGTAATTGCCACGATCAAAGTACCTAATGTCGAAGATTCCAAACGGGTATTGGCGAATTATCGTGCTGATCCGCAAACCACCCTAAAACGACTAGAGGTCGCGATCTTCGAATGCGTCCCAGACAGCGCCAAGAGTGCTACCGGTATACGATTTACCACAACTATCATCGCGCCATTTTACGTAAAAGCTGTTGAGCTCCGGTCGGATGGAACGACTGAAGATAGCTTTCGCGCACAAATTCAAAAATGGATTATAACCAACCATCCGCAACTTTTGACCAGTCTCCCGGATAAAGACTTTCTTGAATTAATCAGCTACCTCACGAAAATCGGAGAAGACGAGACCGAGAACTGCATTCTTTCGTCAGCGACATCGAGCGTCCGAAGTGTCGAAAGCGTCGCGAATAACTTGTAACTTCGTCTCTAGCTAACATGCTGCGGTCCCGTGCCACTCATGCGCAGCAGAAAAGCTCGTAAGTAGCTCGTATTTGCGACGAAACTCCGGAATGAGGCCGTGGCTGCGGGCACCACGTTACTCAAGCTCAGGGCCGGCATCCCGGAAAAAAGTGTAGAAACCGAACCCGCGGCAGTGATCGCAATGCATAGCGTCCACACCAGTCCAAAAATGAAAAAGCCGGGCTCTTCACCCGGCTTCATCATTCCTTGAGACGCAATACCTATTCAAGGAAACCTGATGGGTTCACCGGTGTCGCATCCTTGCGAACTTCGAAGTGAACCTGCGGACGCTTGGCGCTGCCGGTCATGCCTGAGGTGGCGATGGTCTGGCCACGCTGGACCTTCTGGCCACGCTGGACATCGAGATTGGCGGCGTTGCCGTAAACGGTGACCTTGCCGTCGTCATGGCGCACCAGCACCGTGTTGCCGAGTTGCTTCAGGCCGTTGCCGGCATAGATGACCAAACCGTTTTCAGCGGCCTTGATCGGCGTACCCTCGGGAACCGAGATGTTGATGCCGTCATTGCGGCTGCCTTCGACATTGTCACCGAAATTGTTGATGACCGCGCCGCGAACCGGCCAGCGATATTTGCCGATGCCGGTTGATTCCGGAGCGAGAGAAGCCATGTCGGACTTCTTTTCGATATCGCTGACACTTGCCGTGGCAGCCGGCGCGGCAGGAATAGTCGCGGCAGCAGCGGCAGGGGCCTTGTAGGGCTCCGGCTTGGCGGAGGCGGTCTCGACTGCCTTGGCCGCTTCCTTGGCGGGAACCGAGGCCGTCTTGACGTTGTCAGTGCCGGCGCCCGGCATGGACAGTGTCTGGCCGACACGGATGCTTTCGTTGGAAAGACCGTTTGCGGCCTTCAGCGCGGCAACCGAGACGCCGTTTTCACGGGCGATCTTCGCCAGGCTGTCGCCCGGCTGAACCTTGTAACCACCGGTCGGCGGCAGTGGCTTGCCACCGGGAGGCGTCAGCTTGCCAGCCTCGGAGGAAATCTTGTCACGGGCGGCAGCCTGCGACGGCAGCACGGCAACATTGCCCTCAGGGCTGCGCAGCGGCGTCGGCTGGTCGCCATTGCGGTTCAGCGCGATATTGCCGGCCGCGTCCTTGGCGGCGTTGCGCACCTGGCCAAATTTCGGAATGAGGATCGACTGTCCGGCCTGCGCCGAAGACGCGGACTTCAGGCCATTGACCCGCAGCAGTTCCTTTTCCGGGACGCCGTAGCGGTTGGAAATGGTGGTGATGCTTTCGCCGGGACGCAGGGTCACGGAGGAAGCGCCATCCGTATGCCAGCCATTCTTGTCGGAACGAACGGTTGCGGTTGTCAGATTGTCGGCGACGGGCGCGGCTGCCTGGCGGGCAGGTGC
The DNA here is from genome assembly GCF_017313405.1 of Agrobacterium burrii. Taxonomy (NCBI): domain Bacteria; kingdom Pseudomonadati; phylum Pseudomonadota; class Alphaproteobacteria; order Hyphomicrobiales; family Rhizobiaceae; genus Agrobacterium; species Agrobacterium burrii. Next base: position 63,375 of record NZ_JAFLNA010000008.1, read on the forward strand.
TGCCAGAGAAGGTGCGGCTTGTCGCTGTGCAGACGGGAAAGGCTGAGCCATGGCTTCGTTGCGCGTCGCCGGATCGCGGCTTGCCACTGCCGACGGTGCCGACAGTTCAGAGCGCTGCACCGGAGAGGCCGAAGCCGAGCGGGCCGTGGACGGCTGGACGCCGCCGCCGTAACCGCCGGACTGCGGATAGGAATTGCCCGCCATGTTCTGGTTGGCGTAACCGCCCTGCGGCGCGGCGGAAGCATAACCGCCGTTCATGTCGCCCTGCGGAACCGGGGCCTGCGCATAAGCACCACCACCCTGACGGGCTGGAATTGACGCCGTGGTCATCTTGTCCGGTCCACTGGAAAAGAGGCCGCCGAACCGCGTTGCATCCGAGCTACAGCCCGTTGCGACGCTTGCCAGCAATGCCGCTGCGAACATTTTTGCGACTGATTTTCCGATTTTAGACGAATGTCTCATACGCATGACTCGATCTACACTGACGCCAACCCGCCGCATCGAAACCGATCCGGCACAAATTTCACTTCTTGCAAGGCCCATTTCCCGAGGTGGGGAAAACCATGCGTCGATGTTTATGATTAAAGCGCGTTAGTGTTACCACGCCGTTAAAACGTTAAGCCTCTCAGTGCTTTTTTGACACTTCGATAACCATGACGAAAACCGGATGCGTCATGCTGAGGCAATAATGATATTGAAAATCAGATAGTTGCGATAATTCAGAACATTAGAAGACAAAAATGAATTGCCTTCAAAATTTTCATTTCGTCACAAATGCCGGGCAATATGGGTGCTGAGCGGCAGATAAGGCGCCTCGAACAGCTCTTCCTTTTCGAAGCGGCTGCCGGTCTTGGAGAAGCGGGTCATCACGCAGCGATCACCCTCAACGATGATCGGCGCGATCATCATGCCGCCCGATACGATCTGTTCGGCGAAAAAACGGGGCATGGTGGTGAAGGCGGCTGTGGAGACGATACGGTCGAACGTGCCTTCGCCGACAAGGCCGTTGCTGCCATCCGCCTGGCGGATGACGACATTGCGGATGGAAAGATCGTCCAGACAGTTCTGCGCCGCCTGCACCAGCGTCTTGTATCGCTCCAGCGAAAACACACGCTCCACCCGACGGGCCATGATCGCGGTCATGAAACCGCTGCCGGTACCGATTTCCAGCACTCGCTGGCCGGGCTTGACCTGCAGGCGGGCAAGGATTTTCACCGCCATGTCGGCGCCTTCCATGAAGGCGCCGCAGTCGATCGGGATCGTGCGGCTGGAATAGGCGTCGGCAGCAAATTGCGGCGGTACGAATTTGGAACGTGGCGTCTGCTCGACCGCCGTCAACAGGTCGAGGTCGGAAATCCCCTCGCCCCGCAGACGGAGAACGAGAGCGGCAAAACCTTCCTTTTCGACCATGGCGGATTTCAATCGGCGACTCCGAATCCAAGTGCTTGCGCAACCCGATCCTTTACCGAGTAATCCGTCAGGTCAAGCTTAAGCGGCGTAACCGAAATCTTGCCGTGCTTCAGGGCATGGATATCGGTGCCTTCGCGGAAGGTACCAAGACGCTCGCCGAAGCGCAGCCAGTAATAGGGGAAACCGCGGCCGTCCTGTCGTTCTTCCACGGTCAGGCCGAAATCGAGCTTGCCCTGCCCGGTCACGGAAACGCCCTGCACATCCTTGGGCGCGCAATTGGGGAAATTGAGATTGAGGAAGGTGCCATCAGGCAGATCGACATTCATCAGCTTGCGCAGAAGATCCGGCGCATAGGTTTCGGCGACTTCCCACGGCACGACACGGCCGTCAGCATGGCTGAAGGCCTGGCTGAGCGCGAAGGAACGCACGCCCTGCAGGGTGCCCTCGATGGCGCCGGCAATGGTGCCGGAATAGGTCACGTCATCGGCCATGTTGGCACCGGCATTGACGCCTGACAGCACGAGGTCGGGCTTCTCCGGCAGAACTTCGCGAATGCCCATGATGACGCAATCGGTCGGTGTGCCGCGCAGCGCATAATGTTTGTCGGACACTTTTCGCAGGCGCAGCGGTTCGGAAAGCGTCAGCGAATGAGCGAGGCCGCTCTGGTCGGTCTCGGGCGCGACGATCCAGACATCGTCCGACAGCGTGCGGGCGATACGCTCCAGCACGGCCAAACCCTCGGCGTGGATACCGTCGTCATTGGTCAGCAAAATCCGCATGTTTTCCTCCCACTATTCATTTTGGTTCAGGTACGGAGCACTCCCTCAACCGTCATCCCGGCTTGAGCCGGGATCCAGTCGACGCGCGTCTGCGCTTCGGGAAGAGTCCTTCCAGCCCAAGGACTTGGGCTGACTGGATTCCGGCTCAGGGCCGGAATGACGGAAACATCAGAACTCAGGCCGCCTTCTCGATGCGTGTCAGACCGCCCATATAGGGCAGCAGCACGTCTGGAATTGTGACGGAACCGTCCTCGTTCAGATAATTTTCGAGAACCGCGATGAGGCAGCGGCCGACAGCCGTACCGGAGCCGTTCAGCGTGTGCACGAACTTCGTCGCCTTGTCGTCCTTGCCGCGATAACGCGCATTCATGCGCCGGCCCTGGAAATCGCCGCAGACCGAGCAGGACGAGATTTCACGATAGGTGTCCTGACCCGGCAGCCACACTTCCAGATCGTAGGTCTTGCGCGCGCCAAAACCCATATCGCCGGTGCACAGCGTCATGGTGCGGAAATGTAAGCCCAGACGCTTCAGCACTTCTTCGGCGCAGGCCGTCATGCGCTCATGCTCGGCGACAGCACTTTCCGCATCGGTGATGGAGACAAGCTCGCATTTCCAGAACTGGTGCTGGCGCAGCATGCCGCGCGTGTCGCGACCGGCCGAACCCGCTTCCGAACGGAAGGACGGGGTCAGCGCGGTGAAGCGCAGCGGCAGCTTTTCCTGATCGAGAATTTCGCCTGACACGAGGTTGGTCAGCGTCACTTCCGCCGTCGGGATCAGCCAGCGGCCATCGGTGGTCTTGAACAGGTCCTCGGAAAACTTCGGCAATTGCCCGGTGCCGAACATCGCTTCGTCGCGCACCATCAGCGGCGAGGACACTTCGGTATAGCCATGTTCGCTGGTGTGCAGATCGATCATGAACTGGCCGAGCGCCCGCTCCAGACGCGCCAGCTGGCTGGTCAGAACGGTGAAGCGCGAGCCGGAAAGCTTGGCGGCGCGTTCGAAATCCATGTAACCGAGCGCTTCGCCGATCTCAAAATGCTCCTTTGCCTCATGGTTCCAGCCGGGCTTCTGGCCGACCACGCGGGCAACGACATTGTCGTGCTCGTCCTTGCCATCAGGCACGTCGTCGAAAGGCATGTTCGGCAGGCGCGACAAAGCATCGTTCAGCTCGGCGGTGACCTGGCGGTCCTCCTCCTCGGCGCGCGGCATGTTTTCCTTGATGTCGGCGACTTCTGCCTTCAGCTTTTCCGCAAGCTCCATGTTCTTCTGCGCCATGGCGGCACCGATTTCCTTGGAGGCGGCATTGCGGCGGGACTGCATGTCCTGCAGGGACTGGATAACGGAACGGCGCTTTTCATCAAGGGCGATCAGGCCGCTCGCGGCAGGCTCCACGCCACGGCGTGCAAGAGCCGCATCGAAGGCTTCGGGGTTTTCGCGTATCCATTTAATGTCGTGCATCGTCGTTCCAGACCGTTGTTGCATTGCCCTCAGCAAAACGCCGGGCAAAGGCCCGGCGCGAAGAGATTTGTGAGCGGGGGAAACCTTCGCAAAGGCTCAGGTCTCTTCCAGCTCCGTGCTTTTGGATTCCGCCGCACGTTTCCTCTCCACGAGTCGAGCCATGTAGATGGAAATCTCGTAGAGAATGATCGCAGGCAGCGCAAGACCGATCTGGGACATGGGATCAGGCGGCGTCAGCACCGCGGCGACCACGAAGGCGAGCACGATGGCGAACTTGCGCTTTTCCCGCAGCCAGTCGCTGGTCAGAATGCCGACGCGGGCCAGAAGCGTGGTGACGACCGGCAGCTGGAACACCAGACCGAAAGACAGCACCAGCGTCATGATGAGGCTCAGATATTCCGATACCTTCGGCATCAGCGAAATCGCCACCTCGCCATCTTCAGGTAATTGCTGCATGGCGAGGAAGAACCACATGACCATGGGCGTGAAGAAGAAATAGACGAGCGCAGCACCGATGAGGAAAAGGATCGGCGACGCGATGAGGAACGGCAGGAAGGCGGCGCGTTCGTTCTTGTAGAGACCGGGTGCGACGAATTTATAAAGCTGCGAGGCGATCACCGGAAAGGAGATGACCATTGCGCCGAACATGGCGACCTTGATCTGCGTGAAGAAAAATTCCTGCGGCGCGGTATAGATCAGCGACGATTTCGTCACATCGAGCCCGGCCCAGAGCACTGCCCATTTATAGGGAATGACAAGCAGGTTGAAGAGGTGCTTGGCCACCGCAAAACAGCCGATGAAGGCGATGAAGAATGCGCCGAGCGACCAGATCAGCCGGGTGCGCAACTCCATGAGGTGCTCGATAAGCGGCTGTGGCTTATCTTCGGTATCGCCGCTCATGCTTCATCCTTTTTCGGCTTTGCAGCCTTGGTTCTTGCCGGTTTGGCGTCAGCCACCACAACAGCCTTGTCCGCTGCCGCTTTCTTGACGGCTGCCTTTTTGGCGACAGCCTTCACGGAAGATTGCGAAACGGCTGGTTCGCCGGCTGCGGGAGAGGCAATGGCTTGCGGTGCTGCGTCCGCCTTGGTGCGGACGGCACGCTTCGGCTTGGCGGCAACCGCCTCTGCCTCAACCGTCGCAATCGATTTCGCACGTGCGCGCTTCGGCTTCGTCTCCGCAGCAGCAACAGGAGTAACCGGCGCGGACGCCGCAGGCGTGGAAACCACTGAAGGCGGCGTGTCCGGAAGTTTCATTTCCGGTTCCGGCACGCTGACCAGCGGCGCAACCGGCTCGCTCGTCGCGGGTGCCGGGGTGGACGACAGGCCATCGGGCGCCGCCGTCGCCTTCTGGAGATCGGACTTGATCTCGTTGCCCAGCTGGCGAAGCGGGTTCATCGCATCGCGCAGCGAGTTGGTGGGGTTGAGATTGCGGACATCGGAGATCGTCTGGCGCACATCGTCCATGTCGGCCTCTTTCAAGGCCTCGTCGAACTGCGTGCGGAAATCCCCCGCCATCTTGCGAAGGCCGGCCATCGTTTTACCGAAGGCGCGGATCATGGGCGGCAAGTCTTTCGGCCCGACAACCACGATCAACACGACCGCAATCACCAGAAGCTCACTCCAGCCGATATCTAACATCAATATGCTCCCGAGACCCTAGCGCCGTCTCAAAACAAGCAGCTTCAAAGCCGCTTACTTGATCTCGTCAGCCTTGTGGTCGACGGTCTTCGCATTGGCAGGAGAGTTTGCATCGGCCGGAGGCGGCGTCTGGTCTTCGTCAGCAATGCCCTTCTTGAAGCTCTTGATGCCCTTCGCGACATCACCCATCAATTCCGGGATCTTGCCACGTCCGAAGAGGACGAGAACGATCACCAGCACGATGAGCCAATGCCACACACTAAAAGAACCCATAACTGCAACTCCTGAATTTCGCTTTCAGACGATGTAAGACGTTTGAAAGGCTTTTTCAAACAACAAATTGTCGCGTCAACAAGGTGTGAGCATAAAGTTTTTGCGTCCTGTCATCCGCTGACGGCGATATCAATCATCACCATCGCCGCCGCCCGGCGCAAGCAGGCCCAGCTCCTCCAGATCGAGCTGCGTGATCGGGTCTTCGTCTTCACGCAATTCGTCGCTCATCATCGGCAGGGGAATGCCGAAATTGGACGGGATACGACCGGAAAGCAGCCCCGCGCCTTTCAACTCCTCAAGGCCCGGCAGATCCCGTAGCTCCTCAAGGCCGAAATGATCGAGAAACTCCACCGTGGTGCCGATCGTCACCGGCCTGCCCGGTGTGCGCCTGCGACCGCGGAAACGCACCCAGCCCGCCTCCATCAGCACATCGAGCGTACCGCGTGAGGTCTGCACACCGCGGATTTCCTCGATTTCGGCGCGTGTCACCGGCTGATGATACGCTATGATCGCCAGAACTTCCAGCGCCGCGCGCGACAGCTTCTTCGGTTCCTTCTCCTCCGTGCGGATGACGAAGGAGAGGTCGCCCGCCGTGCGGAAGGCCCATTGCCCGCCTACCTGCACGAGATTGACACCCCGGTCGCCATAGGCGGCCTTCAACTGGTGCAGAATGGTGACGACATCCATGCCGCGCGGCAGACGCTCGGCGATGAAGCCGATGGAAACCGGCTCGGCCGAGGCGAAAATCAGCGCCTCGGTGATACGCTCAGCCTCCTTCAGCTGACGCTCGGAAAATATCGTGGGTTCGGGCTCCACCCCATCTGTCACGATCAATACCTCGCCGGCTTCGTCATCATTCGTCATCATTGGTCCTTTCGGCATTCACCGCGCGATCGTCTCTTTCGCCCCTGCGCATATAGATCGGCTGAAACGCACCGTCCTGCCGGATTTGTAACGATCCCTCGCGCACCAGCTCCAGCGAGGCGGCAAAGGCGCTGGCGATGGCCGTTACCCGCATGGCGGGATCGGGCACATATTGCAGCAGATATTGATCGAGCACCGTCCATTCGCCGACATCGCCGAGGAGACTGTTGAGAAGCTCGCGCGCCTCAACCAGCGACCAGACCTGCCGCTTTTCGATGGTGACCTGGGTGATGGCCTGCCTCTGCCGCAGATTGGCATAGGCGCTCAGAAGATCGTAGAGATTGGCCTCGTAGGCCGAACGGTTGATATGCGGAATATGCTCCGGCGCCCCACGGGCAAAAACATCGCGGCCAAGCTGGGCGCGGTTGACGAGCCTTTCGGCCGCCTCGCGCATCGCTTCCAGGCGTTTGAGGCGGAAGGCCAATGTCGCGGCCATTTCCTCACCTGAGGGGCCGTCATCCTTCGCCTGTTGCGGAATGAGCAGCTTGGATTTGAGGAAGGCGAGCCACGCCGCCATGACCAGATAATCGGCGGCCAGCTCGATGCGCACGCGGCGTGCGCTTTCCACGAATTGCAGATATTGCTCGGCAAGCGCCAGCACCGAAATGCGCGACAGATCGACCTTCTGCGTGCGGGCAAGGTGCAGCAGCAGATCGAGCGGGCCTTCGAAACCCGCGACATCGATGACCAGCCCGGCCTCGCCCGTCAGCCGCTCCGGCGTCACATCCTGCCAGAGCTTGTCCATCGGCGGTAAATTGCGAGACTTGTCTGCGGCCATTGTTCCATCCGCCGGGCGTCCGGCCTGTGATCCCGAGTGGGCGACCGCCGCCCGATCGTCAGGAAACGGCCCACATGGCGTTGAATTCAGCTCTCAGTTCAGCTTCGTCGGCGGTGTCAGCAGCGGGGAAACCTGCCTCCACGGCCCGGACCCGCTCCAGCGAACGGCCGGAAAGAACGGGAACTTCCTTCACGACCTCAAGCATTTCACCCATCACGCCGTTGCAATGCAAGACTATATCGCAACCGCCCGCAACAATATTCGCAGCCCTTTCGCCAAGCGTGCCCTTCAGCGCATTCATGGAGCTGTCGTCGGACATCAGCAACCCGTCAAAGCCGATCCGGCCGCGAATGATCTCTTCGATCACCTTCGCCGAGGTGGTAGCCGGCCGTTCGCGGTCAACGGCGTTGAAGACCAGATGTGCGCTCATCGCCATCAATTCGCGGTTAAGCGCCCGGAACGGTACGAAATCATGGGCGTCCAGCTCGTCGAGCGGCACATCGACAACCGGTAGATCATGATGAGAATCGACCATGCCGCGCCCGTGGCCGGGCATATGTTTCATGACGGGCAACATGCCGCCCGCTTTCAGCCCGTCGGCAGCCGCCTGCCCCATCTCGGCAACCATGGTCGGCGAATAGCCATAGGCGCGGTTGCCGATGACGTTGCTGGCGCCCTCCACCGGCACGTCAAGCACCGGCAGGCAATCGACATTGATGCCGAATTTCATCAGGTCAAAGGCATGCAGACGCGACATCAGCCAGGCGGCGCGCAGGCCTTCCTCGCGGTCGCGCTCGTAGATTTCGCCGAGAATGCGGGCATTCGGATAGGCTTGCAGGATCGGCGGCTTGATGCGCTGGACGCGCCCGCCCTCCTGATCGATCAGCACCGGAGCCTCCGGCCTCCCGACGGCATCACGCATCGAGGCGACGAGATCGGTGATCTGCTGCGGTTCGCCGATGTTGCGGCCGAACAGGATGAAGCCCCAGGGCTTTTGGTCACGGTAAAGGGCAATCTCGTCGGCGGTCAGCGAAAGCCCGCTGCATCCGAGGATCATAGCTTTGCAATCGGTCATGGTGTCACGCTCGCAAGGGGAAAGAGATGGAGGATAAAAGAGGCTGCGCCGTCAGGCGTACGACAACGGTCCGCCAACCTCACCGCCGTCATCCTCGGGCTTGACCCGAGGATCCATTCAGGCGGCAGTGGATCCTCGGGTCAAGCCCGAGGATGACGTCGAGTTTGCAGGAGGTCCAGATATTTCAAAGGGCTGCCTCACTCGGCAGCCCCAATCGTCACGAAGCCAGATCGGCCGCTATCAGCGTGCCACCAGGCAGCTGCCGCCGGCCGAGCGGAACTTTTCGCAAAGCGCCACGGCTTCGTTCTTGTCACCGGCCGGGATGCGGACGCGGTAGAATGTGCCCTTGCCGGCAATTTCAGCCGCCTTGATGTCGACGCCGCGTCCACCGATGACCGAACCGAACTTGGCCGACATGTTCTGGTAGGACTTCTGGGCCTCGGCCTGGCTCGGCAGCGACGCGATCTGGATGTAGTAACCACCGGCCGAAGGCGTGCTGGTTGCGGCGGGTGTTGCGGCAGCCGTCTGCTGTTGCGTTGCCTGCGGCTGGGCCGGAGTGGTCGCTGCCGGGCGGACATTGCCCTGATTGGTAACCGTTGCCACCACATTGGCAGGCTGGGAAGACGGACGCGCCGAAGGAAGCGGCGCTGCAGACTGCGAGGCCGGCGTAGACGCTGCAGCAGGCGTGTTGACCTGCGGCTTTGCAGCCTGCTCGGGCGCCACCGGAACCCGCGAAGCGGCGATGACGGCGGGAGCGCCCTCACCCGGCTTGGCGGTCTGCGGTGCGGCAAGCTCTGCAACCCTGTCGGCCTTAGGCGGCTGGGCTGCCGGTACGTCCACTTCTTGGGCGACCAGCGTACCATCCGGCTTGACGATCATGGTGCGGACCTTGCGCGGCGAAACACCCGTTGCGCCAGCACCTTCGTTCTGCGCGGCCTTTTCTTCCGGCGAAAGCAGGCGCGGATCTTCGGTCTCGCCAACCGGTGTGCCGGCGGCTTCCATATCTGCGTCGTTTTCACCTTCAAGCGGCAATTGTTCAGGGATGAGCGTGCGCTGAACCACATCCACCGGCTGTTCGTTGCTGGAAATCAGCGCCGGCTGCTTCGGATCGGCTGCGCTGCCGCCGGCAACACGGTCATAAACCGCCTTGTCCTGATTGGGCACGATGCGGCCGCCCGGATTTTCCGGCACAACCTTCATCGGATCGTTGTCGGCGGAAATGATGACCGGCGCGCCATTCGAACCGGTGCTGGAGGAGCCGCCGGAAATCAGCGCGTAAACACCACCACCGATAAGCACCAGACCGATGGCAGCCGCCACCGGCATGATCCAGCGGCGACCGCTGCGTTCATCTTCGTCGCGATAGGCCGCCTGATGATCGACATAGGTATTCTCGGCATCGCGTGATGCATTGCCACGGGACGCCGCAGCCTCCTGCATGGAGCGGCGGAAGTCCTCTTCCAGAGCCCGCTCGAATTCATCGGCGTCTTCCGGAGCCTGCACGGCGCGCGCCTGCGGGGCAGCAGCACGGTTTTCCGCGTGTTTGTGGCGGTCAAGACCGCCGGCAACTGCAGGCGCAAACAGCGTCGCAAGCTCGGTATCGATATCGAGATCTTCCTCGTGACGGCGCGGCGCTGGCTTGGGTTCGAAAACCCCGACCGGTAATTCCGGAACATCCATCTCGATAATGGTTTCCGGGTGTTCTTCCGTCTCGCCGATCTGTGAAGGATCGAAAGGCAGGCTTTCCAGCGTCTGCGGCTCGGCCGGCTGCGGCGCGGCGACGGCCGGGCGCGGCTGAACGGGCGCAGCTGCCATCGCGATGGGCGCGGACATGGTTGCGGCGCGCGGTTGAGGCGCCGGCTGTTCCCTCACCGGCTGGGGCGCAGCGGCCACCACCGGAGCAACCGGCTGCTGGCGAACGGGTTGGGGCGCAGGCGCAGGAGCAACCTCGGCTTCAGCGATTTCCGACAGGTCGAGATCAAGGTCGAGATCGTCGAGCGCCAGCTCGAAATCATCGTCGTTGAAACCGGCGAAATCCGCAAAGTCCAGTTCCTGAACAGGTGCCGCGGATACGGCAGGGGCAACCGGCGTTGCCCGCACGGACGATGCGGCAACGGGCGTCGCCACAACTGGCGTTGCGACAGCCACCGGCGGCTCGATCCTGGCCGCCTGAACGACGGGCGCGGACTGCACGACCGGCTCTTCACCGCGACCGGGAATGGAATATTTCGCAACGTCGTAGATCAGCTCGTCCATCGCCGACAGATTGGTCGCAGCCGGCTGCTGGGCGACCGGAGGCATCACAGGTTGCGCAGCAGGCGTGAAGGTCTCCGCGACCGAGGGTGCGAAGGCAGGCGCGGTCTCTTCCGCCTGAATGGTGGCAGGCGCCAGCGCTGGCGCGGGTTCGACCTGCGGCTCGATCCGGGCAGCAGGCTGCCGTTCGGACCTCGGCTCAACCCGTCGCGGATCGGCGGACGAAACATCGCGACGTGCACCGAAATTGGCAAGCGGCAGGCGCAGGCTGGAAAATTCCAGCGAAGAACGGCCGCCATGCGAGGGCGGGCGCACGGAAACGGGTGCTTCCTCAGCGACCGCGATCTCTACCTCGTCGGCAAGATCGAAGGACTGCGGCTCCGGCACATAACCGTGCGTGGAAGACGAAACATTGCTCGATACATCGGCCGGAAGCTCCGGCATGGCGTGCCATTCGGGCTTTGCCGGCTCTGCTGCCTGCGGCTCTTCCCATGCGACATGCTGGGCGACCTGCTGGTAATCCATCGGCTCGGCGGCACGCGGCTGGTGCGAATGCACATCGAAAACTTCTGCAAACGCACCGGCATCGTCGCGGAAATCCGCGCGAATGTCCTGCGTCGAGGTTTCGACGTAATTGTGAATATAGGCGTTATCGACCTCCGGAAGCGGCTGCGCCATTTCCTCGGGGGCGTGCGTCAGCTCCGGCGCGTACTGCGTCTCGGGCGCGGCAGCGGGCTCAAGCTCAGGCTCGCGGCGGGCGAAGACAGATTCGACGCGCTGCATGAAATCGTTGGGGTGGATGCCCGCACGAACATCGTTTGCCGGATCAAGAACCACGGGATCGGCGTGCGGCGCATCATAAACCTCGAACTCCCGAAGCAACTCGTCTTCGAGATTAAATTCGGGTTCGCGGCGGGCAGAGGCTGGCGCAGCCGCAGAACCCGCATGCGAAGGACGCTCATCGAAACCGACGATACGCGCCAATTCTGCCAGAGGATCGTTGTCAGCGAACCCTTCGGACCGGGCGTCCCGGTTATACGCGACATTTTTTTCGACCATTACGTGTTCCACCATCTACGCATTGCAGCTCTTGCCAGCGTATTGTGAGCAAATAATGGTGATATGTTATCGCATTTCGTCAGGTGCGTCCGCTCCCAAAAGCGTAAGGCCAGACTTCAAAACATTCGCGACAGCATTCACCAGCCCAAGTCTGGCAATGCTCAATTCTCGGTTTTTATCGTTAATAAAACGTAATTCCGGTTGGTCTTTGCCCTTGTTCCAGTGTCCATGGAAGGAACTGGCCAGATCATAGAGGTAAAAAGCAAGCCGGTGCGGCTCATGCGAAAGGGCCGCCGACTCGATCAGACGCGGATATTCGGCAAGCTTCGCAACCAGCTGTAACTCGTTGATATCGCTAATCAAAGCCACAGAGGCCGCCATGTCTTCCGCAGAGGGAGCAAGCCCCGGAAACGCTTCCCGCGCCTGCCGGAAGATCGACTGTGAGCGGGCATGTGCATATTGCACGTAAAAGACCGGATTATCCTTCGATTGTTCGGTCACTTTCGCGAAATCGAAGTCCAGCGGCTCGGAATTCTTCCGATAGAGCATCATGAATCGCACCGGATCGCGACCCACTTCGTCGACAACATCGCGCAGCGTGACGAAGTCGCCGGAGCGCTTCGACATCTTCACCGGCTCGCCATCACGGAACAGTTTGACGAGCTGGCACAAAAGCACGGTCAGCTTCGACTTGCCCTCGGAGACAGCGCGCGCAACCGCTTCCAGCCGCTTCACATAACCGCCATGGTCAGCGCCGAGCACATAGATCATCTCGGAAAAACCACGATCGAACTTGTTTTTGAAATAGGCGACGTCGGCGGCGAAATAGGTGTAGGAACCATCCGATTTCATCAGCGCGCGGTCCATGTCGTCGCCTACTTCGGTCGAACGGAACAACGTCTGCTCGCGATCTTCCCAGTCGTCAGGCAATTCGCCCTTCGGCGGCGGCAGCGTGCCCTTGTAGACATGGCCCTTGAAGGTCAGATCGTTGATGGCCGAGAGAATGGGGCCACCATTGCCCTCATGCAGCGTGCGCTCCGAGAAGAACATGTCATGCCGGACGTTGAGAAGCGCAAGATCCTCGCGGATCATCGCCATCATCGCATCTATCGCCTTGTCCTTGACGATCGGCATCCACTTTTCCTCGGGCATGGCGCGCAGCTTGATGCCATATTCATCCGCCAGCGCCTGGCCGACGGGAACGAGGTAGTCGCCGGGGTAGAAGCCCGACGGAATGGCGCCGATATCTTCACCCAACGCTTCGCGGTAACGCAGGAAGACAGAACGCGCCAGCACGTCGATCTGCGAGCCAGCATCGTTGATGTAATATTCCTTGGTCACGCCATAGCCCGCGAATGCGAGCAGGTTCGCCAGCGTGTCACCCACCACGGCGCCACGGCAATGGCCGACATGCATCGGGCCGGTGGGGTTGGCGGAGACGTATTCGACGTTGATCTTCTGGCCCGTGCCGACCTTCGAGCGACCGAAATCGATGCCCTGGCCGATCATGTCGGCAAGCAGACGCTGCCAGTAACCGACCGAGACCTTGAGATTGATGAAGCCGGGACCCGCGACATTGACGCTGTCGACATCGCCGTCGGCCTGAAGTGCCGGCACGATGAGTTCGGCGAGCGCCCGCGGATTGGTGCCGAGCGGCTTGGCCAGCACCATCGCCGCATTGGTTGCGACATCACCATGGCTCAGATCACGCGGGGATTCGACGGTAATTCGACTGAAATCGACCTTGTCGCGGTTCTCTTTCACGATATCGAGGGTCTCGAGCGCGTTTTTGATCCTGGTATCGAAATCAGCAAAAATGTTCATCGTTCCAACCTGCGCGAAGGGCTTCTGTTTATGTCCGGTCGTCATAACCGGGTCGGCTTCGCGATCGCCCGCTGCCCTATCGCAAATCGGGGGTGTGGTCAAACAGCCGCTGGTGGCTGCGCAGTGCATAACTATCGGTCATACCGGCCAGATAATCGCCCACGTGCCGGGCTTTTGCGGCCTCGCTCATGCCGGAAATGCTGTCCACCCAGTAGTGACTCTGCATCTCCGCCGGCGTCTCCATATAACGGTGGAAAAGGTCGGTAACGATCTGCGTCGCACCAGCCCGGATGCGCATGATTTCCGGGTGCCGGTAGATATGGCCGAACAACAGCTTCTTGATCTGCCGGTCGGTCTCGGCCATCTCGGGCGAAAACGTCGCAACGGTGAAATCGGCGGCGCGGATATCGACAGCACTCTGCGGGTTCAGACGGGCAAGGTTGTTCTGCGCGACCCCGATCACATCTTCGACCATATGGGTGATCTGGCGACGCATGATCTCATTGGCGAAACGCTCCTTGTCGAGCACGGGATATTTTCCCCGTACCTCGGCCATAAGACCACTCAGGAACGGCACCTCTTCCAGCATCTCAAAGGTGAGATAACCGGCGCGCAACCCGTCATCTATATCATGGGTATTATAGGCGATGTCGTCGGCAATCGCCGCCATCTGCGCCTCAAGGCTGGCATAGCTGCCGATCTCCAGATCCTGCAACTCGCAATATTCGAGGATGGGCAGCGGAACCGGTCCCTTGACGCCCTCACCCTTGGCATTCACCAGCGGGCCATTGTGCTTGACCAGCCCTTCGAGCGTTTCCCATGTCAGGTTGATGCCGTCATATTCGGCGTAGCGACGCTCCAGCTTGGTGACGATGCGCAGCGACTGGGCATTGTGGTCGAAACCGCCATAGGGCAACAGCACCGCATCCAGCGCATCTTCCCCGGTGTGACCGAAGGGCGTGTGGCCGAAATCATGCACCAGCGCCACGCCTTCCGCCAGATCCTCGTCCAGCTTCAGCGCGCGGGCGAGCGCACGGGCAATCTGCGCTACCTCGATCGTATGGGTAAGACGGGTGCGGTAGTGGTCCCCGTCAGGGCTGATGAAAACCTGCGTCTTGTGCTTCAGGCGGCGAAAGGCTGTCGTGTGGACGATGCGGTCCCGGTCGCGCTGGAATTCCGAACGCGTCAGGCTTCCCTCTTCGGCAAAAAGACGCCCGCGCGTGCTCCATGGATCGGAAGCGAAAATCGCCCTCTCGCCACTTCCAAAACCCAATGCGCGCTGGTCTATGATCATGCATTCACCCGTACTGTTCTCTGGCCATGACGTCGGCTGTGACTTCCTTGAGCCTAGACCATTGACCTTTTCATCCACCCTTCATACCTATCGCAAAGGTCGGCGCAAAGCATCATCGCGGCAAAGACCGTTGCGAACATCGCTATAGACCGTTTATTTGACCGGTTTATAATGACGCCGACAGGACTATTGCTCTCCGGTTCTTGACCCCGGCACGAGGAACGACATGGAAAACACAGACATTACCCTTTCGGAAGCCGCAGCAAAGCGGATAGCACAGATCGTCGCAGCGGATGCGGGCAAGCAGGCCTTGCGCGTTTCGGTGGAAGGCGGCGGCTGCTCCGGCTTCTCCTACAAGTTCGATCTGGCGGAAGACCCCGCGGATGACGACATCGTGATTGCGCGCGGCGACGCCAAAGTGCTGATCGACAGCATGTCTGTCATCTACATGGCCGGCTCCGAAATCGACTTCGTCGATAATCTGCTCGGCCAGTCCTTCCAGATCAAGAACCCCAATGCGGTGGCAAGCTGCGGCTGCGGCACCAGCTTCTCGATCTGACATATCTTTCCACGACTTCCGTACCGGCCGTTTCCAAAAACGGTGGCAATCGCTTTTGCATCGGGTAAAAGTACCCTCACAAAAGGGAAACTCCGATGAAGATTGCCACCTGGAACATCAATGGCGTCAAGGCGCGTATCGAAAACCTCTGCCAGTGGCTGAAGGATTCATCGCCTGACATCGCCTGCCTTCAGGAAATCAAGTCGGTTGATGAAGGCTTTCCCCGCCTGGAGCTGGAAGCGCTCGGTTATCATATCGAGACCCACGGCCAGAAAGGTTTCAACGGCGTCGCCCTGCTCTCGAAAGTGAAGCCGGACGAGGTCAATCGCGGCCTGCCGGGTGACGATGCCGACGAACAGGCGCGTTTCATCGAAGGCGTGTTCTCCGTTAACGGTGGCGCGATCCGCGTCTGCTCGCTTTATTTGCCGAACGGCAATCCGCCTGACGATCCGGTCAAATATCCCTACAAGCTCGCCTGGATGGAACGGCTGCGCCGTTTTGCCGAAGATCGCCTCGCGCTGGAGGAACCGCTTATTCTGGCCGGCGATTACAACGTCATCCCCGAGCCCTTCGATTGCCACGACCCACGCGTGTGGGAAGGTGACGCTTTGTTCCTGCCGCAGACGCGCGCGGCCTTCCGCAAGCTGGAAAATCTGGGCTTCACCGATGCTGCCCGTGCAACCACAGATGAAGCCGGACTATATTCCTTTTGGGACTACCAGGCCGGCGCATGGCCGAAAAACAACGGCATCCGGATCGATCATCTGATGCTATCGGCGGAAGCGGCCGACAGGCTGCAATCGGTCAGCATCGAAAAACACGTGCGGGCATGGGAAAAACCGTCCGACCACGTGCCGGTCTGCGGTTATTTCGATTTTCGGCCGGTCGACTGACCGGCTCTCCTCAGACGACAAGAATTCGCCTCAGCTGACATCATCTTAATTGGAATCGTCGATCTGCATGTTCTGCGCCATCGCGATGGCCGCGCGGCGATCATTCTCGCCCGCCAGTGAAAATGCCTGTTCCTGCAGGCTCTGGATCCAGGTGCAGTCCACCGCCGTACATTTGTCGAGCGCCGCCGTCATGAAGGCCAGCCCCTGCGCGGCCTGGCCTTCCTGGAAGATCAGATTGCCGAAAATCGACATGGCGCCGGCATGGCCGTGCTTGCGCGCCTGATTGAGCCACTTCTTGGCCTGCTGCACATCGGTCCGGCCGCCCTCGCCGGCCAGAATCATCTCCGCCAGCCGAAACTGCGCTTCAGCAACGCCAAAGGTGGAAGCCACCTGAAAATAAAGCTGGCGGGCCTGTGAAAGGTCCATTTTCACCGGGCTGCCGGGAATGCCGTGCCGGTAATAGTCGGCCAGAGACAGCAGCGCGTTGACGAAAAAGCCGGTATCCTCGGAACCCGGTTCGACGCCCTGGCTGGCGATCTCGCTGTAAATCTTGAAAGCTTCGAAGTCGTTCTTGGCGACGCCATCACCGAAGGCGTACATATTGGCAAGCGCCCAGCGCGAACCGGTATGGCCCTTTTCAGCCGCGTAGCGATAGGCCTCGACGGCTTCGCCCTTATTACCGTTCTTGTAGGCCTTGAAGCCGAACTTGAACAGGTCGAAGGGGCCGGATTCCTTGGTCACACCCGCATTGATGTCAAAAGCCGCGGCAGGCATTGCGAGCGACGCAAGCAACATGCCCATAAGGAGCGGCTTTAAAACGTTGGCTTCACATTTCAGCATTTCGGCGAACTTCTCATAACTCTTCCCGGCATATAGCCAATACTTGCGGAATACTGCAAAGCCGAACCCCGCCGGGTCGCGATTTTTCGAACACACTGCGTCTTTCCGGCAGCACTTTCCAGCGCACTGCCGGTGGCCTCTTGCGGTAATTGCTCCAAATTTTCAGTGAAACAGATATAGGCATAATTTCCGGCAATATAACGGCGTTTCACCATCTGCCGATCAGCGCCAAACAAAAAATCCGGACCAAATTCCCGTATTACTTGCTTAAACCCTGAATCCAAACCCGTTTTCACTTGTCGCAATTCCAGAGATCCACATCAAACGCCTGCATGTTCTTTCATTCCCGCGTCCATAAACAGAAGCCAAGCACTCTGTTTGTGGCGGGAAATGGACAGATATGCTCACATTCCAACGCGGCTCCAAGCTTGCAGAAAAGTGTTGCCAAATCGTCACAAAACTTCTGGCCTAGAAAATTTTATCGAGAAGGAATCATAGTCGGGCATGAAAAAAGGCCCGGTTGGTAAACCGGACCTTTATTTTAGCATCAGCAGAAGTATGGCGTCAGAACTTGACCTTCACACCTGTGGAAATGGCCGCCACGAGATCGTTGCCAAAACTGTAGCCTACCTCATCGCCGCAGGTTGCCGCACTGCCAGAACTGCAACGGCTGCCGCTGATCGAAGATTCACCCGAGGTGAGCAAGCCGAGAGCACCGGCAATCTTGAACTCGAGGTTCGGGGTGGGCGAATAGACGACCTGGGTGCCAATCATCCACGTATCGGTTTGTGTGCCGATAACCGTCGATGTGCCACGATCCCAGGTCAGGCTGACGGCGCCGCTCCACTGATCGTTGAACTTGTGGCCAATACCACCGGTCACCGTCCAGCCGTCACGATAATAAAGATCGAGCGTGGTGAGCGAGGTTACACCGGCAACGCAGGAGGCAACACCGACCTGGCAGAAAGGCACGACCTGAATCTGGCTCCAGTCCGTCCACTTCACCGAACCGAAAGCAAGCCAGTTCGGTGCGATACCCGACTGCACCTTCAGCTCAATGCTATCAGGCATGGAGACCGAGCCGTAAACCGGCGTGACTTTACCGCCGTAAGCGACGAGAGCCGGGCTGCCGGCCGCTGGAAGGCTCCTGAGGTCGACCGTGCCGTTCAGGTCGTGATCGACGGCGCTGTTGTAGACGAGGCTGGTGCGGAAAGCGATTTCCGGAATCTCGTAGGCGACACCCGCACGCCATCCCCAACCGTCACCTTCCATCTCCAGTTTACCGACACCGGAATAAAGGGAGGGATAGGCGGGACCAAGCGCTGTCGGGGAAACGACCTGACGATATTTATAACCGCTGAGTTCCTGATAGAAACCGCCGCCGATGATTGAGAAATCACCCTTGCCGAGATCGAATTTCACGCGGCAGGTCGTCGCGTAATTGTGCGACTTGACCTTGGTTTCGATATTGTAGCTCGATCCCTGCCAGATGCCGGGGTTGAGGTCCGCGCCCCACGGCTGCGAATAATCGAACATGCAGTCGCCGAAATCGCCGATGGCTGCCTTGGCGCCCACCCGTGTCGACCAATAGTTTTCGGAATCGTCTGCGGTGGTCGACCAGGATGCCGGCAACGCCCCCCCGCTTTTCAGCGGATTGTCCCGTGCATTCTCAACCTTGCGCTGCGGCGCAACGAAGGTGGCCGAACTATCGAGAACATAGTCGGACGGATCAAACAGCAGGTCGATATTGTAACCGCCGCGTTCAAGGCCGCCGGCCAGTGAAGGCGTGACCGCCGCGATGCTGGCTACGAAACATACCGCGCCGCGAAAAATTGCAGTTTTTGCCATCTCTCTCCCCAATCAAGGCAATGTGATCGAGGATAGAGTGAAACGCTAAAGGGCAAATGACAATCTGTCGCGGTTTCCGGCTGTCGCATAAATGCGGCGATTTTTTTACGTAAGAATTTTATGTCTGGCTTCTTATATAATCATTTTAGGCTATTTTTCTAATCCGTTCGAAAAAATTGACACAAAACGAAACAAATTGCCAAACCCAACGAGAATGTCGCCAAATAACCACAGTCGCATTTTCCCGAAGAAACCCGCTTATCAGACCGTTTTTATTGGTTTTTTTCCGCTTTTCCGGATTATCCGGCCGAAGATCGCGATGAAATAATCGCACTGTTTCCCGAAAATGATTCGCCGCTGCAACGCAGCAATGAAAAGAAATTAAACCTGACAGAAGGCAAAAAAACGCCCCGCATTAACGGGGCGTTTTGCTGTTGGAAAGGCAATGGCGGGCTATCCCGCCTCGTTCACCCGCTGCATGGCGGTCTTCAGGCTCGTCAGTTGCACCTCGAGTTCCGCCTTGCGTTCGCGTTCAGTGGCCACAACCTCCGGATCGGCATTGGCCACGAATTTTTCGTTCGAGAGCTTCTTGTCGATACGTTCCATTTCCGCATCCACCTTGCCGATCGCCTTTTCGAGGCGGGCTTTTTCGGCCGCGAGATCGACAAGGTTGCCGAGCGGCAGGCATACCGTGGCTTCACCGATGATGATCTGGGCCGAACCCTTCGGCGCGACATCCCCGGCGCGGATTTCATCGGCCCGCGCTAAGCGCCGGATGGCGGCAGCGTGGCGGTCAAGCCGCGCTTCGGTGGAGGTGTTGGCGCCGACGACCACCAGCGAGGCAGTCGCACCCGGCGGCACATTCATCTCGGCGCGTGTTGAGCGGATGCCCGATACGACATCGATGAGCCAGTTGATTTCCGCAGCCGAAGCATCGTCGCGGAATTCCGGCACCGGCCAGTCGGTAAGGCAAAGAAGGTCATCCCGCTCCTCGCCCTCGCCGGCCGTATGCGCCCACAGCTCTTCCGTCATGAACGGCATGAAGGGATGCAGCAGCTTGTAGATCTCATCCAGAACATAGGCCGCGCAGGCCTGTGATTCCGTCTTCGCCTTTTCGTCCTCACCGCCAAAGACCGGCTTCAGCAGTTCCAGATACCAGTCGCAGAACTGGTTCCAGACGAAACGGTAGAGAATGCCGGAGGCATCGTTGAAACGGAAGTTCTCAAGCGAGGCCGTCACATCGCGCGCCGTATTGGCAAGCTCGGTCAGGATCCAGCGGTTGATCGTCAGCGATGCGGTTTCGGGCAGGAAGTGCGGATCGCGCTTCACGCCGTTCATCTCGGCAAAACGCGTGGCGTTCCACAGCTTGGTGCCGAAGTTGCGATACCCGGCGATACGCGCCGGATCGAGCTTCACGTCGCGACCCTGCGCCGCCATGATGGCGAGCGTGAAACGCAACGCATCCGCACCATATTCATCGATGAGATCAAGCGGATCGATGACGTTGCCCTTGGACTTCGACATCTTCTGGCCGTTCTTGTCGCGGACCAGCGCGTGGATGTAGACCGTGCTGAACGGCTCGACCGGATTGCCGGCATCGTCCTTCATGAAATGCAGGCCCATCTGCATCATGCGCACCACCCAGAAAGGAATGATGTCGAAACCGGTGACCAGCACATTGGTCGGATAATAACGCGCCAGTTCCGGGGTCTCTTCCGGCCAGCCAAGCGTCGAGAACGGCCAGAGCGCCGATGAGAACCAGGTGTCGAGAACGTCTTCGTCGCGGATGAGGATTTCGCCCGGCTTGAAGTTCTCCAGCTTCTCCTCGACCCAGGCCTTCCACGGGCCTTCATGGGCGATATAGTGCTGGATGGCCGCCTGCAGCGCCTCTTCCTCGGTCTTTTCGACGAAGACCTGCCCGTCTGGGCCATACCATGCGGGGATCTGGTGGCCCCACCACAGTTGCCGCGAGATGCACCAGGGCTGGATGTTATCCATCCATTGGAAGTAGGTGTTTTCCCAGTTCTTCGGCACGAAATTCGTGCGGCCTTCGCGAACCGAGGCAATCGCCGGCTGGGCCAGCGTCTTGTTGTCCACCCACCATTGATCGGTCAGGCGCGGCTCGATCGGCACGCCGCCACGGTCGCCATGCGGCACCACGTGCTTGTGCGGCTCGATCTTGTCCAGCAGACCGGCTTCCTCGAAGATTTCGACAATGACCTTGCGGGCAAAGAAGCGGTCCTGTCCTTCCAGACGATCCCATGCGCCATGCAGGGCGGCCGGATGATTGAGGCCCTCGAGGAAATCCTCGTTCTCCTTGATGGAAATGGTGCCATCGATATTCATGACGTTGATGGCGCGCAGGCCGCAACGCTTGCCGACTTCGAAGTCGTTGAAATCATGCGCTGGCGTGATCTTGACCGCACCGGTTCCAGCCGTCGGATCGGCATAGTCGTCGGCAACGATCGGGATCTTGCGGCCAACGATCGGCAGGATGACATGCTTGCCGACGATGCCCTTGTAACGCTCGTCCTCCGGATTCACAGCAACACCGGTATCGCCCAGCATGGTTTCCGGGCGCGTGGTGGCGACGACGATGTAGTCGCGGGTTTCGAACTCGGTGGGTTTGCCCTCCTCGTCGAAAGCGACCGGATATTGATAGGTTACGCCCTTTTCCAGCGGATAACGGAAGTGCCAGAGATTGCCCTTCATTTCCAGCTGCTCGACTTCCATGTCGGAAATCGCCGTCTGCAGCTTCGGGTCCCAGTTGACGAGGCGCTTGTCCTTATAGATCAGGCCCTGCTTGTAGAGCGTGACGAAAACCTCAAGAACCGCCTGCGACAGCCCCTCATCCATGGTGAAGCGCTCACGCGACCAGTCACAGGACGCGCCAAGGCGCTTCAGCTGGTTGAATATGAGACCACCGGATTCGGCCTTCCATTCCCAGACCTTTTCCAAGAACGCCTCGCGGCCCATCTCACGGCGGCCCGGAAGCTGCTGTTCCATCAGCTTGCGCTCGACCACCATCTGGGTGGCGATGCCGGCATGGTCCATGCCCGGCTGCCACAGCACATCCTTGCCGCGCATGCGCTCGAAGCGGACCAATATGTCCTGCAACGTGTTGTTGAGCGCGTGGCCCATATGCAGGGAGCCCGTCACATTCGGCGGCGGGATGACGATGGTGAAGGTTTCCGCACCCGGCTTGGCGTTGGCGCCGGCACGGAAGGCATTCGCCTCGTCCCATGCTTTGGCGATCTTCGGTTCGACGGCTGCGGAATCGTAGGTCTTCTCGAGCATTTCCTGACCTGAATTTTAGAGTTCTTGTGTGGATTTTTTAAATAAGGATGGATGGTCGAGAGTCAACAGAAACCGACCCGCTTAAGCCGCCGATTGAGCGACCCTGCAGATGACTATGCCCCGATAACGCCTTCATCTTCAACAAAAAAGCCGCCCCGATGCCGGAGCGGCCCCTGTTTCGTCATGGCCCGCGCATTTGCGACAGGCGGCCGGAGAGAACTTAGCGGCGCGAACCGCGCGCGACGCGCTCGATTTCCTCGCGCACGAGACGTTCCACCAAAGTCGGCAGATTGTCTTCCAGCCAGTCCTGCAGCATCGGGCGCAGCATCTCGGCGGCCAGATCCTCGATCGAGCGGCGCTCGACGCCGTCGAAGATTTCCGCAAGTTCGCTGAAGGAACGCGCGATCTGCGCGCCGGCGGCAGCGGAAATAAGATTGAGCGACAAAGCGCTCTCGGTTTCCTGCTCTACCGGCTCGAATTTCGGCATCTCGACGGCAGGCTGGTTCACTTCGATTTCAAAATGCTCCTTGACCAGCGGCGTTTCGATCGCGCCGCGCAACGCAAGCTGATCAAAAGGGCTCTCGGCAAACGGCGCATTTTCGATGGCAGCGGCGGCGGCGCGATCCTCGGCGGCAAAAGGCACGGGCTGTTCGCCGGCAGCGGCGGCGGTTGCCGCCATCAGCGGCCGCACATCCGTCGGACGCTGCGGCACCGGGCGTTCAGCCGGCATTACACTTGAGGCCGAGGTGACGTTCGAGGAAGGCGCAGCCTGAGCAGGCTCTGTTACGCCACGCTGCGCCTGCGCGGCAAATGCCTGTGGCCCCATTGCGGCGTTGCGGTCGGCGGCGGCGCGAACACGGGCTGCGACATCGGCCAGCGACATGGTCTTCTCGGCGGAGATTTCCAGCTGTTCCGGCATCGGCCTTTCGGAAGCCGACGAATAATCCTGGGAAAAATCCTGTGCGGGCCGCGCACCATAGGCCTGGTTTGCGGCGGGGGGAACGCGGGCCGGCGGGCTGACGGGCTCCGTCACGAAGGCCGCTTCACCGGCGGCATCGTCTTCATCGTCATAGACCGGCGGCAACTGCCCGGAAAACGCACCGGAAGGTCCCGGCTCGTTGCTTTCGATAATCCGGCGTATCGACGCCAGAATCTCTTCCATGGACGGTTCACGCGCTACGCTTGGCTGAGCCATATCAATCCCCGGTTTCCACTCTTGAGCGCTCAGGCCGTATCCCTCTGGATACCGGACATGGCGCTTCGCACCTGTTCAATTCTTACATCGCGTCCATGACAACCGAAGACGGCTGTCGCGCCGATGCTCTGAAACATGTTCAGACAAAATCGCCGGGCGTTTTTGCCGTCCCTGCTGCAGGATCATGCGGGGCAGAAATACGCACACCCCGAATCACCCTTATTCTAGGGCAGCATAGTGAGGAACTAAATCACTGATTCGACAAGTTTCACGGTGATGCACAGCTTTGTGAGAACAGGCTGTCAAGGCGTTGCCGCAGGGCAAACGGGGCGCAGCATGCAGGCCCCGCAAAAAACAAACGCCGGGGCGGAAGGGCCACCCCGGCGTAAACGGCGAATACCATCTCGATGGATCAGAAAACGAATTCTGCCGCCTTGGCAAAACCGGGCAGAGGCTTGATGGAGGCGTTGAAGGAGCTTGCAGCCGATGTGCTGTTGCCATCACGGCGGTAGACAGTGGCCTTTGCGGCATTGCCATATCCGACAACAACGACCAGACGTCCGCCGTCGCGCAGCTGATCGGTCAGCGCCGTCGGCACTTCCTCGACGGAACCGTTGACGAAAACCAGATCATAGGGCGCTTCGCCCGCATAACCCTTTTCGAGATCGCCGGTCACGACAGCAACATTGTCATATCCAAGCGAGGCCAGCGTCTCGGTTGCCTGCGCCGCCAGCGCTTCGTCACATTCAAGCGAAACCACCGAACCGGCCAGCTGGGAAAGGATGGCAGCCGCGTAACCAGAACCACCGCCGACTTCCAGCACCACATCTTCCTTGGAGACGGCGGCAAGCTGCAGCAGTTTCGCCAGCGGCGAAGCCTTCATGACGTAGCGCGCCGGGCGGCCGTCGCGGGCCGGACAGATCTGCATATCCTCGTCCGCATAGGCAATCTGCCGCACGCCCGCCGGCACGAAAGCCTCGCGCGGCACGCTCAAAAACGCCTTCAGCACCGAATGCGAAGTCACGTCAGTCGTGCGCAGCTGGCTGTCGACCATATTGGCGCGCGCGGTTTCGAAATCCATCATGTCCTTATCGCCTCAATTTCACGGACGCCGGTCGGGAAGCCTCGGCTCCAAAAGCTCAAAACGGCGCGGGTTTCCCCTCACCTTTGGATAATCTCATAATTGCCAAGGCGCGCGCTTTCAAGCGTGGTGAGTAGGATGTGGGGGAAAAAGCGAAATGAAAGGGATTTTTTGAAACAGCAAAGACGGTCAATCACCGAAAAGCGGGAGATATGTTCAAGACGACATCTGCAATTTTGTGGAAAATTTGGAGGCCTCGCCCGGAATTGAACCGGGGTACAAGGATTTGCAGTCCTCTGCGTCACCACTCCGCCACGAGGCCTCACACGCTCTTTATTCGAGCGATGGCGGGCATTTAGAACGAATCCATTTTGGGCGCAAGAGGGTTCGTTCCGAATGTGGTGTTTTTTCAGGCCGGATAAGCGCAATGCAGTCTCCCCTCGGCTAAGGGATTAAGATTGCGTGATTTTTTGTATCTTCCTCATATTTCAGAAGAAATAATGCCCGCATCCGCCGCAATTGCGGCAGCGCGGGCATGGCTCAGTCTTAAGGGTGATCGATCAAATCCGCCCAAGCAGAACCAGTATCAGGATGATAACCAGAACCAGCCCCAGACCGCCCGACGGGCCATAACCGTAATTATGGTAACCCCAGCTTGGCAGCGCGCCGATCAGGAACAGAATAAGCAGGATGACGAGGATGGTGCCGAGCATGTTTAACCCTCCGCTATTGGCATGTGTGTTCTGCCTGATTCAATGACGGAGAATGAAAAAGGTTCCCTCCAGTTCCCCTGCTGCAACTTGCCACCCAAAAAAGCATCCTAGCCGTTTCAAAGGGTTAAAGCGCTATCTGCGGTGAGGACTGCGTCCGCCCGTCGGGTAAAATAATTTGCCGGATAAATATATCAGGCGGGGAGCGTTGAAACGGCGTGGGTCTAAAGGTCAAAGGTCTGGGACGTCTATGACCGGCGATGGCAGCGATTTATTCGTGGTAATTTCTCGGCCTATGTCCATTGGCGGTTGTTAGTTACACTATAACAAGTCCCCCGTACCCTGAAACTGGCGGGAGACAGAGAGATCTGGCATCACTGGCAGTGCGCCAGATCTCTCCCGCCCCCTCCCGGCGCACCACAAATCCCCCTGCAGACACACGGATATTTTACCGATGGTGATATTCGCTTCTCTTGCCTTGCCGGTTTCACTCCGGCTAGACCCCGGACCGGGAGGGAGAAACGAGAATCATATGTCCGGTTTTGCGAACCTCATCCCGCTTTTCATCTTTGGCCTCCTCGTCTACGCTTTCTTCCGCTGGGTCGCGCGCGACATTCAGAATCCGAAAAGCAAATAGACGGGACGAATAATCCTTCATCTTCTTGCCTGTCGGGAACCGCTGCGCCTCCATATCGTTTTCGCAGACGCACTTCGGAGGACAGGATGAAAACGCTCCTATCATCGGCCACTATCGCGCTCACATTCGCGCTGACGGGATGCACGACCGTCGGACCAGGCCCCTACGTCGGACCGGCGCCTTATGTCGCACCAATCCCCGGCAGCATCATTTACAGAGGCCAGCCGCGCACAAAGCTGACGAAATCGCCGATCGGCAGCACCTTCAGCCACGAATTCCGTATCGATGGCAGCACAAGGGCGGTGGAAACCTACCGGATCGCGCCCGACCGCTCGCTGGAACTTATCGACCGACGGATCATTCGCGACTGGCTGTTCGGACGCGACGACTGACCGCACCACGGCCGGACCGAAACGGATTGCGCATTCAGGCCGCTTCGGTTAGAGCCGGGCACGACAAACAATACGGATAGGCGATGAATACGCGCTGGCAAAAACCCGTCCTGATCGCGTTTGAAACGCCGGGCGAATATACGAGCATCGAAACCACGCAGGCCGCTTCCTGGGCGCTGATCGAGGACTGGCCGATCGAAGATGGCGATGCGCTGGACAAGGCGCTGCTCATCTGCGCCGCCGTCGATGCCGGCCGGAAAAAGCCGGAAGATGCGCGCAAGGCCTTCCTCGCCGCCGCCATCGAAGCGGGCCTTGATTTCAAGGCCTGACGGGAGAATGGCTCGCCTGCCGCAAAACGATAAGATGTGCCCTGTGGCGCTGAAACTTCAAGACAACAGGTTCGATGGATAAAAACCGATGGAAGCTTCCGGAAACATGAAAAAAGCCCTGTTCATCTTTCTTCTCTCCTGCCTGGCAATCGGCCTTCTCGGCCACCTCGTCGTGGCCTTCGTCGTCACCGGCTGAAGCAGCAAAGTGACGCCCGCCGCCGCGTGCAATGGCAGCGTGTTAAAAATCTCTAAATTTCATTCTTCTGTTATGGAACCGCAATAAGCTCCGTCCGTTCTCTTTCCGATCAAACAAGGAGGATTGAAATGCGTGACGGATTGAACGGTTTTCTCGAAATCTCGATGCTCGGCTTCGTGGTCGCAAGCTGCCTTTTCATGGTCAACCTGCCGATCTGACACGGCGCCAAATCCTCTCGTCACAGGACCGGCGACGTAAGATGCCGGAACAGAAAATGCGGCCTTTTGGGCCGCATTTCTTTTTTTCAATCGCTTAGAGCATTTCCGCTTTTCTCCGAAATGCGGAAATGCTCCAGCTCTTTGTTTTTACGCATTTTCCGGACGTAAAATCGCTACGCACTTTTACTGGAAATGCTCCAGGCTCAGGCCGAAAGCTTGGCGGCCAGCTTGGCGACATGCGCGCCCTGATAGCGTGCAGCTTCCAGCTCGATTTCGGAAGGCTGGCGCGAGCCGTCACCATCGGTGATGGTGGAGGCGCCATAGGGCGAACCGCCCTTGATTTCATCGACGCCCATCTGGCCCTGGAAAGCATAGGGCAGACCGACAACGGCCATGCCGTGATGCAGGAAGGTGGGAATGAAACCGAGAATGGTCGATTCCTGACCGCCATGCTGCGTGGCGGAAGAGGTGAAGGCCGAGCCGACCTTGCCTACCAGCTTGCCATTGAACCACAGGCCGCCGGTCTGGTCCCAGAAATTGCGCATCTGCGAGGCAACTGTGCCGAAGCGCGTACCGGCGCCAACGATGATGGCGTCGTATTCGGCCAGTTCTTCCACCGTCGCCACCGGGGCCGACTGATCCATCTTGAAGTGGGAGGCCTTGGCGACCTCTTCCGGGACCAGTTCGGGAACGCGCTTGACCACGGCTTCCGCGCCGGTGGACTTGACGCCTTCGGCGACGGCATAGGCCATTGTCTCGATATGGCCGTAAGCGGAGTAATAAAGTACCAGAACCTTCGTCATTCTCTTCGTTTCCTTTGTTGGAACTGTTTCCGGCGTGCCGGCCAGAAGCTTCTTCAAAAACTCGATGATCATCGGCGTTGACCCGTCAAATGTGTGTGACGAAACCTAGCCCACGGCCCCTCATCCCGCCAGCCGGGGATTGGCATACGCACTGTTCACCATGAGTGAACGGAAAACCGGAATGTCAACCATTTACAAAAGGACATTTTTTCAAAACTGCTTTGCATTCATCAGTAGCGGGGCTAACGTCGGGGGAAACAGATGACGAGTGCAACCATGTCCAATCCCTCCTCCACCTCCTCCGTTGTCACCGCCGCCATGCTCGCCATCGGCGACGAATTGCTGTCGGGCCGCACCAAGGACAAGAATATCGGACATCTCGCAGATGTCCTCACCATGTCCGGGATTGACCTCAAGGAAGTGCGCATCGTCGCCGACGAGGAGGAGCAGATCGTCGAGGCGCTGAATGCGCTGCGCGGCCGTTACGACTACGTCTTTACCTCCGGCGGCATCGGCCCGACCCATGACGACATCACCGCGGATGCGGTATCAGCGGCGTTCGGCCTGCCCTGCGAACACGATGCCGAGGCGCTGCGCCTGTTGGGTGACATGTACCGCGTCCGCGAGATGGAATTCACCGAAGCGCGCAAGCGCATGGCGCGCATGCCAAGAGGTGCCGCGCATATCGCCAATCCGGTTTCCGTCGCCCCCGGCTTCGTCATTGGCAATGTTTATGTCATGGCCGGGGTGCCGCAGGTATTTCAGGCCATGCTCGACAATGTCATGCCGACCTTGCGAACCGGTGCAAAGGTCATGTCGCAGGCGGTGCGCTCGCCCTATGGGGAGGGCGATATCGGCACGCCGCTGACGGCCGTCCAGAAAGCTCATCCAGAAACCAGCATCGGCTCCTACCCGAAATATGACGGGCAGCGCTTTTCGACGGAGATCGTCGTGCGCGCCCGCGACGCCGGCGTGCTGAAGGCGGCAACCGAGGCGGTTGCGGCCATGATCGAAACCATCGGCCAGGAGAAGCAACTGGCCGCCAGCAAGGGCGATGCAACCGCCTGAGAAGGAAAAGGCCTGAAACGAAAAGGTTTGACCAAAATCAAGGTGGCGGTCTGTAAAGGCGGCCACTCTCCCCCCTGAGCATTTCCAGGAAAAGCGGAACAGCTTTTCCGTCCGGACAATGCGTAAAACAGAGACTTAGATCGCTCTGGCGATTCGAAGAAAAGCCAGAACGATCTGAAAACGACATGTCACCGAGGAGAGAAAAATGGGTTACAAAACGATACTGACAGTGGTCGACAATGTTTCGAACACGCAGAAGCTCGGCGAATTCGTGGTAAGCCTTGCCGACCAGTTTTCCTCCCATGTGATCGGCCTGCACATGGAAACGCTGGCCGCCGTTCCGCTCGTCGCACCGATGGAAATTCCCGATCCCGCCACCGTGCAGGCTTTGCAGGACGTGGCGCACAAGGAAACCACAGATGTCGGAACCCTTTTCGAGCGCACGCTGTCTGCCAACGGCATCTCGCATGAATGGCGCAGTTTCATCACATCGGTGGGTTATGCCTCCGCACCCGCAATCGACAGCGCCCGCTGCGCCGATCTTATCGTCGCCCGCCAGAGCAGTTCTTCGGCGCTCTCCGACAGCCGCTCGGACATTGACGGTTTTCTTTATGAAAGCGGCCGCCCCGTTCTCCTCGTGCCGCATGTGCTCACCGTCGCCAAACCGATCAAGCGCGTCCTGATCGCCTGGAACGGCTCGCGTGAGGCGACCCGCGCCACCTTCGACGCCCTGCCCTTCCTGAAAGCAGCCGAAAGCGTCGAGATCTTCTCCGTCGATCAGGCCGAGAGCGAAACGCAGTCGTCGGGCCTCGCCGGCGCGGAACTGGCCGCAACGCTTGCCCGCCATGGCGTCAACGTCACGGTCACCTCGCAGGAAAAAATCGCTGGCGTCTCGCCGCAGGCGGCCATCGAAAACCGCCTGTCCGACCACAGCATCGACCTTCTGGTCATGGGCGCCTATGGCCATTCCCGCTGGTGGGAACTGCTGTTCGGCGGCGTGACCCGCACCCTGCTCGATTCCATGACGGCGCTGACATTGCTGTCGCGCTAAAACGCGCATAGCGCCCTCGGCATCCCACGTGGACCGGGCGTATGCCGCTTGTTTCTTCTCCCCGCCGGGGAGAAGTCCGCGGCAGCGGGATGAGGGCGCAAACTCTCCGAAATCCGGCAACGTTTCCCCCTCATCCGACCCTTCGGGCCACCTTCTCCACGGCGGGGAGAAGAAACAGGCGGCAATAACCAATTCAAACAACGCGCCTCACGCGCAAAGCTTGCCTTTTCGCCCGTCTTGCGGCTATTAGCCAAAGCCATCGACAATTTTGACCAGATGGTAGACGACATGTCCCTTCCCGATAAAGCCTTTCCCGTCTCCTGGGACCAGTTTCACCGCGACGCCCGCGCGCTTGCCTGGCGTCTTGCCGGTCTCGATAAAGAGTTCCGGGCAATCGTCTGTATTACCCGCGGCGGCCTTGTGCCGGCGGCGATCATTTCCCGCGAACTGAACATCCGCCTGATCGACACGGTCTGCATCGCCACCCGTCATGACTACGTCAATCAGGGCGATACGGTTCTGCTGAAGGGCGTTGACCCGAAACTGGCGGCGGATGGCGGCGAAGGCGTGCTCGTGCTTGACGATCTGACCGATACCGGCAAGACCGCGCTGGAAGTGCGCGAAATGTTGCCGCGCGCCCATTTCGCCTGTGTTTACGCCAAGCCGAAGGGCGTGCCGACCATCGACACCTTTGTGACCGAAGTCAGCCAGGACACCTGGATCTATTTTCCCTGGGACATGGGCTTCACCTATCAGGAGCCGATCGCCAAGGGATCGCGCGGCTGATCGTCTGCCGCAACAAAAAACAAGCCTGAAAAGCCGTCCCCGCCGGGGCGGCTTTTTGTTTGAAACCACCTTTTTGACGACAGCGGAAAAACACGGAAAAGCCGCACTGTCGCCTTTATGCCGCACCCCGGAAATGCGGGGTTTTGGCTTTCCGCTGCGGAAACCAGCCCCGCGCAAGCTTCAAATACTCTCGCCAAGTCACTGATTTTTTTGAGGGCTTTCTCTTTCCCCGTTTTCCACAGGCACTTCACACAATATCTTGTGGTTAAAAAACGGTTTCAATCTATGGCTTGACGAATCTATGCCACGAGAGGAAAGTGACAGTTATGTTGCGGCGGCAACGGACCGGAGAGTAACGAGGCCGGTCCCTTTCAATCTCAGCTCGCAAGTCCAAAAAGGGCGTCCCGGCCATCAGGGGGCGGTTCGCCGGCGGATTTTGCGTGTCTTTCGAGGACCGCCAAAAACATGACGCGGGGACTGGCTTCAGGAAGCTGTTGATACTATATTTAGTATTCCACACTATGCTTGCAGCCGTATAAGCCACGAGATACAGGGATCGCATCCAAGGATGAACATCCCTTTCAGATCGGCAACAACCGGCTGCGCGAAGACATCGCACGGCGGGACCGGATTTTTGCGCCCTTTGCCGGGCGCCCAATGGACGAGGACAGGAAACCATGCGCATTGAACGTCGCTTCACGAAGCCCGGCCAATCGCCTTATGCGGAAATCGACTTCCGCAAGGCCGTCAGTGAAATCAAGAACCCCGACGGTTCCATCGTGTTCCGTCTGGCGGATATCGACGTTCCCGCGCAGTTCAGCCAGGTGGCGACCGACGTTCTGGCGCAGAAATATTTCCGCAAGGCCGGTGTGCCGAAGGTGCTTAAGAAGGTTGAGGAAAACGATGTTCCTTCCTTCCTGTGGCGCTCGGTTGCCGATGAGAAAGCCCTGAAGGATGTGCCGGAAGCCGAGCGTTACGGTTCGGAAACCGATGCGCGCCAGGTTTTCGACCGTCTGGCCGGCACTTGGGCCTATTGGGGCTGGAAGGGCAAGTATTTCACATCAGAAGAAGATGCGCTGGCCTTCCGCGACGAGCTTGCCTACATGCTCGCCACCCAGCGCGTTGCGCCCAACAGCCCGCAATGGTTCAACACCGGCCTGCACTGGGCCTATGGCATCGATGGTCCGGGCCAGGGCCACTTCTATGTCGACCCCTTCACGGCCAAGCTGACCAAGTCCAAATCCGCTTACGAACATCCGCAGCCGCATGCCTGCTTCATCCAGTCCGTCGAAGACGATCTGGTCAACGAAGGCGGCATCATGGACCTGTGGGTGCGTGAAGCCCGCCTGTTCAAATACGGCTCCGGCACCGGCTCCAACTTCTCCTATCTGCGCGGCGAAGGCGAAAAGCTTTCCGGCGGCGGCAAGTCCTCCGGCCTGATGAGCTTCCTCAAGATCGGCGACCGCGCAGCCGGCGCCATCAAGTCCGGCGGCACCACCCGTCGTGCAGCGAAGATGGTCGTCGTTGATGCCGATCACCCTGATATCGAAGCCTATATCGACTGGAAGGTGAACGAGGAGCAGAAGGTTGCCGCCCTCGTCACCGGCTCCAAGATCGTCGCCAAGCACCTCAAGGCAATCATGAAGGCCTGCGTCAACTGCGAAGCTGACAATGGTGACTGCTTCGATCCGGCCAGGAACCCTGCCCTGAAGCGCGAAATCCGCGCTGCCAAAAAGGACATGGTGCCGGAAAACTACGTCAAGCGCGTCATCCAGTTCGCCGAACAGGGTTACAAGGACATCCAGTTCAAGACCTACGACACGGATTGGGATTCGGAAGCCTACCTCACGGTGTCAGGCCAGAACTCCAACAACTCCGTGTCGCTGAAGGATGACTTCCTGCGCGCTGTCGAAAATGACGGCGACTGGAACCTGACCGCCCGCAAGGACGGCAAGGTCATGAAGACGCTGAAGGCCCGTGACCTCTGGGAAAAGATTTCCCACGCCGCCTGGGCGTCGGCCGATCCGGGCCTGCACTTCAACACCACCATGAACGACTGGCACACCTCGCCGGCCGAAGGCCCGATCCGCGCCTCCAACCCGTGCTCGGAATATATGTTCCTCGACGACACGGCCTGCAACCTTGCCTCGCTGAACCTGCTTCAGTTCAAGGATGCCAAGACGAAGCGCATCGACATCGCCGATTACGAACATGCCGTCCGCCTGTGGACCGTCGTGCTCGAAGTCTCCGTGATGATGGCGCAGTTCCCGTCGCGCCAGATCGCCGAGCGCTCCTATGAATACCGCACGCTCGGCCTCGGTTACGCCAACATTGGCGGCCTGCTGATGTCGTCTGGCATTCCCTATGACAGCGATGAGGGCCGCGCCATTGCCGGTGCGCTCACCGCCATCATGACCGGTGTTTCCTACGCCACCTCGGCTGAAATGGCCGGTGAGCTTGGCCCCTTCCCGGGCTTTGCGCCGAACCGCGACAACATGCTGCGCGTCATCCGCAACCACCGCCGCGCCGCCCATGGCCTGTCGGATGGTTATGAGGGCCTGTCGGTCAACCCGGTCGCGCTCATCCATGCCGATTGCACGGATCAGGACCTTATCACCCATGCCACCGCCGCCTGGGACAAGGCGCTGGCGCTTGGCGAACAGCACGGCTACCGCAACGCCCAGACCACCGTTATCGCGCCGACCGGCACGATCGGCCTCGTCATGGATTGCGACACGACCGGCATCGAGCCCGACTTTGCGCTGGTGAAATTCAAGAAGCTCGCCGGTGGCGGTTACTTCAAGATCATCAACCGCGCCGTGCCGGAATCCCTGCGTTCGCTTGGGTATTCCGAAAGCCAGATTGCCGAAATCGAAGCCTATGCTGTCGGCCACGGCAATCTCAACCAGGCGCCTGCCGTCAACGCCTCGACGCTGCGCGCCAAGGGCTTTACCGATGAGAAGATCGAAGCCGTCAATGGTGCGCTGAAAAGCGCCTTCGACATCAAGTTCGTCTTCAACCAGTGGACGCTGGGCGCCGACTTCCTCAAGGGCACGCTCAAGGTTTCCGACGAGCAGCTCTCCGACATGAGCTTCAACCTGCTGGAGCATCTCGGCTTCAGCAAGAAGGACATCGAAGCCGCCAACGTGCACGTCTGCGGCGCGATGACGCTGGAAGGCGCACCGTTCCTGAAAAACGAGCATCTGCCCGTCTTCGATTGCGCCAACCCCTGCGGCAAGATCGGCAAACGTTATCTCTCGGTTGAATCGCATATCCGCATGATGGCGGCGGCACAGCCGTTCATCTCGGGTGCGATCTCCAAGACGATCAACATGCCGAATGACGCGACGGTGGAAGATTGCGGCGCAGCCTACATGCTGTCGTGGAAGCTGGCGCTGAAGGCCAACGCCCTTTACCGCGATGGTTCCAAGCTGTCCCAGCCGCTCAACGCCTCGCTGGTGGAAGATGACGACGAAGAAGATTTCGTCGAGGAACTGATCCAGCAGCCGCTGGCCCAGCAGGCCGTGACGATCACCGAAAAGATCGTCGAGCGCGTCATCGAGCGTGTTTCCCGCGAGCGTGAAAAGCTGCCGAACCGCCGTCAGGGTTACACCCAGAAGGCAACCGTCGGCGGTCACAAGGTCTATCTGCGCACCGGCGAATTCGGTGACGGCCGCATCGGCGAAATCTTCATCGACATGCACAAGGAAGGCGCTGCCTTCCGTGCGATGATGAACAACTTCGCCATCGCCATTTCGCTCGGCCTGCAATATGGCGTACCGCTGGAAGAATATGTGGAGGCCTTCACCTTCACCAAGTTCGAACCGGCCGGCATGGTGCAGGGCAACGACGCGATCAAGAATGCCACCTCGATCCTCGACTACGTGTTCCGTGAACTCGCCGTCTCCTATCTCGGCCGCCACGATCTCGCCCATGTCGATACGTCCGACTTCTCCAACACCGCACTCGGCAAGGGCATCCAGGAAGGCAAGACCAATCTGCTCTCCACCGGCTGGACGCGCGGTTACAAGCCGACGCTGGTATCGAGCAACGAAGGCGACCGCGCCGCTTCCGAGCCCAAGGGTTCGGCAACGGCAGCCCCTGCCCGCGGCTCCGCCAACGTCACCTCCTTCGCCGGCTCGGCCGCCCGCAAGCTGGAACCGACAGTGGCCATCACCACCTCGGAAATCGTCTCCTTCAAGCGCGATTATGAAGAGCGCGCCAAGGAACTGGCGGTAGAGATCGCCGAAGAAGTGATCGACGAGGTGGTTCAGGAAGCCCAGCAGACCGCCACCGCCCTCTTCTCCGACAAGGCCGCCGCAGACGCTGCATCGGCCAAGGCGGAAGCCAAGAAGAAGGAAAACGAACGCCGCATGCGCTCGATCGCGCAGGGCTATACGGGCAACATGTGCTCGGAATGCCAGAACTTCACGATGGTGCGGAACGGCACTTGTGAGAAGTGCGATACTTGTGGTGCGACGAGCGGTTGCAGCTAATCCGAAAACTTTTTAGCCCGATGTGGAGCGACAAGGAGTCTGACACGGCGACATGTCGATGACACAAAATCTGTTGCCCGGAAAGTTTTTCCGGGCTCCTTCTGGAGAGAAAATCCGGTCCGCCGACCCGAAAAGTCGGCGGAAAATGGCCAGAGGAACAAAACAGGAATCAAACAGAAGGTGTGATGAGCTTCAGATGGCAGACGCAGTGATTGCAAATTGGGACGGTCATGATTACCAGTCGCGCTTCTTCTGGGTGCATGCTTCAGGCCTTCGAAACAGCGAGACACCGTATGTCGTGGAAGTTTCATATGAGACTGACGGACCCAAGGGGTTCGACGACGTCGTGGTCCGGTACAGCCCGGGAAAAGCGTCCCGTCGACCGTTCGCCGTGGAGACCGCGCACCACCAGGTCAAATTTCACGTTACCCGTGCCGGGCGCTTCGGTTTCGAAGACCTGATCGCTCCGGAGTTCATTGGCGCGGAGAAGTTTTCGATTCTCCAGCGGCTCAAGGATGCGGTCGCAAAGGCTCCGGCGAACTCCACCTTCACCCTCATCACCACTGATCGTGTTCTCGACAACGATCCGTTGGTGAAGCTCATCGCGACTGCGGACAACGCGATCGATGTCGGGAAGCTCGCCGTCGGCAAAACCGAGCGGAGCGAAATGGGCAAGGTCCGCGCGCTGTGGCGGAAGCACCTCGAACTCGAATCAGACGAGCAGCTGTTCGCGATTCTCGAAACATTCCACATCAAGGAAGGCTATCTGTCGTTGGATGATATGCGGACGCAAGTCGATTTGCATTTCCAGATCGTCGGGCTTTCTGCGGGCGGGAACAGTTTGGACTTCCCGCGAGATGGCGCTGCCCGCGCGCTGAAGACGGCACAAAGGAGCGTTCTCACCCGTGATGGGTTCGAAGAGTTCTGCCGCGAACAGGGCTGGATCAAGTCCGAACAGCCCGAGGACCGGAAAAACATATCGATCCGTTCCTTCAGCGACGGCCCGGCCGATCACCTCGATGCCGCGTTTGAGAATACGCTATCCCTTCTTAATCACTTCGAGGTCCGCCATCTACAGCCCGGCGCAGACTGGAACGCAGACGTCCGCCCCGAAATCGAGAGTTTCCTCGAGCGGGTTAGGGTGACCGAAAAGAATATTCGCCTGTTTCTCGACACCCACTCGTCGGTGGCGTTTCTCGCGGGCGCGTTGTTGGGGTTTAAGACGAACACCCATGTCGAGATCAATCAAAAGGGACGCGGTCCGACAAGCGTCTGGCGCTCGGACGACGGGAAAACTGGCCCCCGGGCCAATACGGAAATCATCGAGGTCGGCAACGGTGGCGATATCGCTGTTGTCGTCGGGCTTTCGCGCAACGCCCTCGTGGATGTGAACGATTATGTTGCCAAGAACGTAGCCACGGTCGGCCGTATCCTGAACGTTGTTCCGGAAAATGGCCCCGGCCTCAAATCACTTGTGGGCGGCGAGCACGCTGCGGACCTGGCCGACCAGGTCGCGGACACCGTGAAATCGATGCGGCCCACTTTCGGCGCGACAATCCACTTCTTTATTGCCGGGCCGAACGCCTTCTCGTTCTTCATGGGCCAACACCGCGACTCGATGGGGCCGGTTACGCTTTACGAATTCGACTTCAAACGGGCTGTCGATGGCAGCTACCACCCCTCTTTCAGGATCGGTTGAGAATGGAACTCAAAGCTCAATTTAACGAATTCCTCCGTGATATCCGACCGACGGATCGGCAGAAGGAAAACTGGAAGACCGGATCGAACACACTGCGCTCAAGGCTCGCCGCTGACGAGAAGCTCAAGGAAATCGTGGTGGCGACCTTCTTGCAGGGTAGCGTTCGCCGGTCGACGGCGATACGGCCTACCGGCGACAAGCGTCCTGATGTCGATATCGTGGTAGTAACCGACATTGATTATCGGACCACCACTCCCCGCGAGGCGATGGACAAATTCGTTCCGTTTCTGGAGCGCCACTATTCGGGGAAGTGGCGGCCGCAGGGCCGATCATTTGGCATCGAGATGACCTATGTCGATCTCGACTTGGTGATCACAGCGCTGCCAACCGATCCGACCTCCAGGCAGGTGATGGAACGATTGTACCGATCCAATTCGGTCCTCACGACGGAGACGCTCGAAGACGACACGACCTGGCGTCTCAATGAGAATTGGCAGCCCACGCCGTTTGGCTTCCAGCCGCCCGCGCTCGACGACGCCCCGACAGCGAACTGGCGTCCGAACCCGCTCTTCCTTCCCGATCGGGATGTCGGAACCTGGGGAAGGACCCATCCTCTAGCCCAGATTCAGTGGACGGCGGCTAAGAACCGCGCCTGCAATGGTCACTACGTTAACATCGTCAGGGCAATGAAGTGGTGGCGTCAACAGCATGCGGACAGGCTGCCAAAGTATCCGAAGGGCTATCCTCTCGAACATATGATCGGGTATGTCCTCGAGGATGGCACGAGTTCGGTGGCCAAAGGCTTTGTTCAAACGCTGGAATCCATGCGAGACAAATGGCGTTTCGAGGCACTCGTGGACCAGGTTCCCACGCTTTCTGATCACGGCGTGCCCGAGCACAACGTCCTGAAGCGCCTGTCCACCGAGCATTTCAAGGCGTTCCACACTGCGGTTTCGACGGCCGCCGATCAGGCACGAGAGGCGTTGGAATCCGAAGACGCCCAGAAGAGCGGCGAACTCTGGCAGAAACTGTTCGGCACGAAATTCCCCCTTCCCGGGCCGAATGGTGGGGATCGAAAGGCTGGCTTTTTCACGCAGCCAACGAAACCAGCCGAACCCCGGAAAACCGACCGTTTTGCCTGAGGCTTCCTAGTTGTTCGTACCTGAACCTCTCGGCTTGGCAATCAGCGGCGTTGCCGGTCACACCCGAATCGAATGCACAGGTCCCTGGACGCGTCGCGCGGACGGGGTCTGGTCGCTGCCTATTCTCGCCAGACTCTCCGTTCCCGAGACGGCGTGGATGCCGGCCGAGACGAAATGGTTTGTGACGTTCGAACCTGCAAACACCGCAGTGACGATCTATCCTGCGAAGGATGGCGGGATCACGACAACTTTTCAGCACCAGAGTTTCAACCATGAAGGCGCGGCCGGCACGCCGTGGAGGCTTGGCAATCC
The DNA here is from genome assembly GCF_017313405.1 of Agrobacterium burrii. Lineage (NCBI taxonomy): Bacteria > Pseudomonadati > Pseudomonadota > Alphaproteobacteria > Hyphomicrobiales > Rhizobiaceae > Agrobacterium > Agrobacterium burrii. The sequence goes on from NZ_JAFLNA010000008.1 coordinate 101,692, forward strand.
CTGTCTTCAGCGGCAGACGGCCGTTTTTGGGCGAAGTTCGTGGTACGGTCAACCTGAAGAGCTTGCCGAGAAAATCACTTGGTATCTTGATAGGCTCCTGCTTTGGATCGACGCAGCGGCGACAGGAGAACTCGCCGTAGTAGGGGAGCCTTTCGAGCTGCCTGCGGGGCCGGAACAGGGTGGGTTCCCCCTCATTGGTTTCATGAGCTCCGAAAGCGATGTTGCCTTTTGGTCGGGGAGACGAGGCACGTGGGGCTGGGCTGACATTGCCAAACTTCCAGGAGCCTCAGCGACTTACGCACTGACCGCATTCCGCGATAAGGAAATGAAGCCTGTCCGAGAACTCAAATGGGGCGGGTTGATCTCTGCGCTGCCATCGGCGACTGCCGCGCTGTGGGTTGCTCTCGACAAGTTGCCCGTTCTGTCGCCTTGGGAACTCCCACGCACATGGAGCGCCCTCTCCTCATACCTCGAGAAATCGGGAATCGCGCTTGAGAATATCTTGATCGACGCCGGAGCGGATCGCCGACGGCGAAGAACTGATAACGACCCCCTCATATTGCTGTTCGGGTTTCCAATCTCCCACGTGATTGGATATCCTCCCTCGCGATATCATTGGATTGCTCTGGAGGGCGTGGGGCTTTCAAATCGGCGAACCCAGAAAAACGGGTTTCGATCAAGCGAACAGACGCGGAGGCTGGTCGACCGTTCCCGGGCCACCTCGACTACAGTCCTATCCTGGCTACGCACGGCTAATTGGGAGCCCGAGGAGCTTAGGACGCGTTCGGGTCACGAAGTTCTCAGTTCCCTAAAAAGTGTGCTGCTCATCGGTGCCGGGTCTCTCGGCAGCGCCCTGTCGGAAAATTTGGCCCGGATGGGTGTCACGCGCATTGGTGTTATCGACGCTGACCGTCTCGATGTCGGCAATCTGACGCGACATGCGCTGGGATTGGATGGCGTTGGCCATAACAAGGCCAAAGCCCTCGCACGTGCGCTCAATCTGATAATGCCTGACGCCGATGCCATTGCCTTTGAAACAAGCTTTCCACCGATGGACAGCAATTTAGCCGCGCAACTGCGAACATATGAAGTCATCGTCGACTGCACCGGTTCCGATGTCGTTCTTGATGCGATGTCAGAATTTGACTGGGGTGGCGAAAAGATTTTCGTCAGTTTAGCGATGACCTGGAAGGCGGAAGGCCTACTCATCTTCACCGCATCCGAAGCCTCCTTTCCCACGATCGACGCGAAAGAGCGATTTTCGGAAGTCGATGTTCCTCCGACCGATCTAAACGACGCCAGAGTGGAGGGTGTGGGTTGTTGGCACCCGGTGTTTCCAGCGAGTGCTGCGGATGTGCGGCTGTGGAGCGCAGTTGGATCGAAGGCGGTCGTCCGCGCGATGCGCTCTCCGGAACGCCGTTGCGAATACTTCCGACAATCCGACGACGGCATGGTGGAGAGGCGCGATGTCTGAGCATGACATGATCCGTTTCGACGGCGGAATGGCCAAGGTTGCGGTCCGTCTCAGCACGGAGGCATGCCGGACGATCAGAGACCAAGCATTGGCGGCGGGGGTGCGGGAAACCGGCGGTATCCTCATTGGCCATTATGACCTCGATGGGAATAGCGCGATCGTCACGGAGGCGACGACCCGTCCGAAGGACTCACGAGCTGGGTCGACATGGTTCCAGCGGGGAGTCCATGGTTTAAAGGACTTATTGAGAAACCGATGGAGCCGCGGGAGCTACTACGTTGGCGAATGGCACTCTCACCCAAGCGGATCGCCAGCCCCTAGCGCCAACGACCTCAAGGAGATGCAAGCGATATCGAGGGAGGTCAGTTACCGTTGTCCCAAACCAATCCTGATAATCGCGGGAACGATGGGGGCCACTGTAAGGCTTTCGGTCAGCGTGTTGGAGTACGATCGTCTTATCGCGCTTCGGCAGACGCTGCCTAACGACAAGCTCAGCGTTCCCACCGTTACCAAATCGTTCCAGGGCTAGCTGACCGTCTTGTTGCCACCCGAGCTTTTGCCGGCAGTGTCAAAAATCCAGGGCTTGGCGTTGCGTCGGCTTCGGCAAATTCCGTATCCTGTCGCGAGCAAACGCAGGCAGCGCCCAAGTGTTCGATCCTAATGCGGCTTCCAAGAGATTATAATACATCGTCTGTAGCTTCCATCCGTCATCCGAGCGCTGGACGATGTCGGGTGAAAGTACACTTACAGGAAGTTCCGAATCATTATCGAAATAGGTCTCCAAGTCCGTTTTTGCGGTATCTGTAATATGGAGGGTACAGATTCTGATGTTTCCGACATTAATCAGGTCGAGGACTGTGGAAATCATCCCCCTCACCTCACGGCTTGAAGCGATAATCGATTGGCAGAAGAGGAGGTCGGGTCTGTCAACTTTTGGTCGACCGATGTATCGGTTCCCAGGCGTAAACATTCGCTTGCCATTCTCATCGACAACTCCGAGTGCTTCTGGCCAGAAGGTCGCAGCGCCAGCATAGTTTGCGCCCAGCGCCTCGACGAACAGTTTTGCGAACTGATCGAAATCCCTGCTGTTTCCGACAATGTAAGTGTTCGTAGAAGCGGCTTTCTTCCAATCGCGAACAAGCGCTTTTGCATCGCCTTCGAGTTGGATCAAGAAATCCGAACCGCCTAGTGCCAGTCGCTCGTCGATTACCGTCATCGTCCTAGTGTCCTTGCGACCGCCTGGAACTCATCGAAAGTTTCGGGGATTTTATCTTTTAGGGCGCGGTAATACTTCAGTAGAGGATAGACGCTTGGTCTTTGGCTCAATTCTTCGTCATCACCGTTGCTGACAATCAACTTCGATCCATCCGTTGCAAACAACAACTGCTCAATATTGTTGTTTAGTTTGTCCACGAACTCGTGATACGTCTCGGGGATGCTTAAATGATCGGGAAAACGCGTTGTGTATCTCGACATCCGATCTACCTCTAGCAAAATCGCTTGCACATCGCCTTTGTATCGGGACTCCACGAAGGCTCGGTGAAAGTAGTACCAAACCGATCCCATTAGATCATCATGCCAGTCTTCGATCGTCAGTAATTCGAGACTGTTGAAAACAGCGGGATATAGATAAGGACGAAAACGCCATTGGTCTGGGACGCAAATCACCTCGACGAAATGGAGGTTGTGCCTTTCCCCGGTCAATCTGCTTCTGCCCGTGAGCTTGTTCCCCTCCATCTTTAGGCGAAGATCAGCCGATCCCACGCAAACCTCAATGGATTTGCTGCCACTTTGGGCAGGGATTCTGTACTCGCTCCAGAGAGCGCAAACTAGGTCGTGTTCCCACGAGACCTTGTCGCCTCCCTTGACCTGGATCACACGAAGATGATCGTCGGCGGTGACATGCACATCATCTACGGGGGTTCTCCCTTGCCTTACCACGGAGCCTCCGCCGATGTCGCCTTCGACCCAGCGACGAGCCACCACAACGAGTTCCAACAGGGCAACGAACAGTTGATACTCGTAGCCGAAGTCGGCGTTGTCTGCGCCGATAATCTGCCGCTGGAGGCTGCGCTTCCTGCGGGCTTTACGCTGGTTTGGAGCTAGAATTTCGTTTTCGGGCATATTCGCGTCCGTGACTGTCTGTTGGCGTAATATCCCTCAAGAGTTGTGCGATCGTTAAACTCATCAATGTGGCACCGCTCGCCTTAGAAGCGCGCTTGGATTCCGCATTCGTCGAATTCGGCATTTCTGCCCGGCGGGCCGTCTACGCCCTCGTCGCTTTATGGAGGAACTCGGGGTAAGTGGCTGGGAACGTTTTCTGTTTACTGGTGGGCCTGAACTCTCGCTGGGCCAGCGCGCAGAGCAGTTGAACTAAGTTTTGGAAAATAAGAAGCCCCCGGGAACTACCTCCCGGGGGCTTCTTATTTGGCACGTGCCCGGTGTAGCCGCTTCGCCTCTTCAGGGCGATCGCCCGGGAGTTTCACCGACGTGTAACTCGGGCATATACGGAAATGTATAATGCGGGAATACCGAATGTATACGCAGATTATACAATTTCATTGACTCGTTGGTGACCATGTGCGACGTTGACCTTCGTCAGCGGCAAGCTCCGCCCACGGCATTCGAAAAGGAGGGTTCTGTGAAGAACGGAAAGAGCGGCCTCTACGAGGACCTCAAGCGCCAGATTCTAACGATGGAACTGGACCCCGACCAAGACCTTGATGAGGTCAGCTTGGGCGAGCAATACGGCCTCTCCCGCACGCCGGTTCGCGAGATATTTCGTCGGCTCGAAGGTGAAGGTTACATCGACATCAGGGCCAATCGCGGCGCACGCGTCAGTCCTATGAACCATCAGACGCTCAGGCACTTCTTCCTGGTCGCTCCGATGGTCTATGCCGCGATCGGCCGCCTCGCCGTTCAGAACTTCAAGCAGAAGCAACTCGGCGACCTCAAGGACACCCAAGAGCGCTTTCGTTCGGCAAGCCAAACCGGCGAGGCTCTTTCGATGGTGCTCGAGAACAATCGCTTCCACGAAATCATCGGCGAAATGTCCGGCAACGCTTACCTACAGCCGAGCCTCGGCCGCCTTCTGATCGATCACGCCCGCATCGGCCACACCTTCTTCCGCCCCAAGACCGATGACATGCGCCAGCGCCTGCAGGTCGCGGTCGATCACCATGACGGCTTCATCGCGGCGATAGCCTCGCATGACGAGGACACCGTCGTTGATCTGGTGTTCGAGCACTGGGAGCTGTCGCGCGAGAACATGGAAATGTTCATCGCGCCGCAGGGAATGAAGGCTGACGCGCTCGTGGATGTTCCCGCATTATCGATGGAGAAGTCATCTTGAAGTTCGAAGGTATTTACACGCCCGCTGTCACGCCGCTGGGGCAAGACGGCAAGATCGACGGCAACGGCTTCGCCACTGTGTTGGAATCGCTAATCGAAGCCAAAGTTCACGGCATCATCGTAGGGGGATCGACCGGAGAGTACTACGCGCAGAGCGCTCAGGAGCGGTTCGATCTCGCAGTGCTCGCCAAAGATGTGATCGGCTCTCGCGTGCCCCTCATCATCGGAACAGGTGCGACCAGAACGGAAGACTCCGTCGAATTCGCCAAGGCGGCCAAAGAGATTGGTGCGGACGCCATCCTTGTATCGTCACCGCCTTATGCCTTGCCGACGGAGCGTGAGAACGCCGTCCATGCGCTGACTGTCGATCGGGCCGCTAACCTGCCGATCATGCTCTACAACTACCCGGCCCGGATGGGTGTGATGATGGGAGACGAGTATTTTTCCCGGGTCGGCAAGTCCCGGAACGTCGTCGCCATCAAGGAAAGCTCGGGAGACATGGCCAATTTGCACCTGTTGGCTCGTAAATTCCCGCACATCTCGCTTTCCTGCGGGTGGGACGATCAAGCACTCGAGTTCTTTGCCTGGGGAGCGAAGAGCTGGGTTTGTGCCGGTTCCAACTTCCTGCCGAAGGAGCATGTGGCACTCTATGAGGCCTGCGTCCTCGAAAAGAACTTCGACAAGGGCCGGGCGATCATGACGGCGATGCTGCCGCTGATGGACTTCCTCGAATGCGGCAAGTTCGTGCAGTCGATCAAGCATGGGTGCGAACTGATCGGCCTGAGGGCAGGCCCCGTCAGAGCCCCGCTCCGCCCGCTCAACTCCGAAGAGAAACGAACCCTCCAGACTGTCGTCTCCACGTTGAAGCGAACGGTCGCCCAGATCACGTCGGGAGCCAACAATGCATGAACCTCTGACCGCCGCTGAGTACAAGGCCATCGCCGTCGGGCTCGACCTGCCCACCAACGCCTTCATCGACGGGGCTTTCCGGCCGGCCAATTCCGGCAAGACCTTTACGACGACCAACCCCGCAACGGGCGAGGTTCTCGCCGAGATCGCGGCCTGCGACGCAAGCGACGTGGATTTTGCCGTCGCCAAGGCAAGGCAGGCTTTCGAGGACGGCCGCTGGCGCTTGCGGTCGCCAAGCGACCGCAAGGCCGTACTGATCAAATTGGCTAAGCTCATCGAAGAAAACCGCCACGAACTCGCGGTCATGGAAAGCATCGACAGCGGCAAACCGGTGCGCGAGTGCCAGACGGTCGACGTGCCCGACACAATCCATACGATCCGCTGGCACGCCGAACTGATTGACAAGCTCTACGACAACACCAACAACGTCGGGGCGAATGCATTGGCCATGGTCGTGCGCGAGCCCATCGGCGTCGTTGGCTGCGTCCTGCCCTGGAACTTCCCGCTGCTGATGCTCGCGTGGAAAATCGGCCCGGCGCTCGCGTCTGGATGCTCGGTGATCGTGAAGCCGGCGCAGGAAACCACACTGACCACCCTTCGCGTCGCCGAGCTTGCCTATGAGGCGGGGATACCCGCGGGTGTCTTCAACGTCGTCACGGGCAGCGGCAAGGATGTCGGCGAGCCGATCGGCCTGCATATGGACGTCGACATGATAGCCTTCACCGGTTCCACCCCGACCGGTCGGCGGTTCCTGCGCTATGCGGCCGACTCCAATTTGAAAAAGATAGTTCTCGAATGCGGTGGCAAGAACCCCGCGGTCGTGCTGGCAGACGCTGAAGACCTCGACCTTGTAGCCGAACAGGTAGTCAACGGCGCTTTCTGGAACATGGGTGAAAATTGCTCGGCGACCTCTCGCCTGATTGTCCAGTCGAGCGTCAAGGACGAGCTGCTGCAGCGGATCGGGGCCTATATGCGCGAGTGGAAGACGGGCGACCCGCTCGATCCAGAAAACCGCATCGGCGCACTCGTCAGCAAGAACCATTTCGACAAGGTGAAGTCCTTCCTCGACGACGTGAAGACGGAAAAACTCGCCCTCACCCATGGTGGCGAAACATATGAGGGTGCGTTCATCGAACCCACGGTCGTGGACGGTGTCACGCCGGAGAGCCGGCTATTCCAGGAAGAGATATTCGGGCCGATCCTCTCCGTTACGACCTTCGAAACCCTCGCCGAGGCCATGGCCCTTGCCAACGACACCAACTACGGCTTGACGGCGTCAATTTACACGGGAAGCCTGCGGAACGCGATCCGCCTCTCCCGCGACATCCGCGCGGGCCTGGTGACGGTCAACTGCTTCGGCGAAGGCGACGCCACGACCCCGTTCGGCGGATACAAGGAGTCCGGTTTTGGAGGCCGTGACAAATCGATCTTCGCCCACGACAATTATTGCGAACTGAAGACGATCTGGATCGACGTTTCGGAGCGCTCTGTCGACGAGACGATCCGATGAACACGCGGTCCGTCAAACGCTTGCCGGTCGAGAACGGCATCTCTGGCTGGGAGGCGATCAGTCGACGTTCGTTCCCGGTCCGCCGGCTCGACGGCAACGTGACAGCGGACTGGCTCATCATAGGGGCCGGGTTCGCCGGACTTTCAGCGGCGCGCCGCCTGCTCGAGCTCAGGCCCGAAGATAAAGTCGTCATTCTCGAAGCGAGTGAGGTTGGCAAGGGCACGTCGGGACGAAACTCCGGCTACATGATCGACGTGCCGCACAACCTTTCATCCAGCGAATACTCGAGCGGTACCGCTGATGCGACCCGCCGGGAAATGGCCCAGAACCGGTGCGCCATCGCATTCGCGACGCGAGCGGCCGAAGCCTACGGGATGTCGCGCGAGACGTTCGATCCGGCGGGCAAGATCAATGCGGCCGCGACAGCGCGCGGCATGAAACTCAACACGAGTTTCGGCCAATCTCTGAAAAGCGCCGGCGAGAAGCACACTTTCTTCGACGCCAGCGAAATGCGTGAGATCACCGGATCGAGCTATTATCTCGGTGGGCTTTACACACCAGGCGCGGTCCTGATCCAACCGGCCGACTATATACGGCAGTTCGCCGCCGGCCTGTCGCAAAGGGTCGATCTGTTCGAACAATCCCCGGTGACTTCACTGAAGTCCGAGACCGGGTACTGGACAGCATCAACGTCGCGCGGCACCGTCACGGCCCCAAAGGTCATTCTGGGCGTCAATGGTCATGTCGAGGACTTTGGCCATTTCGGCAGGCGGCTGATGCACATTTTCGCCTATGCCTCGATGACCGCGCCCTTCCCGAGCGACGACTTCGGGCAGAAAGTTTCGGGTCGCGATCGCTGGGCCCTCCTTCCGGCTGATGCTATGGGCGCTACGGTGCGCAAAATCACGTCCGCCGGACAATCGCGGATCGTGATCCGGACCAAATACACTTACGACACGAAGGTCAGCCTGTCAGAACATCGCATGCGCAAACTGGCTGCGGCGCACCGTCGCTCGCTGGATGCGAGGTTCCCCGAGCTCAAGGCGATCCCATTCGAATACAGCTGGGCCGGCCGACTTTGCCTCAGCCTCAACCACGTGCCCGCCTTTGGCGAAGTCGAAGAGGGGTTGTTTTCCGCCTGCTGCGAGAACGGGCTTGGCACCGTCAAGAGCACTCTTGCCGGCATGATGGCTGCCGAACTGGCGACCGGAGCGGCCTCTCAGCAACTCGATGAATACATGGATCACCCGGCACCGTCGCGGCTCCCCCCAGAGCCTTTCGCATGGCTCGGCATCAACTCGGTGATCCGTTTGCAGGAATTGCGCGCAGGCCGCGAAGGCTGATCCTTCGCCGCGCAATGTGAAGGCTGGGGCGACCGCCGGTCTTCAAAGAGAATGGGAACGAAAACTAGGAGAACAATAATGAAGACTTTGTGGAAAGCGCTCTGTGCTGCTGCGATGGTCGGAATGACCATGGTGTCCGCGCGTGCCGAAGAAAAATCCATCACACTCGGGACCATGTCTTGGGAGGACCTCACTCCTATCACCGGGATCACCAAGAAGGTGCTGGAAGACGCCGGATACACCGTCAAGGTCGTCCCATTTTCCGAATGGGGTATCGCCTACGCAGCTCTTACCAAGGGCGACGTTCAGCTCCTCGCCTCGCAGACAGACTATGTCGCGCAGGACTACTGGGATAAGAACAAGAAGCGCCTAGAGAAGATTTCCCCGGTCTCGCACGGCCTGTACCAAGCAATCGCAGTGCCGCAATACGTAACCATCGACTCGGTCGAACAACTTAACGAAAACGCCGACAAATTCGGCGGCAAGATCATTGGTATCGAGCCGGGTTCAGGTCTGATGCGGGATGCCGCCGCCGCCGTAAAGGGCTATGACCTCAAGCTGCAGCTTGTGGAAGGCAGCACTGCGGCCATGACCGCTGCACTCAAGTCCGCAGTCGATCGGAAGGAATGGCTCGCGGTCACTATCTGGGAGCCGTCCTGGATGATGCAGAAGTACCCGATGAAGTTTCTGAAGGACCCAAAGGGCATCTTCCCACCGCCACAGAGCTATTATTGGATCGGCCAGAAAGGTTTCTCCGCTGACTACCCGCACGCTCGAGAGGTTGTTGCGAGCGTCTATGTGCCGCTTGCCGACATCACCGCGATAAACGGTGCGGTCAGCGACGGCAAGTCGATGGACGAGGCAATCAAGGACTGGACCGACAGCCACTCCGACCTGCTGAAGCGCTGGGGCAACATCAAGAGCGAATGAGCGTGAAAATGCGGGCGGCTCGGAATGGTGCCGCCCGCAATCGACCAAAAGCAAACAGCTACGGGCTGAATTGCGGGGAACGAGATGAACACGATCAAAAATGCAAACGAAGTGCTGGTGGACTGCCAGAATGTCTGGAAAATTTTCGGCGCTCGTGCCCCGGCTGCGATAAAGGCCGTCGAGGAGCGTGGGCTTTCCAAGAAGCAAATCCTCGAAGAATTCGACTGCGTGGTTGGCGTCTCCAATGCCAATCTTCAGGTCTGCCGCGGGGAGATATTCTGCATCATGGGGCTTTCGGGCAGTGGCAAGTCGACGCTCGTCCGTTTGCTCAATCGGTTGATCGAACCGAGCCTTGGCCGGATCACGATCAAGGGCAAGGACATCGCCAAGCTGAACGCCGCCGAGCTACGCGACATGCGCGCCCGCAACATCGGCATGGTGTTTCAGAGCGTAGCCCTTCTTCCGGGAAGAACCGTGCTCGAAAACGCCGCATTCGGACTTGAGGTCCGGGGTGTGCCTCGGGACGAGAGGCACAAGGTTGCCCTCGCTGCGCTAGAAAAAGTCGGACTCGCCGACTGGATTGGGCGCTATCCTTCGGAACTCTCAGGTGGCATGCAGCAACGTGTTGGGCTTGCCCGAGCGCTGGCGGCAGACCCGGAAATCATCCTGATGGACGAACCATTCAGCGCGCTCGACCCGCTCATTCGTAGACAGCTCCAGGACGAGTTCCGGCAGTTGACGAAATCACTCGGCAAGTCGTCTGTCTTCATTACCCATGACCTGGAAGAGGCCATTCGGATCGGTGACCGGATTGCGATCATGAAGGATGGCGTGATCGTGCAGGTGGGTACCGCTGAAGAGATCGTAACGAGGCCGGCCGACGATTACGTCTCCGAATTTGTCGCCGGCATTTCGAGAATCCATCTCGTCAAGGCACATTCAGTGATGCTTCCGGTCGCTGAGTTCAAGACTTCGCAACCCCATTGCGACGTCGAAGCACTCCTCAAGACCTCGCTTGAGGCCGACATTGGGGAACTGATTGATCTCACCATGCGCTCGAACCGCGACGCGGTTGCAGTCGTCGAGAACGGTGCTGTGGTCGGTATCGTGACGACACGCGGATTGCTTTCTGCCGTGGCAGGTCCCCCCACCAGAGAGCTTGTGGCGGCGTAATTGGAGGTAGTGAAATGGACACCTCAGTCATTACGGATAGTTTCGACAGCGCTACGGACGATGCGCTTGCCTGGATCAGCGACAACGGTGAATGGTTGTTCGACTTCATCAGGATGGTTTTGGAGGGGACATATGACGCCATCCTCTGGGCACTCCAAATCTCGCCGTTCTACATCATCGCCGCCCTTGCCGCACTGCTTGGACTGCGAATGATCAATGCTACCGCCGGCCTGCTGATAGGCATCGCATTGACGTTCTGCGCAGCCATGGGTCTTTGGAACGAGACCATGAGCACATTGGCGCTCGTGGCGACGGCAACGATCCTAGCCCTCATCGTGGGCATCCCGATCGGGATATTCGCCGGCTTCGTCAGACTTTTCGACCGGGCTCTCGAGCCCGTGCTTGACCTCATTCAGACGCTACCGCCGTATATCTACCTTCTCCCAGCAATCGCGCTGCTCGGCTACGGACCTGCGACCGCCCTCATCGCGACCTTCATCGTCGCGATGCCTCCCGCGATCCGCCTGACTTCGCTTGGCATCCGGATGACGCCGCGAGAGTTCATCGAACTCGGTCAGGCGAGTGGCCTGACCCCGTGGCAAATGTTCACCAAAATCAGGCTGCCATTCGCGATCCCCAGCGTGATGGCTGGAATAAACCAGAGCCTCATGATGGCCTTCGGGATGGTTGTCATCGCCGGGATTGTCGGCTCTGGCGGGCTCGGAGAGACGATTTACGGGGCTGTGCGCACGCTCGATATTGCAACCTCCATCAATGCGGCTATCGCGATCGTCATCCTCACCATGGTGCTCGACAGATTGACACAAAGCGCCGCCCATCGGGCAAAGGCAGGTGCAAGATGAACGCCGACCTTTTTCGTTTTTCGCCAGGTGCATATCTCGCTCCGGTCGTGGATTGGCTGAACGCGAACTTCCACCCGCTCTTCGACGGGCTCACCAAATTCATTGAGGCGGTCCTGGGAGGCATCGAAGCGGTCCTGCTCTATCCGCCGCCCTATGCGGTGATCCTGATGGTGGTCCTCCTTGCCGGGTTGGTGATCAATATCAGGGTTGCGGTGATCGCCGCGGTTGGCCTTGCTTTTTGCTTCCTCGCGGGCCTCTGGACCGCGTCGATGCAGACATTCGCACTCGTGACCGTTGCCGTCTTGATTTCGGTGTCGATCGCGTTTCCCCTCGGTATTCTAGCGTCTCGCTACAAGAGCCTCGAGGCCGGCCTTCGGCCCGTGCTCGACATCATGCAAACCGTGCCGCCATGGGTCTATCTCATCCCAGCCGTGATGATTTTCAGCCTCGGTCGTGTTCCCGCTATCATCGCGACGATCGTCTACGGCATACCCCCCATGCTGCGTCTCACCACGCTTGCCTTCAATCAGGTGCCGAAGGACCTCATGGAACTTGGGCAGGCGACGGGCGCGTCACCCCGCGCGATTCTCTTCAAAATTGAGATTCCATCCGCCACGCCCACGCTTCTCGTTGGTCTGAACCAGTGCATTTTGCTGTCCCTGGCGATGGTTGTACTCGCTGGCCTTGTTGGTGCCGGTGGTCTTGGAGCCGAAGTCACCCGCGGGCTGACACGGATGGAAATGGGCCTCGGCCTTCGGGCGGGACTTGCCATCGTAGCTATCGCCATACTGCTCGACCGGTTGTCAAAGGGGGCCCTACAGGTCCGCGGCCGTACTCCGAGCAAGGCGACACACTAGGGGGTAGCATCATGCAACGCAGTTTCTTCTGCATCGATTCCCACACTTGCGGAAATCCCGTTCGACTTGTTGCGGCCGGAGCCCCATTGCTCCCGCATCTACCGATCGCCGAGCGGCGCGAAATCTTTGTTCGCGACCACGACTGGGTTCGCCGATCCTTGATGTTCGAACCTCGCGGACACGACGTTATGTCCGGCGCAATCATCTATCCCGCCTATCGGGAAGATTGCGACTTCGCGGTCATTTTCATTGAGGTCAGCGGCTGCCTGCCAATGTGCGGTGCTGGTACAATGGGACTTGTCACCGCCGCACTAGAAGAAGGCCTTGTGACACCGCGCGCACCGGGAAAGGTGTCGATCGAGACCCCGGCAGGAAGGGTCGACGTTGAGTATTCAAAGCCCGGAGAGTTCGTCGAATCCGTGCGCATGTTCAACGTCGCGAGCTATCTGCATGCAACCGACATCAACGTTGAGGTTCCGGGGCTTGGCCACCTCGTTGTCGACGTGTCCTACGGCGGCAACTACTACGCCGTCGTCGAACCACAGAAGAACTGGTCAGGCCTCGACGGGATGTCGGCTAGTGATATCGTGGAGATCAGCCGGGGGCTTCGCGACGCACTTGCACCGGTCTGCAATCCGATCCACCCCGAGGATGATCGGATAACCGGCGTGCATCACGCCCTCTGGTGCGACGTAGCGACGTCCGAAGCAGCCGATGGCCGCGGTGCCGTGTTCTACGGCGACAAGGCAATCGACCGATCGCCCGGCGGTACCGGGACATCCGCGCGGATGGCTCAGCTTTACGGAAAAGGGCGACTGAAGGTCGGCGACACGTACCGCCAGGAAAGTCTCATCGGGACCATATTCGAAGGTCATATCGAAGCGGAACACCCAATCGGCAGTTTCAGGGGCATCAGGCCAAGCGTTGGCGGTTGGGCCAGGATCATCGGTCACAACACGATCTTTGTGAATGACCGAGACCCGTTGGCCCACGGTTTTCAGATAAAGTAGCGACCGCTTTGACATGGCACGCCTTAGCGAACCAATGCCGCAGGCTAGGAGTTTTCCTCGGTGAAGACGTACCTGAAACCCAGCGCCCCCTCTGCGAAAGTGTGTCTGAAGATCGGCTTCGTGCTCGCGCGGTCATTCACACTCTCGGCCTTCGCTCTTTTCGTCGACACGCTTCGGCTGGCAAGCGACGAACTCGACAAATCGGGCCGCGTGCGCGCCGATTGGCAGGTTCTCGGCAACACCAGCCACCTGATCGCGTCGAGCTGTGGCGTTCAGGTCGCGCCGACCTCAGGCCTCGTCGATCCGGGGCAGTTCGATTACATCGTGATGGTCGGCGGCCTGCTCAAGAACGAACACCCGATCGACAACGAGACAATCGCTTTCCTGAAGAAGGCAGCCGCCAAGAAGGTGCCCCTGATCGGTCTTTGCACCGGGACCTTTATCCTGGCCGAAGCGGGGCTGATGGCGGGGCATGTCGTTTGCGTCAGTTGGCTCCATTACCAAGCGTTCCGCGAGCGCTTTCCTGATCTGAAGGTTCGCTCGGACCGTCTTTTCAACCTCGACCGCACCCGCGGCTCCTGCGCCGGCGGCAGCAGCGCGGCCGACATGGCCGCGCATATCGTGCGCCTCCACATCAGCAGGGAAGCCGAACGCAATGCGCTCGAAGTCCTGCAGATCGACAAGGCCCGCTCGCACCTTCATGTGCAGCCGAGAAAGCCGCTCGCGATCGAGAGCAACGATCCGCGCCTCAATGCTGCGCTGATCATCATGGAGCAAAATACCGAGAACACGATCTCGATCCCGGAACTCGCCTCGTCGGTCGGTCTGTCGCGCAGGCAGCTCGAGCGCCTGTTCATGGAGAAGGCGAAGATGTCGCCCGCGCATGTCTACAGGAAGTTCCGGCTGGAACGCGCGAAGCACCTCCTTACCCAGACCGATGCTTCGCTCATCGAAATCGCCCTCGAGGTCGGTTTCGAAAGCGCCGGCCATTTCTCCAGGATATTCGCCAGAACGTTCGGCAAGTCGCCCCGTGAATTGCGGGCGACGCTGTCGAAGTGAGCATTTTCATTCATCGAAACGCTGCGTGAGGGGGGGGCGAGGAACCTGTTCTTTGAAGAGACCTCACGACCGCTCCTCCATGGTCAATCCACGAAAACGGTCCTCTGTCGCCGCGAGTGCCGGCGACCTCCCCCACCCTAATGATGTTGGTTTCTCCACCCGAAAGCGGACTATTGCTTTCTCTCGACGGCGCATAGGAACCGCGTCGCCTCCTCGAGGGCATCCTTCTTCAGTGGCGGGCAGCAGATGGCCCAAAATCTTGGGTGATTGTTCGACAAAGAACTGATAGCGGCCGAAAGCTGCCCGCGTGTTCAACGATCATTGCCTGCGCCTTCCGCGGCCGCACAGGTTGCCGAACGTCATTCGCGGGGGCGTCGTTCGTTCGCCGATCGCCTGGTATCAGGTTTTGCCGCCCTTGCTCACGGAGGGATCGTCGAGAGTGTCAGCCAATGCGTTGATCAGTTTTACGATGATCGCCATGCCACGGAGTACACCGCAACCTCGGGCTGCAAGGCCTCGAACGTGAACTCCCCGATCTTGATTTGGACGTGCGGCTACGTCGCCTGCGCAATCGATCCACGAAAATGGTCCGCTGGCAGTCAGCCTCGGTTCGAGCATAGCAGGCTTGGTCAATTTCATTGTGCTTCCCGTTGATTTTCCAGCAGTCTCGTCTGCCGCAATGGCTGCCTAAGAACACTGCCGAGCCTTTCTTCGACGGGCAATCCATTCTGGCTTGTGAAAATGGCCGCAACTTTCTCGACCATGTCGCTCCTTGCCGCACAAGCCCTGGAATGGGCTACGTGCAACGCTAGATGCTCCGCGGTCGCGAGCAGCTTGCCCGTGTCGTCGAAGAGCCGGTGAAAAAGGTGCAGGCGCTTGTCATCGTATCCGAGGATTTCGGTCTCGGTCCGCAGCCGCGCACCGACGTGCGTTTCGGCCAAGTGCCTGATGTGGGTCTCTAGGGTGAAATACGACCCCTCCGCGGCGGCCTCGAACTGCACACCAAGCTTAGCATACAGGGCATCGGAGCTGTCGCTGAAGACTTGGAGGTATCGATGCTCTGTCATATGCCCATTGTAGTCGAGCCACTCGGGAAGGACGGAGCCCTCCCATAGTTTCAGGGTCTCTTTGGTCATCTCAATTCCGTCTGATCGTTTAGTCTGCAAGCAACCTATCGCCTACGATTGTCGTTCGGGGATTTTCACGCTCAGGCCGTCTATCGCCTCCGACAGCCTGATCTGGCACGACAGGCGTGAACTCTCGCGGACGTCATATGCGAAATCGAGCATGTCCTTCTCGATGTCATTGGGTGGACCGATCCGGTCTACCCAATGCTCGTCCACGTAGACATGGCAGGTCGCGCAGGCGCACGCCCCTCCGCATTCTGCCTCGATGCCGGGAACGGAATTCCGGACGGCGTTCTCCATCAGCGTCGTTCCGGACGCCGCCTCGATTTCGAAGGACGTCCCATCGGAGGTGGATATGATCAACTTCACCATTTGCGGCCTGCTTTACAGTAGTGACTTGAGATCGACCGCCGTATCGGCAACCACATCCGGCGGCGGCGACTTGCCCGCTTCGATCATCCGCTTCGCGGCCATGTAGACCCTCGGATCGTTCATGGCGTCGACAGCGAGAAGTTCGTCGCCGCGGTAGTACCAGTAGGAGACCGCGTTGCCGGCCCCGTGGCGCGTGGTCACGCTGTCGTATCCCGTCGAAAGTCCGGCGATCTGGAGTTTGACGTCGAATTGGTCCGACCAGAACCAGGGCTTCGCGAGGTATCCGGCGCATTCGCCAAGCATAGCCTTGGCGGCAGCTTCTCCCTGGTCGATCGCGTTTCCTACGCTTTCCAGACGTATGCGGCTGGACTTCCACGGAAACGATGCGCAGTCGCCCGCGGCGAAGACGTCCGGGTCCGACGTCCGGCAGTTCGCGTCGACCACGATACCGTTGTCGACGTCGATCTCCGCGTCGCGCGCAAGCTCGGCGTTAGGATGAACGCCGATCCCGACGATAACGAAATCGACGGGATGAACAGAGCCGTCGGATAGTTCGGCCGCGGTGACGTGTCCGTGTTCGCCCGTCAGACGTTTGATCCCGGTTCCTTCGAGTATAGTGACATGGTGAGACGCATGCAGGTCTCTGAAGAACCGCGAGGTCTCCGGGCTGGCAACGCGCTGAAGGATGCGGTCCGAAGCCTCGACGAGCGTGACCTGCAGACCAAGCTTGGACGAGACGGCAGCCGCTTCGAGGCCGATGTAGCCGCCTCCGATAATGAGCACGCACTGCCCCTGGACAAAGCGTTGTGCCATCGAGTTGATGTCCGCAAGGTTTCGGACGTAGTAAACACCGCCCAGGTCCCCGCCAATTTCGGCAGGAAGCAACCTTGGCCGCGCCCCGGTCGCCAGAAGCAGGCGGTCATACGCGACCTCCGATCCGTCCGCAATCCTGACCGTGTGCGCGTGTTTGTCTATAGCCTCGACTGAAGATGACAGCTTCAGGTCGATACCCTTTTCCTCGTAGAAGCTCAGCGGCCTGAAGTAGAGCCTCTCCTCGGTCGTTTCACCGAGGAGGAAGCCCTTTGAGAGAGGCGGCCTTTGGTAAGGCGGATGGCTTTCGTCGCCGATCAGGGTGATCGACCCGCTATGCCCGAGCGCGCGGAGTTTGGCGCATGCGGAAAATCCCGCCTGACCTGCCCCGATCACCACAATTCGGGAGTTCTGATCAACCCGACCGTCTTCCATGTTGCCGTCCTCCTGTTGTCAGTTGGCTCGGAGTGGAGCCATTGCCTTCTGGATGCTTGCGATGAGGGCGTCGCGCTGCGCGGAGAGATCGGCCGGCGATTGGCCATTGGCCTCCTGCTTGACGCCGGAGACGAGTGTCTCCGCCAACGTCGGGTCCAGGTGCAGCACGCCGAGGTCATCCCACCAGCGATTGAAGCTATCGGTGTAGCGTTCGCAGAAGGCAGCAAGACCGCCCTCGCCTGCGCCGAGATGGAAGAGCATCGTCGGCCCCATGGCGGCCCACCGTAGGCCAGGACCGGCCCACATTGCCTTGTCCACGTCTTCGACCGAGGCGACGCCGGTCTTGACGAGGTGGATCGCCTCGCGCCAGACGGCAGCTTGCAGGCGGTTGGCGACGTGTCCGGGGACCTCGCGGTTGACGCGGATCGTGACCTTGCCGACTGCCGAATAGAAACGTTCCGCGGCTTCGACGACGCCATCGGCAGTCTGTTCATTGCCCATGACCTCGACGAGCGGGATCAGGTGGGGCGGGTTGAAGGGATGGCCGAGGACGAAGCGCGAAGGATCACGCCAGCCGCCCTGCATTTCGGAAAGCGTCAGGCCCGAGGCAGACGTCGCAACGACGGCGTCGCCCGCGAGATGCTTTTCGATCTCGCCATAGAGGGCGTGCTTGATGGCAAGCCTCTCCGGGACGTTCTCCTGCACGAATGCCGCGCCTTCGACCGCTTCCACGGCGGATTTGCAGAACCGAACTCGGTCAGGGCTACCGCCTTTGACGAGGCCGATCTGTTCGAGTGTCGGCCAAGCGCGATCAATATATTCCCGCACGCTCTTTTCTGTGTTCGGAGAGATGTCGTGTACGGCGACGTCTCGGCCCGAAGCGAGGAACAAGGCCGTCCAGCTGGCACCGATAACCCCAGCGCCGAGCACAGCAGTATTTTTGAATTCAGTCATCAGAGTAACCCAGGTTGGAGTGGAGAGGCGGCCGTCAGTCCACCGTCGATGGTAAACAGTTGGCCGGTTACGAAGGAGGCCTGATCGGAGACGAGCCAGGCGACGGTGTTTGCGATGTCGGACGGCGTTCCGAACCTGCGAGCGGGATGGCGGGCGATCGCATCTGCTTTCGCTTTCTCGGGGTCCTCAGCCAAAGCAAAGCCGCTTTCGGCCATTGCGGTCATGATCCAGCCCGGACAAACGGCATTGCAGCGAACCGTCGGGCCATGATCGACGGCGATCGAGCGGGTGAGACTGTGAACGAAGCCCTTCGAGGCGTTGTAGATGGCCATTGACGGATCGGCCACATGGCCGGAAATCGAGCCGAGATTTACGATGGAACCGCCCGATTTCTCCATGATCGGCAGCACGGCTCGGGACATGTTGAAAACGCCGCGGCAGTTAATGTCGATAACGTTCGACCAGTCTTCGTCGGTCGTGTCGCGAACGGTCTTTTCGACCTGCACCCCGGCATTGTTGACCAGAATGCAGACGGGTCCGTATTTGCTGGCAGTTTCGACGACCCTGTTGGCGTCGCCGCTCCAGGAAACGTCGGCGCGAACCCAAACGACGTCGTCGTCCAATCCCTCTGGCCGCGCGCTGCGGCCGCACGCCACGACGAGGGCACCATCCTCGCGCAAACGCTGCACGATCGCGGCACCTATGCCCCGCCCGCCCCCGGTGACGATAGCTACTCTTTGGCCCGCGCTATCCATGGGACACCATCACGTGACGGACGGAGGTGTAGGCGTCGAGCGCGTGGATCGACATGTCCGATCCCGTGCCCGACCCCTTCATGGCTGACCAAGGCATCTCGGGCGTAGCTACGCCGTGGGTGTTGACCCAGGTGAACCCGTATCGGAGACGGCTGGACACATCCATCGCCCGGCCGACGTCGCGGGTCCATACCGAAGACGCGAGTCCGTAGCGCCCGGCGTTGGCGACAGTGACCGCCTCCTCCGCGTCCGAAAACCGGGAAATGGTGACTACCGGTCCGAAGATTTCAGAGCAGGCAACCTCGGCGTTGTGATCGACGTTGGCAATCACGGTCGGCTGATAGAAGAAACCACTGCCGTCCCCTCGTTTGCCGCCCGTCACGATCTCGGAGCTAGCCCGAGCCCGCTCGACGAATCCTTCGACGCGCTCCAGCTGCTGGGCGGATACGACCGGCCCCATCTGGGTACCTTCGGACTTCTGCGCCCCGACCTTGATTTGAGAGACTTCTGCTGCGGCCGCGGCCACCAGTTTGTCATACACGCCGTCCTGGACGAAAAGCCGGCACGGTTGGGCGCAATCCTGGCCGGCGTTGAAGAAGCTGCCATATCGGATCACTTGGACAAGGGCGTCGATATCGGCGTCGTCAAACACGATTACGGGTGCCTTGCCCCCGAGCTCGAGATGAACATGCCTGATCTGCTGCGAAGCGGCCCTCATTGCCGCCATCCCCGTGGCGGGTGATCCCGTCACGGCGATCGCCTCGACCTGGGGCGCGTTGATCAATCTGTCGCCGATCGTCGCCCCGCGGCCGTGGATGATGTTGAAGACGCCCCTCGGCAGAACATCGGCAAGCAGCTCGCCCAATTTGAGCGTCGAGAGGGGCGTGATCTCCGAAGGCTTCAGTACAGTGGTGCAGCCGGCAGCCACCGCAGCCGCGAGCTTCCACGACAGCATCATGAGGGGGTAGTTCCACGGCGTGATCGCCGCTACCGGACCGACAGCCTCTCTTCGGATCATGCTCGTGTGCCCAGCGGCGTACTCGCCGGCGACCGGGCCTGTCATTGTGCGGGCAGCGCCGGCGAAGAATCGGAAGGTGTCGATCGTCAGCGGCATTTCGTCGTCGTGCGCCGAAGGCCACGGCTTGCCGACATCGAGACTTTCGAGCTCGGCGAGTTCAGTGCTGTTGGCCTCGATGACGTCCGCGATTTTAAGCAGCAGCTCAGCGCGTTCCTTAGGCGTGGTCCTCGAGAACTTGTCGAAGGCTTTGGCAGCGGCGTCGACTGCCGCGTCTACCTGCTCCGGGCCGGCCTCGTTGATGCTTGCGATCTCTCCTGCGGTAGCCGGATCGAGGATCGACAGTGCTTCGCCACTGCCCCTAACGAGTTCGCCGTTGATGAGGAGTTTGCTTTGCATGGTCAGAACGCCACCTGATCGCCGCCTTTGAGGCCAAGTCGTTGACGCGCCTCTTCCGGGGTCGCGATCGTTCTTCCGAGGTTTTCGACGATTGACCTGATCTTGCGCACCTGCTCGGCGCTGGATTTCGCCTTCTGTCCGGGGCCGATGTAGAGGCTATCTTCCATGCCGACCCGCAGGTTGCCGCCAAGGAGCGCAGCCTGCGTCGTGAACGGAATCTGGTGCCTGCCGGCTGCCAGCACCGACCATTCGTAGTCGTCGCCGAACAGCTTGTTGGCGATCGTGTGCATGTGAACGAGGTTGTCGAGATCGGCTCCGACGCCGCCGAGAATGCCGAAGACCATCTGGACGAAGAACGGAGGCTTGAGCCAACCCTGGTCAATGATCCAGGCGAGATTATAGAGGTGACCGAGATCGTAGCATTCGAACTCGAACTTGGTGCCGTGGCCCTCGCCCAGCTCCTTGACCGTGTATTCGATGTCCGCGAACGTGTTCCGGAAGATGAAGTCCCTGGTGGATTCCAGGAAGGTCGGCTCCCACGAGTGCTTCCAGTCCTTGTACTTCTGCATCATCGGGAAGATGCCGAAGTTCATCGAGCCGACATTGAGCGAGGCCATTTCAGGGCTCGTCCGCGTGGCGGCCCGCAGGCGTTCCTCGCGGGTCATGCCCAGCCCGCCGCCGGTGGAAACGTTGAGGACCGCGTTGGTTGCCTGCTTGATGCGCGGCAGGAACTCCATGAAAAGGTCGGGATTGGGATCGGGCTTACCGTTTTCGGGGTTGCGCGCGTGGAGGTGGATGATCGCCGCGCCCGCTTCCGCTGCCTCGATGCTCGCCTGGGCGATCTCCGACGGCGTGATCGGGAGGTATTCGGACATGGTAGGCGTGTGGATGCCGCCCGTCGGCGCGCACGTGATAATTACTGACTTGGACATGTTTAAAGCCTCATTTGCTGAACTTGCGCCGACAGACCACCGTCAAGCACCCACAGTTGTCCGCTGGCGTATCTGGCCTCGTCGCTTGCCAGCCAGTTCACCAGGTTTGCGATATCTTCCGGCGTGCCGTAGTTCCGGATCGGATGAACGTTCCGGACCGCCTCCTTGAGGGTGTCGATCGTGCGACCCTTCCCGCCCGAACCTGCCCCGGCGAAAAAGCTCTGGAGCATCGGCGTGTCGATGTAGCCGGGACAGATCGCGTTGACGCGAATGCCCTCGGGGCCGTGATCGCAGGCCATTGCCCGCGTCAGCGCGTGTACCGCGCCCTTAGTTGCGCAATAGGCGGCTAGACCGGGATCGGCGATGAAGCCGTCGTAGCTGCCGAAGTTGATTATGGACGCGGTTGCGCCGCCCTTCGTGGCATTCCGCAGCAGTGGCAGCGCGTGTTTCGAAGCCAGGAACGTCCCGGTCACGTTGACCGCGAAGCTCCGGTTCCATTCCTCCAACGTCGTGTGCTCAATCGTCTTTTCGATTTCGATGCCGGCCGCGTTGACAAGGACGTCGAGCTTGCCAGCCTCTTCCCTCACGGTGGCCATGACCGAGACCGCGTTCTCCTCGGAGGTCACGTCGAGCTTGACGAACCTCGCCCCGTCATCGGCAGCCGAGGTCATGCTGCCGGCGTTTGAAAGGTCTGCCGCATAAACGACGGCTCCTTCCTTGATAAATCTATCGCAGATCGCGCGGCCGATACCGCCACGTCCCCCGGTGACGAGCGCCACCTTTCCTTGCAGTTTTCCTGTCATCGACCGATTCTTCTCTTTTGGCGTAGAGCGCATCGGTGGCGAGCGACTGTCTTGGACCGCGTCATGACCACCGATATGTTTCCGGACGCCTCCCGGCCTGCCGAGTCCTCGACTCGACCGCCAGGAGGAAAAGCCGGCGTGCTTACGGCGCGCTCTTTGCGTACGCCTCGAGAACGAGCCCGTGGAAGTGGTGCACGGCGTGCTCAGACTGGCCGGAGCCGTCCGGATCGTTCACGATACGGCCCTGGGTGAAGGCCGGAGTGTTCATGCCCTTCTGGACGCTTTCAACGATCTTGATGTCTTCGACCTGCAGAACCTCGTCCAGGTACTTGATCGTCTGGAGCTCCATCTCGTTCGGGTTGGTGTCCTCGAGGAAGAAGTCGTAGGTCTCCAGCGTCCGGTCAGGCCCGGCCGGGATGATGTTCAGAATGATCATCGAAGAGCGCCCGGGATACCGCATGATGCACGTGTTCGGCCACAGCCACCAGACAGCGTGCGTCGTTACCGTGGCGTTCGAGACGTCGTAGGCGCTGTTGGTGTTCTTGCCGGCATCAGCCATGTGGCTGGAGTAGATGCCGTGCGTGGTCACCTTGTAGGTGTCCATATCGACCAACGTGCAGAAGTCCTTGTGCGCGGTCGGGCAGTGATAGCACTCGAGGAAGTTGTCGACGACGTTCTTCCAGTTCGACTTGATGTCGTAGGTCAGCCGCTTGGCGAACGTCAGCTTGTCGATGTCTGGAGCCCAGTGCCTGATCTCCGTTTCGAGGTCTCCCGTCTGCGACCGAAGCGAAGGCGCGTTGGGGTCGAGATTGACGTAGATGAAGCCGCAGAACTCCTCGACCTGGACCTGGTCGAGACAGATGTCCTTCGTGTTGAAATCCTCAAGCGTTTCCGTATGAGGCGCGCGGACGAGCTGTCCGTCCAGCTTGTAAGTCCACGCATGATAGGGACACATGATGCGGGTCGTGTTGCCCTCGCCGCTTAGCAGTTCGTGAGCGCGATGTTTGCAGACGTTGTAAAACGCACGCAGCACGCCCTCGCGGTCACGGACCACGGCGATGGGCTGGCCGGCCACATCAACGGTGACGTAGGCCCCGGGAGTGCGCACCTTTTCGACATGACAGACCCACTGCCACGTCTTTGCGATGATTTCCTTGAGGTCGACAGCATACCAACGAGGATCGACATACGCGTCCTTGTTCAACGAAAGCGAACGTGACGCGTTCGGGGAATAGCCCTTTTGAATGGCGGCGAATTCTTCCTTTGACGGCAGGACGGTCATGGCTGCTCCTCTCTCAGTTCCCGCATCCGCTTGGTGCGGAATGTCTGTTTTGATGCCCAAGCTTCGCGCTGACGCCCTTCATCGTCTGTGCGTGAACCGCCATGAATTTGATATTTCTCGCCTTGGTTTGGTGGCTACCGCTATCTCGGCAGGAAGTCGCAAAGGGGCGCGCAGGTCAGGATTTTCCAATGGGTGCACATATTGCAGGAATCTCGATTGACGAATGCGTGAAGATAAATCACCCGTCTGCAGCACTTGGCACGATGTGCGCCGATTCCGGCTCTTTTCTCACGCCCGACAAGAACAACGAGGATGCGATGACAACTAAAGCTGAACACCTGCTGGTTCATCATATCCGCCAGACGCTTGGAATGGCGTGGGTATCGTGCGAGGAGATGATCCGGCAGATCGAGTACCAAGCGTACAAGTCAATTAGAGAACTCGACGAAACGGATTCTACTTATGACCTGACCGCGATTAGATTCGTCTCCAACGTCGAAAAGGCGTTCCGGGAGATTGGGATGTTGGCCGAGAGGCTGGGACTCCCTCAGACCAAGGCTGACTTGGTGGCGCGCCGGAATAGTTTTGGCAAGATGAGCGGCTCCGCGCTCATAGAGATGCACGAGGACTTTTACTCACCAGTCCTCGGAGAACTTGACGCAACCTTCGAGGCCATGGCTGTGATGGTGGACGGAAGCGCGACAACCGGCATGTCAATGCTAGAATCTATTCTAAGAAATACGGCTGGGATAATTGCCGATCAAGACCTGCTACCAAGCAAGGAATTGGAGGTGGATCAGGCGATCGGAAAGATAGTTCGTTATGCGTTCCCAGACTTTGTGGATAAGCCGCAGATCGACAAGGCGATTACAAGGTACAAGCCCGATTTCGGAGTGAAATCTTTGGGTGCGCTGGTCGAATACAAGTTTGCGGTGGACGAGGCAGGCGTGAAAGTCGCCTTGGAGGGTATCTCCGCGGATATGACAAATTATGGCGGCGACCCGAACTGGGGAAAATTTTACGCAGTGATCTACACGACCCTACCGCTTCTCCATACCGACGTGCTCGAAGAACACTTCAAGTCGTCCTTTGATCGGGGGGATCGGTGGTCGATTGTTTTCGTCAATGGTCCTGGCCGACAGGGACCCAAGGTCAAGGACCCAGATAAATCTAAGGCGCTTCGCGCGGCGCGTAAGCGCGATGCAAAGTAGTGGCTCCGGTCACACCGAGCGCCCGACGTCAAACACGGAAGCGCCTGGTCTTGAACGAATGACAATGTCGAATTGGCCGTTAGCAATAGTACGTAGCTCATCTATTTCGCCATATACCATCGGCCCCCGGGTGTATCTCAGATCAGACCGTTCCCGACTGCTTCCTGTGCATCGGCCACGCGCGGAACTCGAAGGGTATCCGGCCATCGATTCGATCAGTACGGGGAGACAGCCCGAATCTCTCACGGTAGGCCCTGCTGAAATGCACCTGGCTGGCGAACCCTGAGGCGATGGCGATTTCCGACATCGGCATGTCGGTCTGGGTTACGAGCCCGCGCGCGCGGTCCAAACGGATGTCGCGATAGTAGATCGCCGGAGCCTTGCCGACGTACTTCAGGAAAAGACGGTTGAGCTGACGATGGGAAATCCGCACCCTGTCGGCGATGTCGGGTATGGCGAGCGCGTCCTCGAGGTGCTGCTCCATGACCACGATCGCCTGCCTGATCGACGCAGGCACGTGACTGCCCAAGGGTTCGACGTTGGCCGGGTTCTGCGGTGTGCCCGCGGGCCTCAAAAGTGGGTGGAATATGTACCGAGCCGCAGCGTTGGCCAAAGCGTCACCCGATATAGCCTGGATGATGTGAAGGGCGATGTCAGCCGACGCGATTCCTCCCGAGCAGGTGAATTGCTTCTCGTCACGGACAAAGATGTCCTCCGAAACATCGATGTCTTCGTGCAGCTCCTTCAGGGCGTCGATGTGCTCGTAATGGACGGTCGCGCGCTTGCCACTTAGAAGGCCGGCATCGGCCAGGATGAAGGCCCCGGTGTCGAGGCCGCCCATGATGCTGCCTGCCCTCGCCCACTTTCGCAGTGTAGCCAGCAATTGCGGAGTTGCAGCTGCTTCCGGCGTCCAGCTCGCAGACATGACGACGATGTCGAACTGATCATTTTGGATGTCACTCAGGCGCTGAGTGTCTACGGCGAAGCCATTGCTCGCCATGCAAGAACCGCCTTTGACGGAGACCAGTTGCCACCGAAATCGCGTATCGCCTTCGAGATAGTTGGCCGCGCGAAATGGATCGATGAAGGCCGCAGTGGCCGCCACGTTAAAGTTCGGCGTGACGAGCACGAGTATCTGGACGGTAGAGTTGTATTTCTCTGACATGGCCGAAAACGTAAAACCAGTGTCGTAAAATGTTAAAACACGCCCTCGCTTTATGCAACAATTTTGGAAGGGAACAAATACAAACTGGGAGATCAATAATGAACAAGGTTTCAAAACTTGTCTCGACGTCCGTTGTCCTGACGCTGCTTTCCGGGGGCGCTTATGCCGCTGAACTAGGCGCTTCGGGCGAACCGATCAAACTCGCCATCAACGAATGGACAGGTCAACAGATCACCACGCGCATCGCCGGCCAGATGCTCGAGGCGGCCGGATACAAGGTCGAATACGTGACCGCCGGCTACCAAAACATGTGGCAGGCCGTTTCCGAAGGCCAGATCGACGCCGCGCTCGAAGTGTGGGGTTCCAACGTCACCGAGCAGTACAAGCAGCTTAACAAGGAGGGGAAGGTCGAGGACCTTGGCGAGTTGGGTCTTGATGCGCGCGAAGGCTTTGCGTACCCGGCCCACGTTGCAGAACTGTGTCCCGGACTGCCCAAATGGGAAGCCCTGAAGGATTGCGCCAGCGTCTTCGCGACGGCCGAGACGCTTCCTGAAGGTCGTCTCGTCGACTACCCCGGCGAATGGGGTACGCCGGGAGCCGACCGGATCAAGGCCCTCGGTCTCCCGTTCAAGGCAATTCCGGCAGGTTCCGAAGGAGCGCTCGCCGCCGAGTTCAAGGCGTCTGTCGAACGTAAGACTCCGCTGGTCGCTGTGTTCTGGCAGCCGCATTGGGCGATTGCCGCCTACAATCTCAAGTTCGTTGAACTCCCCGAAGGCAAGCAAGAGTGCTTCGACGATCCGGCATATGGTCCGAACAAAGACGTGACGGGGGACTGTGACTTCATCCCGACGCGCGTGTTCAAGGCCGCATGGCCGGGCCTCAAGGACAAATGGCCGGCAGCATATGAAATCCTCAAGGGCCTCAAGCTTTCCACCGAACAGCAGCAGCCGCTTATGGGTGCCGTCGACGTCGATGGGAAGTCCGCCGAAGACGTGACGAAAGCCTGGATCGATGCGAATGCGGCGACCTGGAAGCCCGTCGTTGAGGCGGCCACTAAGTGAGGTCAGCGCCGAT
Organism: Agrobacterium burrii; assembly: GCF_017313405.1. Lineage (NCBI taxonomy): Bacteria > Pseudomonadati > Pseudomonadota > Alphaproteobacteria > Hyphomicrobiales > Rhizobiaceae > Agrobacterium > Agrobacterium burrii. The sequence goes on from NZ_JAFLNA010000008.1 coordinate 128,505, forward strand.
GTTGCAACAAACTCCGCCTCCGGCGATTTCGTGCAAAAGTGTTTGGCAGGTCTACGGAGCGAACCCCGAGCAGGAACTGAAAAAAGCTCTGTCCGATGCTGCCGGAAACGCCGATGAGGCGGCGCGGTTGCTCCGTCAACGGGGGCATGTGCCGGCGGTGCAGGATGTCACCTTCGATGTCCGCGAGGGCGAGGTCTTTGTGATCATGGGCCTTTCGGGGTCGGGGAAATCAACCCTTATCAGGACGATATCCCGCCTCGCACAAGGAACTGCTGGATCGATCCTGATAAGCGGTGAGGACATCCTCACCGCCAGCAAACAGCGGTTGATCGAGTTGCGCCGGAATAAGCTGGGCATGGTGTTCCAGCATTTCGGACTATTCCCCCATATGACGGTCTGTGAGAACGTCAGTTTTCCGCTCAAGATGCAGGGAGCGGACAAAAACTCGCGTCGGAAACGCGCTGTCGAAGTGCTGGAGTTGGTGGGACTTTCCGGCCGAGAGGAGGCCTATCCGCGTGAACTGTCGGGCGGACAACGGCAGCGCGTCGGGATCGCCCGCGCTCTGGCGGTGAATCCAGACCTCTGGTTCCTCGATGAGCCGTATTCGGCCCTCGATCCGCTGATCCGTCGCCAGCTCCAGGATGAATTCCTGAGAATTCAGGCCGGTCTGCAGAAGACCTCCGTGTTCATCACACACGACATCACGGAGGCTCTCAAACTCGCCGACCGCATAGCGATCATGCGAGACGGCAAGATCGTGCAGATCGGAACACCGGATGAGATCATCGTCAATCCAGTCGATGACTACGTGCGGGAGTTCAGTCGGGACGTCCCCAAGGGCAGGTATTCCCATGTCAGCTCGATGATGAGCCTACCGGATCGCCTCCCGAACATGCCGGACGATCCCAAGATCGGCGCGGAGATGACGGTTGATGACGCCTTGGCTTCGTGCATGGCCCTCTACCAGCCTGTTCCCGTGTGGGGAGCCGACGGGAAGATGGCGGGGATAGTTCATCCGAGCCAACTGGCAAGCGCGCTCCAGTCCGAGCGATCTGCGTGAAAGCGTCTGCATTTTGGACGGTCCGTCCCGACGGGCTGTTCTGAACGATAATACGGGAACCCGGAGAAATCTCCATGACACGCCCTACTCCAGCGGTTTGGGCTGCGCTGACTGCTGTCCTTGTCGGAGCTGCCTGCATTATGTTGTCGCCATACCTGCCCTGGGTCAGTTCCTGGCCGGCGGCGGCGACGCTTCCCGTGACCTCGTGGATCGGAACGGGCCTTACGGCGGTCTTTGAATTCCTCAAGCCGCTGGCACGCGCGACTTCGACGCTGCTCTCGTATCCGATGATGTTTGCGAACACTGTCCTGGTGAACGCGCCGTATTCTCTAACGATCGGCGTCTTTACAGCGCTGGCCTGGTATCTCGGCGGACTGCGCCTCACGTTTCTGGTCGCCGCCGGTCTCGGCTTCGTGCTGTTCAGCGGCTACTGGATTGCCAGTATGAACACGCTGGCGCTCGTGTTCGTATCGGTGCCCTTCGCCCTCCTGGTAGGGTTTGCCATTGGCCTGTTAGCGAACGAGTTCAAATCGATAAACAGAGCAGTCGAAACCACGCTGGACGTTATGCAGACGGTCCCAACGTTCGCGTATCTCACGCCGCTTCTGCTCCTTTTCGGGTTCGGCCCAGTCGTCGGCCTGATTGCTTCGATTATCTACGCCGCCCCTCCCATGGCCCGCAACGTTATGCTTGGTCTCCAGCGCGTCGAGCCAGAGATCAAGGAAGCGGCTATCATGAATGGCGCGACACGGATTCAGCAGCTTTTCCTTATTGAAGTTCCGTCGGCGGCCAGACAGATCATGGTTGGCGTGAACCAGACGATCATGGCGGCCCTGTCGATGGTCATCATCGCGGCCGTGATCGGCGGGTTCAATGACATCGGTTGGGAAGTTCTGCTGACCATGCGCAAGGCAGCTTTCGGGCAGAGCCTTGTTGCTGGACTGGTCATCGTTATCTTCGCGGTCCTGGCCGATCGGATGAGCGGCGCGTTGGCGCAATCCGAAGAGCGGCACTCGTGGAAGGTCGCGCTTGTCGTGCTTCTGGTTTCGGTCGCACTTGCGGCTGTCGAGCGCAGCCTTCTGCCGGGACCCGGCTCCTATTCGGCCTTCAAGGGCCTAGCATCTGCCGCCGACAGTTACCTCAACGCCTTCACCGCGGCCAACGGTATTGTTTTGGACACGATCAAGAACGGCGCGATGTTCTTCGTCCTATTGCCTTTGAAGATCGGGCTCGACCAGGCGGTCCTGCCCTTCACCTGGGGCTTCATGTGGACGAAATGGATGAGTGTCGCCGTCTACGCAGCCTTCGGCGTGATCGCTATTGTCATGGCGCTTCGCGGTCGGGCGGTCCTTGGATTGTCGCTCCTCATCGCTGCCGGCATCATTGTTGTCGGCATCGCCAACCTGCCGTGGCCGTTCATGCTGATTTCGCTCGGAGCGTTAGGCTGGGTCGCGGGCGGCCCGAAACTCGCAGCGTTCGCGGTTTCCATGATCGCCACGATCCTGTTGATGGGGCTTTGGGAGCCTGCGCTCCTGTCTTTGTACCTGTGTACGGCGGCGGTATCGGTCTGCGTGGTTCTTGGCGGTCTGATCGGCCTCGTATCATCGGTTAGCCCAAAGACGTGGAGTGTCGTGCGGCCCGTCTGCGACTTTTTCCAAACCATCCCGCTGTTTGTCTTCCTCATTCCCGTGTTGATGTTCTTCCAAATCGGAGAATTCTCCGCGTTCCTCGCGATATGCGCCTACGCCATCGTGCCCATGGTTCGCTACACCCATCACGGCCTGACATCGACCCCGGAAGAACTCCTCGAGGCAGCGGTCGCGTCTGGCGCGAGTGACTGGCAGGTAATGCGGGAGGTGCGTATCCCGTACTCGCTGCCTACCATTCTCCTCGGGCTGAACCAGACCGTGCTGTACGCCTTTTCGATGCTGGTGATCGCCGCGTTGATCGGAACGACGGACCTTGGCCAGCAGATTTATCTGGCACTCGGCCAGGGCGACGTCGGTCTCGGCGTGGCTGCCGGAGCGGCGATGGCAATCCTCGCTCTGGTCGCCGACCGTTTGGTCCAAGCCTTTGCCGTTAAGCAACGCCAGGCACTTGGACTTTAGAGTTTAGTTCGAAACCAGCTATCTTGGACTTGGAGGAACCGATGACAACGACATCGGACACGAAACGACTGTTCCTATTTTACCTCGCCCCTGAATTTACCCTGCTGGCCTTCACCTCCGCCCTCGAGACCCTGAGGCTGGCGAACCAGGTGATCGGAAAAGAGGTCTATGAATGGCGCATTGTCACCAGCGACGGCAAGACTGTCCGGGCTAGCTGTGGCCTCTCGATAACCCCGGACCTCTCTCTGGCCGAGGCGCGGAAGCTCAGGACCGGCGGCGTGAAACTTGACATGGCGATCGTGTGCGGCGTGACCTGCCACTGCGAATTTCCTCCAGATTGGATTAGAGTCCGGTCCATTAAAGGACGGACGAATGAAGAAGCAGAGATTTACGGAAGAGCAGATTATTGCGGTGCTGAAGGAGCAGGAGGCTGGCGCGAAGGTGGCCGACCTCTGCCGCAAGCACGGAATTTCAGAAGCAACGTTTTATAATTGGAAAGCCAAATACGGCGGCATGGAAGTCTCCGAGGCGAAGCGGCTGAAGGCGCTTGAAGACGAGAACGCGAGGCTGAAGAAGCTGCTGGCCGAACAGATGCTGGATGCAGCCGCACTTCGCGAGCTTCTTGCAAAAAAATGGTAGGGCCTGCCGCCAAACGCGACGCCGTCGCGCATCTGAAGACCGTCATGGGTCTTTCGGAACGGCGGGCCTGCCAGATTATATCTGCGGATCGGAAGATGGTGCGATATCGGTCCTGCCGACCGCCGGAGGTAGAATTGCGGGCGAAGCTGCGCGACCTCGCCAATGAGCGACGGCGTTTCGGATACCGGCGACTGTTCGTCCTGCTTCGGCGGGACGGAGAGCCGTCCGGCGTCAATCGCATCTACCGGCTCTATCGCGAGGAAGGTCTTTCCGTTCGCAAGCGCAAAGCCCGGCGGCGTGCGGTCGGCACGCGTGCGCCGATCCTGGTCGAGGCGAAGGCCAATGCCCGCTGGTCGCTGGACTTCGTGCATGACCAGTTTGCCTGCGGCCGACGCTTCCGCGTCCTCAACATTGTCGATGATGTGACGCGCGAATGCCTGGCGGCGATCCCGGACACATCCATCTCCGGTCGACGTGTCGCCCGAGAACTGACGACGCTGATCGAACGACGCGGCAAGCCAGGAATGATTGTCTCCGACAACGGCACCGAACTAACGTCGAATGCCATCCTTGCCTGGTCGAAGGATCACAAGGTCGAGTGGCACTACATCGCGCCGGGAAAGCCGATGCAGAACGGCTATGTCGAGAGTTTCAACGGTCGGATGCGCGACGAGTTGCTCAATGAAAGCCTGTTCTTCGGCCTCGATCATGCCCGTAGCGCCATTGCTGAATGGGCGGACGATTACAACCATTACCGGCCTCACTCATCGCTCGGATACAAAACCCCGGCAGACTTTGCCGGGACCATCGCCGCAACCGGCTCCAACGCTGCGCAAGATGAAAGCTTCGCGCTTCCGCCGGTTGCTCACACCGCGCCACTTGGCGTATTCAGAACCGCCGGGGCTCTAGTCGCTGCTGGGTGAAAGTTCCGTGGCAGGTCAGGCGGGCGCAACGTTCAAATGCACGTCGACAAGTCGCTCGACCAATGGCTTCGCGAATGCCGCGCGCAACGTATTGCGTTAGGGGCCATCTGCACCGGTCCCCATTTGCTCGCGAAAGCTGGATTGCTTGTCGACAAGCGCTGCACGATCCACTGGGAGAACTACCCGTCGTTCGCGGAAGCCTTCTCGGACGCCCAAGCGCGACCACAGTTATATGAAGTCGACGACGGCATTTACACATGCGCCGGCGGCACATCTTCACTCGACATGATGCTGCACATTGTTTCCGAACACCACGGGCCGGATGTAGCGCGAAAAATCTGCCAAATGGCCATCGTTGGAGCGGTGAGGCACAAGTCGGAGCGCCAGCGGCTGCCGTTTTCGCTTTCTCAAGATATAAAACATCGCACGCTCCAGGCAGCGATCGAATTGATGGCGGAGAATGTGACGCAGACACTTCCAATGGACCTTTTGGCAAAAAAGGTCGGTATTTCGCGTCGGCAGATGGAGCGTCAGTTCCATTCCAACACGGGCTGTAGCCCAAGTCGGTTTTACGTGAAGTTGCGTGTGGAACGCGCCAGGTCGTTGTTGGAGCAAACAGCGATGCCAGTCGTCGATGTCGCTGTCGCGTGCGGTTTTACGTCGAGTTCGCACTTCGCCAAGGTCTACCGCACCAACGAGGGCGAGTCGCCCATAGAAACCAGAAAGCCGAAACGCGCGAAGGACCTGATGGCCTCAAGCGCGGCGATGTCAGCGTAGGCCAAGTCGCCGAACGAAGGCCATTCCACGTTACTCGAGGACAAGTCATGGACAAGATGGAAGATCAGCCGCTTTGGCGGCCCGATGGCGCGCGCGTAAGCGAAAGCGCAATTGAAGGCTTCAGGGAGTGGTGCGCTTACTCGCATTGTACTCCGATGGCCGATCACTCCGCCCTTCATCGCTGGTCGATTGATGAACCCGGCGATTTCTGGCGGGCCCTCTGGGACTACTACGAAGTAAAGGGGTGGCCCGGCCCGCGAAGCTTGGTGAACGGTAGCGATATGATGGCTGCGCGGTTCTTCCCCGACGGAACGCTGAACTTCGCTCAGAATCTCTTGTCGCGCGAGGGGCCGGAGGACGCGTTGATCTTCCGGGGCGAGGACCGCGTCGAATACCGTTGGAGCTGGGATCGGCTTCGTGCGGACGTCTTGCGTCTCCAGCGGGCCTTCAAGGCAATGGGCATCGTGAAGGGCGACCGCATCGCCGCAATGATGCCAAACCTCCCCGAGACGGTCGCCTGCATGTTGGCAACCGCTTCCATCGGAGCGGTCTGGGCATCATGCTCCCCAGACTTCGGCGAGGCCGGAGTGTTCGATCGCTTTGGTCAAATCGAACCCAAGCTGTTCATAACCTGTGACGCTTATTGGTATGGGGGAAAGCTACAGGACGTCTCGGGAAAGGTCCGAAATCTCGAGAGCCGCCTCGCCTGTCCCGTACTCGTGGTACATTACGCAGGTGACGCCGAAGCGCTGGCCTCTTCGCTCGTGGACGCGAGAGCCTACGACAGCATCGTTGCGGAGGACGTCGAGGCCGAACTCGAATTTGTCCTGCTGCCGTTTTCCCATCCACTCTACATTCTGTTCTCGTCCGGCACCACCGGTGCGCCCAAATGCATCATCCACTCGGCAGGCGGGACGCTGCTGCAGCACATCAAGGAACATAGGCTCCATTGTGATATCCGACCTGGAGACCGGGTCTTCTACTTCACCACCTGCGGCTGGATGATGTGGAACTGGCTGGTCTCCGGCCTCGCCTCCGGTGCCACCCTGTGCCTGTTCGACGGTTCGCCGTTCCATCCCGATCCGGGGGTGTTGTGGAGATTTGCAAGCGACGAACGCTTGTCGTTCTTTGGCACCTCGGCGAAGTACATCGACAGCCTTAGGAAATCAGATTTCCGGATCGACGAGACCGTCGGGTTGGATGCCCTGATGACGATTGCATCAACCGGATCGCCACTTGGCGGCGACGGTTTTGACTATGTGTACCAGCACATCAAGTCGGACGTACTCCTCGCATCCGTCTCCGGCGGAACGGACATCGTATCTTGCTTCGTCCTCGGGAACCCAGTCAGTCCCGTGTGGCGCGGCGAGATACAAGGTCCGGGGCTGGGTCTTGCAGTGGACGTGTGGGACGAGCAGGGCCAGCGTGTATCTGAAGGCAAGGGCGAGCTGGTCTGCACGAAACCCTTCCCTTCCATGCCGGTCGGCTTCTGGAACGACCCTGACAACGTTAAATACAAAGCGGCCTACTTCGACCGGTTCGACAACGTTTGGTGCCACGGGGATTTCGCGGAATGGACCCGTCACTCCGGCCTGATCATCCATGGTCGTTCTGACGCGACTCTGAATCCAGGCGGGGTCCGCATTGGAACGGCCGAAATTTACAACCAAGTCGAACAATTGCCTGAGGTGGCCGAAGCGATCTGCGTCGGTCAGGAGGTCGAGGACGACGTGCGGGTGTTGCTTTTCGTCAAGCTCGTGACCGGCCGCACTCTCGACGCCGAGCTTGAAAGCGCGATCAAGCTGAAGATCAGAACAGGCGCTTCACCCCGTCACGTGCCGGCGAAGATACTGCAGGTGAGTGACATACCGAGAACCAAGTCCGGCAAACTTGTCGAACTCGCCGTCAAGAACGTCATCAGCGGAAAAGAGGTATCGAACCTCAACAGCCTACAGAATCCCGGTGCGCTCGAGGAGTTTGCGCGTCTTAGAGATCAGGTGCTGAGCCATTGATTGTTGCGAGATCGGGGCGAATTCCACGTCGGATTTTGCCCTGATGCTACAGACCAAAACCACGATCAATAACAAAGGGGACTGCCATGACCGATTACAAAGGATTTCTGGGAGCGCAGGTTTCGGGCGGCGGAATGAGCCGAAGGGAATTCATGGGGCGGGCGGTAGCCGCCGGCATGACGATCACTGCTGCGAGCCTCCTTTACTCGACGAGCGCTTCGGCGCAGGAACCCAAGCGAGGCGGTACGCTGAAGATGGGCATCGAAGGCGGTGCTTCGACCGATAGCCTTGATCCGGCGCTCGCCGCCTCGCAGTTTCCGTTCCTCGTGTCCCGCACTTGGGGCGACGTTCTCGTGGAATCACATCCGCTGACCGGAGAGGCAGTGCCGGCGCTTGCCGAAAGCTGGGAGCCTTCTGCCGACGCGACGACCTGGACGTTTAAAATCCGACGAGGCGTTCAGTTCCACGACGGGAAAGAACTCACGGTCGACGATGTCGTGGCGACGTTAAAGCGCCACAGCGATGAAGCGGCGAAATCCGGCGCGCTCGGCCTTCTGAAAGCGCTCAAGGCCATCGAAGCAAAGGACGGGGACCTCGTTCTGACCTTGTCGGAGGGAAACGCAGACCTTCCTCTTCTGCTTTCCGATTTCCATCTGATCATTCAGTCAGGCGGTGGCCTGGACAATCCGGCGTCCGCAAATGGAACCGGACCTTACAAGCTTGTCAGCTTCGAGCCGGGCGTCAGAGCGTCGTTCGAGCGCAATCCCAACGACTGGCGATCGGATCGCGGCCACGTGGATTCCGTTGAAATCATCGTCATGAACGACGCGACGGCACGCATCGCGGCGCTCTCATCCGGGCAGGTTCACTACATCAATCGCGTGGACCCGAAAACGGTTGACCTGCTGAAGCGGGTGCCCACGGTAGAGGTTCTCAACACGTCTGGTCGAGGTCACTACGTTTTCATCATGCGTTGCAACGCGGCCCCCTTCGACAACAACGACCTCAGGCTCGCGCTCAAGTACTCGATGGATCGCGAGGCGATGGTCGATAAAATTCTCGGCGGCTACGGCAAGGTCGGAAACGACTTCCCCATCAACAACGCCTACGCCCTCTTCCCCGAAGACATCGAGCAACGCACGTATGATCCGGACAAGGCCGCGTTCCACTACAAAAAGTCGGGACATGACGGAGCTGTCCTGCTTCGGACTTCCACCGTCGCATTTCCGGGGGCGGTCGATGCGGCTGTCCTTTTCCAGGAGAGTGCGAAAAAAGCCAACATCAACATCGAGGTAAAGCGCGAGCCCGGCGACGGCTACTGGTCGAACGTCTGGAACGTCCAGCCGTTTTCGACTTCCTATTGGGGCGGCCGGCCGACGCAAGACCAGATGTATTCAACCACCTATCTGTCGAGTGCCGATTGGAACGAGACGAAGTTCCAGCAGCCAGGCTTCGACAAGCTGCTTCTGTCGGCACGCGCTGAACTCGACAACGACAAGCGCAAAGCGATGTACCGCGAGATGGCCCTGCTGGTGCGTGACGAAGGCGGAACGATCGTTCCCATGTTCAACGATTTCGTCAACGCCTCGACGAAGCAGGTCAAGGGATACGTTCACGACATCGGTAACGACATGTCAAACGGCCTGGTTGCAAGCCGGGTCTGGGTCGAAGCCTGATCACGGCTGACCGAGACAACATTCCCCACCCGAGCGCCAACCGGCGCTCGGCCTCGAATCCGCGCAGCGGATCAGCCGGTGGTCCGCTTCGACGCAGTTTCGACGGAGGACCAGAACGTCTCCGCGAGTTCGGTCATTCTGGTGCGCGGTCGTATCAGCACGATTTTCACCGGTACGACCCATTCGCCTCCTGCGACAGACAGACCGCCTCCTTCTTCGAGCTCCGTACTCACCAGGCTTTCCGGTACCCAGGCCACCCCCTTGCCTTCCAATGCAAGCGCCTTGAGAACCATGGCGAGATGGGAAGAGAAAACTTGTTTGAGGTGAAGTACGCGGACGTCGTTCTGAAGAGTGGCAGCTAGGATGCGCCCCATGCCCGAAGTGTCGTCGAAGGCGAGGAATGGAACTGGATCGCCCGAACTGCCTGGAAGGCTGTGGCGCGACTCGCCGGACGGCAAGCGGGCGGCGACCGGCACCAGGCGATCGCTAGCGAGTTCCAGATGCCGGAAATGTGCATGGCTAAGCCTGATGTCACTGTCCGGATGACGATGGCAGAGAAGGAACTGCGCGCGCCCGTCAGCCATCATCCCCTCACACTCGCTCATGTTGTCCGACAGAAGGCGGATTGGGACTGTGGACACCGATGGACCCAACCCTTGGAACCAGCTTGGGAAGAACGTGAACGACAAAGCGTGGGTGGCCGCAAAGGTCAGCGTCGCCGAAGACGCCCGAACCTGTTCGAGCTCGTGCTTGGCTCGGTTCAGTCGTTGGAGAACATCCTGCGCAGCCGAGAGCATGATCTCGCCGGCAGGCGTGATCTTCAATCGATGAGTGGAGCGGTCAATCAGAGACGTCCCACTCCAATCTTCGAGGGAGCGTATCCTTCGTCCGAACGCCGGCTGGGTGATGTTGCGGGCCTCGGCGGCCCTGGAGAAGTTCAACGTGTCTGCCAGCGCCCGTAGGTCGGCTAACCAAGACGTATCCATCGGCGAATTCCTACAACCATTGATGAAGCCGAAACGGCATTGAGCCGTCAAACGCACCTCGCTCTGAATCAGTCACAAGTCCCACTGCAGCAGTCTCTCACCGTTTCAATTGAGATTCCACAGCGGAGGCGCACCTATGCCGATACGGCACTATAGTGATCGTCATCAGCATTAGAACCACGTTGCCGCATCATCTACCAAAGAACAGTCGGCGAACCGTTTGCCGCTGGCACGCAGGCAGATTCAAAGGAGGATATCGGATGCGTATCATTGACGTTCGCGAGGTCACGAAACCCATCGCGTCGCCCATTCGCAACGCCTACATCGACTTTACCAAGATGACAGCCAGCTTGGTTGCTGTCGTGACAGACGTCGTCAAGGACGGTCGCCGGGTCGTCGGCTACGGTTTCAATTCGAATGGCCGATATGGACAGGGCGGCCTGATCCGCGAGCGCTTCAGAGATCGCATTCTCGACGCACCTCCGGAAAGTCTGGTGAACGACGCCGGGGCAAACCTCGATCCCCACAAGCTTTGGGCGACGATGATGCAGAACGAGAAGCCCGGCGGACATGGGGAGCGATCCGTTGCCGTCGGCACCATCGACATGGCTGTTTGGGATGCGGTTGCTAAGATCGAGGGGAAGCCACTCTTCCGGCTCTTGGCGGAAATGAAAGGTCGTGAAGCCAATCCCAAGGTCTTCGTTTACGCAGCGGGCGGCTACTATTACCCCGGCAAAGACAACACCGCGCTGCGGAAGGAAATGCGCGGCTATCTGGATCGTGGATACAACGTCGTCAAAATGAAGATCGGGGGCACATCCATCGAGGACGATCGCCGGCGGATCGAGGCCGTGCTCGAAGAAATCGGTTCGGACGCACAGCTTGCCGTAGACGCGAACGGCCGTTTCGACCTGGAGACCGGCATCGCGTATGCGAAGATGCTCCGCGACTACCCGCTCTTCTGGTACGAGGAGATCGGCGACCCGCTGGACTACGCGCTCCAAGCCGCCATTTCCGAGTTCTACGACGCGCCGATGGCAACCGGCGAGAACCTGTTTTCACACCAGGACGCCCGCAATCTGCTCCGGTACGGCGGGATGCGCCCGGACCGAGACTATCTGCAGTTCGATTGCGCCCTCTCCTACGGCCTTGTCGAATACCTTCGCACGCTGGACGTCCTGCGTCAGTTCGGGTGGTCGCCCTCCCGCTGCATCCCGCACGGCGGTCATCAGATGTCGCTCAACATCGCTGCGGGTCTCGGCCTCGGTGGCAACGAGAGCTACCCTGACCTTTTCCAGCCTTATGGAGGATTCCCCGACGGCGTCCAGGTCGAGGACGGCCACATCATCATGCCGGAGTTGCCGGGCATCGGCTTCGAAGGGAAGTCTGACCTTATCAAGGTCATGCGGGAACTGGCCGAGTAGGAAGAGCACGGAGCGGGCAGTCCGCCCGCTCCTCTCGAAATGCGCTGGAGCCTAGACTCCGACCAACACTGCGCGAACATCGTTGACGTTGGTCAAGGTCGGCCCCGTCAATACGAGGTCGCCGATCGCGCTGAAGGCGGTATAGCTGTCATGCTTCGCCAACGTCTCCCTGGGATTGAAGCCCGCGCTTCTCATCCTCGCCAAGGTGTCGGGAGCAATTAGCGCGCCGGCGGCATCCTCGACGCCGTCGATACCGTCGGTGTCTCCCGATATTGCCCACACGCCCGGAACACCATCGAGTCCGATAGCCAGACTCAGCAGAAACTCGGTGTTACGGCCGCCTCGCCCGTTGCAATCGGACGGCAAGGTGACCGTCGCCTCACCTCCGGAAAGCAACACCGCCGGACCGCCCACGGGCATGCCCTTCAAACGGGAAGACACCGCGATCCCAGCAAACACCTTTCCCATCTCTCTTGCTTCCCCTTCCAACGCGTCGCCGAGGATCATTGGCTCAAGGCCGTATGAACGCGCGACACGCGCGGCAGCGTCGAGTGCGATCGAAGGCGATGCGATGATCCTGACGTCAGCCGCAGAAGGCTCCTGTGTGACGCTGCCCCCTTCCTCGAGTACCCTGGCGGCCGCAGCCGGAAGCTGCAGGCGGTACCGCGCGACGATCTCGCGGGCCTCTTCGATTGTGCTACTGCCTATCACAGTTGGGCCAGACGCAATCTCGGAGGGGTCGTCGCCCGGGACATCTGAAATCACCAAGGTAACGACGCGCGCAGGCCAAGCGGCCGCCGCCAGTCGTCCTCCCTTGATCCGGGATAAGTGCCTGCGAACAGTGTTCATCTCCGAGATCGAAGCGCCACTATCAAGCAGCGCCTTGTTGATAGTCTGCTTGTCAGTGAGTGTCATGCTTCCGGCCGGAGACACCAGAAGCGAGGAACCTCCCCCCGAGATCAGCGCGATGACTAGATCATCGAGCCCGAGGCCTTCGACGGCACCCATTATCCTTCGGGCCGCCTCCACGCTCATGTCATCTGGCACCGGATGCGCTGCCTCGATGATTTCTATGCGGCCGGCCGGGACGGCGTGCCCATATCGCGTCACAACGATGCCGGAAAGTTCGACATCCTCCCATGTGGCATCAAGACCGGCTGCCATGGCAGCAGATGCCTTTCCGGCTCCGACCACGACGCATCGCCCCTTGGGTCGCTCAGGCAAATGAGCAGAAATCGTCTTTCGAGGGGCCGCGCTGGCGACGGCGGCGTCGAAGATGTCTCTCAGCGCTCTGCGGGCAGTGTTATTGTCCCAGATCATAGTGAACCCATCAGAGGATGTTTGACCCCGAGATCGCTTCGCAGACGGCTCTTGTGACTTGTTCGGTGGTAGCCGAGCCACCGACGTCAGGGGTGAGCACCCCGGCCTCGGTGACCCGCTCGACCGCCGTCATCAAACGTGCAGCCGCGTTCGGTTCACCGAGGTGTTCGAGCATCTGCGCAGCGGTCCAGAACGAAGCGATCGGGTTGGCGATGCCTTTGCCCGTTATGTCGAAAGCCGAGCCATGGATGGGCTCGAACATCGACGGAAAGCGTCGCTCCGGGTCGATGTTCCCCGTGGGAGCAACTCCAAGCGATCCGGCCAGCGCCCCCGCCAAGTCGGAGAGAATATCGGCATGCAAATTGGTTGCGACGATGGTGTCCAGGCTCTGCGGCTTTAGGGTCATCCTCACCGTCATCGCATCGACAAGCATCTTGTCCCAGGTAACGTCCGGGAACTCTCGGGAGACTTCAGCGGCGATTTCATCCCACATGACCATGCCGTGGCGTTGTGCGTTCGACTTGGTGACGACCGTCAGAAGCTTTCGTGGCCGAGCCTGGGCGAGCTTGAACGCGTAGCGCATGATCCTCGTGACGCCTACTCGGGTAAAAATCGCGACCTCAGTGCCCACCTCTTCGGGCAGCCCCTTGTGCGCTCGGCCGCCGTGCCCCGAATATTCGCCCTCTGAATTCTCCCTTACGATGACCCAGTCGAGGTCTCCGGGATTGCAGTTCCTCAACGGGGAAGTGATCCCCGGAAGGATTTTGGTGGGGCGGACGTTTGCGTACTGATCGAAACCCTGGCAGATCGGGAGGCGCAAACCCCATAACGTGATGTGATCCGGCACGTCGGGTGCGCCGACTGCACCGAAGTAGATCGCATCGAACCCCTTGAGCTGATCCAGTCCGTCAGCGGGCATCATGATGCCGTGTCGTTTGTAGTAGTCCGAACCCCAATCGAAGGTTTCTGTCTCTATCCGGAAGTCCCCGCTCCGCCGGGCCAAGGCCTCAAGCACCTGCAGGCCAGCTGATATGACCTCCGGGCCGATGCCGTCGGCTGGGATCGCTGCAATCTTATACGTGCGCATGTAATGTACCTCTGCTAGAGCCGCGCCGAGCGCAGCGTATCCCCCGCCGTTTTTCATTCCACCCGCTCTGCGACCGCCTTGCCGCAGGCGTCGGTAGACAGAGCGCCCCCAAGGTCTCGGGTTCGCAGTCGCTCGTCGGCAAGGCTTGCCTCGATTGCACGCATCACCGATGCAGCCGCCTCTGCTTCGCCGAGGTGATCTAACATCATGGCCGCCGCCCATATCTGGCCGACTGGGTTGGCAATCATCTTCCCAGCAATATCCGGGGCCGAGCCGTGGACCGGTTCGAATAGTGACGGAAATTTCCGTTCCGGGTTGATGTTTCCGGACGGCGCGATGCCGATCGTCCCCGTACAGGCGGGACCGAGGTCCGACAGGATGTCGCCGAACAAATTGGAAGCGACGACGACGTCGAATTTGTCGGGGTTCAAGACGAAGTGTGCGCACAGAATGTCGATATGATACTGGTCCACCTCGACGTCCGGGTATTTCTTCGCGGCTTCGGCTACGCGCTCGTCCCAATAGGGCATCGAGATGGAAATGCCGTTCGATTTCGTCGCCGAGGTGAGCTTCCGGCGCGGACGCTTTTGGGCGAGTTCGAAGGCGAACTTCAGAATTCGGTCCACGCCGATACGGGTCATCACAGTTTCCTGAACCACCACCTCACGCTCGGTGCCGGGAAAAATCCGGCCGCCGATGGATGAGTACTCCCCTTCGGTATTTTCACGCACAACGTAGAAGTCGATATCCTCGGCCTTGCGGCCGGCAAGCGGTGCCGCGACGCCGGGCATGAGCTTGACAGGACGAAGGCTGACATACTGGTCGAATTCGCGCCGGAACTGGATGAGCGAACCCCAAAGCGAAATGTGGTCGGGCACCACCGCGGGCCAGCCTACTGCCCCGAAGAAGATAGCATCGTGGACCTCAATCTGCGGTTTCCAGTCGCTTGGCATCATCACGCCGTGCTTGGCGTAGTAATCGCAGGAGGCGAAATCGAAATGATCGAATTGGATGTCGAACCCGTATCGCTTGGCGGCGGCTTCAAGCACGCGCACGCCCTCCGGAACGACTTCTTTGCCGATGCCGTCGCCCGCGATCACGGCAAGCTTGTACCTGCGGTTCGTCAACGTGGTTTCCATGTCTCTTCCTGTCAGTCTTCTTCGATGAAAATCGTGTCGCGCTTCCGGGCGACCGTGGGGAGCAATGCGATGGCAAGGATAATCGCCGCGACGGCGAGCAGGCCGGCGCTGATGGGACGCGTCACGAACACCGTGGGATCACCGTGGGATATTGTCATCGCCCGCCGAAGGTACTCCTCCAACAGAGGTCCCAGTACGAAACCGAGGAGCATCGGCGCGGGTTCAAAATCGAGCTTGGACAGCCCGTAGCCGAACACGCCAAAGGCGGCCATCGCGAACAGGTCGTAGACGTTGCTGTTGACGCTGTAGACCCCGATGGAGGCGAACGCGAGGATCGCCGGAAAGAGGACGGTATAAGGGACCGTGAGAAGTTTGATCCACAGTCCGATCAGCGGCAGGTTCAAGACCACCAAGAGGAGATTGCCGATCCACATCGAGGCAATAAGACCCCAGAACAATTCCGGCTGCGAACTTGCAACGTCGGGTCCGGGGACGATCCCCTGGATGATCATTGCACCGATCATCAGAGCCATGACCGGATTGGCGGGCACACCAAGACTAAGCATCGGGATGAACGACGTCTGTGCGCCGGCGTTGTTTGCCGCTTCAGGGCCGGCGACGCCTTCGATCGCACCTTTCCCGAAACGCTCAGGCGTTTTGGAAATCTTCTTTTCCATCGCATAAGACGTGAAGGACGCGAGGATCGCACCGCCCCCTGGCAAAACGCCCAGTATTGAACCCATTGCGGTGCCGCGGAGCGCGGGACCTAGCATCGCCTTGAAATCCGCCATACTTGGCATGAGGCCCGTGACGGTTTTTACTGCTGTCGTACGCTCCGCCGCCGTCTCGAGATTGCGCAAGATTTCCGCGATGCCGAAGATTCCGACTGCGACGGCGACGAAGTTCAAGCCGTCCGCGAACTCCGGAATGCCCATCGTAAATCGCATCTCCCCCGTCGTAATATCTGTGCCGACCAGACCGAGAAGCAAACCGATGGCAACGGTGGCGATGGTCTTGAGCAGAGCGCCGCTTGACAGCACGATCGACGCGATCAGACCGAGGACCATGAGAGAGAAGTATTCCGGAGCGCCGAATCTGAGGGCTAGCGCGGTCAGAGGCGGAGCCAGTGCCGCCACCACGACAGTTGCGAGCGTTCCCGCGATGAAGGAAGAAATGGCGGCCGTGGCCAAGGCGGGCCCGGCTCTGCCGGCGCGCGCCATCTGATAGCCGTCGAGGGCCGTGACTGCCGAGGAGGACTCACCGGGCAGATTGATAAGAATTGCCGTCGTGGAACCTCCGTACTGGGCTCCGTAGTAGATGCCCGCCAGCATGATGAGCGACGTCTCGGGCGACAGCGCGAGCGTGATCGGCAGCAGCATTGCGATCGTTGCGGTGGGTCCGATGCCCGGCAAGACCCCGACCAGGGTTCCGAGCAGCGTCCCGATGAAGCAGAACAGGACGTTGTAAGGAGTAAGCGCCGCGGAGAAGCCTGTAGCCAAATTCGTCAGAAGGTCCATGTCAGACTCCGAGCCACGGGCCGATGAGGCGGACCGGAAGGCCCAGGCCGTAAACGAACACCGCGACACAGAACGCCGTCATGCCGACGGTAATCGCAGCAGATTTGAGGAACGAAAGTCCGGCAGACGCCATCGAAGCCGACAACGTGGTCGCGGCTACCGCGGGTACAAAACCCGCGCCGCGCACCACAAGTCCGAACAGGATCGGTGCGGTGATGATCGCAATTATCGAGCGGGCCGAAACCGTGTGAATACCGAGCTTCTCGTCGCCCTCGAGGGACGTGAACAGCAGGACGCCTCCGATCGCGAGCAATATGCAGGAGAGAACGAGCGGGAAGAATCCCGGCCCCATCTTCAGGGTCGTCCCAAGGTCTAGGGTGAAAGCCGACGAGGCGGCGAAAGTACCGCCGATCAAAAGCACCACCAGAGACGACAAAGCCTCTTTCTTCTTCAATGATTTTCCTCCGAGAGAACGCGCGCCGCCCCAGGGCAGCGCGCTCCCGCATCAGTCTGCGAACTCGCCGGCCTGCTTGATGATCGGGCCCCAGCGATTGATCTCGCTCTCGAGCTTCTTCCGAAGCGCCTCCGGGGTTGCCTCCTCGGCAGTGGCAGGTCTCGTTGCGATGTCCTTGAAGCGCGCCGTCACGACAGGATCGACGATTGCCGCCTGGAGGCCCTCGTTGAGCTTCTTGACGACCTCAGGGGGAGTGCCTGCCGGAACGTAGAGGCCGTGCCAGACGCCGAATTCGAACTGAGGAAGGCCGGATTCTGCCGAAGTCGGGAGATCGGGAAGTTGCTCGATCCGCTTAGGACTGGTCACGTTGTAGGCTTTGACCTGTTTCTGCTTGATCGGGCCGACAGTGTTGGTCGACTGATCGCACGAAAGATCGATCTGCTTGCCAATCAGGTCGGTCATGACAGGGCCGTTGCCCTTGTACGGCACAGTCGTGACCTTCGCGCCGATCGTGGACTGGAAGAGAGCTCCGCACAGGTGGGAAGCCGCACCCAGCCCGGCATTGCCGAAGGTGAGATCAGTTCCCTTTGCCTTGATGTAGTCGATCAGTTCCTTGAGCGTATTGGGCTCCAGGTCGTTGCGGGCGATTACCGTCATGGGAGCGTCGCTGACCAAGCCGATCGGTTCGAACGCCTTGAGTGTGTCGTAGGGAAGCTTGCGATAAAGAGCCGGAGCGGTGGAAATACCGATGTGATGGATGAGGACGGTATACCCGTCCGGGTCGGACTCAGCGACGCGCCGCGCCGCGATCGTACCGCCCGCCCCCGTCACGTTCTCGACGATGACCTGTTGGCCGAGTTTCTTGGACATGGCCTCCGCTGTCAGGCGGGCGATCGTGTCTGTCGGGCCGCCCGCCGCGAACGGCACGATGAAGTAGACAGGATGGTCAGGGAAATTGCTCTCCTGAGCCGAAACGCTGGAGGCGAGAGCCGCGAACGCTGCGGCTAATGCGAATAGTTTCATGGTAGCTCCTCCCAAAGCAAGCGCTTGTAAGCAGCTCTAATTGGGCATTAGATACCCGGCGGGTCCAATGCCGATCTTGCATGAATGAATGCGGAGAATACGATGAATACGGAATGGTTCGATGATCTTATTGCATTGTCGCAGCACCTGAACTTCTCGAAGGCTGCCGAAGCGAGGAACGTCACCCAGCCCGCGTTCAGCCGCCGGATCAAGTCGCTTGAGGACGCCTTCGGAACCGATCTGATTGATAGATCATCCCACCGACTGAAGATGACCGAGGCAGGTGACCTGGTCCTAACCGCAGCAAAAGAAATCAGTTCGCGCATCCGACGCACCCACCATGAGGTGGAGCAAGCGAAGACGGCGGAGTCCTCACTAACCTTTGCCTCGACCCATGCCCTGTCGTTCCATTTCTTTCCGAACTGGTTCAAGGTCCTCCCCTCTCCAGCGGCGACGACCCCGGTGTATCTGCTCGCAGACAATATGAGGGCCTGCGAGCGGATGATGTCGGAAGGACGGGCGCAGTTTTTGCTTTGCCACACGCATCCGCTGGCCGAGATATTCCTGCCGGATCAATCCTACATGCTCGCGGAGCTTGCCACGGATAGCCTGTTGCCGGTCTCGAAGGCGAAAGAGGACGGCGCGCCTCTTTTCTCGTTGGAGGCTGCCGTGAACGCGGACGTCCCGTACCTGTCGTTCGACGACCAGTCGGGCATGGGGCGGATACTTCGCGCGGCGCTCGGTGAAAGGATCGACTCGTTGAACCTCAAACGCGCTTTCGCTTCGCACCTTTCGGTCGTCCTCAAGGCGCTTTCGGCCGAAGGGAAGGGAATCGCCTGGGCACCGTACAGTCTCGTAAAGGACGACCTCGATTCCGGCGTCCTGGCTTTGGCAGGTCCTTCGGAATGGACGGTACCCGTCTCGGTCGCCCTCCTCCGTCCTCGAGCCCGTCAGTCAGCGCTGGCCGAGCAATTCTGGGCTCTTGCGACTTCGAAGTCGCAGCGGGTTGCGGCGACGGCCCAGTTTCATCAACAAACCTACTGACAACCCGCTTCCGGGTCGAGTGGTTACCTCAGGTTCGGGCTTGCCCACGCGCCCCGCAGGATCGGGTCGTTGGATTGTGTCACCCACTGGCTATCGCGGAGGATTTCGATAATGTTTCGCAATCGGAGCCTGTGATTCATTATGATGCCCGCTTCGATTACATGCAGGTGGGGAAGATTTGGTTTCGGATCAAGACCCGGCGAAGCCGCGGCAATTTCACTTCATTCGTCACGGGGATCAGCCAAGCACGGCACTCGATTGGGAGACTGGGCCTAGCATCGTCCGTAAAGCTCTGAGCGATGCTCTCAATGCGCGCAACATCGCGTTTCTCCTCGGAGCAGGCTGCTCCTCGCTGGAAATCGACGATAAGCAGCGGGGTATCCCGACGATGGCCCCGCTGGCTTCCGAGTTCTGCAAGCATCCCTTGCCGCCGGACTTCGACGACAATCTCGGCCCTATCAAACCGCCCGAGTGGGGGCTTACTTCCGAAGAAGTCGAGTTTCTCAAAGTGAGAGGCGCATCTCTACAAGAAACCGAATACACGTGGAATCTTGAACGGCTTATGGAGCTCCTGTTCAGCCTGGCGTTCATCTACAGGCGCAGCGACAATCCTAAGCATGCGAGCTTCCTTCTGACTGTCGACGGCATCATCAACAAGGTGAAAAGCTTTCTCTGGGAAAGGTGCGCAAAAGGGGAGTTCGCCTCCGGAGACAACGCGGTCCTTGACGTGTACGAGAGCTTCTACCGCCGTCTGGTGTTGCGGGACAGGTCGTTGCCCCGGCCATGGATATTCACAACCAATTACGACCTCTTCAACGAGCGCGCGATGGATCGCCTCGGTTTGCCATATGCCAACGGGTTTTCGGGAGTTGTCGAGCGTCGATTCAATCCTGCCACTTTCCGCTATGCCCTCGCCGAACAGCTCGACGTCACGAGCCGGAAGTGGTCCGCCGTCGACGGATTTGTGTATCTTTGCAAGCTGCACGGCTCCTTGAGCTGGACAGAGGATGACCACGGCCTGTTCCCCATCCGCGAGCTCTGGCCGCAGGACGGCGCGTCCAAGGTTATGATCTATCCGACTCCGGCTAAGCAGAATTCGAGTCTCGGCTCCCCTTATTCCGACCTTTTCCGCGAGTTTCAAAGCCGTGTCGTACGAGAGCAGAGCGTTCTGATTACGGCCGGTTTCGCGTTCGGCGACGAGCATCTGAACAATATCATCTATCAGGCACTGACCATTCCGACGTTCAGGCTGATTGTGTTCGCAAATCCCAACGCCAAGGGTGAGATCGCCAAGCTGCGCGCCCTCCGTGACGAACGCATCTGGATCATCGGCGGCGACGGTCCCGACGAGAAAAACCCCGCCCACTACTTCAACACGATCGTCGAGCGCTTCATGCCACAGCGGCAGAGCGACAGGATCGACGACGCCGTTCGCCTAGTTGTGGAGACCATGGGAGCGAAGAAAGACACGACAGATGGGTAATGACGACCGCCGGCGCGCCATCGGAAAGGTAATATCCGTCTCCGCGGACCGGTTTGTAGTCGAGGTTCACGCCGGAACCGACAATTTTACTGTCGTCGGATTCGACGGCGTTCACTACGTCGCACGTCTCGGATCGTTCCTAATGATTCCCACGCCTCCCGAGTATGTCGTGGCGGAGGTGGTGGGTTTGCGGGAAAGGGACGGTCAGTCCCGTGACAGCGGAGAAATGGAAAAGGCGAGCGCAGCCAAGTTTCTCGATCTCGTCCCGGTCGGGATGCTCCCGATGGCAAACGACGGAAAGTTCCGCTTCGGCGTCTCGGTTTTCCCCTCGCTTTTCGCCGACGTCTTGTATTCGTTGGACGCTGAACTCGATCGCATATTCGACACTCAGAACGACGCGGAGCCCTCGACGGGCGAGGACGGCGGACCGCCGACACCACCCAAATCGACCCGCTTCCGCAATCTGGCCATCGGCAAGTCCGTGATTTTCGAAGATTACCAAGTCAAGGTCAGAATTGACGACTTTTTCGGCGGCCACGTTGCGGTGCTTGGCAACACCGGGAGCGGCAAGTCGTGCACAGTCGCATCGGTCCTGCAATCGCTCTTCGAAAAGGCGGACGAGCATCGAGCCCGAGGCGCGACATTCGTCGTCCTTGACGTGAACGGCGAGTACCACGAGGCTTTTAAAGAGCTGGGGAGCCGGGCCGAGATCGGGGTTAAACGGCTTATCATTGACGGCACGTCTGCCGCCGGGGTTTTCCGACTGCCCCATTGGTTTCTTGACCTTTCGGAATGGGAGCTCCTCCTGCAGGCCAGCGAGCGAACGCAACTCCCCATTTTACGAATGGCACTGGGCTTGGTTTCGCTGTTCGGTCAAGCTTCGGGAGCTCAACTCACGAAGATCAGAAACCACATCCTCGCGACTTGCATCACACAAATATTGGGTGACGAAACGCCGCCGGGGGCGAAGGAGACGCGCATTCGCGGTATCCTACAGAGATTTCGCACGACTGAGATAAACACAGGGGTCCTTGACCCGGACATCAAGGTCAATTTCGGCAACATGCCGGGCCTGGCGAATGCATATACATACCTCGCGGGCTCCAACGGTACGGGCGGTTTCATCGACCCGGCGATCAAATTTCCTGACTACGAAAATATACCTTTCGATTTCATCGCGCTTGGCGATGCGATTGATCTGGCCCTGCTCTACGAGGAAGCTCACGGAAACCGCCAAATCCGAGATTACTGCTCGCAGATGGTTACTCGCTTCAAGGCGCTGGAGAAACGGCTTGATTACGAGTTTCTCCGGCATGCATCCACCGACCAGGTGTCGCAATCCGATTTCCTTGCGGGGTTGTTAGGATTGAGCGCTCAAGGAGGCGGTCACGTCAAGTCGTCCCAAATCGTTATTCTCGACATGAACGCGGTGGAAGACGAGGTTGTAGAGCTCGTCAGCGCCGTGCTTGCGCGGATGGTGTTTCGGCTCCTGCGGCACGCTGAGCCTCGCAACCATTTTCCAGTGCATTTATTGCTTGAGGAGGCCCACCGCTACGTGGCCTCGACACCATCACGATATGCCATGGATGCTGGGCGCATCTTCGAGCGCATTGCCAAAGAGGGGCGGAAATATGGGTTGTTCCTCCTTGTCGCGTCGCAGCGCCCGAGCGAATTGTCTAAGACCGTGCTTTCCCAGTGCTCGAATTTCGTTGTTCATCGAATTCAGAACCCTGATGATCTGTCCCAGATCAGGCAGATGACGCCTTTTATTTCCGACAGTGTCTTGAAACGGCTGCCATCGCTTCCAAAGCAGCACGCGCTCGTCTTCGGCAATTCGGTCAATCTTCCAACGACGTTCAAGGTTCGCCGTGCCGACCCAGTGCCGGCTAGCACTGACGCGCAGATCGTCGATCTATGGTTTCAGGAAGACGGGAGAAGAGCCCTATTGACGCTCGAGCCGACGTGGGGCGCAGACTAGTATCAACTTCGACGCCCAAACGCGCGCTCGCGAGTTGCGGTTACGTCAATCCCGCTGGTCGCTCGCGTCTGATCGCTGCCCGAGGTAGTCGCAAAACGTCGTTGTCTCGTCTACGCGCCGGCGGCGGTTTACCCGCGACGAGGCAGCAGCCGCATCATGACCGGCCAATGATCGCTGACGCCCCTGCCCGTTCTCGGGTCAAAACGGCGGGGCTCGATAAATCCCTTGTTGTCTTCATCCACCGTGATCTGCTCCGGATGAACGACAACAGTGCCAAAGCTGCCCAGATCAGCGAACCAGTTCTTCTCAGATGCGCGAGTCGCACTGAGTTCCGGTGACACGAGGATCATGTCCAGGAAGGACCAAGTGTTCCAATTGTCCATGATCCGGTCCACGTATTTCGTGGACCCCGGAGCGTTGCATCCATGCGTGATCAAGGGAGACGCGTACCAGTTCCCTCGTTGGAGCAGACGTGAGAAGCCTTCGGTCGGAGACTCACTGCAGTTGACGTTGAAATCACCGGCGACAATGGAAAGGCTTCCCGCAGGCAGAGCGGCGGCGAGGCTGCTCACCTGTTTCAGCGCACGGACGCGGCATTCGAACGGGCTTGCGCCCGACGGAAAATGAACGCCGAAGATCGTCAGATTCTCGTCATCCGGCAGTTTGACTGTCACTTGGAGAATGTCTCTGGTCTTGCCGCAGGTTGCGGCCGCGCCACCGAAATCGACCACATGTGCTTGAGGGGTACCCACAAGCGGCAGCTTGGTGAGGAGACCGACGTCGATGCCTCGGCTTTCAGGTTCGTCGCTCGTGTCGAGCTGCACCACCGAGTAGCCTGCGCCTCCCAGGTGCTGGGAAACCAGATCGTCGAGCACCTTTTTGTTCTCGGTCTCCGGGATGACCAGGATGTCGGGCAATGCTGGCATGGCCAGGAGGACGTCAGCGTATCTTTTGAGCTTGGTGGTGTAGGTCGGTCCGTCCCAATTGAGGGTCTTGCATTCCTGGACATAGAATCCGCTCGTCCCGTTGAATTGCTCGCAGCGGGCATCGTGGGCCTGACGGTTCTGATCTTTCACCACGAGCGGCAGATACGTGTCGTCCCGCGGGTTCGAGGCGTCGTCATCGGTGTCGAACAGGTTTTCAGCGTTGTAGGAAACGATAGTGATGGGCTGCGCCATCGCGGAAGACGTCGCAAGCCACGCCGCGGCCAAGCTGATGATCAGACGCATTTCTATCCCCCAGATCGAAAACGGTCCGTTTGAAGCTCATTAAGGCCTAGACCGCCATCGGCCTGTTGCAACAATACAGCATATCTACGTATCCGTGCATACGGGTTTAGGTAACTCACGTAGAAATGGGCGTAGCCAACAGGCATGATCGGGGAATTGTCACCGGCGGGGCTTCCGGTGACATCACCTTTCGCAGTTCAGAGTTTCGACAACTCCAGAACCGCGCCGAGGAGCACCTGCGCGCCTGAGGCACAATCGGCTTTAGAGGTGTACTCAATCTCGTTGTGACTGATGCCGCCGACCGAAGGAACGAAGATCATTCCGGTCGGGTACTTCCGGCTGATGTTGCAGGCGTCGTGCCCCGCCCCACTTGGCAACCTACGACTGCTCAAGCCCAGCGCTTGAACGGCGTCGTCGATAACCGCGACCACCCGAGGATCAAATGGAGCAGGAGGAGAATTGGCCACCAGTTGATGTCTGACGGAGGTGCCGGTCTGGGATGAGATTTTCTCCAGCATGTCGAGGAACTCGGTCTCCATCCGGGCGATGATGTCGGACTCGGGATGTCTCAGGTCGAGTGTGAACTCGACCTGAGAGGCGACCGTGTTGGGCGATCCACCAATCACGTCGAAGGTGCCGACCGTAGAACGGGCATCCTGAACTCGACGGGCCAGATCGTCAGCGAAGACGATGGCTCGCGACCCCGCGACTACGGGGTCTTTTCGCGCGGTCATCGGTGTCGGACCGGCATGGGCCTCCTGCCCCTCGAACCGTATGCGGTATCGACGAAAGCCGATGCCACCGGTCACGACCCCGATCGTGAGCTTCTCGTCCTCGAGCACCGGACCTTGCTCGATATGGAGTTCCAGATAAGCGCTGATAGGAAACCCGAACGCGGCGGTTCCGGCTCCCCGCTCCATGGCGGAAAGCGCGGTTGCGACGCTACGGCCGTCCGGCAGCCGGTTTTCCAGGGCTTCGGCCAGAGGCAAGCTCCCAGCGAAGACTGCAGACCCCATCATCGGTGTCAGAACCGCGCCTTCCTCGTTCGTCCAGTTCACGAGGACAATCGGCCGGTCGGTCTGGATTTCAGCGTCGTTTAGCGCTCGGATGACCTCAAGGCCGCCCAATACGCCGAGGACCCCGTCGAAGCGGCCCCCTTTGGGCTGGGTGTCCAGGTGACTACCGATTACGAGCGGGTCGTCTTGTGTGGTCCCCGGCCGATGGGCGTACATGTTGCCGAATCGATCGGTAGACACGGTCATCCCGGCGTCTTCGCACCAAGAGGCGAACAGGGAACGTCCCCGGTTGTCTTCGTCGGAAAAGGCTAGTCTGTTTGACCCGCCGTTTTCGGTGGCACCGATCTCGGCCATCGCGAGGATGGAGTTCCAAAGGCGGTCGCCGTTCACATGTGCGGTTGCGTTGGTTTGCGCTTTCATTTCAGAATTTCTTGCTGCGGGCGCACCGCCTCCGGGAAATCGGAGGCGGTGCGAGCTCGTCATAGGGCAACGCCGATCGACTTTACTTCGGTGTACAGCAGGATGGCCTCATAGCCCTGCTCGCGGCCCCAGCCCGATTGCTTGAACCCACCGAACGGCAGCGCAGGGTCGATGACGTGATGGGTGTTGACCCCGATCGTTCCTGCCTTGAGCTTCTTGGCCACCTTGTGAGCACGGCTGACGTCGCGAGTGAAGACGCTGGCGGCAAGGCCGTAGATCGAATTGTTGGCTTCGCGAACGACATCCTCGAAATCGTCGTCATCGAAAGTCGCCACGACGAGAACCGGTCCGAAAATCTCTTCCCGGACAACCGACATGTGCGGCTTCGTTTCCGTGAGTATCGTCGGCTCCAGGAAGTATCCTTCCGCGCCTACGCGGCTGCCCCCACAGAACAGAGTGGCACCATCGTCCACGCCAGCCTTGATGTAGGCACTCACACGATCGAACTGTTCCTGAGACACCAACGGGCCAATTTGAGAGTTCGGGTCGAGACCGACGCCGATGTTCATCTTGGACGCGAAGTCTTTGAGGCCGTCCAGGATCGTTGGAGCGATGTCCTTATGGACGTACAGCCGCGTGCCGGCCGTGCAGGTCTGGCCCATGTTGTAGAAGATGCCGTAAGCGATCGCCGGAATAGCGATGGTCGGATCGGCATCGGCGAAGACGATCATCGGCGACTTTCCGCCCAGTTCGAGCGAAACCTTCTTTAGGTTTCCCTTGGCCGCTTCAAGAATTTTCTTGCCGACTTCAGTGGAGCCCGTAAAGGCGATCTTGTCTACATCCGGATGGGCGGCCAGCGCGGCACCAGCGGTCTCGCCAAGTCCGGTGACTACGTTGAACACCCCTGCGGGGAAACCAGCCTCCTCCACCAATTCCGCCAGGCGAAGTGCCGTCAGAGGTGTTTGCTCGGCTGGTTTCAGGACGATGGTGCATCCGGCGGCGAGCGCCGGCGCGACCTTCCAGACCGCCATCATGAACGAGAAGTTCCAGGGTACGATCTGACCGCAAACACCCACCGGCTCGCGCAGGGTGTAGGCGTGGAATGGTGCGCCAGACGAGAGCGGGATGGTTTGGCCTGTGATCTTGGTGCTCCAGCCGGCCATATACCGAAGGAGTTCGTAGGAAAAAGTCACATCGCCCATTCGCGCGTCGGTGACGGGCTTTCCGTTGTCGAGGGCTTCGAGCTGTGCCAACTCGTCCGCGTGCTTTTCGACGAGGTCGCCCAGCCGCCAGACCAGCTTGCCCCGGTCAGCCGGCGTCATCGTCGACCAAGGACCTTCGTCGAAAGCCTTCCGTGCTGCTGCTACAGCTTTGTCGACGTCGGCGGAGGTTCCGTCTGGAACGCGATCGAACACCCTCCCGGTCGCCGGATCGATCACGTCGATCGTCTTGCCATTCGCGGCGGCAACCCATTCGCCGTTGATGAACAGCTTCTTTTCCTTGGCGACGAATTTCGAGGCATCCGACCCAAGTCTTTTAATCGTCAGCGGTGCATTCATGGCCGTTCTCCTCTTATTGAGCCTTGCTGGAGATTTCCTTGGACGTGACCAACGTCACGTCGCCGTCGAGGATCGGCTTCGCGATTCCGAAAAAGCGCGCCACGACTTCCGAGTTGTTGTGCCGATCCATAGCCGCCTGATCGACGAAACGCTCGTAGGTGGTGAAGACACACGGGTCGGCACCGTCCTGCGAAATGTAGAAGCCAATGGTCTCTGGTTCGTTGGCGCGGACGTGTTCCGCCACTTCGAGCAGCGCCTGTGCCATCGTTTGTTCGTAGCCTTTGCGGGCCTTGATGACGGCAGTGATAGTGAGCATGTTCCTCTCCTTGCGTATGTTTCTATTGATGTTCAGGCTGGAATAAATTCGTCAGACAGGTCAGCGCCGTGCAGACGCCCCTGATCGACTTCTCCCGAAAGACGGCCGCGCTTGATGAGCAGCACGCGGGTCGCAAGATCGCTGATGAATTCGAGGTTCTGTTCGACGAGGAGAATTGAAAGCCCGCGACGAAGCGCCAGCGCCTTGAGCCGCTCTTTCATCTCCTCGATGATCGACGGCTGGATGCCTTCGGTCGGCTCGTCGAGCAAAATCAGCTTAGGTTCGGCGCATAGGCAGCGTGCCAATGCGAGGATTTGCTGCTCCCCGCCGGAGAGCACGCCGCCGGCGCGGTCCAGGATTGGCTTCAGACGAGGGAAGTCCTCGATGACCTCTTCGATGATCTCACGAGCCCTGCTTGCCTTGGCGGAGTTCGCCCCTACCCGCAGGTTGTCCATCACGCTGAGTGCCGGGAATATCTGACGTCCTTGCGGGACATAGCCGATGCCGGCCTTGGCGCGCGTCGCCGGGGTCGCCGAGGTGAGGTTCTGTCCGCCGAATTGGATAGTCCCAGACGACGCCGGGATGTGTCCCATGATCGTGCGCAGGAGCGTCGATTTGCCCATGCCGTTGTGGCCAAGGATTCCGACGAATTCGCCCTCCCCAATCTGGAGGTCGACCCCGAAGATAATCGGAATGCGACCGTAGCCAGATTTGAGGTCCGTGGTCTTGAAGAACTCAGGCCGCATGTTTTTTCCCCAGATACACGTCCCGGACGGCCTGATTTGAGAGCACGCTCTCCACGCCGCCTTCGAGCAAGATTTTTCCCTGATGGAAGACCGTGACCTGATCCGCGATCATGCGGATGAACTGCATGTCGTGCTCAACGACGACCACGGTGTGGCTACGGTTCAGGTCCTTGATGATCGAGGCCAACCGATCCACCTCCGCTCCGGTCATCCCGGCCGCGGGTTCGTCGAGGAGAACCAGCTTGGGGTCGCTCGCGACAACCATGGCCAGCTCGACCAACTGGCGTTGGCCATGCGCCATCCGGCCGAGAACGTGGTGCCTAAGATCGGAAACCCCGACGCGAGCGAGGACCTCATCGATTCGGCGTTCACGTTCCTTGAGGTTCTTCTCAGCTCGGAGTGACAGCCAGAGGTTTTCATGGACGGACAGGCCGTCGAACAAGCTTGGTATCTGCGTTTTGATGCCTATACCCGCCGCGGCAATCTCATGGCGCTCACGTCCGCCAACGTCGATCCCATCGAAAGTGATCGCACCGAACGTCGGCTTTTGCGTCCCTGTGAGACAGCGGAAGAAGGTGGTCTTGCCAGCCCCGTTCGGTCCGATCAGACATCTAAGCTCACCTTCGCGCAGGTGAAAGTTCACGCCGTCGAGGGCTTTGACGCCGCCGAAGTGCATGGCGACGCCTTCCGCCTTGAGGATGATGTTGCTCATGCTGCGGTCTCCTTGCGTTCTGCGGTCGCGACGCGGCTTTGCGAACCAACAAAGAGGTTGGAGGCAAGCCGCGTCAGCGCCGGGAGAATTCCACCGGGAACGAACACGACGAAAACGATCAGGATGACACCGAGGACGATGCCGGGGTCGATAACGCCGAGCTTGCCGAGCGCGATCGTCGCGATCTGAAGCAGGATGCAGGCGGCAACCGGACCAAAGAGCGTGCCCACGCCGCCGACCACCACCCAGATCAGAACCTGGGCAGCCATCGAGAGGCTGAAGACCGTCGGGCTTACAAACACCACGTTGGCGAACAGCATTCCGGCGAGACCCGCGATCGCAGCTGAAATGCAGAACACTTGAAGCTTGAGCCGACGGGCGTTGTATCCGAGCAGTTCCGCGCGCATTTCGTTTTCGCGGACGGCGATCACCGAACGCCCGAACGGGGTTCGGATCAGGTACTTGCAGAAGGCATATATCCCGAAGAGGCAAATGCTCGCGAAGGTGAACATTTCCGCAGGTGTGAGGATGCCTCCTCCCGGCCATGCCAACAGCGGCGTGCTCGGTATCCCGTTGAAGCCCCCGAGGCGAGCCGATCCTATCCGCCAGGCGTCACCACCCGTGCTGTTGATTAGCTTGAACAGGATCAGGGTGACGGTAAGGGTGATCACGCCAAGATAGACGTCGCTCAAACGCCCGTAGAAAATGAAGTAGCCGAGCGCCGCCGCGAACAGCGCGGGCACGATAATCGCGACGAGCGCCGCGGCAGGCGTGTTGCCGAAATTTATCGCGGCGACCGCATATGCATAAGCGCCGAGACCGAAGAATGCGGACTGCCCGAAACAGAGAATGCCGCCGTACCCCCAGAGCAACGCCAGGCTAAGTGCGAACACCGCCATTGAGACGTACACGGTCGCATTGATGACGGTGTACAGAGGGCTCGCGGCCGGGATAACCAAGACCGCGGCTAGAGTGACGACGGCGGCGAGGCCGACGTGCACCGACCCCTGGCGTGAAAATCTTAGCAAACTCATGGGGCTCCCCTGAAGATACGACCCGTGATCCCCGTAGGAAGCAGGCGCAGAAATACGGTCGCCGCGGCGAGCAACGCCACGTCGCCGATCACTGGGGTGGTGAGGTAGGTGGCCACGGTGTTGATGCTGCCGAGAAGCAGCGAACTCAGGGCAGTTCCCGCAATGACGCCCGTGCCACCCGTGATCACGGTGATGAAGGCTTTGGCCACGTATGCAACGCCCATCGTCGGTAGAACGCCGGAGATCGGGGCCAAGAGACCTCCCGCGAGGCCGCTGAGTGCCGCCCCCACCGCAAACGTGATTGCGTAGACACGCGAAGGCTCGATACCAAGCGAGGAGGCCATTTCGCGGTTCTGCATGGTCGCCCTGGCGATGAGACCGAGCGACGTGAATTTCAGGAGCAGATAACCTCCCACAAAGAGAGCGCATACGATCCCGAGCAGCACGAAGTCATAGCCACCAACGCTGTAGTCGCCGACCGTGAAGCTTCCGACCGGATTGGCGATGCCCACCACCCGATTGCCGAAGAAGGTCGTCGCAAGTCCGATGAGCAGAAGGCTAAGGCCCCAGCTGGCAAGCATGGTGTCGACCATGCGGCCGTAGAGACGGCGCATGATCACCCGCTCCACGATAATCCCGAGCACGCCGACCGCGATCGGAGCAACGACGAGCATGGCTATCCAGATGTTGATCCCGGCCTTCCCCGCGAAGATCGTGGTGAAACCGCCGAGCATGATGAACTCGCCATGTGCGAGGTTGATCACCCGCATCATGCCGAAGATGACGGCAAGCCCGACGCTTATGAGCGCGAGATTGCCTACCGTTCCAGCGATCTGGAGCAGTATGACGAGGAAGTAGTCCACGATTGGAACCCCGAGTTCGACGTGCAGGGCGGTTCGCCTGCCCTGCACGTTTGTTGGCCTAGCCGTTCACTGGATGACGTATTGCTGGTTGTCGTCCGGGTTCTTGAGCAAGTCGCAAACCGCGGCGGTATCTGCCGGCGGCTGGTTGGGGTAGCTTTCGAGAATTTCGAACTTGTGGTCCTTGACCTTGCCGATATGGACGTCGGTCGCGCAATGGTGGGTCTTTGGATCAATCGTCGAGGGTCCGCCAGGGCCTTCGACCGTGGAGCCGCTCTCAATTGCTTCGATGACCTTGAGGCGGTCGATCGAGCCGGCCTTCTTGACGCCGTTGGCCCAGTGATGGACGGCATTGTAGGTGGCGGAGGCGTGCTCAGTGACATACGGCGCGTTGTCGCCGAACTTGCCGTGGTAGCGCTTTACGAAAGCGTCGTTCGTTGGCGACTTGATTTCCTGGAAGTATCCGAACGCAGCCATCACCCCGTCCGATTCCGCCGGCGTCAGCACGATATGTTCGTTGCCGCCGCCAAACGACGTGGAAACGATCGGAATCTTTCCGGCCATGCCCGCTGCGGCCCACTGGCGGAAGAACGACATGTGATTGCCGCCGACCAGCAGCGTGTACACGACATCCGGCTTTTCGCTCTGGATTTTCTGGATGGCTGCGTTGAAATCGGTGACGTCGAGGGGGAAGAATTCGGCGGCGATCACCTGCCCGCCCTCCTGCTCGGTGTAGTCCTTCACCCATTTCGCGGAAATCTGTCCGTAGTTGTAGTCGGCCGCGAGCACGTACACCTTCTTGCCGAAGTTCTTTACGGCGAACGGCATCAGCTTGCCGATTGTCTGGGCCGGAGTGGAGCCGGTGCAGAAGGTATTTCGATCGCAGACGCCACCTTCATAGAGCGGTGAATAGAAATAGAGGGTCTGGTAGCGATTGAGGAGCGGCCTGACCGCTTCTCTCGAAGCGCTGGTGATACCTCCAAATACTGCCGCCGCCTGGAGGCTCGTGGCAGCTTCAGTCGCAAACTGGGTGTAGAGCTGGATGTTGGACTGCGGATCGTACTTTTGGACTTCGATCTGGCGGCCTAGCAGCCCCCCTGCCTCGTTGATCTCGGAGACAGCCAGGTCGAAGCATGCGTCGATCGGCTGACCGTATATCTCCAGACCTCCTGAAAGGTCGTAGATGCTTGCGATCTTGATCGAGTCCGCCGCGCTCAGCCGGCTAACCCAAGGCATGGAAAGCGCGATAGCGGAGCCGCCGAGGAATAGGCGTCGTGATACTTTCATGTGTTCACCCTCTCTTTTTTGTTCAAAAATCAGGACGCACGTCTCCGCTCCCGCCAACACATAGTCAGCTGAACCGTACCCATCGGGCGATGATCTTGTTTTCGCGGAGGTCGCGTGAAGACTGTTATAAATTCAATATTTTCTTTTTCAAGTATTTTTTGACACATTGAGCGTGGTCGAAAAAAAACGAAAGCGCAGAACGATTTAACGTTCCGCGCTCCAGTCAGGTGTCATCGGGAAGGAGGATTTCAGTCGTGGTCGCCGGGGCTGTCGAACTCGAATCTGCGGACGATCTCGAACTCAGCTCCCTTGGCTTCGGCAAGGAATGTCGGGCCGCAGGCTACGCCTCCTCGCAGAACGGTGCGTCCCCGAGGGCCATTGAAGGCCAAGCCTTCCGCTTCCCGCTTGAGGTCCTCGAGCGCAAGGGACCCTGCCCGGCCGGCAAGTTCGCCGAAGAATTTGATCGCCTCATAGCAGGACTGGCTTAGCACGCCTTGAACCGGAGCGGTCGCGCCAAAGGCTTTGCGATATCTATCAAGGAAGCTCCGGTTTTCGTCGGTGTCGAGGCAATTGAAGTAGCCGGCGGCGCAAAACAAGTTCTTCGTGCTTGCGTCCCCGATCGCCATCAGAGTGTTTTCTTCGATCGCGCCAGAGAGCCGGATCGTCGTTTCCGCGAGCCCCCTTGCCGCGAATTCGCGGTTGAACGGCACGCATTCGCATCCGACCAGGGATTCGAAGACAATGTCCGGTCTGATCCGTTCTATGTTGTCGAGCATACTCGTGGTGTCGCCGCCGATGCCGACGTAGTCCTCACCGACAACCTCTCCGCCTTGCGACTCCACGAAGTGTTTGATCCACTCGTGAGACGCCCGAGGCCATACGTAATCATTTCCGACCAGGTACCACCGGCTTTTCGGAACGGCATCCAGGAAATATTTCACAGGCCCGGAGAACTGCCGAGACGGGACCTCTCCGATGGTGAACACGTCAGGCAGATGGCCGCTGCCTTCGAACAGCGGTGCGAAGACATACGGCACCCGGCCTGCGAAAGCCCGCTCCAATGCCTGGCGGACGGATGACAGATGAACGCCGATCAGGACATTGGCACCCTGGTGAACGACAAGTTCCGTCGCGCGCCGGACGACCTCTTCAGGGTCACCGCCCGCATCCGCTGCGAGAAGCTCGATCTGACGGCCCAGAATGCCGCCGTGTTGGTTAATCTCGGCTGCCGCCAGCACAGCACTGTATTGGCACGACGGTTCCCAGATCGCGTCAGCGCCATGAAACGGTACGAGCAGCCCAATCCGGACAATGCGATCCGCCCCTGAACGGAATGGCTGCTTATCAAACGGGTACCCAGGAAACGCAGGACGGCGTGAGGCTATTCTCGGCTCTCGTCGCCGGGAAGTGTCCTTTGCTCGCGTCGGAGCAAACAGACTTTGTGCCATAAGCTTGCGCAACAGAAATCTCCCAAGTCGAAAGGTCCATTCGCGTTGGCGCACTCTCAAACGGTGCATTGAATTTATTATCGCGCGGACCTTTCCGTCGCCCGGCTTAGACTATATAGGTAGTTTCAAAATAAACAATTGCCGATTCAAATATCATGATCGACCGAACTCTTAATGATCACCTGTCTCATTTGCTGACCCAGGCAAATCGACATCTGAACCGTCAGTTGTCGGCCGAGGGCGTCTCTATCGACCAGTGGCGACTGATGAAGGCTCTGTCAGAGTCTGGCGGAATGACCATGGGCAAGCTGGCAGAAGAGTTGGCACTCAATAGCCCATCGGTCACAAAACTCGTCGACAGGATGATGGAAGACGCTCTCGTCTACCGTGTTCCCGATCCGGATGATCGTCGCAAAGTGCGTATGTTCCTTTCCGATAAGGGAGCCGCGCTGCTGGCGTCGCAGGATAAACGGGTCCGGGAACACGAAACGAAGGTCGAGGACTCGTACGGGAATGAGGACGCCCAGCGGTTGAAAGAGATGTTGGAGAACCTGATCAAACAGATCAGCTGAGTCTCTCAACTGTCGACCGCGGTGTATTAACCACCTTAGACGGCCTCAGTGAGCTACTGGTCTGGGGGCGATCACCAGGGCGATATGGCTATTCATCTGAAGCGCTTCTAGGGACTTTGGCGCAGATTGCCGCTGATCCTTCGCTGGCACCTCGGTCCGAAGGGCTACCCGCAGCGCCGCCTCCATTGCCAAGTCCAGTTTCACCCTCGGGCGCGCTTTTGTGGGAGGAATTCTCGCACGTTACTGGATTGGTGACGGCTCGAGGAAACTGGCCGACTAGCCCCAGGCGAAAGCCCCGCCCTAACTTAGCGTGGTCAAAGGATCAAACGCCGCCGGAGTGGAACGGCACGGCAATACTCGCAACATCCGCCAGCGCATCCATTTTCGTTGTCCCGCTGGGCTTTCGGCGCTTCACCTTACGGTAGCGATTTACGTAACCGATTCAAAACTTTGAAAACAAAGTTATTTTAGATGGGAACGAATCTGACGCCCGGACCATTGATTCGCGAATCACTTAGTACGGAGTCAGGCGTCATGGCAGCCCACCGCGCGCAGTGGAAAGGGTTCGTGAAATTCGGTGAAGTCGCCTTTGGCGTCGCTCTCTACACCGCGGCGTCGACCTCAGACCGGATCACGTTCAACACGGTCAACAAGGCGACGGGAAACCGGGTCAACCGCGTGTTCGTAGACAGCGAGACGGAGGAGCCGGTTCCTAAGGAAGCCCAGACCAAGGGCTTCGAGATCGAGAACGGGCAGTATCTTATGATTGATCCCGATGAGGTGGCGGCCGCCATCCCCGAGAGCGACAAGACGCTGAGGATCGAGGCCTTCATCACCTGTGCCGACGTAGATGACGTCTACTTCGACAAACCCTATTACCTTACCCCGGATAAAATGGGGTCTGACGCGTTCGTTGCCCTCCGGGACGCCATGCAAAAATCGAAGGTCGCCGCGATCGCCAGAACGGTCCTGTTCCGGCGCATGCGCACGGTGCTGATCCGCTCACACGGCAAGGGCCTGATCGCGACCACGCTCAATTACGACTACGAGGTCCGGTCGTCGAAGAAGGCCTTCGAGGACATGCCAAAGATCAGGATCGAGGGCGAGATGCTTGATCTGGCAAAGCACATCATCTCCACGAAGAAGGGTGAGTTCGATCCCGCCACGTTTGACGACAGATACGAAGCCGCCCTTGCTGACCTGGTGAAGGCGAAGATCGAGGGCAAGGCGCTCCCGAAGCGCAAGAAGGTTGAAGTCTCCAAGCCGAGCGACCTGCTGGCGGCTCTCAGGGAAAGCGCCCAGATGACGAAAGGTGGTGACAAACCAAAACGCACCGCCGCCAATGCCAACAAGGGTACGGGTCGACAGAAGGCGGCTCGCGGCGCGGCCAAGAAGGCAGCTTCCTCGAGGGCGAGCCCGCAACGCAAAGCGAGCTGAAGGAGGATCAAATGGCCCCGCGTTCCTACTGGAAAGGCTACCTCAAGCTGTCGCTGGTCACCTGCCCAGTCGCCATGACGCCGGCGACCTCGGAAGCCGAGAAGGTCCGCTTTCATACCTTGAACAAGGAAACCGGCAACCGCGTCGTCTCCCAGTACGTTGACTCCGTCACGGGAAAGCCAGTGAAGGACGACGACGATGTGAAAGGTTATGCCCGCGGCGAAAACGACTACGTTCTGTTGACCGACGAGGACCTCGACGCCGTCGCGCTCGATACGGTGAAGACAATCGACATCGAGAAGTTCGTCCCTGCCGACAGCATTGAATGGGTCTACCTTGAGAAACCTCATTATCTCATGCCCGACGACGCCGTCGGAAACGAGGCCTTCGCGGTCATTCGAGACGCCATGAAATCCGACAAGGTCGTCGGAGTGTCAAAGCTTGTGATCGGTCGCAGGGAGCGCGCCGTCATTCTCGAGCCGCGCGATGAGGGTATCGTCCTCTGGTCCCTTCGTTTCGGCGACGAGGTTCGTCCGGAGGAAGAATACTTCGAGAACATCGATGACGATGCCGATCCTGAGTTGGTGCCCCTCGTCCAGAAGCTCATCAAGCAGGAAACGAAGCGCTGGTCACCGGCTATGGTCAGCGATCCGATCCAGGAGAGCCTTCTGAAACTCATCGCCGAAAAGAAGAAGGCGATGAAGCCCACGAAGAAGGCGTCCAAGGGCAAACAGGAGGCCGCCCCCTCCAACGTGGTGAACATCATGGATGCCTTGCGGAAATCGCTTGCTGGTGAACTCAAGGGCCGGAAGGCTGGGTGACATCTCCGGCTGGGGGCTGCTGAATTTGATCATCGGACGTTAGCCATGCGCCATGCGCGCTCGTCGACGAATACGCGCTCGAATAACCCCTTTTCGGTCTCAGCCCTCAAACTCTCCAATCGGTTGCGATCTTGGACGTGAAGTAAAAGGCAAGTTTCAAAAGTGTCGAGCAAACTCCACGCCAGCCGAGTGTCGCCGCCACGGCCTACAAGACGCTCGATGATCTCGCGCTGCATAGCTAGGTGCCGCTGGGCCTCGCCGACGTGTCGTTCCGCCATCGCAAGGCTGCGGTCGATTGAAGCAAGATCGTTCATGCAGCAGTCTACCACGTCATCGCAAATACGCCGCGGTCTTCCATTCGCGGTCGCATTTGGTCGCTTCTTACCCTTCGGCGCGTCACGCTACCCGCCTTCATCCCAAACTTGCGCCACGGCGAGGGATTCAATGGAAATTTCGTGACTTCACCTTGAGCGTATCGATGTGCAAGTCGGGAATGTAGATATCCCTCGCCTGCACGGCGGCCTTAGGATTGTCGCGGGGATCGGGCCCGCCTCCGTGCCTGACCTGATCGCCACGCCCATGCGGCATCGGGAACGCGCCATCGCGTTCACCCAAGCTCGCCAAATCACCGGAGAAGTCGAAGAGCCGCTGGGCGACGAGGTGGACAACGTCGCCTTCGCGTTGAATCCTCCCGTGGATGCCCATCATCGATGCCGTCATCAAAACCCGCCGCTGGCGCTCGAACAGAGAGGGCCAGACGACTGCGTTGACGATCCCTGTTTCGTCTTCCAGCGTCAGGAACATGACCCCTTTGGCAGAACCGGGACGCTGACGAACGAGAACCAACCCTGCTGTCCAAAGCCATCGACCATCACGCTCTCCCATGGCCTCGGCGCAGGTAACGATCCGCTTGGCCTTGAGGTCCTGACGGAGGAACGACAGCGGATGCGCCCGGAGGGTTAGCCCGGTGTGGGAATAGTCCTCGACCACCTCCCTGCCCTGCGCCATCGATTTCAGGACGACCTCGGGCTCCCTCACTTCGGAGACTGTGCGAGCTTCGCGCTCGGCAGCCGCCGCCCAAAGCTCCAAAGGCTCGTCGCGCATGGCTTTGATGTCCCAGAGCGCCTGACGGCGTTCCAGTTTCAACGACGGCCCGAGCGCGAGCACGTCGACTTTCATGAATTTCAAGGCTTCGATATCGTCCTTGTCCCATTCGACAACTTGACGGTCGTCCATGGCGGCCGGCTCGATCGGCACGAGATCGTCCAGGCGATCCTGGGTCAGCACGAAGCCCCCCGGATGCTGACCGAGATGCCGTGGCGCGCCCATCAGCTGACCTGCCAGTTCGAGCGCTAGCTGGAGACGGTAGTCCGAGGCGTTCATGTTGTTTTCGCGGAGCTGCTTCTCCCCCACACCTTCCTTGGACCACCCCCAGATACCGGACGATAACTGTCCGATGAGGTCCTCCGGCAGTCCGAGCGCCTTGCCAACATCGCGGAGAGCGCCCTTGGCCCGGTAGCGCGTGACGGTCGAACAGAGGGCGGATCGTGAGCGCCCATAGGTCTCGTAAATCCACTGGATGACTTCCTCGCGACGGGAGTGTTCGAAATCGACGTCGATATCAGGGGGTTCGTTGCGCTCCATGGAGACGAAGCGCTCGAAAAGGAGGTCCCCCGTTTCGGGGTTGATGCTTGTGATCCCGAGGCAGTAGCAAACCGCCGAGTTGGCGGCCGAGCCACGCCCCTGGCACAGGATGTCCTTCGACCGCGCGAACCTGACGATGCTGTAAACCGTCAGGAAGTACGGCGCATACCTCATGATCCGGATCAGCTCGAGTTCGTGCAGGATGGCCTTGCGCACCTTGTCCGGTATGCCTTCCGGGTAGCGGTCCGCCGCCCCTTCCCAGGTGAACTTCGCCAGCGACTGCTGCGCGTCCAGGCCGGGAACGATGGCTTCCTCCGGATACTGGTACTGGAGCTCCGACATGTCGAACCTGCATCGGGCGACGATCTCCCGCGTGCGGTCCAGCGCTTCGGGGTAGTCCGGAAACAGCCGGTGCATCTCTTCCGGCGGTTTGAGGAAACGGTCGGCATGGCGCTCGCGATCAAAGCCGACGTCGTCGATCGTGGTCCGGTTGCGGATGCAGGTCACGATGTCCTGCAACTGCCGGCGGCCCGGATCGTGGAATAGGACGTCATTCGTGACAACTGTCTTCACCTTGTGCCGAACGGCCATGTTCGAGAGATTA
Organism: Agrobacterium burrii; assembly: GCF_017313405.1. NCBI lineage: Bacteria > Pseudomonadati > Pseudomonadota > Alphaproteobacteria > Hyphomicrobiales > Rhizobiaceae > Agrobacterium > Agrobacterium burrii. The sequence continues at coordinate 166,860 of NZ_JAFLNA010000008.1, forward strand.
TGAAGGCGAAGCCTGTCGTTCGGACGACGGCGCAGGCACAGGCTGACATATGCCCTGTCGCCAAAGATGGCGGCGACCTTGCGGAGTTGCTGGGCATAGACATCGTCGGCATCGTCGGCCTCGTCGGGAACAAGGATGGCGATCAGTCCTTCGTTGTAGGTTGCGACGTCCGTCAAATCGAGGATGCACTTGCCCTTGCCGCCCCTGCTCTTTCCCAGCGACAACAGGCGCGTCAGGCGCGAGTACGCTGGCCGGTCGGTCGGGTAGACCAGGATCGACATGCCGTCGGCAAGGTCGAGGCGGCATCCGACGACCAGACGCACGCCTGTTGTCTTGGCCGCTTCCCACGCCCGCACGATCCCTGCGAGCGAGTTGCGGTCAACGACCCCGAGAGTTTCGATCCCGAGTTCGGCAGCCCGCGCGAACAGTTCGTCGGCGCTCGATGCCCCGCGAAGAAAGCTGAAGTGGGTCGTGACCTGGAGTTCGCAATAGCTCATGCGAAGACCCCATGAAGGAACCACTGATGCGATCCGGTCTCGCTGTCGACTCCGTCGCCGGCGCGATAAACCCAGTAGCGCTCACCCGCTTCATCCTCGACGACGAAGTAGTCCCGTACGGCCTGCTTTTCCCGGGGGCGCTGCCACCATTCGCCGAAAATGCGCTCAGGGCCGTCCGCACGCTTCACGCGACGGCGTTTTCCACGCCAGGTGAACAGGGCGGGCGGCTGGTCCGGCAGCAACGCGACGACCTCGATGCGCTCGGGGTGGACAAGCAACCGAGCCGGTCGTTGCCACTTCGCAGCCCAGTCCGCGCCTGTTTCCTCGGCCGACGGCGGGATGCGGGCTATTGACCGTTCCGGGACGTCCGACGCCACCGGGGTCAGACGGTAGAGCCGCTGGCCGCGGTTGCCGAGGATGTCTACGAGTGGCGTCACATCGACAATCTCTTCCTCGATTAGCGAGGACGCGACCTGCTTCTCCTCGAGAGGCTCGGCCATGATTGCCACGAGAACGAGCTTCTCGATCCCGAAACCAGGATCGATCTTCTCGATGCGATCGCACAACAGTTTCGAAAGACGGGACGGATCGCGCACAGGTTTGGCGAGACCTGCCCGCAGACACTGGCGCGTGTTATCGACGCGATGGATGACGAGGTCCGACCGTCGGACGCCCAGGCCACGCTTCTCCAGTTCCGCCGTAAGCTGACCGACGAGGCGGCGGATGTACTTCTCGATTGTCTCCGGAGCGCCGATCGGCTCCTGAAAGTTGCGCGAGACTTCGACAAGTTCGGGCGTCCGAAGTGGGTCGATCGGCTCGGCGACACGACCGAAGAGTTGGTCCAGACGTCGCCCCGGTTCCGGCCCGAAACGTAATGTCAGCGGCGCGCGAGGCATGGCCGACAGCTCGCCGACCGTTTCGACACCGAGGGCACGCAGGCTCTGTATGGTCTCCGGCGGCAAACGCAGGCAATGGATCGGAAGACCGAGGACCGCCTTCGCCACTCCGCCCAGGGGTACCACTGTTGTTTCCGCAGAAGTCAGCCTGGCGATCGCGTGTGCGGCACCCCAGGTGTCGGCCACGGCCGCTCTGACGGTCAGACCGCGGCCGCGGAGCATGTTGACGAGGCCGGAGATCATCAACTCCTCGCCGCCCCTGAGGTGATCCGCCCCCTCCGTGTCCATGACGATGCCATCCGTGCCGTCGACGGCGACAACAGGGCTGTATTGCCTCAACGCCCACAGTGCCAAACGCTCCAGGGCTGCCGCATCTGCAACGGGGTCGGCATCGATCATCGTCAGGTCGGCAATGACCGCCTGCGCTTTGCTCGCGGACATGCCCACACGCAGTCCGACTTTGCGGGCGGCTATATCGGCAGCAGACACCCAGCGCTTGGCTCCAGATTTCGAGATAACGACGAGCGGCTTGTCAGCTGGCACGGCTCCCTCTCCATGACGACGTATTCGGTCCGTCGCGAGATAGGGGAAGTAGACAGACACGACCCTTGGCATCACAGGCTCCTATTTCAAACTCAGCACACTCGCCTGCTTTCACTCGCATCAGTTCCGCCAGCCATCGGGCCCTCCCCACGCCCGCAACCGGCAGCGGCTCGGACGGCAGAACGCTGATGCGCCATCTGGTTGTCGATGCCGTCGGGTTTCCGTAATCGGACGCCTCCGTCCGCCGTCGCCACCGCCGGACGACCAGTCCCAGACTTCCGGTCTTCTCGGCCGCAAGGTGAAGGCGTCTGGAAGCAGTCATGGGCAGGCGAACAAGCTCGCCGACGACCGCCCCAAAGCCACCGAACGACAGGCCTTCCTCCATCGAGGCCAAAACATCCTCGTCCTTGTCGCCTTCGCAATAGATGACACGGTCCGGATGGAGCCCGGCCTGCGACACGGCCGGCGCGAACAAGTCGGGCCGGGTCAGACACCAGAGGACCTTTCCTTTGGAACGAGCGGCGATCCCTGCCGCAAATAAAGCCGCAGCCGCGCCATCGACGGTACCCGCACCACCCCCGGCAACCTCATGCAGGGCACCGTACGCAAGCCCGCCGCCGGGAAGGTGCTGGTCAATCTCACGGACGCCGAACGGGAGCGCACCGCATTTGCGTCCAGCGCTGCCTTCGAGATGCGCGATCCGCTCTTTGAGGTCATTGATCAGTCTTGAGGTGCGCGCATGCGTCATCGTTCGCGGACCTCCCATGGTTAGCGTTGAAAGTGGACGTCATGTCCAAAACGGTTGATGTTCTTCTTCTGTTCCGTTAGAAACAGGGAGTCAAGCGGGGTAAATCGACAGTGTCCATGCATCGTTCGGGAGACACGGAGAATTCGCTAAACGAATCAGGATGGTAAGGCTCCGCGGGGTGCTGACCGCCACAGGAATTTTTCCGGAGGACAGAAACATGGCCCTAAACCGAAGAGTGTTGAACTCGCGTTCTCGGTATCGAGGAATATCGCAATCGTCCGGTTGGACGGACGGGGTGCCAGACGTCGCCACGCTGCGATCCTTACAAGGCCAGATCGTCGCAGTCGAATGCAAGTCATGTCGATTGTACGCGCAACTGGAGCGCAAAGCTCTGGTGAGCAGATTTACGGCGAGCTTCCCTCTTTCGAGACTTCGACGTTTTGTTGTTGGCGGCTGTGAGAAGATGTGCGCCGATGGGCTCGACCGATGCGAGGCTCGCTTGTCGTCGAAAGGCCGCGACGGCTGACACCTGCCGAGGCGGCGAGTAACCCGCCCCCTCAAATTATGGCAATCGATTTATTGTTGCGACCAACGCCTCATGCGCCTCGAAGGTATCCACCTCCTCCTGCAGACGAATTCCGTGATCACGTGCATCGTGGAAGACGTCGATCCAGTTTACATCGATCATCGTGATTTGGAGCTGGTCTGCTTTTCGCGAACGGTTGATTTTCATTTCGCGATTATTTACCTTCGCTGTTAGTCGTCAGGCGGCCCGGGCGACTAAGAAGAAGTAGAGCAGTACAAACCTGCCCACCAAGAAGCTCCAAGCGGTATTCAAGCCGCGCCGCCAGCCATTTCCCGTTGGAAACATTGTCAGCGCGCCCATCGGCGTGGCTGCTGCTGTATGGAGCAAAGAAATGAAATTTGCGATTGTAGAAGGATGCCGTCGGGAGGCCACCCCTGCCTCGCGTGGTGAATGCCCCGGCTGTGCGGCTGGCGTGATCGCAAAGTGCGGCACGAAGAAGATTTGGCACTGGGCCCATTCGAGCATTCGCAGCTGCGATTACTCTTGGGAACCCGAAAAGGCATGGCATCGCACTTGGAAGAACGAGTTCCCGGCACCATGGCAGGAGGTCCGATGCATCGCTGCGGACGGCGAATTGCACGTAGCCGATGTCAAGACCGAAGCCGGTATGGTACTAGAGTTCCAGCACTCGAACATATCCGTGGTCGAACGCTCTTCGCGCGAAGGCTTCTATGGCAACATGGTGTGGCTGGTAGACGGCACCCGCCTAAAAAAGGACCTCCCGAATTTCCAGGAGACGATACGGTCCGCTCCGGTGCTCAAAGAAGCTCCACTTAGCCTGCTCATACATGATCGTGCGAACCAGTTGGTGGAGCGTTGGGCCGGCAGCAAGCGCCCCGTCTTTGTCGATTTCGGAGGAGCTAGGCCCGATCTCCCGTTTATCACCGATGACGAAGTGCTATGGCGGCTACAGTACGTTCCGGGGACCAACAACGTAGTGGCGACACCTGTTTCGCGAAGCAGCTTCGTCGACCATTTTCGCAACAACGGGCGTTTGCGTGGATATCGGCTCCCGCGATTGCGCACCAATCCATCGATGTACTCAGACCTTCGTGGGTTCGAAAGCCGGAGGCGACGGAAGGTCGGCGGGAGGCGACGTTTCTGACCTGTGGAGATTAACGCGCGACAGGTTAGTCAGCTCGCCCTACTCCCAATGAACAAGGCACCCGAACGAACACAGCTCGGGTGTCTTCTGTCGCCGTGGTTTTGACAGCCTCGGTGAGGCGAACCACCTATCAACAGCTCGCGTAGGGAACAACGGTAAATGTCGCGGTCATCTACTTGTGGAAATCCGTGGTGTCCCGCCACTGCATTTTGTCCCGCCCGATGACAGCTATTCTCCAGCCTGCCAAGTTGGCGCGTCACCAATGGAGGGGAGCCATGACAACAACAAACGAAATCGCGGAGAACATCGCGAACACCCACGGCCTGACTAAGGTTCAGGGTAAGGCCGTCGTCGAGGCGGTGTTTGCAGCAATCACCGCAGCGGCAGCCACGGGAAGCGAAACGTCGATCCCGGGATTCGGCAAGTTCAAGGTGAAGGACACTCCTGAGCGGGAAGCTCGCAACCCTGCAACGGGGCAAACCATTAAGGTCGCGGCCGCAAGGAAGCTCACATTTGCGCCGGCGAAGGCACTCAAGGATACACTCAATAAGTGAAAAGTGACTGAGGCTCCGGTGTCACCGGGGCCTCAACCCAAACAGTTATGCTGTCAAAACGGCCTAACATTTTCGGCCTTCGATTTTCCCGTCCTGCGATCTTGGCCCAGGTCATAAGAGACGGTTTGTCCTTCTCTCAGCACGTCTCCATATTGGAGTGCGGAGACATGGACGAACACGTCGGTGCCGCCCGTATCCGGCGTAATGAAACCAAAGCTCCGCGTTGAAAAACTTCACCTTGCCCATCGGCATATTGTGCCTCGCCATTTGTGACTCTTGCGCAGCTTAGTCTTCTCGGATTTCTAAAATAGGCAACACTAAAAAATCCACATCCCGGCGTTGCCGGACAATAGGCAACAGCGCGGCTTCCCGAGCGCTGGCGATAGGCCGGCAGGCAGCGCCTGAGCCCGTACGCATAAACGCGTATAGAACCCTCACCTGCTGCTTCAGTACTCTCTTCTGCATCATCTCTGCGTCAGTAGAGGCGATTGCGCATTGAGGAGGAGACTACATGCCACGCGAAGTGAAGATATCCGCTTGTCAGTATTACGTGCGTGAAATACGCGAGTTCGATGACCTCGCAGGCCGGGTCCGTGCCCTATTAGACCTCACATCCGGGTCGGATATAGCGGTCTTTCCCGAGCTATTCACGATCGAGCTGTTCACGACCTTCAAGGACTGGCAAACCCGGCCGATCTCGGAACTCGGCGTCATCGATGAGTACACCCAGGCGTACAAGGCGCTCTTCCGCGACGAAGCGAAGAAGCGCGGTCAGTTTATCGCCGCTGGGTCGCACCTCGAGCAAGTTTCCGACGGCCGATTCGAGAACATCGCCTACATCTTCGGCCCGGACGGAGAAGTCTTTAGCCATGTGAAGACCCACATCTTCCCGGCCGAAGCGAACTGGAACACTGCCGAGGGCAACAGGATGGAGGCAATCCAGCTGCCGTTCGCAAAGGTAGGCTTCAACGTCTGCTACGAGACCGAGATTCCCGAATGCTCTTCGTCCTTGGTCGAACAAGGTGCAGAGATCATCCTGACGCCGTCTGCCACGTTCACCGAACAAGGTTTTTGGCGCGTTCGTCACTGCGCACAGTCGCGCTGCATCGAGAATCAGGTCTATCTCGTCCACAGCTGCCTTGGCGGGCAGCCGGGCGCGCCGCTACCTAACGCATGGGCTCGCAGTTCCGTCCTCGGCCCCTGTGACCTCGCCTGGAAAAACCCGGCAGGCATCATTGCCGAAGCTGAGGCAAACGTCGAAACGGTTGCCACGGGCACCGTCAATCTCGACCTTCTCTACGAGAACCGTCTCAAGGGGGCTGCGCCCACATATCGGGATCGCCGCCGGCAGGTAGCTCTCTACCAATCCTGGCCCTCGCACATCCGCGCCTAGAACGACTGCCCAATCAAAGATCGCACGCAATCTCCCATGGAGCCCATGGGAGGAACCCGAACCTATTTGGAGGAGAAAATGGGTCACATCAAACTGCCAGCAGGCAAACGCATCGCGGTCAATCTGGGCGTAGACTTCGACGCCCAATCGCTTTGGCTTGGCGGATTCAACCGCCCCTCACCTTCGTTCATGTCCCGCGGCGAATTCGGCGCGGAAGTCGGAACACCCCGGCTTTTGGCCTTGTTCCGGAAGCACGACATTCGGACGACGTTTTTCACCCCAGGCCACACAGTCGACACGTTCCCTGAAATCAATCGGAAAGTATTCGACGCCGGCCATGAGATCGCGCATCACGGCTACTATCATGAGAACCCCACGCTGATCGGTCGCGAAACCGAACGCCGTCTGATGGACCTTGCCTTTGCGACCTACAAGAAGCACTTCGGCATCCGTCCGAGCGGCTATCGTTCTCCTTATTGGGACTACAGCGAGAACACCCTCGACCTCATCGAGGAGTCTGGTTTCCTCTACGACAGCAGCCTGATGGCCCGTGATCTCGTGCCCTACCGCCCGCAACGGTGGCAGGTGAACTGGGAGAAGGGCAACGTCGCCGGCCCGGCCAGCAAAGTCCTGGAAATCCCCGTTAGCTGGTATCTCGATGACTTCCCGGCGCTCGCCTACACCGGAAATCAGGAAGGCATGTCCGACACCGACGCCGTCTTGCGCCGTTGGAAGGACATCTTCGACTATGCGTACAACAACCAGGAAAACGGCGTCTACGCGATGGCGTTGCATCCGCAGATCATCGGCCAGGCGCACCACATGATCATGTTCGAGCGCCTGATCGAGCACATCAAGGGGCACGAAGGCGTCTGGTTCGCGACCTGCGATGAAATCGCGCGGGCATGGGTGGACGATGAGGATGACCATCGTCGCATGTCCCTGCAGGACGTCCGCGGCGTGACACCGATGCCGGACGACTACGGATGGCCCGGCAAGAAATAAGACTTGGGACCGGAGGCCCGGACTTGCCGTCCGGGCCTTTCCCCTACCCCAGCATGTGCCTCCTAGCCTCGCACTTGACATTGGAGGGCGGACCCAATCTCCTTCTCGGTGAACCTGCTCTGCTTGAGGCAACAAGGAGCACCGACATAGGCGACACCGCAAAGCGCGATAGATGGACCTGCCTCATCGACGAAGGCGGTCAGTTGGAGGAATTGGAGGATCGCACGGGTGCCGAATATGTCGGCCGCCTCGACGACGTCGTGCGGTACGCGCGCGCATTCTTGTCCACTGACCGAGATCAGTTGGCTTTCCATCTTTCTGACCCGAGCGGTCAGTGGCTGCGCGTGTCGCTGTGGCGCAGTAGCGTGGGGCAAAAGCTCCGCGCCGCCGTGCAGGTCTGCGTGATCGATCCTCCGTTTGACCTGACCTGGCGCGAACTCGACATATTGACGCTCGTCGCCGCTGGGTTTGCGAATGAGACAATCGCCGCCCGACTTGAGATAAGCCTGCGCACGGTGGCGAAACACGTCGAGCATATGTTCAGAAAGACTGACATATGGACCCGGGCGGGCCTTGCCAGCCACGCCGTGGACAACGATCTCTTGCGGCTGCCGATCCCCGGCGGGCCCTCCGGGTATCCGTTGGCCATCGGCGGTGTGCATGCGATCGCCGATCACCTACGGCTGGCTACTCCCCCGGCCCGAACTCGATCGCGCGCTCTATCATTACGTCCGTTGATCATCGGTATGCCATTTGCGAGCGAGGGGCGTGGCGCGGCCGATTCAGCCGAGATGCTCAACGGCGCGGAACTCGCGATAGCCGAAGCCAACGAGCGAGGCGGCGTCATGGGGCGTCCTGTCGCCCTGCATGCTGTGTCGTACCGAAGCGGTGATGAGGAAAGTGCTCTTTCGGCTTATCGCGATCTGGTCGAAAACGAAGTGGACGCCATCACCGCTGGATATGCCTGCTACTCGCCTAAAGTCCATGACCTCGTCGGCGATGCTCGAATACCATACCTTCATGCGGCCACCATGCGTCGGGCGGTCGAGCGGGTCCGGGATAGCAGACTACGCCTTGGCAACATCTTCCAGACGTGCGCCAGCGACGTGAACTACGGTTTGGGTCTGGTACGGTTCATCAAGCAGATGCGAGCCGGCGTGGAGAGGAAGAACCTCTCAATCGTTCTTCCCTATTGGCCGGGACTGGATATCGGCCTTGATTTCGTCGACACGGCCCTGGGCCGTCATGGATGGCGCGTCGATGTGGTTGACGTGAAGGTCGACGAGCCCGGCTGTTGGGAGCGGACAGTCGCTGAGCTTCATCGAAACGATCCATCGGTCATCGTACTGGCATCATTTTTCGTCGAAGACGCCATCGGGTTCCAGCGGGCCTTTCTTGAGAACCCGCTCCGCGCGCTGATTTACGACATCTACAGCCCGTCCGTACCGCAATTCCTCGCCGAGCTTGGTAACCGCGCAGAGGGCGTGGTGTGGGCAACGACGAGCGGTGTCTATTCCGACGCGATAGGCGACAGGTTCCGCCAGCGCTACGAGAGCCATTTCCACAGATCGCCCGGTAGTTCCCAAGCTGGCCTCGCCTATGATCGTGTCGGACTTCTTCTTGGCGCGTGGTTGAGAACCGGTCATCCGCGAATTTTCAAGGAGGTTCTCCACGACTTGCGGACCACGATAAGCCGAGGCGTCAATGGTGCTTATTACCTCGGAAACGAGGGACAGGTCGGCCTCGCATTTCCCGACGATACCCGTGATCACTCCATCAGCCAGGCTCACCTTGTGTTCCAGGTCCAGAACGGACGCAACACAATCATCGCTCCGGATGTATATGCTCACGGCAGATTCCGATTGCCGCCCTGGTTCTAGCTTGAGGAATTAGACACCGCGACGCCGGCACTGGCCTCAGCCGCCTTGCAGAATCCACTCGATTGCAATTATTTTGCGTTGGCAACTGACGGTTCAGTCGCTCGGGGCGACATACACGAACCGTCTCGGAGGGGGCACTGTTGTTTTTATGAAGCTAGAAGCGGCCCGCGTTTATGACGACGGCGTCAAAGACGCGCCTCGGACCCATGTGCTTATAATTGGAGTGGGCCACTATTCTCATGGAGACGATGGCGAGCAGCCAACCGTGGTTGGCAGCGGGCTTGGACAACTGACGTCGCCACCAAAATCTGCGTTGGCTGTCGCTGAATGGTTCATAGAGGAGTTTCAAAACCCCGATCACCCGTTGGGCACGGTAACCATGCTCCTGTCAGACGAAAAACCACCAGTTCTCAATGGTCCCGAACTACCCGCCGCGACCTGGGCCAATGTGCGGTTGGCACTGTCCGATTGGCACGACGCGTTTCAAACGCACTCCGGCAATATGACCGTATTCTATTTTTGCGGCCACGGCGTTTCTCTCGGTCAGAAGGCGGCGCTTTTGCTGAGTGATTTCGGCAACGAAGACAACGCTTATGAACCCGCCATCGACATCGATGCGCTGCGCGGTACGATGCGGAACGCGCAACCCGGTAAGCAAGTTTTTCTTGTCGATTGCTGCCGGACAACGGCGGACGCGCTCTACCGGAACGAAACCAACATCGGCGGTCGGACCCTTTCGATTCAGCCCAATGTTAAGCAGCCCGGCGCACTCGTCAGACAGTTCCTTCTTTTCCCGTCGATCGACGGACAGCAGGCGTTTGGCCTTCCCAATGAGGTCAGTGTCTTCACTTCCTGTTTTCTTGACGCGGTCAGATTCGCTGGTTTCGACAACGAAACCGGGCAATGGGTAAGTACCACCGCGCTGATCTTGAACGCGATCGACAGGCTGGTGACATGCAGGCTCCCGGCAGACATGCTCAGCCGGACAGTGCCGACGGCCATGAATTCGGTAAGCTTCGAGTTCAACCACATTGATGAGCCTCAGACCGCGCGATCGGTTGTGACAATCGATCCCGCGGTGCCTTGGCCCACCGGCGTGTTTACTGCCTCCTGCATCAACAACGCGGACCTGGCTCAGCAACAACTGCCATCGTCGCGCGATGATCCCTACAGATGCTGCGTATTCGAGGTCGAATATGGCAAGTGGGAATTCTCTGGCGTGCCTGCGACGACACCGCCGAGAATCCAGCCGGCTCAGAGAACGGTCACACGACCCGTCGCGTACGTGAAACTCGAGGTGACGCCATGATCGAACTTGAGATCGCGGTCACCGTGAGTGACGCTCAAGATGCGCTTCAGCGGGGCGCAATCGTAACGGTTGCACAGCTCGCTGATTTGGATGGGGAAAGGGTCGCATCGCGTCAGCAACGAACCCAAGCAGTTGACATTGTCAGCGGTGAGCCAGAGTACCGCGTCTTTTCGTTCGAAAACCGTGGGATATATGAGATCACGATCCGTTCACCCTCTGGGACGGATGCTCATGAACTCACAGTGCAGCAATCGCTGAAATTGTCGTTTGAAGTGCCATCTCGACGCAGCGCCACGGAATTCGCGGCCGGGATGGATTGGTCACGCCTTATCGAGCCCTCGAGCGTGCTCGTTCCTCGGCCGCAGTTCGAGGGCCCTCCACATTATGCAGCCCAAGCCCTTGAGGATGCTATCGGGGGCGCTCGCGTGATGAATTATCTTAATGTTTTGGCGACAAGCGAGATGGTTGCTCCTGGCTACGGCAGTTTCGCGGATACGAAACTTCTCGTGCCACGCCTCGACGTCAAGGCGGACGGTATAGTGCAACGTTTCGAAACTCCCCGCTACTCGCACTCAACGGTCATCGCGTCTCCCACTTTCCACGAGCTGAATGAACTCTACTTTGAGCTTCGAGGCCTGCCCACCAACGGCGATCCGCCCATCCGGTGGATCAATTCTTTCGGTATTTCTGGACGCGATCTAGTCTCCATACCTTGGACTTGGTTTCCCTTCCCCGATGATCCTGAACGTGCCGTGGAGCTCAAGCTTTCGAAGAAGGATGCCAGATCGGGACCGATGACGGCGTTGATAGTGCGGGACACCAAATGGGGCGCGTTGCTGGATTTCGTGACGCAGGGTCGTATGCAGGACGCCGCATTGGTCGCTGACAGCCTACTCGAAGGGCATGGCTCCCCGCGCGGCGGACGTAGTCTTCCGGAATACGCTTTGGAAGGTAAACTTCAGGAGCCTTTGGTGGCTGCGCTTGGTGGAATCATACTGGTTTCCAATATAGCCAACCTTCAACGAAAACGGTGGGATGAGTGGCTTGAGAACCTCGCGAACTGGTTTCCCAATATGCCGGACGCCGCGGCGATCTTTGGCTATCGCTGCCTACAGATGGGTGAGATCGAAAAAGCCCATGTTTGGCTGACCCGCTCGGTCAGTCAGGGACTTCCCTTCTTCTCCGCAACCTTCCGACTTCTCACGCTAGGTTTCGCGCAGCTCGAAGATCGGCGTTCACTTGACCTCATATCTGCCGCAGCGGCCGCGGTGGACGTCACCCAGCCGTTTACCGTCATTCACGTGCCTTGGGGAACCACCACCCGAGACCCTGCAACCACCGAAGGTCATGGCTGATGTTGAAGCTTACTATGTATCCAGCCACAGACGGCGATTGCCTCGTTGTGAGTTGGGGTGACGATCTCAAGGTCTGGAACGCCATCGTCGATCTCGGCCGCGGTGCCACGTGGAAGGCGGTTCAGCCGACCTTCGCTGCCTTGAAGAATATCGAACTCTTCACGATCAGCCACGTCGACGCTGATCACATCGCGGGTGCGGTGCCCCTGGTTCGGGAGACGGTTCCTCCCTTCAAACCCCGCCGAGTTTGGTTCAATTCATTGCAGCAACTGGAACGGGCGGCCAACCGGAACAAGTTCGAGGCTTTCAGCCCCGCGGATGGCGAAAAGCTCTCTCAAGGAATCTCGAAGTTCCACTGGCCGCGAAACGCAGAGTTCGAAAGTCGGGTCGTCTCGACCGATAGCCCTGAAGCCGGCGGCTGGATGGATATGGGTGGGGGCTTAAAGCTTCTGCTCCTGTCCCCCGATGACAAGAGCCTGGCAAAAATGCTTCCGGTTTGGGAGACAGCTCTCAAGGAAGCCGGAATCAGTCCCTTCGAGCCGGATATGGACGACGACGAGGGCAGCGCCGGCAAATTTGAGGCCTTTGGCGGTGTTCCGGATGTCGATACGCTGGCCGCCGTTCCGTTCGAAACGGATGACAAAGCGGCCAATATGACGTCGATCGGTTTTGTCGCCGAGTACGGCGGCAAGCGTATCATGTTGGCGGGTGATGCCAATTCCGAAGTCGTGGAGACTCGCCTACGCCCCTTCGCAGACGCGGAGGGCGGTCGGTTCAAGGTTGACCTGCTCAAGGTCTCGCACCATGGATCGAGAAAGAACACATCTCCGAAGCTCTTCCAAATGATCGACTGTAAAGCGTTCGCCTTCTCGACAGACGGCTCTCGCAGTCATGGCCATCCGCATCCGGAGACCATTGCCCGTATTCTCAGCAATGACCCGAAAAGGCAGAAAACCCTGTACTTCAACTACCAGGGACCGCATGCCAAGGTGTGGAAAAACGCTCTGCTTGAAGCGCAGTGGAAGTATCGACCAGTGTTTCCCAGTGATACCAATCCAGGCACTCTTGAAATAGCCGTCTAGGAATTTCGCGTACGCATCCGAAGGTCAAAACCGATCTTCCGTCTGCTTCATCGTGAAGCTGGCAGGGGTGACGACGCTGTGCCATCACCGCGATCTGGCAATTTGCGGCGGTTTGAGACCGTTTAAACGGCCGGTCTCGCCGCGTCGTCTTGCCGGGACGTGCACGCCGGTAGTTTCAGCGAGCGACCGAATTCGCCGCCGCTGCAAGCTTCGGTTAACCGTGGAGTGGCAATCTTTCCGCGCTCATCCTCATTGCCAAGGGTCGGACGCTTCTCCTAAAGAGCTGCCGGAGTTGACCTAAGCGACGGGGCGGCTCACCCTTCAACCATGAGCAGCGCGCACATGAAAAACAATCGAGGCCTCGTCACGAACGACGGCATGATCCGCGAAGCGGTGCGTGCGCGGCTCGCGCGTGCGCACGCTGGCGAAGACGCCGTCATCGTGGATGAGCTCAAGGTGGCGCGCGGTAGCTCCAGGATGGACGTCGCGGTAATCAACGGCCGTATCGAGGGTTACGAGATCAAAAGCGACAAGGACACCCTCGACCGCCTGCCGAAACAAGCTGAAATGTTCGGTCAGGTCGCTGATCGGATGACGCTCGTCGTTGGTGAAAGGCACCTTGCCCAGGCGAGCGCTATCGTCCCGGATTGGTGGGGCATCATGACGCCGGAACCTTCAGCGACTGGCGCGCTCCGCCTTCGGGAAGTCCGAAAGGGCCGCACCAACAAATGCCGGGACAACACTGCTATGGTCCAATCGCTGGAACGGGATGAGATTGTCGCACTGCTCTCCCTTCACGGTATCGCCAAAGGCATGCGAACCGCGGGGTACGCCACATTGGTCCGCCATGCCGTGGCGTCGCTCACTCGCGATCAGATCGCCGACCATTTAAAGCACATGCTCAAAGTGCGGGCGAAGCTGGGCGCACGCTTCTGCGACCGAGCGTTCGGTAGAAACGCGATCATCTGTTCAATGCCATCTGAGTGACGTGCTGATTGGCCCGAACCGTCAGCCAGGAAGTCGGTGTCGTGAATCTCTTGCCATCTATCGCAAGAGATCGCTCGGACGAAACACGCTCGATGATCGTAGCTCCCCAGCAGTTCTCGCGCTTCCTCCAATACTCGCCTTTCACGATGTCGACAGCGGCGTCTATGTATTTGGTCTCATCGCTGTTGTTCTCGTAAAGTGAGATGTGCCAGTGGTCCGGAGACACCAAATCCACATGCGGGAACCAGCCGTTTGCCGTAATTCCGCTGCCCCGGCGAGGCGGTATGGACATGTAGTCCCCGTAGTGGGTCGCGAACGTGGTGGAGAGCTCACGATGGAACCTGGTGTCTTCAATTTCCAGGTTCCTCGCAACGTCTTTGAGTGGCGGCTTAGGAAAGCTGTTCGATAACAAAATCGTCTGGAGTGTGTCGGCCGCATCGCCCAGCCCTTCATAAAGCTGCGAGTAAAACGTCTTTGCCGCTTCCAGGGTCGGACTTATTCGCCCTCTAACGTCTTCGAAGTCCACCACCACGGCAATAGAGTTTGCGTTGTCGCGCACCGCAGCGATGCTTTCCAGGAACATTCGCGTCTGATTGGGATCGCGAGCCTTGATGCGAAAGGCACCCCGCATGCCCTTTCGCCGGACGATGTCGATCTGGGGTTCGATCTGACCCGGCGCGATTTGAATTACAGGGATGAGGGTCGGGAACTCCGAAATCATCTCGATCCAACGTGAGGCTCCCCCTCGAGGATCGATGAGGTCACTGACGTGTTGGTTGAAAACCTCGGTGCGGTGGCGGTTCTCTGCGTCGTTGCCAAGTTGCTTAATGCTTCGGGGGCGCGCTGGCGGTTCGCCCTTGGCCATCCGAGCCTCGGCATTTCGCTTTCGGCGCTCTGCGGCCTCTTCGGCGGAAGTAGTGGGCCGTGGTTCTGGGTCGAAGTCAACGATAGCCGACCTGCCACCCAGATCGCTCAATAGGACGCTTGCAGTTTCCGCTAGCGTCTCGCTCTTCTTGTATCTCGTCAACGTGACGATCGGGACCATGGCGTCCTTTACGTCGTCGGGGCATTTTGCATAGGCCAGCTGCTCGTGAACGCGGGTGCTCATCGCTGGGAAATATGGACTGCCGTCGAACATAGACATCGATTTCCTGTAGACGCGAATCAATCTCCGACTGCAACCTTACCACGAAATGCGGTGAAACCCGTAAGATTAAGGAGGTGGGACGAGCCATTCCGAAATACGCGCCCGGCAAGAAACGGTCGACGTGACCGTCTGGACGACAAGGGCGGTAAGTTCATTGTGATTGACGCCGAAGATTCGGCTTCTGAAAATCCACCGTTGAAGAACTACTGATCCCTCTCCAGGCCGCTTAGGACGACGTAGGAGCGATCCTTGGTCGGGACGAGCTCGTGGGAGCCTCGTTGCGGGAGGGTGACTTGTCCAGTTCGTGCCCGAACATAATCCCCCCTTCCCGTGGTGTGCATCCGTGCGGCGGGCAAGGCCCATCTGTTTGCGGACTTGCTCGTCAAGAGGACTTGGGCCCCTCCGTCCCGGTTTCCCGGGCGTGAGCGGTCGAAACACAAGTTGTGTGCAGGCTAACCGAACGTTTCCTTTTGACCTTCTATGAAAACGGCATCTCGGTCCACGGAGCTTAAATGACGACGCCGCTAGACGATCCTGACGTCCCCATTTCCCATAAAGACTATCTTCGTCAGAAAACCGACGGCGGTGCCGACGGTCGGAGCGGGACCGAGTACGAAGTTTTCGTTGCCGCATTCGAACTGATTAAGTTGGCGAAAAGGGTCTTGCTTGGGAAGCTCGATGCGACAGCCGTTCACATTACGTGGCAAGCAGCGGGAATGTATATCGACGACGTCGTCATCAGGAAGGGCAATCTCTTTCGACACTTCGAGATGAAGACTGGCAAAGAAATCTGGGGCAAAGCTCCAAAGACGATCCGCTGGAACTTCCACAATCAAAAATTGTTCAATGAGAGGCATAGCCGCCCCTCCTCTTATCGCCTCGTTCTCGCGAACCCGGACGTCTTCCACACGCTGAATGGCTCCCGCGCTGAGTGGATTGACGTCATCTTTTTCCCCAACACGTCTAAGCCGACTGAGATTAACCTTCAGGTCCCCGGGTTCATTCAATCGGTTACAGACCTATTGCCTTTCGAAAAACAAGGCCCCCTCCTGGAGAAGCTCGCAGGAAAGAGACGCATTTACCTCGAGTTCGACCACAATTGTGTTCCGGCGTGCAAATTTGACCCCCTTGGCGGGGTAATCGGCGTCCAATTTTGACCCCCCTCAGATTTCATCTGACCATCCGGCTTTTTGCGGCGGATGGAGCGGGAGTTGAAGCGAGTGGATACGATTGCGCGTGTTCGACGGGCCTTCCATGTGCAGGGCTGGTCGATGAAGAAGATCGTCCGGGAACTCCACGTGTCGCGCAACACGGTTCGCAAGATACTGCGCTCCGACGAGACCGATTTTACCTATGAACGCGCACGGCAACCGCTGCCAAGGATCGGAGCCTGGAAGGCCGAGATCGAGCGGTTTCTGACAGCCAATGAGGGAAAGCCGTCGCGTGAACGGCTGACGTTGATCCGGATTTACGAGGAGGTTCGGGCACTCGGCTACGATGGCAGTTATGACGCGATCCGGCGATATGCCAAGACCTGGGCGAAGAACCGGGGAGCCGTGACGGCGGAAGCCTATGTACCGCTCTACTACGCGCCTGGTGAGGCTTACCAGTTCGACTGGAGCCACGAAATCATTCTGATCAACGGCGTGACGACGACCGTGAAGGTGGCGCATGTCCGGCTCTGCCACAGCCGGATGATGTTCGTCCGGGCCTACATGCGCGAGAGTCAGGAGATGGTGTTCGACGCACACGACAAGGCGTTCGCTTTCTTCCATGGCACCTGCACGCGCGGCATCTACGACAACATGAAGACAGCGGTCGAAGCGGTGTTCGTTGGAAAGGAGCGGCAATACAATCGCCGCTTCCTGCAGATGTGCAGCCATTATCTGGTCCACCCGGTCGCCTGCACGCCCGCATCCGGATGGGAGAAGGGACAGGTCGAGAACCAGGTTGGTCTCGTGCGCGAACGCTTCTTCACCCCACGCCTGCGGGTCAAAAGCCTGGAAGAGCTGAACGTCTGGCTGCTCGATAAGTGCATCGCCTACGCCAAGGCACACCGCCATCCCGAGCAGACCGAGCGGATGATCTGGCAGATGTTCGAGGCGGAGCGCGGCAGCCTGGTGCAGTATGTCGGCCCGTTCGACGGTTTCCACTGCGTTCCGGCCTCGGTGTCGAAGACCTGCACCGTCCGCTTCGACAACAACAAATACTCCGTCCTCTCGACTGCGGTCGGCCGCCCTGTCGAGGTTCATGCCTATGCCGAGAAGATCGTGATCCGGCAGGATGGCGTGAACGTCGGTGAGCATACTCGTTGCTTTGGCCGTGGCGAGACGGTCTACGATCCCTGGCATTATGTCCCTGTTCTGGCCCGAAAACCCGGTGCTTTGCGCAACGGAGCGCCGTTCCGGGAATGGGTCTTGCCCGCAGCCATGGAGAAAGTGCGCCGGCGGCTGAAGAGCGTCCATGACGGTGATCGGCAAATGGTCACCATCCTCGGCTGTGTTCCCACCGACGGTCTGGCGGCCGTCGATGCTGCCTGTCAGGAGGCTTTGGAGCACGGCGTCTGCTCGGCCTCGGTAATCCTCAACATTCTGGCCCGGAGCCGTGATCCGGCTCCGACCGCAACCCTGCAAACCCCGGATGCGCTACGACTGACCCATGAGCCGGTCGCCGACTGCGCCCGCTATGACAGCCTCAGGAGGGCAAGCTGATGGAACGCACACAGGTTCTCGAACTGATGAGCACGCTGAAGCTCTATGGAATGCGTAGCGCTTACGACGAGGTCATGGGCAACGGCATCAAGCGGCAGCACGAACCGCCCCGCATCGTCGGCGAACTCTTGCAGTCGGAGATCGCCGAGAAGCAGGCACGCTCCATTCGCTACCAGCTCAGCATCGCCAAGCTGCCGCTCGCCAAGGACATCGACGACTTCGACTTCGCCGATACGCCCGTCAATGAATCCCTGGTGCGGGAGCTGGCCACCGGCACCTTCGTCGCCGATCAGCGCAACGTCGTCCTCGTCGGCGGCACGGGAACCGGAAAGAGCCATCTGGCCATCGCGATTGCCCGTGCACTGATCCGCAATGGGACACGCGGGCGCTTCTTCAATGTCGTCGATCTGGTCAATCGGTTGGAAACGGAAACCCGCAGCGGCAAGCAGGGGCGGACGGCCGACAATCTCAACCGTCTCGACTTCATCATCCTCGACGAACTCGGCTATCTGCCATTTGCCCAGGCCGGTGGCCAACTGCTGTTCCATCTGATCAGCAGGCTCTACGAGCGCACCTCGGTCATCGTCACCACGAACCTGGCCTTTGGAGAATGGCCGACAGTGTTCGGCGACGCCAAAATGACGACGGCGCTCCTCGACCGCCTGACCCACCACTGCGAGATCGTCGAAACCGGGAACGAGTCCTGGCGCTTCAAAAACCGCTCTCAAAGCTAAAGTCGAAGACACCCATCACCCGCACTTGGCCTACCCTCTGCAACCCCGGCCAGCGCCGGGCAGGCCAAGCGCTGATCTACACCACCAGGGGGGTCAAAATTGGATGCCGATAAGGGGTGAATTTTGGACGCTGATTGACAACCACAATGATGTTGCGACGGCATACGAAGGATTCCAGCGGGCTTTTCAGGACCTCGCGTCAGGCTGTGAGGAGACGGTCGACAGAGTCTTAGCTGACGTTGCGCGGCTCACCCACGGTTTAGTGCGATACCAGCAGCAGGGTTTCAACGAAGGAGTGCAAGAGAAACTTGACCAGATCGACGGCATTAAGTTTGTCGCTTTCAACGGAGTAATATTTTTTACGAGTGTGGAAAATATTTCTGGCCGGGCTCCGATCGAACTGGGCGGTCTTTCCGGCGAAGTTTTCCAGGATTTGGTGATGGATAACCACTTCACGAATGCCCAACAGCTTCGGGCATACATGGAAGAGCGGGCTGAGGAGGAGGACGGGGATGGCTGTGGCGACGATGACTGATTCCGAAGTTGACGATATGATCGCTCTCCTGCTCGATCAGAGATCGCCTGGCTCCGAAGCGTTCGAGCACAACATGAAAATCGCCGGGGCTTCCCTTGCGGTGAAATTCGCTGAGCAGGCCGACACAACCGACAAGTCGTTCGCTATCGTCACCTCTGCTCAAGACCGCGAGTTTTTCGCACTGGGATTCGCAGAAGCGTTGGCAAAGAATGGAGCCAGGGTGACCATTTCCACGCTCTGGAACAAGTTCTTGCCGCCGAAAGGCTTCGTAAGAAGCACGACGATTTTGCTTGCGCAGCATCACGACCCGCATCCGGAACGCGTCGACTGTGTCGCATACGTCTGCTCGTCGTTGGCCGAAGACGCCACCGTCGCCGACGCGTTAAGCCGGGTGTCAGGCGTCATCGAGGCCGACGATTTCCTGGTCTTCTCTTTGACCGGCTCGGAAACAGAGAGGGGCAACCTCGACGATCACCTGGACTACCGTGATTGCCCTCGTCCGGCCATTCATCTCCTCGAGGGAGATCGCTCCTTCGATCTTGCGTCGAGGGGCGCTAGCATTCGGAAAGGTCTGCGAGACCATCTCAAGAGAGCCTACGGTTGGAAAGGACTCGCCTACATTCCTCAGTCCTTAGGTGGACCAAAGCCAGATTACGTCTCGGAATATGTACCCGGCCTGCAATTCTAGCCGCTCCTAGATTTCGACGATGAACGCTGGGTCGAAGTTCGTCCTCTCGCCCGGATATCCCCTTGGGTTCGAGACGACCCGGCAGCTGCCGATCGAATAGTCGTTCCGATGATGGACGTGGCCGTGAACCCACAGCGCCGGTGGCGTTTCGAAGATCAGGTTTTCGAGATCAGATGCGTAGCACGGCGCAAGTGGATCGCTCCGAAACTCGTTCGAAATGGAGCGCGCCGACGGAGCATGATGCGAAACGACCACGGTCTTTTTTGTCCGTGCCTTCTCCAGTTCCGAGGCAACGAACGCTCGCGTCTCCATATGTTTGCGGTAGGCGTGGATGGGTTTGAATTTTTGGAATGGCACCTTCGCGAACTTGATCTTTCGAAAGTCGTTCATGCCGGATTGGGCGGCCGTCATTGCAAATTGAGGGTCGCTGCTGAGAAGACGGAAGTCGGTCCATAAGGTGCCGCCGATGAACCGAACGCCTGAGATTTCGACCGCGTCATTTTCGAGAAAGTGCAAATTGGGATGGCGGCTGGCGGCTTCGCGCGCATTCCGGAGACCTTCCTGAATCGAGCCTCCGTAGAACTCGTGATTTCCGGCGACACAAACGACCGGACGCGAAGGGGCGATGTTATGCGCCAGCCATTCGATGCTCGCGACAACCCCGCGTGTCAGCAAATCGCCGGCACAGACCAGGACATCCGCGTCTGCGGGAGCAGGCTTGCCAAAGGGAACGCCAAACTCAAGGTGTAGGTCGGAGATGGTCCAAATCTTCATGCTTGGGACCTCCGTCTTCGAAGCCGGCTGGTTTTCACGCCTGGCGTCTGCGCGAAGACCTCGCGGACCTCTTCCACGCCAAGTTCGAGGGTTTCGGATAAGCGACTGGCCAGGAGTTCCAACGCGCTTTTGCTGGCCAGGAGAATGGCTGCGGCACGTTGGTATTCGGTATCGAGCCGTTGGCGAACCGCTTCCCTGAGCATTGGGTCAGCCAAGCGCAGGCTTTCGAGCGGGCGGCTTCCCGTTCCCATGTCCGTCAGCAGCCCGTCTCCGAAACCGAAGCTCCGTTCGATCATGGTCGCGAAGTCGGTCGCGATCGCCAGGTCGGCCGAGGCGTCGCCTCCGGAGCCGGCCGAATGATCTCCGAATACAGCGCGTTCTGCCGCCATGCCGGCTAGAAAGATCGCGATGACATCTTGGAAATGTTTAGCGGTAGGCATGAACGGGAACGGTTCTTCGAATTGCGTCGTGCCAATCTGGCTCCAGCTTTTCGTCGCAGGCCTCCTCCCAGTGATCGTGACCTTCACGAGACTGTCGGGCCTGAGGGAATACCCTACGATAGCATGGCCCATCTCATGTACGGCCAGACGAAAGCGTTCATCTTGGGTGAGATGTACCACGGGCGGCATAACGGCGAGGATGTCGCCTTCCGTCACCTCTGGCCGTTCGGCCTGGCGCGCCAGACGGCGAGCATCTCGGGCAAGCTTTTCGATTTCTGCTCCGGACCACCCCTCCGTCGCGCTTCGGAACTGTTCAACGTTGCCCGTGTATTCGTGACGAAGATGAAACTCCAAGATCGCTTTCCGCGCGTCCGCGTCCGGCAGCGCAATGTCGATAACCCGTTCCAGCCGCCCCGGCCGGAGGAAGGCGGGGTCGATTGCTTTGGCATTGTTTGTCGTGGCGATCACAACAACGCCTTCGCGCCCGTCGCTGGGATCGAGGCACTCCAGGAGGCCATTTACCACCTGGACCTTGTAGTCATAGTTTTGGCCGTCTGTGGCGAACCCGCGATGGCCGAAACTGTCGAATTCATCAAGAAGCAGGATGCATGGCTGGGCACCGCGTGCTGTTGCGAACGATTTACGCATGGCCTTGAGCATGTCGCCGAGATGACCTCTCGCCTGCCAAGATGCGGCAGATTCCGCAATAAGCGCAATCCCACAGGTGTTCGCCAGAGCCCGGGCATAAGTCGTTTTCCCCGACCCCGGTGGCCCGTTCAAGAGGATACCGCGATCAACGTCCCTCCACTCGATCTCGCCCCGCATCCACCGTTTGATATCCTCGGCCAGTTGAAGGCCCCAGCTCTTTGCTTGCCCGTATCCATACATGCGTTCGAGCAGAACCGCGCCCGGTGCGAGGACCTTGGGAGCCGGCTCGACATCTCTTTCGGGGAGTGCTTGCAAGTGCCGAACGAGGCGACGGACGGGTCGTCCTGGACGGATCGCAAGGCGCACGTCCCGCAAGGGCTTCGTAGCCAGATATGCGGCATCTTCCTCGGCCATCGGTACTCCGAGCCGTTTTGCGGCCGCCGCGAAGTGAACTCCACGCGGAGAGGCAATGGACGTCCGGTAGTCAATCATGACAGCCAGGTCCGAAGAGATTTCGTCCTCGTCCGTGTAGAAGATGACAACACGGCCGACATCCCGAAATTTGGAAATCAGATTCCAGCCCGTCTGACTGACCTCCGTCGCCTCATTGACGATCACTCCATCGTCGATTTCGATAATGTGGTCCCGCTTCAGCAACTGGCGCGTGGCCGCTTCATACAGTTCAACGTCGATCCTGTCCGGAATCTTGATTGCCACCATAAAATTCGAAGCAGTCAGGAATGGTCGGATGCTAGCTCTGATGAGCATGGTGGCAACGAGTGTCGCCAGGTTCTGCGCAGGTTTGGTGCGCGTCGCGTGGTAAGTCATGATGAGCCTCTGCGATGGGATGGACGACTAGGGGCGGCATCAAGCTCGTATTCGACGCACCATCGTTTCCGGCCCGATAAGGGACTCGTCAAGGTCGACCTCGACCAACCCCTGAAGAATGAGAGAGGCGAGTGCCGCAACCGGCTGGGTTTCCCGCAGGACCTGCAGGCAATCGGCAAAGGACAATGATCCGTTCTCGTCGAGAATGGCGAGGAGTCTCACGCGATCCCCCAACGGGACATTATGGCCGGCATACCGGAGAAGGTCGCTGGCGTTCCTTAAACGAAAACCATCGTAGATTTCGGATCGATCGACGATCCGATAGCGACCGGACTGCTGGGCTGCTGCTGCAGCGACAACCTCGGCGTCAGCCGGAAGCTTGCGATCGAATGCATCAAGCATCCACCAACCGCCATCCGCGTCCTGCATGCGGAGATCGGGGGCGTAATCCCTGCCGCCGACCGCGAAGGGCGGAGGATTGCAGGACCAAGAGAGGACACTGCGGTTAAGGTCCAAAATAGTCGAAAGGTCGCGGACGACCTTGGATCGGAACGTAGGACGTGCCGGTCCTTTCACTGTTGGCCGAAAATTTGTGTGCTGAGGTGTAGCTTCAACGATACCGCGAAGCTTCTGCTGAATGTGATCTGAGGATGCCATAGATGACCTCGATACAAATCGTATGGGAACTTCCGCTGGCGCGGCAGTTGCTCAACCTATTCGTATCGGAAACATCAAGTCCTGGGTCATGCGGGGAACGTTTAGAGAACATTCTCGGAGAAGTCAATTCCTCCGGACAAGTTTGGTTAATCGCCAAGGCGATTTACACGGTATTAACCACAAGCGGCGACCGTGAGTCGGAAAATTCAGCGGACGTTGGGAAGCATGGCTACCGATATTTTCCTGCTCGACACCAATATACTTAGTGAGTCCAGTAAACCCCGCCCTCACCCCAGGATTTCGGCCTGGCTCCGGCAGCAGCATCGCGTCGCCATCCCGTTTGCGGTCCTCCTCGAGGTGGAAACCGGGATCGCAGACAAACACCGCTCCGACCCCGATAAAGCCGAAGAACTCTGGCGATGGATGGACGGGTTACTTGAAACCGACTTCGAGTACCCGGTGGCAACGCCTGAAGTAGCTCGCGTTTTGGGCAAGCTGCTTTGTTGCAAGCCGTTGACACACTTGTGGCTAGTGAACGAGAACGCAGACAGGAAAAAACCGGGTCAGGACCTCTTCATCGCTGCGACGTCAATCGTCTACGACATGCCGATCGCCACGATGAACGTCAGGGATTTCGAAACGATCAATCGCTTCTTTCCTCTTCCCGGCGTCTACAATCCGGCGAATGGAATGTGGGCGCTGCCGCGATACGACGCCGATGCGTTGGGGAGCGACGCTGTGCCCGTCATGGTCGCCTGATCAGGCAAATAGAGTTGGGCAACTTATCTCGACTATCGTGCGAGACGACGCGAGTGATGACGGTTGTTCACAATTCAAGTGCAGCGATTGAGCGATTTAGGGCCGCGGGGCGGACCGTCGAAGTCGGCGCTACTCGTTATCGGGACCTCCGCGCGCGAGAAAGTCTCCTGCGTGTTCTTTTCCTGAAGCGCCGACGAAGCGTATTTCGAACGAACCGTCAACGTCGCGGATCGTCTGCGGATGGCCGGCCTTAGCGTTGTCGAGAACCTCACGGATTCGCCGCTCGCCTTCGACCCTGCTCCATTCGTGCATCCCACGTTTCAAAATCGAGTCCCTCATTTATGCTCGCGATTGTAATGCGTCCGAGAGAACGTGAAAAGAAGACTTCGCGGCAATTCTGTCAGGTAAAACCCGCAGGAAATCGCGTGCTCTGCACCGGGATGCCGGAACACGCTTTCAAAAGCAAGTTGTATCGGCATATTGCGGGAGCGAGTGTGGCGTGGCTGTTTGGCCCGGGCCTCAATCGTCTTGGCGAGGCTTGCGGACAGTCGGCTTTGGGGAGCGTTCGCGACTGTTTCGTGCAACCAATTTGGGGTGGTTTCGACCCGGGGCTACCAAAATACGCTTCCCGAGCGGTTTGAAGTCCGTACCCAGCCCGGACCCGAACGAATCAACACCCAATTTTCCTGGCTGCTTGACGCCCTGATCCTCGGACATGCCGGCAACTCCACCCTTTCGACATTCACCACCTTACTCAGGGTGAACTTGGTTGTCGACTGGCACGGACGAAGGTCCACCCGGCCAAGCGTACTTGTGCAAAACCCTGAGACTACAACAGCCACCAGTTGTAGTTAGGTGATTCTTGATTTCAACTTTCTAAATTTCGTTTGGGGGAGTCGAAATGAGGAAGTCTGGATACCTGATAGTCGCCGGAACGATGCTGTCGGGCTGCACAAATGTGCCGGCGTTCGATCTTACACCGACAGAAAAAGCGTACGGAAGCCCGATAGTGCGCGTCGCTTCCATTATGGCCAACCTGAAGTGCGAATTATGGGACGCTGCCAACAGCCACGAGGAGATGCCCCAGTTCCTAAACGATCCGTCACTCCGGCTTGCTGATCGCGTCACCGATGACGAGAGCCGTAAATTTACGATGAAAAACATCTTTGGTGCTATCGCGTACGTGGGCGAAGTGGAACTTACCATCGACGCCACCCAGACAACGGGTAGCAATCCGTCTCTGTCATTCCCTGGCCTCGGGTCGAGCGCCCATCCCTTCGAGATCGGCGTGAATGCCGAGGTTAGTCAAAAGGGGCATAGATCGAACACGACCTATCATTCGGTTGACTTCGAGCGTCTCGTCGCGGGGTCGGAGCAGCCGCCTGCTGCCAAACCTTCTGTGCCATGCGGCCAAGGTCGTGAGCTGGCGGGCCGCATTGGGCTTGAGGAGAACCTGAAAATGGGTCTCGTAGCGTCGAGCATGAACGACATTTCCGTCTGGCCGAAAAGCGCGTCCTATCCCAACGTCAGCAGCACCGTCGAGGACAAGTATACCGGCGGTCAGATTCATGCGGTGATCGATTTCACGACCACCATGAGCGTGAGCGGGGGGCCAAGTTGGGAACTTAAACACTTTGAAGGCCCAAACAGCGATAGCGGCCTCTTCAATCACAGGCGGGAGGCTCTAAATCAGGTTGCGTTCACGTTCCTCCCCGTCTGCATCAGAGACGCATATGCAGGCACCCGGAATGGAACCCGATGGGAGTACAAACCTAAGCTTCCACACGGCACCCCCGCTTGGGCCAACTACTTGCCACCTTGCCGCGCCCCTGGCGTCGCGCAGCGGAAGAATCAGGCGCTGAATCAAGCGCACGACACCAATATCAGGTCGCTCGACAACATTCGGTTTAGGGCATTCTAGTCGCTGAGGTGTGGCGTGCGAGGTGCGCCACACAACTGGCAGCCCTGAACCCCTTGACTGGTCGCGCCGGCCTCGCCGCAACCCGCGTCAAGCGACCGTGGCGGGTGATAATCTAGGTATGCAGTCGGCCTCCTAGATGCTCAAGCAGAGGTACTTGATCTCGACATAGTCTTCGATGCCGTATTTCGAGCCCTCGCGACCCTGTCCTGACTGCTTGATCCCGCCGAAGGGGGCGACTTCCGTGGAAATCAGCCCGGTATTGATCCCGACGATGCCGTATTCGAGCGCTTCGGCCACCCGGAAGATTTTTGAAGCGTCCTTGGAGTAGAAGTAGGAAGCCAAGCCGAACTCGGTATTGTTTGCCATCTCGATGACGTCATCTTCGGTCTCGAACTTGAAGAGCGGTGCGACCGGGCCGAAGGTTTCCTCAGACGCCACCTTCATGTCCGAGGTAACCTCCGTCAGGATCGTGGGCTGATAGAAGAGGCCACCGTTCCGGTGAGGCTTGCCGCCGACCTTGACGGTCGCCCCCTTCTCCAGGGCGTCCGCGATATGCTCCTCTACCTTGGTCACGGCTTTTTCAGTGATAAGGGGCCCGGCACCAACGCCAGGCTCGAAACCGTCGCCGACTTTGATGGCCGCCACTTTGGCTGCGAGCTTGTCGGCGAAAGCGTCATAGACGCCTGATTGAATGTAGAGACGATTGGCGCAGACGCACGTCTGACCGTTGTTGCGGTACTTGGACACCATTGCGCCCTCTACGGCAGCATCCACGTCTGCGTCATCGAAGACGATGAAGGGTGCGTTGCCGCCCAGTTCGAGTCCGAGCTTCATGATCTGGTCGGCACCCTGCCGCATCAGAATCTTGCCGACCCCCGTTGAACCGGTGAAGGTGAGCTTGCGGACCTTGTCATTCTCGGTGAATTCCTTGCCGATCGAAGCCGAATCCGCGGACGTGATCACGTTGAAGACGGCGGCGGGCAGGCCTGCGCGCTCCGCGAGCACGGCCAGTGACAACGCTGAAAGTGGTGTCTCCGCTGCGGGCTTTGCGACCATGGAGCACCCGGCCGCTACTGCCGGTGCAAACTTGCGGGCCAGCATGGCGTTCGGGAAATTCCACGGCGTTATGGCCGCAACTACACCGACAGGCTGCTTGATAACAATTATGCGTTTGTCCTGTTGATGGCCGGGGATCGTGTCACCATAGACACGCTTGGCCTCCTCTCCGAACCATTCGACATAGGACGCGCCGTAAAGAATCTCTCCGCGTGCCTCGGAGAGAGGTTTGCCCATCTCCATCGTCAATATTGTCGCCAAGTCATCGGCGTTGGCTACCATTAGGTCGTAGAGGTTCCGAAGGACCGCAGCGCGTTCTTTGCCGGTCTTTTTAGCCCATTCTTTCTGAGCTTTGTTCGCAGCTTCGATGGCTCTAGCAGTTTCGGCTCGCCCCATGTCCGGCAATGTTGCGATGACCTCGCCGTCGGACGGGTTGGTCACTTCGAAAACGTCGCCGCTATCGCTGCGGGGAATCCATTGACCTGCGATCAGGGCCTTGTCGGTGACCAAGGATGGGTCCTTGAGCTTGGCGAGTAGGCGATGGGAAATGGTCATCGAAGCTTCCTCCCTACACGTGCGATCCAAAAACCAGAAAAGCTGCCCGACATCGTTTTCCTCCATTCTACGAAGACAGGGCGAACGCTAACACCTCTCTCATGAGGGACCAACGATCCGGGCATAGTGCGATCGAACAGTTCTTTAGCTTCAATTCCTATGATCGAATGATTGACCCTTCGGCACCCCGGATGAACTATATCGCCATCGTTCAAACATCTGCATGCAAGGGAGGTAGAGATGTGGAGAGTTGGCATTGACGTTGGTGGTACTTTTACCGATCTGTTCGCTTGGGAAGAGAGAACAGGTAAGCAAGTTACCGCCAAGGTTCTGACAACCAAGCAAGATCGTTCAATAGCGGTGCTTGAGTCGATCGTAAAAGCCGGAATCGATATTTCAGATATTTCGTATCTGATGCACGGAACTACTACGGCGACGAACGCTTTGATCGAGCGCAGTTATCCGGACGCGGCCTTCATCACGACGGAAGGCTTCCGCGATACGATCGAGATCGGGCGACAGCACCGTCAGCACCTCTACGATCCCTACCAGACGAAGCCAAAGCCCATCATCAAGCGGCGCTTCCGGTTTACGGTTCCCGAGCGTACCAACGTCCACGGTGAAACCGAACGGCCGCTCGACGTTGCCGCGGCACGCGACGTTGCCCAGAAGATCAAGGCCTCTGGCATCCAGTCTGTTGCCATCGGCTTCATCAATTCTTACGCCAGCGGCAACCACGAAGCGCAGATGCGCGACATCCTTCGCGAGTATTGCCCCAACGTCCACATCGTGTTGTCGGCCGAAACCCGCCCCATCTTCCGCGAGCATGGCCGTTTCGTCACGACAGCCGTCCGCGCTGCCTGCATGCCGGTCATGGTCAAGTACATGGACGACCTAGAAAATCGTCTGAGCCAGAACGGATTCACGGGGAAGCTGCTCATCCTCAAGAGCAGCGGCGGCGTGATGTCGGCAGACGCAGCTCGCCAGCACCCCGAAGACATGCTGGAATCCGGCCCCGCTGGCGGCGTCGCCTACGCCGGATACCTAATGGAGCAGAGCGGCTTCGACCGCATTCTGCACACGGATGTCGGTGGCACGAGCTTTGACGTTTCCATCGTCGAGCACGGCAAGGGCCTGATCACGCGTGACCATGAACTGGAATGGGAAGTGCCGATCGTCGTGCCTATGCTCGACATTCACAGCGTCGGTTCGGGCGGTGGCTCGATCGGCTGGGTCGACGCGGGCGGTTCGTTGCGCGTAGGTCCCAAGAGTGCGGGCTCGGAGCCAGGTCCCGTCTGCTATGGCCGCGGCGGCACCCAGCCCACCATCACCGACGCCAACCTCCTGCTCGGTCGACTGGACCCGACGCTGAACGGCAAGATCGATCTCGACGTGGCGGCGGCGAAGAAGGCGATGGACAAGCTCGCTGACCAGATCGGCCTGTCGACCCTCGCCACCGCAGAAGGCATGATTCGCATTGGCTGCGAATACATGGCGCAGGCGGTGAAGAAGGTCCTGGTCGCCCGCGGCCGTGATCCACGCGATTTCGTCTATGCCAGCTTCGGCGGCGCTGGCGCGCTGCATGCCTGCATCGTGGCGAAGTCTATGAACATTCCCAAGGTCATTGTACCGCCGCACGCGGGCGTCGCCTCGGCCTTTGGCGCAACGGTGATGGACCTGCGCCAGGACATCGAGCAGTTCTACTACTCTCCGGTGAAGGACGCCGATCTCGGCAAGGTCAATGAAATCCTGAACGGCCTGGAAGCGAGGGCCAAGAAGGAGCTGCTCCAGCAGGGATTCGCCAACGAGCAGGAAATCGAGATCGTCCGCAGCGCGCAGATGCGCTACGTGGGGCAATCGTACGAAGTCGATACTCCGCTGCCGAACGGCGTACTGACTGCCGGCCACCTGCCCGGCATCGAGAATGAATTCCATGGGGTCCACCTCCAGGAATTCGGCGTCAGCTCCGACGACTTTGCTCCAGCGTTCGTGTCGTTCAGCGTCACGGCGATCGGCCGGATGGATGATCCGCCGCCGGTCGAGCTACATTATTCTGCCGACGACAGAGCCGCCCGTAAGGGAGCGCGCGACGTCTATTTCGACGGCAAGTGGACCAACTGCGATGTCTATGAAGGCGAAGCGCTTACCACTCACCACAGGATCGATGGCCCGGCGATCATCGAATACGAGCACGCCTGCACCGTTCTCCCGCCCAAAACCTCGGCACACGTGAATGCGATGGGCGCGTTGATCATCGAAATCGAAGTTTAATGGGAGGAAAAGCCATGAGCCAACAGATCGTTCAGACCGATATCGATATCGACCCGATCACCTTCGAGGTGATGCGCAGCATCTTCGAGTTCGCCTCGGACCGGATGGCCACCGTTCTACAGCGGTCGTCGTTTTCGCCGATCCTCGCGGATATGCTCGACTTCTCGAACGCGATTTACGACGCGGACCTGCAACTGCTCAGCCAGGCCGCGAATTGCCCGGTTCATCTGGCCGCGATGAAGTTCTCGGCCGAGGAGGCTGTGAAAGGCATCGGCAAGGACAATGTCTATGAAGGTGACGTGCTGGTGCTCAACGATCCCTATCGGGGTGGCACGCACATCAACGATATCACCTTTACCAAACCGATCTTCTACAAGAAGGAGCTGATCGGGTATGGCGTTAGCCGCGGTCACTGGATGGACCTGGGCGGCGGCGGGGCTGGCGGTCAGGCCTTCAGCACCCATATCGCTGCCGAGGGCCTGCGCCTGCCCCCGCTGAAAATCTACACGGGTGGTAAGCTCAACGAAGACCTTCTCGCCATCATCCTCAACAACACTCGCACGCCTCACTTTATCAAGGGCGACGTGCAGGCCCACCTCGGGGCGTTGTTGGCAGCCGAGCAGGAAATGCAGCGCGCTTGCGACCGTTATGGAGTCCACACCGTCCGGGCGGCCATGAAGAAAATCCAGGCCTATACCGAGAAGATGGTCCGGGAGAGCATCCGCACGATCCCGAACGGCGTCTATGAAGCCGAGGACTATGCCGATACCGACGGGATCACGCAGAAGCGCGTCAAGGTGAAGGTGCGTCTGGAAATCGAGGACACCTCGATCAAGGTCGACTTCACCGGAACCGATCCGATGTGCCAGGGTGCGATCAATTCACCCAAGGCCAATACGATGTCGGCGGCGCTTTATTCTCTGCAGTTCTTCCTTGCGCCGGACGCACCGCAGAACCAGGGCCTTTTCAACCCGATCGAGGTGATCCTCCCGGAAGGGTGCTGGTTGAACGCGCAGTGGCCCGCACCGACGATCGGCTGCACGACGTTGACGGCCTCGAAGATCACCAGCGCCATCTGGCAGGCCCTCGCCAAGGCCATTCCGGAGCGGGTGACGGGATCGACATGTTCGGATGCCAACTGGTTCGTTGCAAGCTGCATCGACGCAAGCGGCAAGTCCGACGTGTTCTCCGACCTGCCGGCGGGTGGCTGGGGCGGAACGCCCTACTCAGACGGCATGAATGTCACCATGGACCCGCTCGGCAACTGCATGAACATGGCAGCCGAAACGGCTGAGCTGTTCTTCCCCATCGCTTACGAAGCATTCGAGCTCAGGACGGATTCGGCCGGAGCTGGCCAGTACCGTGGTGGCCTCGGCTCCGTGTTCAAGGTCCGGTTCTTCGGAGGCGGCGAGCTGGGCATGGAGACTTCCCGAACCCTGGCTGGCAGCCCCGGCGCTGCCGGCGGCCTTGAGAGTGCCGTGCAGCGGGCAAGCCATATCCGGTCGGACGGGTCGCTGGAGGTCATCGGCGGGATTGACGCCGCGGGTGAGTGGCACAATCCCCTGCTTGCCTCACACAAGTTCGGTGCAGGTGAGACGTTCATGTTCGAAAGCACGGGCGGCGGTGGCTGGGGCAACCCCAAGAAGCGTCCGGCGGCCGATGTGCTTGAGGACGTACTCGACGAGTACATCACCATCGACTCCGCAAAAAGCCACTACGGCGTCGTCATCGATCCCAAGACTTTGACGGTCGATGAAGCTGCTACCTCACGGCTAAGGGCCTGAGACCCGGCAACTCTGTGAATGGCTAGTCACTGGGATGCGCGGCACGTCATGGTGCCGCGCCACCCGAAGGTATTGGACTGCGACGGCCGCTCTGGGGTTGGACATCTCTCAAGGCGATGCTCCCTGCCCGCTTGCGCCGATCATGGCAGAACCAATCCGAAGCAAATCCCTGAAGCAGGCCCGCCAACATGGGTAGGACGAGATCATGAAGTTCCGGTTCGCAAAACCGCTCAAGCGCAGCTACTGGCAGGAGTCTATCGAACCCACCGATCCGTGTTCGGCGTTGGCCGGCATCCATCAGGCCGACGTCGCCATCGTGGGCGGCGGTTTCGTTGGTCTCTGGACTGCCCTGACCATCAAGGAACATGAGCCCGACTGCAATGTCGTCATACTCGAACAGGATGTCTGTGGTGGTGGCGCGTCGGGAAGGAACGGCGGCTTCGTCATGTCCTGGTGGCCCAAGATCGGCACCCTGACCTCGTTTTGCAGCCGAGAGGAAGCAGTGTTCCTCGGGCGCAGTTCCGAGCAGGCAATCTCAGAACTCGGTGAATTTTGTCGTGAGCATGCCATCGACGCTCATTTCGTGCAGAAGGGCTGGCTATGGACAGCGACCACACCCGCCCACGTGGACTCGTGGAACGGCACGCTCGACGCCTGCGAACGACTGGGCGTTCGTCCCTTCGAGAGATTGACACGTGAAGAAGTGCAACGGCGCACCGGCTCTCCGACGCACCTGTCGGGTGTCTTCGAACCCTCCAACGCCACCGTTCAACCTGCCGCGCTCGTGCAAGGAATGCGTCGCGTCGCGATCGAACGCGGTGTCACCATCTATGAACGCTCCGGCGTAGTGAGAATTGATCCTGGTGGCCCGGTTCGTTTGCATACCAACGCGGGAACAATCTCGGCCGGCAAAGTCGTCCTGGCTACGAACGCGTGGTCGTCGGCGCTCCCGGAGCTCGCCCGCCTGATTACTCCCGTCAACAGCTCGATCGTCGTGACGAAGCCTCTGGGAAAGCGGCTGGAGGAACTCGGCTGGACCGGAGGCGAATCCATCACTGACTCTCAATTGATGGTCGACTATTACCGGACGACCCACGACGGACGGATCGCATTCGGCAAGGGCACCGGCGCGATAAGCTACCGATCGGAGATCAACGGGGTTTTCAGCGAAGATGAGGACAGCATCGAACTGACGAAAGCCGATCTGTTGTCCACCTACCCCGACCTGAACAAGGACGCGGTGGCACACAGCTGGTCCGGGCCGATCGACCGCACCTACGACAGTCTGCCGGTCTTCGGCAACTTGAACCGTCATCCAAGCATTTTCTACGGCATTGGATGGAGTGGCAACGGTGTCGGGCCAAGTCGGATGGGCGGCCGGATACTCGCGAGCCTGGCGCTAGCGCGCGACGATGCATGGAGCCGATCCTCGCTGGTTGGCCGGCGCTGCAAGACGTTTCCTCCCGAACCCCTGCGCTATCTCGGAGGTAACCTCGTGCGCGGCGCTGTCATCAGAAAGGAGACGGCGGAAATGCAAGGTCGACCGCCGGCAACTCTCGATAGAATGCTGGCCAGCCTCGCGCCTTCCGGTCTCGAAGACAAATCCTAAGGAGCCTTTTCATGACGCCGATCATTATCCGTGTCGAAGACAAAAATTCGTTCAGCGTTCCCTCGCCCGTCGGGGTTCCGACGAGCGAACAGGTCGCGATGGTTCGAACCGCCGCTCATCAGGATATCCCGGTAGGCAGCACCGGCATTTGGGAATGCAGCGAGGGTCGGTTTCGCCGCGGCGTTGCGCAGGCTGAGTACAGCTATTTCATCACTGGCGAAGGAAGCTTCACGGTGGACGGAGGAGACACCGTGCAGTTCCGCGCCGGCGATGCGATCTATTTCGCCGCCAACACGCAGGGTGAATGGGAAATCCGCCAAACTGTTCGAAAAGCGTATGTAATCTTCAGTTGACGAAACCGCAGCCTCGAACTTCAAGCGTTCCTGGGAAGTAGGTAGCGCAAACGGCTCAAAGCCAGCGTCTTCTTTGTGGCCAAACCCATGACGACAAATATACTCGCGCAGGTCAAACACGAGGTGGAACCGGCGCATGCCCTTGCGGATCATAGATATCATCAACACGCCGGAACTCCGGACCAGAATGGTGAGCGGGGAACCGGGGCGGGATCGCCTTGTGCGCTGGGCACACGTTTGCGAGTTGCCCGATCCGACGGAATGGCTTGGCGATGGCGATCTACTGATGACGACCGGAATTGGTATTCCCGCCGATCCGGTTGATCAGACCCGGTACGTCGAGGCGCTCTCCCAGGCGGGACTGGCCGGGATGATGATCGGCGAGAACATGCAGGCACCCAGCAACCTGGATGCGCTGGAAGAGACTGCCGAACGGTTGGGCTTCCCGTTGTTGTTGACCCAGTATGGCGTTCCCTTTGCCAGCGTGACGAAGGCCATTGTCGACGCGACGCGGGCGGAGGAGTTCGAGCGCCGCAACGCTATCGCTAGGGTTTGCATAAGCGCCCGAATGGCTATTGAGGGCCTCGAGCTCGAAGCGCTTCTGTTGCGCCTGGAAAAAGACGTGCACGCCGGACTATCGTTGTGGGACCCGCAGATGCAACAGCTCTGGTTGCCTCGCCAAGCCGAGCTCACCCCTAAGCTGCTCCAGTTTCTTCAGCAACAGAAGCCGGATGCGGCAGATTCCCAGCCCGTCGTCCGCCGGCACTCGGACGAAGATGGAGAAGCACTCGCGATTTCGATACCGTCACGTCGAAAATGCGTCTTGCTGGCGCGGCGCGTAGGCAAAGACTATCTGGACTATAGCCTCCTAAACTACATGTCCGCGGTTTTGGGCATCGCGCTTGAACGTTCGCATGTTGAGAATGAAAGGAGCCTTAGGTCCGGTTCGGAACTGATGGACGACCTGTTGAACCAGCGCTTGTCGGGGAACCGGGCCAGCAAACGCGTGGAGCAGTTCGGTATCAAACTGGAGTCTGCGCATCTCGCTGTAACACCAAGAGGCGAACTGCAATTCGCGGAATGGGCTTTGATGTTCGAGCGGACAGATGCTCCCATCTTGCTGAATCCCCGGGAACATGAGCTTCTCTTGATGGTGCCTCGAGAGTCGGCTGCGGCAGTGCAAGCCATTCTCGGAACGAAACTCGGACTGAGCAATCAGATCGAGGGCTGTGACCGACTGGAGGACGCGCTTCGGGAGGCGCGACTTGCCCTTGCCCATGCGAGCGCCGATCAGGCGTCGGTATTCTATTCAGAGGTTGCGGACAAGTTCCCCTGGCTTCCTCAGAACCTCGATGACGCCACCCAGACGTTCCGTCATGTCCTGGGCAACGTTGCCGATCATGATGAAGAGTCCCAGACATCGCTCATCTACACCTTGAAGATTTTCCTTGAGCACAATCGATCCTGGCAGTCCGCCGCGGAGAAGCTCCATATCCACAAGACCAGCCTGACCTACCGAATACGACGCATCGAAGCGTTGACCGGGCGGTCGCTGAACAACACCGCAGACGTTGCTGCGATGTGGCTCGCTTTGCAGTCCGCGGAGATTTTGGGCCTTCCCCAAGTCCGAGAAAAACGACGCTGACGAATAATTCCAAGACTTTGCGTTGCGGCAGTGTTGCCTCAAGAGCACACGCAGACCTTGAGCACAATTTAAACGGATCGAAGCAAGTACCGGAAACTGCAGCGTAAGTGTTCGGTGCCTACAAATTTAATAAAATCTCCTCAAAAAATCAAAGTGGTACGGGGGTCTTCTCAGGTGAGAAATCACCTTGAAGGGCCCAGTTCAATGTGTATTTTGAAAACACTTCGGAGACGTGCCGCGGGCTTAGGTTGGTAGCCGCGCGGAAATCCATTAACTCCCAAGATGAGCGCGCGGCCCAGACAACAACCTGTCCCCGCAGAATGCTGAAGGCTGGTAACTTCAGCGGCATGCTGCCTGGTGAGGGTCAAACCAGGGAGAGTTTTGTCTCTGCAAACGCTCGCAAAGGTGACCCCATGAACTATCCTCCCTCCTAACGATCCCTTTCGAGCATTCGGTCGCTCGGCTGTCGCAGCCGTATTCTCCGAAGCACGCAATTCCACGCGTGCAAGGACGAATGCGCGCTCGGCATCCGAGCTGACCTCCCCTCGACGTTGAACTGAAAAACGGGCCCGCATCCGGCGTCTCCGAACGACGCGTCGCGCCGGTCGTTTGCCCGCTCTGAAAGGTACTGACGTGACTGATACTTCATCGACCATCTCTCAGATCGCCGACTTCTTCGACGATGAAAACCGCGAACGTCTCCTCGACATCCTCGGCACAGCTGTGGAAGCGGCCGAGGATTTCATGGTCGCCATCGACGAAATGGCGATCTCACCCCGCGTGTTCGCAAAACCATGCCTCGAACTCCGTTCGCCGCGGTTCGTCCTCGACGAATATCATGAACTTTGTGAGCGCCCGCAATCGGATGCGTTTCGCAAGCTAGTGGTGATGGAAGGCTTCGAGGAGATGGCCGCCTCCGAGATCGCCCGGCTGATCCAGGCTGACAAGCCGGGGGCGTTTACAGCCTTGTTGCACGTCGGCCTTGCCACGCGTGCTCTCGCCGATCTGGGCGGCGACAACGGACGCCAGGTTATCTTCCACCAAAAGGTCGAGCACTTCCTTGGTGGCCTTCGCAATCTCTATCGTTCGGAGCAGTAACATGATCAGCCCCTACCAGCGTCTCAGCACCGCAATCATCGACCTTGAGTCCAACCCGGAAGTGCAGGCCGTTCTCGCCTTCGCGAAAGAAATCGTCGATCGTTTCTGCGACGATCTGCGAACCGCGGCTACGAAGGGCGAAAAGTACAAGCTCGGGTTTCTCCTCATGTCGTTCGACAAGGTGACATTTGGCGACCCTCCAGTAGCGAGCGAGGAGCATTTCGCTGCCACGTCGACCGGCAAGGTCGGCCGGTTCATGTGCTTTCCGGATGAAGTTACTGCAAAGGAGGTATTGCGCGTCTTCACCGCCGAGGAGATGGACATCCAGACCTTCCTCATCATGACGCTCGTGAGCCTGCGCCAGATCGAAGTCGAAGGCCCATCGCACATGGCCAACTTTCTGCTCGACGACTCGTACAATCGCCTGAAGGGGTTTCTTGCGCGTGCTCTTTTCGACAAAGTGGAGAGTTAACGCCAGGAATCCAGCACCTACCTCGCCTGAAGTGTTGCGCCCACGCACCCCGCAACCGGACTATCGACGCATCAACGAGAGGATTGGGGTAGCATGCTTCTCGGAGGTGGAACCTCCGCAGCCAACAGCGTGTGTAAGGTCGCTCCACATTTCGCCCACTGCAGCCACTACGTCTGGATGGTCAGATATCCTAAGTCGACCATAGAAGGCGGTTTCCGGTCCTGGCTTGTCCGCATTCCACGTCGAGATAAACATGCTAGCCTGATGTCGCGTCAGTTCGTCGAGCGACATCACGCCTACGTCTCGCTCGAGGTCGCCGCTAAACAGGAAGGTCATGGCCCAATCCCGCTGCCCATCGTGGTGCTGTTGGCCGGAGATGAAGGCCCCTTCGAGGCGTAAGGTTTCAGAGCCAACTGAAATTGAGGGAAACTGATTAAGCCGCAAGTAGTGCGTCCCGCGTGTCACATCGCGGGCGTCTATCTCCCCCTGCCGTATGATCCTGCGTCCGTACTTCCACCACTCATAGAATGTTGACTTTGCGGCAACGCAAGCCTGTTCGATCCTTGAGTTGTCGGTACCTAGAGCACTGCCGAAACCTGCGCTCCCCAGCGCGCGCCGGAACGAAAACTCCGGGTTCGAAACGCCACGCTGCGTTTCAGCGGCCTGGGCCGCGATCCGGCCGAACTGAAAGTCGATCGCATCTGATATAGCGCCGATAAGGTATGGCTGCATTGGATATGACATTGATTTCCCCTCTTGGGGGAATTCGAAACCGTCAGTCTGCAATTCACAACTGGCGCACCCAAATTGGCGTGGTGGGCGGGCGTTAACCATTTTCATAGAAACGTTCCGTTCCGGTGCACTGCACGGCGCTTTTTTCGAGGTTCTTGGCGGAGGGGCACTTCCCAAGACGAAGTAAAACTGCTTTTAGATGGCCAGCTGACGACGGAGTAATGCATGCGCACGATCGGAATACAAACCAAGTAACGCGAAGCAGACGGAAGTCTTGCTGGTCGTTGATGGCTGTGTGTCGATGATGTGTTTTAAGCCCGAGGAGGCTGCATGTTTTACGCAGGTCAGTTATCCGAAAACCGATTGAAGCGCTCTGCTTGCCTCGTCGAAGGCAAGTTGCTCGTCGCTGTCTTCCTCATGCGTCACCACACCATACCTCTGGCAAGCGCCAGAGCCGGTCGGTCCTTGCCGTCCGTTTTGTCAACGTGTGGAGCTGTGCATGAAGAACGCCGCGCTTGCCATCGATTACCTTCACAGCCTTCGCCACGGCTGGGACCCGCTCGCGATCGAATTTCACCACGAAACCCTCTTCGGTGAAGCTGACGCCGCGGAGGTAGGCGGCTATACCACCGAAAGGAGCTGGGCGATAACGAGGCTGGCCCTTCCCTTGAGGAGCGCGCCGGCTTTGAAGTTCATCGTCTCCCCTGCTGGCGTTCTGTTGATCGCGATGTCACGCTCAAGTCGACCACGAATTGCCGCGTCGCGATCCACGACAAAGCGCGCGATCAGTTTTTGCGTTGCGAAAGCCTGATTGAGGCGAACTTCGTCCTTCACCTTATGGCCGATAGGAACGTCGTTGATATTGAGACGCAAGTCTTGGTCGACTTCGAGCGCGAGACCGGACCGACGAAGCAGTTCGTCGACGTCCGAGCCACCTATCGCAACGGCCGTGTGAAGCTTTTTCCCGTGCGCCCATCGACGCTCGACAAATCTGGCCGCCTCAAGGCCGACGTCGAGCTGATGCGCGACCAGGTACTGGGTGTCATCGCCCATGATATCGAAATTGTTGACGAAATGATCGTCACTGAAGGTCTTGTTTACCGGGCCTGTGCCATTTTGCGGGCGCGCGATCTCAGGAACAGCCGAGACATTCACCGAATGAGTGAGCTCTTGGAGGGCAAGAGCCAGCCCGTGCAGGTTTTTCGGCTTCTTCAGGAGTTTGGCGACCTTGGACTCGGTTGGAACGCGATGTGGAATCTTATCGACGACGGCATGATCGAGCATGACTGCCCCGATCCGACCAACATGCGACTGACCCACATTTCCTGGCTGCGGACCAATTTGTAGTGCGTGTGGGGCGACATGGGCGAACCTGAAAAACTGTCGAGCACAGTCTTCACGATCGGATCGGAAGACCGGGTGAAATTCGCGGAGCGGTTCTTTACGGCCGAGCCTTACCCTAACGGCTACGTGCTCCGTGAAGTTGACGGCAACGGACGGTTCGAATTCGAAAACTGGCAGATCAGCGAACATGTGATCCGTCAGATCATCGAAATCGAGAAGGGCTTCTTCGGCATCGACGCCATGAACGCCCGCGCTCTTAAATATGCCCTCGACACGCCGCACCTGCCGCAGGATGTCGTCTATCGCATGCGTATGGTTCACATGTTCCTGGAGGGCATTCAGCGCGGGCGGTGGAAGCGCTCGAAGGAATGCGTCAACGAGTTTTATAGCGTCTTCGATGCCATCGAAGCGGAAAACCGCAAGAGTCGAGGTGGCACCGATAGGATCGAAGCCACGGACAAGAACAGGGTTGCTTGGCGTCAGTTTCTTCGCATTGTCAAGCAATTCGAGCAACGCGGCCGGACGCCAAACGCGCTTGTGAAAAACTACACAGGCAAGAACCTCCACACGAAAAACGTGGACTACGAACTCGAAGCCTACGTGCGATCGTGGGCAGCGAAGAAGGCGACGCGCCTCAAGAGCTCGGCGGAAGTCCTTTATGGCGAAATGGTCAGCGACAACGAAACAAGAGAGGTACCCTTCAAGCTTCCGAATGTACGGACTTTCCAACGACGCGTAAAAGCTTTGGAGTACCTTCGGGTTCAGGCTGGAATGCACAGCCCAGAGGTTGCCAAGGCAAGGCTCGCGATCTCGCGGGGTGGTCTGGAGATCACCAGGCCACTGGAACGCGTCGAAATGGACGAAAAGGTGGTCGACCTGATCGTTTTCCTTATGGACACCGGAATCTGGGACGCGTTGCACTCTGACGTTCAGAAGGTAATTCGTGGAGTCAAACGCCCGTACCTATCGTTGGCTATGGACCACGCCAGTCGTTCTGTTCTCGCGATGAGGTTGCTAAGAGAAGCTCCCAAGGCGTCCACGGCGATCGAGACGCTACGCATGGCCCTGCTGCCAAAGACCGATTACGCCAAGAAAGCCGGCGCGCAAAGTGACTGGCCGCAATGCGGCACCATGGAGTGCGTCAGTACCGATGCCGGCAGTTCCTGGTCAAACGAGGACTTTCAGGCCTGCGTTCTGCTGACGACGGGCCGTCATTTGATCCCGCCTTCGAAGACGCCCATCTTGCGAGGAACTATCGAGCGGTTTTTCAAGACCGTCGACGACCGTTATATGCATCTGTTTTCAGGAAGGACTTTCGGCAACGTTGTTGCTCGAGGAAACTACAATTCCGTCGCGAATGCCTCGATGAAGTTCGAAGACCTAGCCGACGCGCTCGTACGCTTGATCGTCGATTGTTACCATCACACCCCCCACGATAGCCTCAACGGCGAGACGCCGATCGACGCCTGGTCGCGCCTGAACAAGCTTTATCGGGTGAAGTCGTTTCCCACCCAAGAAGAAATGGCGAAGATTTTTTCCCTAACTATCAACCGAAAGATTGGAGACAACGGCCTAGTCTTTCTCGGCATCCCATACGGCAACGAACCACTGCAGAAGCTTCGAGACCTTCTGGGCGGTGCTACGGTGCAGATGCGCGTCAATACCTACGACTTGGGTTCCGTCAGGATGCTCACCCAGGACGGGCGAGGATACGTCACCATCCCATGCGCGCGGCATGGCTTCGAGGGCGTGAAAGCCCAGGAATGGATCGCGGTCTTGAGGACTATCGATAAGCGTTTCTCCGATCGCTCGAAAATCCACGGCGAGTCGGTCCGCCGAGCGATGAGCGAGGTCAAAGCCATGTCAAGCGCAGCCATGGCCGGTGCTGGCATCGGGGAACCAGTCATGTCGCAGGAGGAATACGAGAGGGTGGAGCGGCAACTCGTGCGTGGGTGGGTGATGCCAGATCGGTCACGACCCGACTATCCGGAGGTGTCGCACGCGCCCATCCCGCCCTCTTCTGCAACGCAGGCTTCTATCAAATCCTCTGAAGCAGCCGAGCGACGTAAGGCCGTACTCGGTATGGGTGATGCACCCGCGGAGCCGTTGTCCGGTCTACGCACCAATGGTGATGGTCGCCCTGCTTTCCGTCCCGCGTCGGCCGATTTCGAAAAGAACCAGCCTCTCCGACCAGTCAGCGAGGCTATGCAAGTAGAACCGAAGCCAGCCGCGCCCTCAAAGCCATGGACCTTCGAGAAGAAGTAGGAACGCACGATGTCAGATGATCAATTGAGCCCACAGGACATCGTCATGGCCCGCATCTTTGACGATTTGTCGGAGGATGATGTCCGCATCTCCAGAATCATGGAGACCATCGAGTCGGAATATGTTCGCACTCCGAATGATGATGTCGTGGAAAGCGAAATCCGCCTCCTTGTCCGCGCGGTAACCCGCAAAACGCGCGACGGACATGTGCTTATTTTCACGGGCGAATCCGGCGCGGGCAAATCGACGACGATCCATCATCATCTGAACAAGTACAAATCGTTGCGGCCCAGCGTGGATCAATACGGCGACACACTTGTGCCGCTGATCAGAGTCAAGGCCCCTTCGGATTGTACGATGCGCGACCTGGGTCTCGAGATGCTCGGAAGGATGGACTACGAGGTCAAGCGTGAACTTTCAGAAGCCGCGGTCTACCGTTATGTTCGCGAGCGTCTCAAGATTCTGGGGACGAAAGTCGTGTTCATCGACGAGTTCCAGCACATCCTCGACGCACCAACAATCAAAGGCGTGCGGCATCTTACAGACCAGCTCAAGAACCTCCTGCAGGAAGAAGGTTATCCGATCTACATCATCGTCGCCGGGCTACCCGAGATCGCCACGGTCGTACATCGCGATCCGAAAGAGCAGATGGAAGGCCGCACCGTCGTCTGGAGGTTTCCTGACCTTTCGTTCGAGAAAGACAAGGAGTTTCTTTGCGAGGTGGTCTGCCACTACGCCGCTTTGGCGGAAATGGAACTCGCCGTGGAGCCGACCGACGACTTCATTAGTCGGATGCTACATGCAGGGCGGCACAGGTTGGGCATTGTGATGAGGATTGTCATGTTCGCTATCGAGGATGCACTCGACCGAGGTGACAAGATGATCGCAAACGAACACTGGACAAGGTCTTATCATCGCCTGGCCAAGCGCGGGAGGAATGTCTTCAGCGATGACGAGTGGTGGACGATCAAGCGTAACGTGATGAGAGACGGAACCCTCGGACCCGAAGGCATCGAGGAACAACCAAAGCCCTCACGATCACGAAGCGCCAAGAGGAAGGCCTGACATGAAAAGGCTACGTACGGCCGCTCTCCAACCGGACGAGACGTTGACGAGTTTCTGCTCGCGTGTGGCCGCCGCCAACGGTCGTCTCATGGACGATCTGTGCCGCGACATCGGTATTCGAACCCGCGGAATCGTGGAAGGAGACCGATCGGCGATTGAGGCGCTCTCGGGGTTTGCGGGTGTAGCGTATGAGGCACTATCCGAGAGAAAGATCACGAAGAAAGGCAAGCTCTGGGTTATCGGTGGCGAGGAATTCGGTTACCGGAGTTTGATCAGAACGAATTTCAGATTTTGCCCGAAATGCTTCGAAGCCGACCAGTCCAACGACGCGATTCATCCGCGACTGAGGAAATATCAGCGAATCAATTGGTCCTCGCGGTTCATCCGGACGTGTCCCGATCACCACTGGTCGATCGCAGACGCAGGAAGGCAAATCAACTCTCGCCTATCGTACGATACGGCTTATAACCTTATCGACATGCGTTCGGAACTCACGAAGGCGGCGTCTCAGTCTCATCATCAAGAGCCAACTGCCTTCGAACACTACGTCGCCGAGCGGCTGAAAGGCGTGAGCAATCACGGTGATTTCCTCGACCGCCAGCCGCTTCAGATCGGTGCAGAGCTATGCGAGTTGGTCGGTATGGTGTTGATCCACGGCAAGCACTGCCAGATCAAAGAACGTCGAGAGCACGAGTGGCATGCCGCTGGACAAGAAGGTTTCGCGAAGCTCAAGCAGGGTCAGGCCGGATGGGAAAACATCCTTGCTGAACTCTGTGCTTCGACGGACCCTTCGAAATCGCTCCTTGGCGGAAATGTTATCTATGGAACGCTCCATACTTCATTGGGCGGAAGTCGCGACGCCGCATACTACGGCAAAATCCAAGACGAAATGAGAGATTTCGCGACGAGCCGCCTTGAGCTTGGAAGCGAAACGATCATCTTCCGCAAACGGGTGCCGTCGCAAAAGATGACACTTGGGCGCGCCGAAGTCGAATTTGGTTGTCATACCAAGCTCATCAAGAAATTCATGGTTGTAAACGGTGATCTTCCCCGTGTGATCCCGCCAGGTCGCTTCACCGTCGAAAGAGCGGCGGTTATCAAAGCTGTAGAACGGATCAAGGGTTCCGTGAAAGGGCTCGAAGCGGGCGAGATTTTAGGTGTCCGTAGGGGAACGTATAACGTCGTCATGGACGAGTGCTTCCTCGTCCCCCGTATTCAGTCGGACGAGGAGATCAGTCTCGGTCACTACTACGCGCGCAGTGATGTCGAGGCCCTCCTGAAATCGGTAATGCCAGCCCATCCTGTCGCTGACACAAGCGCATTGGTCCCGCTCACCTCGGCGGCCAAGATCGCGCGAGTTAAACAGGGCGACATTTTGCGGCTCCTGATCGCCAAGAAGCTCGAGCGCGTTGGAACCGACCGCGCGCTTAACGGCATCGGAAGCTTGCTCCTGGACCCGGCGGAGATCGTAAAGAAATCTGGCAGACAGGATCGCGAATTTCTCTCCATCAAGGAAGTGGCCGTTCGTTTGAAAACGGCTTTCCAGGCGGTGTCCTTCCTGGTCAACAGCCGGTACTTGGAAAGCGAGATTGTGCGTAATCCTGTGTCCAACGCGCTTCAGCGC
Organism: Agrobacterium burrii; assembly: GCF_017313405.1. Taxonomy (NCBI): domain Bacteria; kingdom Pseudomonadati; phylum Pseudomonadota; class Alphaproteobacteria; order Hyphomicrobiales; family Rhizobiaceae; genus Agrobacterium; species Agrobacterium burrii. Next base: position 210,515 of record NZ_JAFLNA010000008.1, read on the forward strand.
GGAATTCTGCCATCCGCTTACATGCGGTTCCGTACTGACCACGTCACCCTTCAGGACTGGTGCAAGGAAGTGGGCACCCCTGTAAGGGGGAAGAAGAAGTTGATGGAGGCTCACGGCATCACTTCGATCATCCCGCCTGAAGTTGTGGGATCGCGCTTCTATCGGCGATCGGATTTGGAGCGCCTCCCTGTTTGAGGCGTCGGCGGCGCAGCACGTGTAATCTCACTTCCTAGCAACCGAGCCTTCCCATCATCCGCAAGAATTGAAAGTGCATGCCTTCCGCGGCGTGGCTCGGCTCTCGTATGGGGGCCAAAATTCGTTTGAATCTCCGATTCATCGCCGGACCTACGGTCCGCCCCATCGCGTTCCGTCGCATTCGGATTTTTGTGTCAAACCGATGTGTCGTTGTGTCATCCGGTATGTCGCCGGACGATCGCAGAATCCCGGTTTTGCTGGTGTCGAAAGAACGATTTGTGTCAAACTCATTGTCGCCCCACACCCGAGGAAACTCGGGCTAAAAATCCAAAGAACAAATAGTGAATGAAGATGGCATCCGTTACATACTTTGGAGAAGCGCGTATTGGGTTCGACAACTGAGCAGTTGAAGGGAGCAATCATAGGCGCTTTTGCGACCGTACTTGTAACAACGACTTTCTTTTTCTTCCAAGAGCAGATTAAGGCTTATTGGGAAGAAAATATCGAAGTTTCATACGAATACACCGAGCTCGTCGTCCCTACACCCATCGTGGAATCACTTCCCAGCTCTGCGGAAGCAGACGCATTAGAGGGTTTATTTAAGAGGCTAAAAACTGTCGGAGACGCCGAATTCAAATACGATTACGAATTAAATAACTATTACGAGAGGATCAAATCCCTCAAATTATTCTATTTGGAAAACGGTGGATTCGACAAATCATTTACAAGCAAAAATATATTTAGTGCATACAATATCGAAATAAAAAATACGACGGAAAAAACAGTTTCGAGTCTCAAATTCCCTATTCCAACAGGATACAATTTGGGATCAAGTAGAAAAAATATAGATATCTCCGCAGAGTCAGCCACTATTAAAGACATACTGCCCAATGAAAAAATAAATATTTATCTTTTTAGTATCGGAAATCAATTATCTATATACAGTAATGAAATCACATTTACAGCGAATGATAAGAAATTAAGCTCCAAAAATAGGTCATCAGATACGTATAGACCTACTGAATATCCATCATTTATAGAGTTTACACTCCCTATTTTCACTATTTTCACCATTTTCATGACGGTAGGTTTTATCGGAACAATAGTAATTGACGCGAATACAGGACTTAGAAGGAAAACCCAAAATAGAACCATCATTGATCGGATGAAAAGCGATCTTCTGTATCATTCGGAAAAAGGTGAAATTGATCTCCCTTCTAATCCGTCAAATGATAAACCTTAAATATCAGGTCGCAAATAATTTCCACCCACGACCTGTCTCGCTTCGCCACCTTTGATAGGTTGCAAGTTTGGGCCGCGGCAGTAACGGACCATGTTTGTATATGTGCCTCATCGATGTCAATTCACACAGCACTTTCAAAGCGCTTCTTAAACCCGTAGCCTGACCCGCCTCACCCCATAAAATCCAGCAGCAACTTCACATTCAGCGCCGCGATCACCACCGCAATCAGCCACGCAAAAGCCGAGAGCCAGAGCGGCGCTTTCAGTGCGCCCATCTTGGCCTTGTCGGAGGTGAACATCACCAGCGGGAAGACGGCGAAGGAGAGTTGTAGGCTGAGCACCACCTGCGTCAGGATCAAGAGTTCCGCCGTGCCGCTGTCGCCGTAAAAGATGGTCACGCCGGCGGCCGGGATGATGGCGATGCCGCGGGTGATGAGGCGGCGCAGCCAGGGGGCGAGCTGCATCTTGAGGAACCCCTCCATCACGATCTGGCCGGCAAGTGTCGCCGTGACGGTGGAATTGATGCCGCAGCATAAAAGCGCCACGCCGAACAGCGTCGGCGCAATCGCAAGACCCAGCAGCGGCGCGAGCAGATTATGCGCTTCGCCAAGTTCGGCGACATTGGTCTGCCCCGTCTTGTGAAAGGTCGCTGCCGCGAGAATGAGAATCGAGGCGTTGATGGTGAGGGCGAACATCAGCGCGATGGTGGAATCGAGCGTCGCAAATTTCAGCGCCTCGCGTTTTTCGGCAAGCGTTTCACCGATTTCGCGGGTCTGCACGATGCCCGAATGCAGATAGAGATTATGCGGCATGACAGTCGCCCCCAGAATGCCGAGCGCCAGATACAGCATGTCCGGATTGGTGACGATCTCGGTCGTCGGTGCGAAGCCGAGGATCACCTGCCCCCAGTCGGGGTCGGCAAGCGCCACCTGAATGGCGAAACACACGGCGATGACGCCAAGCAGCGTGATGACCATCGCTTCCACCCAGCGGAAACCGAGCTTCTGCAGATAAAGGATCAGGAACACATCAAGCGCGGTGATGAGAACACCGAGTTCAAGCGGAATGCCGAAAATCAGGTTGAGGCCGATCGCCGTGCCGATGACTTCGGCAATATCCGTGGCGATAATGGCGATTTCGGCCAGCACCCACAGCACCATCGCCACGGGCTTTGGATAGGCATCACGGCAGGCCTGGGCGAGATCGCGGCCGGAAGCAATCGCCAGACGGGCGCAGAGCGATTGCAGCACAATCGCCATGATGTTGGAAACCAGCGCGACTGTCAGCAGCGTATAGCCGAATTTGGAGCCGCCGGCGAGCGATGTCGCCCAGTTTCCGGGATCCATATAACCGACGGCAACGAGATATCCCGGCCCGAAAAAGGCCATCGCCCGGCGAAACGTGCCGGCATTCGGCTTGACCTTGATCGAACCGTGCACGTCGGACAACGACAGATCGTCGCCATTCCGCCGCCATCCAAAGACTGGCTTGTCCATTCCAAGAACTTTCAATTGGGAAATTGAGTTTATGCAATTGCAAATCATTCGCATAAACTGCATGGGCTGGCAAGCGGGCTTTTGGACCTTGTATTATTGCAGGGGATTGCGGGCATTTCGCCGCAAGGATCACTTCGCCGGATGCCCTCGAATCGACGGGATCAAAAGCGTCGCATAAGAACCGGCAGGATCAGTCTCGCCAGAAAACCCCGGCTTTCAGGTGGCCAAGCGGCCCGATTGCGTCTGGCCGTTGACAGCATCGATGTCGTGGCGTGTACACAGATAGCCAATAGACTTCGGACATATTTCAGAAGGAACAACCGCGTGAACCTGATTGCCCATGTCGAAATTCCCGTGCTTGATATTGAAAGGGCGATGCGTTTCTACGGTGTCGTTTTTGATGTGCGCTTTGCGGAAATCGTCACGATCCACGACAACAGGATGGCCTATTTCCCCTTCGAGGAGGGCAAGGATGGGGCAAGCGGCGCGCTTGCCGAGGGTGAGACCTATGTTCCAACGAAAGACGGGGCGATCATCTATCTCGGTGTGAAGAACATTGACGGTGTGCTTGAGAGAGCCGTGCAGCAGGGCAGCGAAATCCTGTTTCCCAAAACGCCGGTCGATGACAATCTCTTCGTCGCCGAAATTTCCGATAGCGAAGGAAACCGCATCGCGGTGCAATCCGCCTGATCCGGCCGTCTCCGTTGTAAATTGAAGAATGGCCGGGGCATCATTCCGTTTTCGATGCCCGGCCTTTGATGACAAGGGTCGGCCGTTCAGGTGAGCGCCCTCACGGCCTTGTCATCACCCTGCCCCTGCCGGTGCGGAACAGCGGCGCTCGCGCCTGCGTTATCTTTCAGGAAGCAATCCAGTTCCGGGGAAGTTCATGCAAGACGGCAGTAAATTCAGCCTGGCGAACCGTCCAAGGCGATGGCCCAGATATATCATGGCACATAGAAGGCCGCGTGACTGGCTGATGACGATCAGCGGCATCGTGCTGCTCTTCGTGGTCGCCGCCGCGGTCGCCATGGGTTATCTCGTCACCAGCCATCCCGGCAAGCCGGAACCCAATCCCGGCATCGTTGAGGAACAGGCAGCGGAAAACGGCGGATAAGCGGGCAGCGCAGAAAGCGCCGCTCTCAATCAGCTCAGCTGAGGCCCGCAAGATGCCCGCTGAACTGCGCCTCATGCAGCCGGCTATAGTGGCCCTTGGCGGCCAGAAGCTCGGCATGCGCGCCGGTTTCGGCAATGCCGGTCTGGTCCACCACCACGATGCGCGAGGCATCACGGATCGTTGCCAGCCGATGGGCGATGACGAGCGTCGTGCGGCCCCTGGCAAGCTCCGTCAGCGATTGCTGGATGGCCCGCTCCGTTTCCGTATCGAGCGCCGAGGTTGCTTCGTCCAGAATGAGGATCGGCGGGTTCTTGAGGAACATGCGGGCAATGGCGAGGCGCTGCTTCTGCCCACCGGAAAGCTTCACGCCGCGCTCGCCGATGACGGTGTCGAGCCCAAGCGGCATGGCCTCGATGACGCCATCCAGCCGCGCACGCCGCGCCGCATCCATGATCTGCGCATCCGACGCGCCAAGCCGGCCATATTCGATATTCTCGCGGATTGTGCCGCCGAACAGAAAGACATCCTGCTGCACGATGCCGATCTGGTTACGCAGCGAGGCAAGCTTCATCTTGCGGATATCAATGCCGTCAATGGTGATCGCACCGCTGGTGACATCATAAAAGCGCGGTAGAAGCGAGCAGAGCGTCGTCTTGCCGGCACCCGACGGACCGACAAAAGCCACGGTCTCGCCGGCGCTGATCTTCAGCTCGATATTGTCGAGAACCCGCTTGCCCTCGGCATAACCGAAACCGACATTGCGATATTCGATGGCACCGGACAGTGCCGGCGCATCGATCGCATCCGGCGCATCGACGATATCGGGCGCGGTATCCAGAAGCTCGGTGAAGCGACGGAAACCGGCAATGCCCTTCGGATAGGTCTCGATGACCGAATTGATCTTTTCCACCGGGCGGAAAAACACGCCGACCAGCAGCAGGAACCCGACGAAACCGCCTTCCGTCAGGTCGCCGTTGATGACGAACCATGCACCGCAGATCATCACGATCATCTGCGTCAGGCGCATGCTCATATAGCTCAGCGAGGTGCTGGCCGCCATGATCTTGTAAGCGTCGAGCTTCGTGCGGCGGTATTTCTGGTTGTCCTTCTCGAACAGCGCGCGCTCGTGGTCTTCATTGGCAAAGGCCTGCACAACCCGCATGCCGCCGACATTTTCCTCGATGCGCGCGTTGAAATCCCCGACACGACCATAGAGCGCACGAAAGTTCTGCGTCATGCGGCCGCCGTAACGGCTGGTCACCCAGGCGGTGACGGGCACGACGGCGGCGGTGATGAGCGCCAGCTGCACATTGACCGACATCATCAGCAGAAACGCGCCGATGAAGGTCATGATGGCGATGAACAGATCCTCAGGCCCGTGATGGGCCACTTCGCCGATCTCTTCCAGATCCTTGGTCAGCCGCCCGACCAGATGGCCGGTCTTCTGGTTGTCGAAGTAACGGAAGGAGAGTTTTTGCAGGTGATCGAAGGCCAGACGCCGCATGTCGGTCTCGATATTGATGCCGAGCATATGTCCCCAATAGGTGACTGTCGCCATCAGCCCGGTATTCAGCACGTAGATGACCAGCAGGCCCACCGAGGCGGCAAGAATGATCGCCCATTCACCGCCCGGCAAAAGCACGTCAACGAAGGCCTTCACCGCCATTGGAAAACCGAGTTCGAGCACACCCGACAAGACCGCGCAGGAAAAGTCGAGAATGAAGAGACCACGATAGGGACGATAATAGGCGAAGAAACGGCGAAGCATGGCATGACCTGGAGAGCGGGCGCGGCAAAATTCGCGCCGTAGAAAACGGGAGTTCAATTGTCATATTTCAATGCGCGCGCCAAGACCGATGTTCTATTTTTACCAAAATCGTTCAATAGCTTCGGCAATAAACACACAACGGTAATGTGATCGGGTTATATTGCACTTATATGTATCGGTGTGACAGAGTGAATGCACCCCTTGCGGGGAGAATGCGAGAAAGAGCCTGCCGTGAGTAACAATGACAGTCGTAAGCAGAGTGGCGAACCGAGATGGCTTGGTCCCGCCAGTCCGACGCGGATCGCCCTGATCCCGCCCATCTCGGCTGCGCGCTGGCTGCTCGTTCTCGTCGCGCTTGCGGGCACCTATTTCTTCCACGGCTTTCTGGTTCCGGTTCTCGCCGCCCTCGTCATCGGTTTTGCCAGCTGGCCGGTCTACACGCGGCTTCTGCGGCAGGTGGGCGGCAACACCACGCTCGGCGCATCCATCGCCATCGTCCTCATCCTTACCTTTCTCGTGGTGCCGATCTTTATCGCCGCTTCCTATACGGCAAGCGAAATTCGCGAATGGTTCGGCTGGGCGGTGCATGTCAACAAGGCGGGCGCTCCCGTACCGGACTGGATCGCGGCGCTGCCCGGCATAGGCCCGTGGCTCGGCGAACAATGGGTGAAATATATCGGTACGCCGGGCGCCATCGGTGAAGTCATTCAGCTCGTTAGCGGCGCCAATATCGGCAATATCTACCGGGCGATCCTTGCCGCCGGCAACGGTGCCTTCCACCTTGTCCTTACCCTGCTGTTCATGCTGATCGCGCTGTTCTTCGTTTATCGCAACGGCGCCGGCTTCTCCCGTCAGGTCGATCTCGTCGGTGAGCGCATCCTGCCGACACGCTGGGAGCGCATCTCCCGCGTCGTGCCGGCCACCATCAGCTCCACCGTGACAGGCATGACGCTGATCGCCATCGGCGAAGGCATCATCCTCGGCATCGCCTACTGGATTGCCGGCGTGCCCTCGCCCGTCACGCTCGGCGTACTCACCGGCGTCATGGCGCTCATTCCGGGCGGCGCGCCGCTCTCCTTTACGCTGGTGTCGATCTACCTGGTCGCCAGCGGCTCCCCGGCTTACGGTCTGGCGCTGTTCGTCTGGGGTTCGGTCGAACTTTTCATCGTCGACAAGACCATCCGCCCGAAACTCGTCGGCGGACCTATCAAGCTGCCTTTCCTGCCGACCTTTTTCGGTCTCGTCGGCGGCGTCAAGACCATGGGTTTCCTCGGCCTGTTCATCGGCCCGGTGCTGATGGCGCTGCTGGTGGCAATCTGGCGCGAATGGGTGCGTGAAGTGGAAATCTCCGCCGCCGTAAGCACCGAGACCCCGCCCCCGCCACCCACGCAGGACGACCCGGTCGCAGATGCCATCTCGCGTGAAGACGAAAGCGACGAAACGACGGCGTTTCGAAAAGCGGCGTTTTGATGCTGAAGCCCGCGGCGAAGGGCGATTGCCTGAAACGCCAGATGGCAGGCCAAAGTCGATTCTCTCTTCTTCGTCATGCCGGACCTGATCCAGCATCCAAGCTACGGCGCGTCTGCGCCGTGCACAACGTGTCTTCGCGATCAGGGCTTGATCGCAACAGACCCCGAATCTGGTCCGGGGTGACGCGGGGCTGATGCTGCTGCCAACGCCTCCTCATCCCCGAACCATTCGAATCTGCGCCCGGCCCCTAAAGCGCCTTTTCCATGAACATGCTGAGCGGATCCGGCCTGTAGGGCGCAAAGGCCTCGATCTCCACAAACCCCGCCTTGCGGTAAAGACCGATCGCTTCCGGCTGGCTGATGCCGGTTTCGAGCCGGATGGCGGTAAGGCCAAGTTCGATGCCGCGCGCAACAAGCGTATCCATGATCAGCTTGCCGATCCGCAATCCCCGCGCGTCGGGATCAACGAACATGCGCTTGATTTCCGCCGTACCGTCGCCCGCTTCCACCAGCGCGCCGCATCCAACGACACGCCCCTCATGGCGCGCCACAAAAAACGAGACATTGTCCTTTTCCAGCAGGCCGATATCGACCAGATGGTTGCTCTCGGCGGGATAAAGTGACGCCATGTAAGCATTGGAAAGATCAATGAGGCGCAGAACCGCTTCCTGCCGGGGTGTTTCAAGTTTGATTTCGATGGCCAATGCGATGCCTGCTTTCTCTCAAAAAATGCGTATTTCGTCGTAATGTCACTGCAATCCGGATAGATGAGTTTCTAGAACAGATTTCCCGACAGAGGCAACACACCCATGAAAACAGCCCTCGTTCTCATGACCTTCCTTGGCTGCGACGACAGCGCCACCGACTGCCATTACCTTGCCACCTCGCAGCAGCGCTGGACCAGCATCGAGCTTTGCGACGCCGTGTCGGAAAAGGAGCTGGAACGTTACGCCAATGCCTCTTATCCGGTCGTGGTGGCCGTCTGCCAGACACCGGACGAGCAAACGCCGCAGACGGCGGGTAACGCTCCCGGCGCACAGCCGCCTGCCGCTGCGGCACCCGCAGGAACGCAACAGGCGATGGAACAGGTGACGCCAAAGGAAGAAGAGAGCCTCACCAAGCGGGCAATCAGCCGCGTCAGCCGCATCCTGCCTTCTACCGAAGGCATAAAGCATCTGCTGGGCACGCCGGTCAGAGTGGTCGAAAACAGCTATTCGTGGATTGCCAAACGCCTGGAGAAATAAAACTCAGGCAGCCTCAACCGTCAGCGCCTCGGCATAATACCTGGCCTTCTGCCGTTCTTCCGCAATCGCCAGCTTGCGCACGGCATGCAGCAGTTCGAACAACGTTTCGGAACCGTTGACGTTGCGGAAATGCGCCAGCAACTCGGCGGAGACGGAGGCTGCCGCCTCGGAAAGCTGCGAGCGGGCGGCACGCCGCCACATCAGCGTCGCCTCGATGAAGACGTCAACGACGTCGCCGAAAAGACCGATCGACTGGAACAGGGCCTTCAGCGCGTGCGGCCGCCCTGTTGCCAGGATGGCGCGCACCTTGCGGTCTTCGAGACCGGAGAGATTGACCATGGCCGCCGTGAAGAATTCCAGCCGGCCCGAGCAGACGGCATGGATGAGCAGCGCCGGGGTCAATTCCAGCCTCTGGCGCAGATGTTCCACCAGCGCCGGCAATTCGGGCGACGCAACAGCTGCTGCGATGAGGATGGTGGCGGAATCCTCCGCCTCGCGGAAAATACTGTCGGCGCGGTTGCCTGCGATGAGCGCATGAACCAGCGCCGAACCCGCCAGAGCTTCGCTGACACGCGCCATCAACAGGTGCCGCGCATCAGCGGGCAGCGCCTCACGGCAAAGCAAGAGATCGCGAATATCGGCGTCGCAGCCATGGCGCTCGGCAATGCGCCGCAGCGAGAACGGCGTGATGAAGGCGTCGTCATTCTCGAGAAGAATGATGGTTTCCGAGAGGTCGCCGACCTCGGCAAGTGCAGCGCAGACCCCGCGCGGCAAACCCGGCCTTGCGGCAATGAGGGCACGCGTCAGGCTCTCGCCGCGCCCGGCAAGGTCGACCAGATCGGCTTCGGTGAGAACAGGCGAACGGGCAATCACCGTGCAGGCGATTTCCGGCTGGTCTTCGGCAAGTGAAACGAGAATGGCACGCGGCGCATCGGTAGCATCCGCCAGCGCCTCGGCAAGTGCCAGCCGCACTCGCGGCGACGGGTCGTCGAGCAGATAGGTCATTGCCATATAGGCAGCATCGCGGTTTTCCCGCGCCATGTCGGAATGCAGATAGGCACGGCCGAGAGCATTGGCGGCCTTCGCCCGCTCGGTCGATCCAGCCTTTTCAGACCAGCGAAGAAATGCCTGTACGATCACCTGAGCCTCGAAACACATTCGCAACAATGGATGACGGCATCATCGCCGCCACCATGTATAAAACTCTAGGCGCAAATGGTTTACGTTTGGTTCACCATAAAATTTAACCCTTGCCGGCGAAGGAATATATTTACGGCGCAGTAGAGGGACGCTGCAGCTGGAATACATCGCTGCCGCCATCGCAGTAATCCATATAACCCATGCGCGCCACGGGGCGCGCAAGCCCCATATCGATGCGGCCATCGCGAATGATCGCATCATCAATATGGATCGCCATGACCTGACCGATCACCATCCACGACTCCGATGGCTTTCCGTCTATATCGTTCAGCTGCTGAATCTGGGTCACGCGGCATTCCAGCGCCGCCAGCGCCTCGCCCACATAAGGCGCATCCACCACCCGGCCGTTAACGGCTGTTAGCCCGGCAAGGGCGAATTCATCGACATCGTAAGCAACCGGCGCGGAAGAGGCATTCATCCGGTCGATCAAATGGCGACTGACGAGGTTGGCGGTGAAAACACCGGTCTCCTCGACATTGCGCAGGCTGTCCTTCCGGCCGCTGGAGGAAAACATCACAAGCTTCGGCCGGTCCGAAATCGCGTTGAAGAACGAATAGGGCGAGAGGTTCAGCACGCCCTCCCTGCCCTTCGAGCCGATCCAGCCGATTGGCCGCGGTGCGACGATGGCCTTGAACGGATCATGCGGCAGGCCATGCCGGTTGGTGTCGGTGGTGTAGAACATCAGACGTCCCCGACCCAGGTGACGATATCGGCAAGCTCCGGACGCGGCCGCTCCACCGGCGGGAATGTCGTCGAGCCGATATGGATATAACCCGCCACCTTCTCTTCGGCGCTTACACCGATTTCCGCCAGAAAGGCCGTATCGAAGGCAAGCCATTCCGTCAGCCAGTTCGCGGCATATCCGCTTGCATTGGCGGCGAAGATGACATTGAGGCAGACCGCACCGGCCGACATCACCTGTTCCCACTCCGGGATCTTGAAATGCGGCTTGGCGGTGCTGACGACGGCAATGACGACTGGCGCGCGGGTAAAGCGGGTGCGCTCGGCATCCTGCTGCTGCAGATCCAGTTCCGGGTTTTTCTCAAGCGCGATCCTGAGCGCGGCCTCCCCGAGACGCACACGATCTTCACCGCGATAAACCACGAAACGCCAGGGGGCGAGTTTGCCATGGTCAGGCACGCGCACGGCAAGCCGCAGGATTTCCTCGATCTGCGTCTTCGAAGGCCCCGGCTCGGCAAGCTGCAAAGCGGGCGTGGAGCGGCGAACCTTGAGGTAGTCGAGGAGCTTGATATCGCTGGTCATGATCAAAAATCTTCCATTCTGCTGTCATCGCGAAATTATGGGCCTTGAAATAGCCATGGCATTGGTTTTGAAGTGATCCGGGAAATTCTAGAAGTCAATCGGTATCGAAAATGTCGGCAATCAAATTCGCGGCCAAATTCGCGACACGTCTGGCCATTGCATGCGCCGCGCTCGGCGTTTTATCACAAGCCGCTTTTTCGCAGGACGCCTTTAAAGACTTCAAGCAGCTGGGCGGCACGCCGAAAATGCCGAAGCTCAATGCTTTCACCGCCCCGACAGCACCCAATGCCCCGGAAAGCACCGCCCGCGATATCGCCATGGAAGCCAAACTGACGAGCGGCGGCGAAGCGGTGAAGGAAGGCCTGTCCTGGCGCGTCTTCAGCCCCATTCCGGGTGCCGATGGCAAATTGCCGATGCTGGCAAGCTCGGAAGGCGGCTCGGCGGAATTCCATCTGGTGCCCGGCGAATATTTCGTCAACGTCGCCTTCGGCCGCGCCGGCGTCACCAAGAAACTCAATATTCCGACATCAGGCAACGTCCAGAAGCAGGTGCTTATTCTCGATGCCGGCGGTTTCGTGCTGAATGCGGTCGCAGGGTCCGACAAGCAGATTTCCGGCGGCCAGCTGAAATTTTCCGTCTACTCCTCCGATGCCCGCCCGGACGGTGAGCGCGGCCTCGTGATGGCCGACATCAAGCCCAATACCGTCGTTCGCCTCAATGCCGGCACCTATCACGTGGTTTCCGAATACGGCAACGTCAATGCCGTCGTGCGCGCCGATATCCAGGTGGAAGCCGGCAAACTCACCGAAGCAACGCTTCAGCATCAGGCAGCGCAGATCACCCTCAAGCTTGTCTCCGACGAGGGCGGCGAGGCGATCGCCGATACGGCCTGGTCGGTGCTGAACGGCGGCGGCGACGTGGTGAATGAAAGCGTCAGCGCTTTTTCGACCATGGTCCTGGCGGAAGGCGAATATACCGCCATCGCCCGCAACAAGGACAAGGTCTTCCAGCGCAATTTCAAGGTTACGTCCGGTCGGGATTCCGATGTGGAAGTGCTGATGAAGGATCAGGCGCCGGAAGATATGACCGGGGATTTTGAGTAGGTTTCGCTGCCTGTTCAGAGACGAAGTGCCTTTGAAATCCCATCACACTCCGCGTCATCCTCGGGCTTGACCCGAGGATCCACAGTTCGGCGGTGAGAATGGATCCTCGGGTCAAGCCCGAGGATGACGTGCAGATAGCTTTTAGCGCCCCTCACCCACAAACGAAAACGGCCCCCGAAGGGGCCGTCATCTTCATCAGGCAACCTGCTTCTTCGCCGCAAGCTTGCGCTTCACATCCGGCGGCGTCGCCTCGTCCACGAGGCTGGTAATCGCATCTTCCAGCGACATCGGCGTCTGGTTCTGCGAACCGAGGCGACGGATGTTGACGGTGCGCTCTTCCGCTTCCTTGCGGCCGCAGACGATGATGACCGGAACCTTCGTCACCGAATGTTCGCGGACCTTGTAGTTGATCTTCTCGTTGCGGAAATCGGTCTCCACCACCATGCCCGCCTCGCGCAGCGCTTCGGCCACTTCGCGGCCGTAATCGTCTGCATCCGAAGTGATGGTGGCGACAACGACCTGCAGCGGTGCGAACCACAGCGGCATATGACCGGCGAAGTTCTCGATCAGGATACCGAGGAAGCGCTCCATCGAGCCGCAAATGGCGCGGTGAATCATCACCGGCTGCGTCTTTTCGGAATTCTGGTCGATATAGAAGGCGCCGAAGCGTTCCGGCAGGTTGAAGTCCACCTGCGTCGTGCCGCACTGCCATTCACGACCAATGGCATCCTTCAGCGTATATTCGAACTTCGGCCCGTAGAAAGCGCCTTCGCCCGGCAGGATGCCGGTCTTGATGCGGCCTTCGGACTGCTCCTCGATGGTCTTCAGAACCTCCAGCATCACGCTTTCGGCGCGATCCCAGAGATCGTCGGAACCGACGCGCTTTTCCGGGCGCGTGGACAGCTTGACGACGACTTCACTGAAACCGAAATCCTCGTAGACGGAGAGGATGAGGTCGTTGATGCGCAGGCATTCCGCCGCCATCTGCTCTTCCGTGCAGAAGACATGCGCATCATCCTGCGTAAAGCCGCGAACACGCATCAGACCATGCAGCGCACCCGATGGCTCATAACGATGGACATTGCCAAATTCCGCAAGGCGAACCGGCATTTCTCGGTAAGACTTCAAGCCATGCTTGAAGATCTGGACGTGACCGGGGCAGTTCATCGGCTTGAGCGCAAACACACGCTGGTCAGCCTCTTCGTCATCGGGATGGGTAAAGGCATGGGCGGATTTCACCGCGAACATGTTTTCCTGATACCAGCCCCAGTGACCGGAGGTTTCCCACAGCGACTTGTCCAGAATCTGCGGCGCGTTGACTTCCTGATAGGTGTTGGCAAGACGCCGGCGCATATAGGCCGTCAGCGTCTGGAACATGCGCCAGCCCTTGCCGTGCCAGAACACGACGCCCGGACCCTCTTCCTGGAAATGGAACAGGTCCATTTCGCGTCCGAGGCGGCGGTGGTCGCGCTTTTCAGCTTCAGCCAGAACATGCAGATAATTGTCCAGCTCTTCCTGTGTCGCCCAGGCGGTGCCGTAGATGCGCGTCAGCATCGCATTGTTGCTGTCACCACGCCAGTAAGCGCCAGCCACCTTCATCAGCTTGAAGGCCGTGCCGATCTGCCCCGTGGAGGCCATATGCGGGCCACGGCAAAGATCGAACCAGTCGCCCTGATAATAGATCTTCAGGTCCTGACCTGCCGGAATGGCATCGACCAGCTCGACCTTGTAGTTCTCGCCCTTGGCGGCAAAGACTTCCTTCGCCTTCTCGCGCGACCAGACCTCGCGGGTAAACGGCTTGTTGCGCTGAATGATTTCCTTCATCCGCTTTTCGATCTTCGGCAGATCTTCCGGCGTGAAAGGCTCGTTCTTGGCGAAGTCGTAATAAAAACCGTTTTCGATCACCGGGCCGATCGTTACCTGCGTACCGGGCCACAGTTCCTGCACGGCTTCAGCCATGACGTGCGCGGCATCGTGGCGGATAAGCTCCAGCGCACGCCCGTCTTCACGCGTGACGATCTCGATTTTGCCATCGGTGATGGTCTCGGACAAATCGCGCACGGTGCCATCAAGCGCAATGGCGACAGCCTTCTTGGCAAGCGATTTGGAGATGGATTCGGCGACTTCACGGCCAGTCGTACCGGCGGGGTAGCTGCGCACGGAACCATCGGGAAATGTAAGGGAAACAGCTTCAGACATTGTCGAATTCTCCTGTCCAGTCCCGCCAACGAATGCGGGTGGTGTTGGAATAATAATCGCCCGAATGATAATATTGGGCAGGCAGGCTGATAAATGCTTTTGCCATTCCAGTCAAAGGTGAACGGCGTTTCACCCGAGCATTTTCGCCAGCCCGTTGACCGTATTGGCGTTGCGGGTCGTGCCTATGCCAAGCCTTTTCGTGGTCAGGACTGACAGCAACCGGCTCTCGCTCGGCTTGCCCTGAAAATCGATCCAAAGCTCGCCACCGACCACGGCAATCTTTTCCTGCTGACGATATTTCTCCAGTAATCCGAGAACCTCTTCGCCAAGTGGCTGCCGCATCACCCGAATGCAGACGTCAGGAGAATTGCCGTGCGGAAACGGATTATCCGACGCCAGTTTCAGCCAGTCGCTGCCCGCCCGAACAAGTATATCGACATGTTTGCCGAACCGCTTTTCGAAGGCGCGCTCAAGACGGCCTTCGAATTCCGGTATCGGCCCAGCCTCGGCACGAAAAACCAGATTCCCGGTCGCAACCAGCGTCCTGCAGTCCTGAAATCCCAGCTCCTCCGCCATTGCCCGCAGATCGGCCATCACAAGCCGCTTGCCGCCGCCAAGAACGATGCTGTGCAGCAGAGCCACATACTCGCTCATCTGGGCAGGTTCCAGTAACGCCACGGCGTCCACCAATGCCTCTTTTCGCCCAGCGTCTCCGGCACCGGGTCCAGCCCGCTGGTACCGCCCGGGCCGCAGCGCGCCACACGAAACAGCGTCATCCAGCCGCCCGGCCAAAGTCCGTGACGGGCGATGGCCTCATAACCATATTCCGAACAGGTGGGGATATGGCGACAGGAATTGCCGATGAAACCGGAAAGCGTCAGCTGATACAGCCTGATGAAACCGACACCCAAAAGCCGGCCCGGCGTTTTGGCAAAGGTCCCGCCCCAGTTACGGGATTGCCCGGCCCTCGCCGTCTCTTGATGCCGGCAGCCCGGTTCGCCACACATCGTCTAACCCGCAACATTCAGGACCGGCCGGCCTTCGATCTGGTCGAGCGCATCAACCACCGCTTCGAAAGTCAGCATGGTGGAAGTGTGGCGTGCCTTGAAGTCCCGGACGGGGGAAAGCACCCGCATATCCTCAAAACGGCCCGTCGGCCCCTCGCCGCCCTGTTTCAGCATGGCCAGCATATCTTCCCGCGCCTGGCGGATTTCACCGCTGGAAGCGCCGATGACATGATGGGCCATGATGGAGGCCGAGGCCTGACCAAGCGCACAGGCACGAACCTCGTGCGAAAATCCGGCCACGATGCCGTCTTTCACCTTCAGATAGACCTTGAGTTTCGAGCCGCATAGCCGCGAGTGTTTTTCGGCGCTGGCATCGGCATCCTCAAGAACACCGATCAGCGGAATATTCCCGGCAAAGTCCAGAATGCGGTTATTATAGATGTCATCCATCGTCAGGTGTCCGGCGCGCTCAAAATGCCCAAAACGGGACAGGTCATATTTTCCAAACACAGCGTTTGTCGCAGTGAAGCTTTCCTGCCCTTCATTCTCATTATATGCTAACGAGCTTTCTGGACATCAAGCCATGATGAAATTAACGGCTTCGATACCGAATTATCAGCGGCGGCCTTGCCAAAATGCTGTAAAACAACCAGATAGCAGCAACTGCGAACACGAGTTCGCGATGAAAAACGAGTTCAGGTGCGGCCTTTACCCGCATCGGGAGAGACGAAATGGATGCGATCGTGAAGAATTTCCCCGGCGCTGGCACAAAACCCGACGTGGCCGAGGCCCGCCCAAGCCAGGCGGAAGCGGAAGAAGCAGTACGCGTTCTTCTGCGCTGGGCGGGAGAAAATCCTGCCCGTGAAGGACTTCTGGATACGCCGAAGCGTGTCGCCAAGGCCTATCGCGAACTCTTTGCCGGTTATGAGTTGAATGTTCAGGACGTGCTCGGCACGACCTTCGAGGAAGTCGGCGGTTATGATGATGTGGTGCTGGTGCGCGACATCCCGTTCTTCTCCCATTGCGAACACCATATGGTGCCGATCGTCGGCAAGGCGCACGTCGCCTATCTTCCGGCTGGCCGCGTGCTTGGCCTGTCGAAGATTGCCCGCGTCGTCGAAATCTTCGGCCGCCGCCTGCAGACGCAGGAAAACATGACCGCGCAGATCGCCAGATCCATCGAGGAAACGCTGAAGCCGCGCGGCGTGGCCGTCATGATCGACGCCGAACATATGTGCATGTCCATGCGCGGCGTAAACAAGCAGGGGTCGACAACGCTGACCACCAGCTTCACCGGTACGTTCAAGAACGACCCGGCCGAGCAGGTCCGCTTCATGACCATGGTGCGGAACCGCTAGGCATCGGACCGAATCGCCAGCGCGTTTTTCGGAAAATCCGGTGATCAGATTAAGACCTGGAGCGGCGGAATCGATTCCGTTCTTTCGCCGCTCTGATCATTCCGCCAGTTCAGTTTCCGGGGTTATCATGTCCATTCCCTTTCCATCCGCGCCTGCGGATAAGGAAGCGCTCGAAAACGCGGGCCTTTTTTCGCCGAAATTCGATGCCCACGGCCTCGTCACCGCCGTGGTAACCGACGCTCGCGACGGTGAATTGCTGATGGTCGCCCATATGAATACCGAAGCCCTGTCGCTGACGCTGGAAACGGGCATCGCCCACTATTACAGCCGCTCGCGTGACAAGATCTGGAAAAAGGGCGAAACATCCGGCAACCTGCAGACGGTGAAGGAATTCCGCACCGATTGTGATCAGGACGCCGTATGGTTGAAGGTCTCCGTCGCCGGCCATGATGCGACCTGCCACACTGGGCGCCGATCCTGCTTTTATCGCACCGTGGAAATGTCTGATGGCAATGCCGTGACCAAAATCACCGACGACACCCGCCATTTCGATCCGGCGACCACCTATTCCGGCACATAAACGGCCGGCTTCCATCGGCCGCACCAATTTGCTACCAATATAGCAGGTTCCGGGGATAGGACGGAGCCTCACGGAACTGGCAGGGAGTGCGATCATGTTGGGATGGGGAAATCGTCGCAATCAGCTCGCGGCTGGAAACCCCGAAGACATGGAGCCGCCCATCGTCACCGAGCGCGTCGATACGCGCCGCATCGCGCTGGCGCTTGGTGGCGGGGCCGCGCGCGGCTGGGCACATATCGGCGTCCTGCGGGCGCTGGATGAGGCAGGCGTGAAGATCGGCATGATTGCCGGCACGTCGATCGGCGCGCTGGTGGGCGGTTGTTACCTCGCCGGCAAGCTCGATGAACTGGAAGAATTCGCCCGATCTCTGACGATGCGCCGCATTGCCGGCCTGCTCGACCTGACGATCGGCGGCGGCGGCCTGTTTGGCGGCATGCGGCTGACCAAGCGCATGCAGGAGCATCTGGAAGGCCTGCGCGTCGAAAACCTCGAACATCCCTTCATCGCCGTCGCCACGGAACTGCGCACCGGCCATGAGGTCTGGATCCATCAGGGCGACCTCGTCACCGCGCTTCGTTCATCCTATGCGCTGCCGGGAATTTTCGAACCGGTGCAATGCAATGGCCGCACTTTGATCGACGGCGCGCTGGTCAACCCCGTGCCGGTTTCGGTCTGCCGGGCCTATGAGCAGGCGCTGGTCGTTGCCGTCAATCTCAATTACGATCTCTTTGGCCGTTCCGCCGTGGTCAAGCATGCAGCCTCGCCGCATGCAGGTTCCGCTCCGCCCGTAGAGAGCGCGCCGCGTCCCGGCCTGCCGGGCGTCATGGTGCAGGCCTTCAACATCATTCAGGACCGGATTTCACGCTCGCGCCTCGCCGGCGATCCGCCCGACCTCATGCTGCATCCACGCATCAACGATATCGGCCTGTCGGAATTCCATCGCGCCAGTGAAGCCATCGACAGGGGATATCAGGAAACGCGCGCCCGTATTCCCGAACTGGAGCGCATGCAACAGGCGTTCCGGCGCTGAGATAAAGGCCGCCGATAAGGCTGTCAGGCAATTGTACCGCGCCGGAAACGTAGAACACCTCCTGCTTAATCCGCTACTGGAAATGCCCTGCCCCCGGCGCAAGGTTTCAGCCGGCGATATAGGCCTTGATATGCTCCGCCTCGGCCTCGATCTCGCCGATCCGCGCCTTCACCACGTCACCGATGGAGATGATGCCGGCGAGACGTCCGTTTTCCTCGACCGGAACGTGGCGGAAACGCCCGCCTGTCATGATTTCCATCAGTTGGTCGGTAGTGGAATTACCATGACAGCGGATGACGTTCTTGGTCATGGCCACCGAAACGGACTGCTGGAGAGAAGCGGCGCCCTGACCTGCCACGGCCTTCACCAGATCACGCTCCGTGAAAATGCCGAGAACGACACCATCGGCATCCGTCACGACGACCGAACCGATCTTGTGCGCATGCAGCGTTCCCGCTGCCTCGCCGATGCTGACCTCCGGACCTACAGTCACAACGTCCCGACCCTTGCGGTCGAGAAGATCTTTTACGAATGTTGCCATGCCTTCCTCCTCTTTTCAGCGATCACAGCACGCCGCAGTCTCCCCCGGCGGTTGCAAATCATGAACCATGGTGCGCTGAGGCCCGTGTGAATGCAATCCCGGATGGGACGTGCCCAAGCAAATTTGCGCCATGGCCGACAAGGAGCGTGATCGCTTCGATGCGCTGCCACAAGCCGTGGCGGGCCGCTGCTCGGCCCGCTTTAGCGCAGCGGGCGATCAAACAGGCCGAAGAACAGGAAGCCCAGCAGAAACCCGAAAACATGCGCGTCCCAGGCGATTTCACCACCGACATCGCCAAACAGCGGTATCCCGACTGCGATCAGGACATTGCCGAACAGCCACATCAGCGTGAAGATCAGCACGGTGCGGTTGGAAAGCGCCTCCAGAATGCCCTGCCGCGGCATCAGATGGCCGAAAGAGGCGTTGTAGCCACCACGGGCGGGGAAAACAAAACGGCAGGCTGCTCCCATCAGTGCCGAAACAACGCCGGACGCGCCAATCAGCACCGTGACATCACCCCAGTTCAGCGCCGCATGGCCGAAGGCCGAAACGGCGGCGGAAATGCACCATAACAGCACGAAGCGCCATGTTCCGATCCGGCGCAGAACCGGTGCGCCGAAGGCCATCAACCACAATCCGTTAAACAGAATATGTTCGATGCCGCCATGCAGGAAAGAATAACTGACCGGCGTCCAGAGCCATTCCAGACCCTGCTGGGAGAAAGGCACGGCATAACGCAGCGGAATGAAGCCGAAGGTGAAGATGAACCAGTTGCTGCCATCCTCCGATAGCAGATAGGCAGGAACCACATAAGCAACCAGGAGCGCCGCCAATATGCCGACGAGAAGCGGCGGCAGGTTGAAGACGGGATTGTTCGTGTCGTCTTTCGGCTCCGGCGTTTCCGAAACCGGCGGCTGTTCGCCGTCCCCGTAGGACATGATCGCATCCCTGTCTTGTCGAAATTTCTATCTTCCGAGCAATATAGGAAGCCCGGACGAAAAAAAAGCCGTCCTGCCTTTCAGGCAACGACGCCAAAACCAGAGCCGGTTCGAGCGCCGCCGCCAAAGGCAGTCCGGCTTGCGGCGACGCGGTAAAGTCACGAGCGCTGCCATCAATTATGCTGACCGGAGCTTGTCCCCGACATGGCCGCACCGATGCCACGGCCTTTGTCGCCGCGCAATATCAACCCTTTGTTAACCTTAACAAAACCGGCTGGCACGAAAATCGCTACACCTCCTCATACAGGCGTTCGGATGGACATGATGTCCCAAAAGCGAACATGGAGAACGGTGCTATGAAAAGCATGGCCGGACTGGACATATATAACTATTGGGACGAGCTGCGCGGCAACAGGCCCGCACCCCGTCGCGAAGACATCGATCCCGCAAGGTTGAAACATCATCTCGGTGATCTCTTCATCCTGACCGAAAAGGGAGAGGAAGCGCCCTTCTTTCGCCTCGCCGGCACGCGCATCTGTGACCTGTTTGGCCGGGAATTGCGCGACCGCCCGTTTTCGGAACTGTGGCCGGCGGCAAAAGCCGTTTTCCCCTGCCGCGTCGCGCGCGGCATCCTGCAACATCAATTGCCCGTCGTCTTTGATGTCGAGGCGGAGGATGATTTCGGCGCAGCCCCGTTGGCATTCGAGATGCTGCTGCTGCCGCTGCGCACGGACGAAGGCGCCGCCCCGCGGCTGCTCGGGGCCTTGCTTCCGGCACATCCGCGTCACGAATTCGCTACCCCCATCAATTGCCTTTGGATGAAGAGCAGCCGCCTGCTGCAGATGGATATCGCGCAGACGCAATATTCGGAAAACACGCTTACGGCTTTCACACCATTCGCGGGAAGCTGTTGACGGGCCCCGTTCCTCCTTCAATGTGAGGAAGGATGGCGCCCGGCAACCCGGAATCTTTGCTGAAAATAGGTCAAAGCTGTAACGATATCGCCGATCGTAAGAATTGTAGATATCAAGTAATACAGTCTGTTAACCCGCGCAGAGTAGAGATTTGTCATCATCATCCGTTACAATTGCGCTGTCCATGTTTTCATCTCGTTCGGTCAACACTGCCCAAATCCTGCGTCCGGTTGAAGAGGTCTCCCTCGACGACGCCGTCGTCGTGTCCTTTTCCGGCCGCCTCATGTTGCCCGACCATGAAGAATATGATTGCACCGCAACCGAGATGACCGCCGAAAGAGCGCAGTTCACCTGCTCGGGCATGGCCCGCAATGGTGACCGCGTCATCGCTTATCTCCAGCACATCGGCCGGATCGAAGGCTCGGTAACGTCGCTCACCGCCTCCGGCTTCGTCATCACCATCAATGCGCCGGAGCGCAAGCGGGAAAAACTCGCGGCCCAGCTGGCATGGATCGCCAAGCGCCAACTGCTCGGCCTGCCGGAAGACCGCCGCCACGACCGACTGACGCCGCGCAATGCCAAGGCGCATCTGGTTCTGGAAGATGGCGTGCTCATCTCCTGCCGGCTGATCGACCTTTCCCTGTCCGGTGCAGCTATTGAAGTTGAAAACCGTCCGCCGCTCGGCAGCCGGGTCCAGCTCGGCAAGAACATGAGCGGCAAGATCGTGCGCCACTTCATGGAAGGCGTCGCAGTCGAATTCGACCGCGTCCAGTCGCCCGACGCGCTGATCGAATTTCTCTAAGCGCCTCCTCGACACCCGCGCAGCCATTAACAGCAGAAAATCCATAATCTCAGGAATGCCCTCCCGACGCCCCACTTCCGTCCCACTGAATGTGCGACGGCGGTGCGCGCCCGGTATTGATGGGGCATCTGTTGCAGCTTTTCTTCCCACGTCCGGCCTTTCGCCAGAAACCAGCCAACTAGACCCTTGATCTCGAAGAAGTCTCCTCCGTCGCGTCAACCCGTTTCGACGGGCTTCCGATGCAACGGCGACACGGCGAGATTGAAACACTTCAACGCGGGATATCGTCCCAGCCTTCACTTCCACCCGTCCGGATGCGCGGCGGTCGCGCACCAAACCCATCGATTTCGGCTCGGTATGGCGCAGATCGAAACGCAAAGCGCCCGCCCAAAACATTTTTCCGGAAAAAAAAAAGCAGTTTTTTTGAAGTTTTTTTCGCCGCTTTTTCATGGCGTCCCAACCTGAAACATCCATCCCAAAACGGGAAATCCGCTCCCCTGCCCGGCCTCTCCTGCAGACTTCACGCGGCTGTGAAGATCGCCCCGCACAGAAAATCGCTTTCAATACAGCGGCATAAATGGCTACCAAAAACCTAAGGCCGCGATCCATAAAATTGTAATAAAATTTGCTTCGAATACCCGTAAAATTTGACTCAAATACAATTCAAAACAACGGTTAATTTGCTGAAATTTAAGCTCAAATTGCCTCTCGCAAATTTCCGCCGGGTCAAAATATACCTGCGAATGTCTCCTCAACACGGGGAGACAAGCAATGAACAACAACCGTATCGTTTTCGTCCTGATCGCATTCATCGTCAGCGCCTTCGCCCAGCAGGCCAGCGCTTCGCCGGCCGCCGTCATGCGCGTCATCGGCAAGGCCAACCCGCCGATCGGCCACTATGAATTCTGCCAGACCTATCAGAGCGAATGCCAGGCGACCTCGGTCGACACCGGCCCGATGAAGCTGACCGAAGAGCGCTGGAAGGCGATGCTCGACGTCAACTACACCGCCAACACCACGATCACGCCGATGACCGACATGGAAATCTACGGCGTTGAAGAGCGCTGGGCATACCCCACCACGGTTGGCGATTGCGAAGATTTCGTGCTTCTGAAGCGCAAGATGCTGATGAACAAGGGCTTCTCCGCTTCCAACCTGCTTATCACCGTCGTTCTGCAGCCGAATGGCGAAGGCCATGCCGTTCTGACCGTTCGTACCGATCGCGGCGATTTCGTACTCGACAACATGCGCAACAAGGTCATGAACTGGTCGGAAACCGAATATACCTACCTGAAGCGCCAGGACACCGCCAATCCGGGTCGCTGGGTGAAAATTCAGGATGGCCGCGCCACCAATGCGGTTGGCGGCATCCGATAACACCAGCTACCCCACTACCGTCTCCCCAAATGAAAAAGCCGGCTCCGCAGGGAGGCCGGCTTTTTCATTGTCGTAAAGAGCCACAAGCGTCAGAGCAGGCCAAGCTCGGCAAGTTCACGCCTCAGGTCGGATGGCATGTCCTCACCGCCGAAACCACCGCCACCGAGATCGCGGGGCGCTTCGTCGTCCTTGAGGTAACGCCAGCCCTGAAACGGCCGCTTCGGCGCAGGTGATGTCTCAATCACTTCGGGGCCGAGAATGAGATCGCAGCGGGTAATCCCGTCGTCGCCCTTGAAGGAACGGAGATCAAGAAGCTTCTGCCGCGCCTGCACCTGTCCCTTGATGACCCAGTAGAGCGAGCCGCCTTCCAGCAATTCCTCGGCCCTTTTCGGGATCATGCGGGTGGTGTGCACGCTATGCGGTTCCAGACCTGCGGCCATGGCGGTCAGCGAGCGCTGCGCGACCCAGTCCCTCAAATCCTGGAGTGAATCCGCGCCAACGCAAAGTTTGATGAGATGTAAAGGCATATTCCTATCAATGCCTTTTTGCGGCAGGCGTCAAGCATCTGGACGACGCCGGCCGCCCTGCCCGCTCAGCACTCCACAACGTTGACGGCAAGGCCGCCCGTGGAGGTTTCCTTGTATTTCTCGCTCATGTCGTTGCCGGTCTGGCGCATGGTTTCGATGCAGGCGTCGAGCGGCACGAAATGCTGGCCGTCACCCTTCAGCGCCAGCGAGGCCGCCGTCACCGCTTTCACCGCACCCAGCGCATTGCGCTCGATGCAGGGCACCTGCACCAGCCCGGCAATCGGGTCACAGGTCATGCCGAGATGATGTTCAAGCGCAATTTCAGCGGCATTTTCGATTTGTTCGGGCGAGCCGCCCATGACCGCCGCAAGACCCGCCGCCGCCATGGCCGCCGCAGATCCGACTTCGCCCTGACAGCCCACTTCCGCGCCGGAAATCGAGGCATTGTGCTTGATGATGCCGCCAATCGCCGCCGCCGTCAGCAGGAAGTCACGCACGTCGTCAACCGTTGCATCCTCATGGAAGTGCCGGAAATATCGGACAGTGGCCGGCACGACGCCCGCCGCACCATTGGTCGGCGCGGTGACCACCCGGCCACCGGCGGCATTTTCTTCGTTCACGGCCATGGCGTAGACGCTCAGCCAGTCATTCGCCATGACAGGATTGAACCGGTTGCTGCGCCATTCCGCATTCAGCTTTTCGTAAATGGAACGGGCGCGACGGCGCACCTTCAGGCCGCCCGGCATGATGCCGTCGACTTTCAGTCCGCGCTCGATACAGCCGTCCATCGCTTCCCAGATCTGGTCGAGCCGGTCGTTCAACTCGTCGCGGGAAACCACCGTCTCTTCATTCGCCCGTTTCATCTGGGCGATGGTGCGGCCGGAACGGGTCGCCATATCAAGCATTTCTTTTGCCGAAGAGAAGGGATAGGGCACGCGCGGACCATTATCGATGGTCTTGCCGCGCTGCTTGATCGCCTCCAGTTCCGTATCGGTCACGACGAAACCACCACCGACCGAATAATAGATGCGCTTGATCAGCAGCCTGCCCTGATTGTCGAAGGCGGAGAAGGTCATGCCATTGGCATGGCCGGGCAGCGGGTTCTTCTTGTCGAACACCAGATCCTCGGCCGCAAGGAATTCGTAGGTCGGATGGCCGGGCGGCGTAACCGTGCCGGCCTTTTCCACCGTCTCGATGATCGCATCCATGGCGTCGGGATCAACGAGGTCCGGCCGCTCGCCGGTCAGGCCGAGAATGACGGCACGCCCGGTGCCGTGGCCAATGCCGGTAAAGGCGAGCGAACCGTGCAGGCTGACCTTCAGCCGCGAAACGTTGGCACCGGCCGGGCGCGGCCATTCATCGCTGAGGATCAGCGCCAGAAAGCGGTTGGCCGCCGTCATCGGACCCATCGTATGGGAACTTGAAGGACCGATACCGATCTTGAAGACGTCAAAGACCGAAAGAAACATGAAGTTTTTCCTGACTGATGGATTCCACCATCACCATATCCAAAGCCGCGACAGATCGCCACCGCAGCATCGGATGCAAAATCTGTCGGGATTTTCGGAGAAATCCAACGCTTCGGCAAGAACGAAGAGCGTCACCGGCTTTTGCGGCTGCGACATGCAGGTCGCAGAAACGAAAACAGCACGGTTTCCAGAGGAAACCGCGCCGTTTCAAAACCCGTCAATTCAGGAGAAGTGCTTATGGGCTGCCAAAAATGTACGTCAATGCGAGAAAAGCGGCAAAGCCTGCAAGTGCGCGCAAGGTAACGCCCCAGCAAGATTTCTGAGCGGTTTCTTCCATGATTACTCCAGCTATTCACTCTCCGGGGGATCTTCAAGACCCGGCCCGTTGGAAGAAGCATTTATTAAAATCCGACGACGAAGGCAAATGCAAAAAGCGGCTAAATGAAGGCTTTTTCGACGGGCTGCCATTCGCCCCGCGCATAGGTACATGAAAAAACAAGGTGTTAGGGCGTGGCTTCCAAAACCGGCATTTCGGTCTTCGCCTCAATTTAGGCTAAAGTGTAACCGTTATTTAAAGCTTTTGCACAAACACCTGTTGAAAACTGTCGTCGCCAACACGTTGCAGTCGAATTTATTCCGCAGTCGCCGCGCCTTGAAAGCACAACACCTCTGCTTTATCGACGACGGATAACGACAACGGGACTCACTTCATGCAGCAGGCATCCTCTTTTCCCGATCGCGAAACGGTCGCTTCGAAACTGACTTCGCTTGCAAGCGAGGACAAGGCATGGGTGTCGTTGCTGATGGAAAACGCCTTGCAGGATGAAAACCTGCTGGCCGGCCTCAATCTTTATCTCGACCAGCAGGCCAATGCCCGTTTCCTGAACAGTCTGAAGCTGGAAGCTGCCGGTGAATGGCTTGGCGTCAATGCCCCTGCCCGCCTGCAGATTCGCCTCGCGGAAACTGCCAGAACCAGCCAGCACCCCGCTTATCTGGCCTTCCGCAAAGGGCTGACGGCATCGGCGGGACTTGAAAAAGCCTACCCTAAAGCGCCGATCTGATCTGTTCGGTTAGTCCGGCACCCTATCGATGACGGCGATGATCGGCCCCATGGGAAATAGCATGTCACGCCGCTTCATCGCGGGAATATCGACGCTGGATATGGTGCCGTCGAGATAAAGCGCGTTGGGCGCATCCAGCACATCCCGAAACAGCGTGGCAAAATCGTAGAAGCGCACGGTATTTTCCGAAATGGCGAAATGCACCATGCCATCGCGGGAGACGCCGACGCCGTTGCGTCGCTTCAGGCTGTCGCTGTCGGGCAGAAATCGCGGATGCAGCTGTCCGTCGATCACCAGCATCGGCCCCGACTGGGTGGCAAAATCCGGCTTGGGGTCTGCCACCAGATAGGCCTCAGTCTCCAGCACGGCGGCCGTCGTGCCTTTCAGATAAAACACACCATTCGGCAGAAGGTGAAAATTGCCCCAGCCGCCCCGGGTGCTGATCGATGAGCGCTCCACTCCATTTTCGACAAACAGGCCAACTGACGAATAGTCGGAATGATACATGCCGCCATTCATGGCGAAGATGCTGAACATATGCTGCCGCCAGAGCGCGGACGACAGGTCGGCGAAGGAGCGATACCCCTGCCCGGAGACGTGATCGCGATCATAAATCCGGATGGTGTTCTTTGCCGGGTCGAAACTGCACACAGTGTAGCGACCGCCCGCATGGTCCATGCTTTTGCAAAAATCCGCCTGCCCGCCGGCCTGCGCCGAAAACGGCAGCAACAATGGCAACAGCAGCTTCGCCAGTCTTTTCATCGATCCGTTCATGCCCACCCCGTGATTCTCGTCAGGGGAACATTCGCAGGGAAATTCAGTCAAAGAAAAGGCGTCACCCTTGTTTCAGGGTAACGCCTCGACTTTAAGGGGAGTGCCGTTAGCGGCGGGCAGCGCGGTCCACATTGCGGCCGGCGTCCTGCGTCGCATCAACGGCATTCGCCGTATCCCGGCCCATGCCACGAATGGTGTTGCCGCAAGAGCTGAGCGTCACGACGGTCAACAAAGCCACGAAAACGGTCGAAAGAATGCGTGTAACCATTGAAATAACTCCCCTATGACTTGCCGTCCAAGGCAAGCGCCGATGTGATATGCGTCACAATAACGTGAGTCCCGAAAATCGGTTCCAGCAGCATTTCAAAAAATCCCGTCGATGAAAATTAACAGGGTTTTGAAGTTCACGAGGGAAACTCCACACCTGGATCATGGCTGAGGAAAATACCGTGGGTGATATGACTGACATCAACAATCGACTTCTGGTGATGACGGCAGGCGGCGTGAACCCCAATGTCATGATCAATGCATTGGCCGCCCGCTTTCCTGATATCCACGTCTTCGTAGAGCAACCGGAAAGCAAATCGGAAATTCTCAGGCGGCGGGCGCGTCGGCTCGGCTGGATTGTCGCCGCCGGCCAGATGACAACGATGGTCGCATCCCGGCTGGGCAAACGTTTCACGATTAAAAGAAGCCACGAGATCATCGCCGAGCATGGCCTCTCCGCCGAACTTGGCCAAGCCGTTCCCGTCACGCAATTTGCCTCGCTGAACGACGAGGAATGCCACGAGGCCGTCAATCTGCTGAAACCGGCGGCGATCTTCACCATTTCCTGCCGACTTCTGAAGCCCGCGAC
Organism: Agrobacterium burrii; assembly: GCF_017313405.1. Taxonomy (NCBI): domain Bacteria; kingdom Pseudomonadati; phylum Pseudomonadota; class Alphaproteobacteria; order Hyphomicrobiales; family Rhizobiaceae; genus Agrobacterium; species Agrobacterium burrii. The sequence continues at coordinate 238,042 of NZ_JAFLNA010000008.1, forward strand.
GCTTGAGGCCCTGCAATGCCCGGTTATCAATTTTCACGCCGGCATCAATCCCGCCTATCGCGGCCAGATGGGCGGCTACTGGGCGCTGGTGGAAAAGGACCGCGGCAATTTCGGCGCAACCGTACATCTGGTCGATAAGGGTGTGGATACCGGCGCCACGCTTTACGAAAAACGGCTGAAACCCTCGCCTTCAGACACCATCGCCACCTATCCGCTGCTTCTCACCGCCGCCTCGGTGGATATCGCCGTCAGCGCCATCGAAGACGCATTGTCCGGCAGCCTCGCACCACAGCCGCCCTCCCCCGGAAAATCGGCACTACGCTTTCCGCCGACGATCTGGACCTGGCTGTGGAACGGTCTGACGAAACGGATATGGTGATTCTTCGCTGCGCCGTGTTGCCAAGCTTCGTCGCAGATGCAGGGCTGTCTTGCCGCATCAGGCACAGACGGCACCGAAAAAACGGTGCATGATAATCAAAAGGATCATGCACAAATTGCCCGACATTTCCACCTCCTCCATCATCCCCGCCTCCATCGAAGCCTCACCCGCACAGGTGCTTGGCCCGGCAAGCCTTGTCGGTCTCTTTCCGCAGGGCGTGCGTGTTTATCTGACCGACACCGGCGCAGCCTCACAGGTGAAGCTTGTCGATGCGGCGAGACATCTGCGTGATCTGGGTTATGAGCCAGTGCCGCATCTTGCGGCGCGGCGCATCCCGTCGCGCGCAGAGTTTGAGGAACAGGTGAAGCGGCTGGCGGGCGAAGCCGGCGTATCGGATGTGCTGGTTGTCGGCGGCGGCGTCGACAGGCCGGCCGGTCCCTTCGCTTCCAGCATGGATATGCTGTCGTCAGGCATTTTCGACCGTTATGGGATAAGCCAGATCGCCATCGCCGGCCACCCCGAGGGCAGCCCGGATTTCAGCGAGGAGACGGCAATTGCCGCGCTGCGGCTGAAGCGTGATTTTGCGCAAAGAAGCGATGCGACGATGCGCATCGTCACCCAGTTCGGTTTCGATGCAGCCCGTTTCATCGCCTGGGCGGAAGGGCTTGTCGCATCAGGCATCGATCTGCCGGTGCATATCGGCGTTTCCGGTCCGGCCAAGATCACGACGCTGCTGAAATATGCAGCGCTTTGCGGTGTCGGCAATTCCATTGCCTATCTGAAGAAAAACGCACTCTCCCTCACGACACTGGCGAAGGGTCATTCGCCGGAAAGCGTCGTCGGACCGATCGAGCGGCACTGGCAGGCCAATCCGCAAGGGCCGATCCGGCAAATTCACGTCTTTCCCTTTGGCGGCTTGCAGAATTCGGCCGACTGGCTGGTCAAGCGCGGAAGCTGGCAAACCGGCGACGCAGACCGTTCGGCATCACCGGATTCCGTTGCGGTTTGACACCATGACTGCCTGTGCGCCCGGTTTAAGGCCGCGCAGGCCCCGCCATGTTACGCCGCCTTGGCAACCTCGACAAAGGCGCTGCGAATGCTTTCTGCCACTGCAAGCACCGGACGCGACACCTTGTCGCCCATGATCAGGCGGATATCGAAACAGCCAAGTTCCGGCAGTCCTTCCTTGTCGCCCAGAATGACCATGTCATTCAACACATAGGATCGCGGTAGCGGCGCGATGGCAAGATCGGCGGCAATCGCCGCGCGCTGCGCCATCGTATGACCGCTGAGATAGGCCACCCGGAAATTGCGCCCGCGCTTTTCCAGAGAATTGATCGCCTCCGAACGCCAGATGCAGCCTTCTTCCCAGATCGAAATCGGCAGCGGATCGCGCAGATAGGCGGTGCCGCATTTTGCACCCGCCCAGACGAGACGTTCGCGCATCAGCACCTCACCCGTGTCCCTGAGCGGATGCGAGGCACAGTTGACGAGGGCAAGATCAAGCCGTTGCTCGTCCATGCGCTTGTAGAGATTGGAACTGGAATCGATGGTGACGTCGATCATGATGCCGGGGAAAGCCTCGGCAAAGCGCTTGAGAATGCCCGGCAGCAGGCCACGCTCACCGATATCCTCCGGCGCGCCGAGACGCACCACGCCGGAAAGCTCGGGCATGACGAAACGCGACACGGCTTCATTGGAAAGCGCGATCATCCGCCGTGCGTAAGTCAGCAGCGTCTCCCCATGCGCCGTCAATGTCACCGAGCGGGCATCGCGCAGGAATAGCGTCGTCTTCAACTGCTCCTCAAGCTTCTTGATCTGCATGGAAACGGCCGAGGGCGTCCTGAACACCACTTCCGCGGCGGTGGAGAAATTTCCCGTTTCCGCAATCGCGACGAAGGTTCTCAATATGTCGTTATCCAGCAACGGCAGCGGTTGGCGGAAAGTCACGGTCATGGCACGCACCTTCAAATATTTTGATTTATAGATGGATATCATTTCGTTTGATTGAATGTCAACAAGCGCGCACCATCGGGGACATCGAATGACAGGGCCGAAAAAGCCCCGCTGGAATGAAGCGCCGAACTCCCCTTATGTGACGACGCGCATCTGGCAGGACAGGTCAGCAAATCATTCCGATAATTGATGAATGATATGAAATTCATTCTCTTGTTTGATGAAATATGCAGGCGCATATCGAATGCGCAAATCAATCGTGGTTCAGGAAAGGATCAAGGACATGACCATGATACATTATCTCCCGGTGGCGAACCGCTCTGCGCATCGTCCCTCTTCCGGTGGCTGGCTTCACCGCCTGTCAGGCCACGTTTCTGCTCTTTACAGATCATGGCGTCGTGCACGGATGCTGCGCGCACTTGAGGCATTGCCGCCTGAAACATTGAAGGATATCGGATGGCCGACGACAGACAATTACCGCACAAGCGCCATTCGCAAATGACCTCTGACCGGTGGCTCGCAGACGTTTTAAGACTTGCGAGCCATCCCTTCCCGTGCCAATACGCTCCGGCAACGGCGTAAAAAAGCCTGCCTGTTTTACATGCGACACGACGCCTTTTTAAAAGGCTTGTCGCAAATTTTGCATATTTCAAAAGCGATTTTTTGACAGGCCCGATTCCACGGCGTATTTTTCGTTAAAGATGTCGGAAACAGGACATCCAGAAGACCGATTCCAAGGGAGGAATTGCGTATTCGCAACGGAGCACGGGCAAATGAGCAGGAACTCCCAGAAGAAACGCTCAATCGTCTTTTTTCTCATTCCGCAATTTACCATGCTGCCCTTTGCCGCAGCAGTTGAAACGCTTCGCATCGCCAACCGAATGTTGGGCTATCAAGCCTATGAATGGCGCATCGCCTCGCTCGATGGCCAGAAGGTCATGTCCTCCAGCGGCATCTGTCTCGAGGTCGACACCTGTCTCGCCGACGAGCGACGGTATGTGACCGGCGAGAACCGCGCAGAAATGGCAATCATCTGTTCGGGCATCGATGTGGACCAGCACATCAACAAATCAGTCAATGCCTGGCTGCGCGAAGCCTATAATCGCGGCATCGCCATCGGCAGCCTCTGTACCGCCGCCCATATCCTTGCGCAGGCTGGCCTGCTGAACGGCAAGCGCTGCGCGATCCACTGGGAAAACCTGCCGGGGTTTTCCGAAGCCTTCCCACAGGTGGAAGTTTATGCCGACCTCTTTGAAGTCGACAGCAACATCTACACCTGCGCCGGCGGCACGGCCTCGCTTGACATGATGCTGAGCCTGATCGGCCAGGATTTCGGCGAAAACCTCGTCAACCGCGTCTGCGAACAGCAATTGACCGACCGGGTGCGCAGCCCCAATGACCGCCAGCGCCTGCCGCTGCGCGCCCGCCTCGGCGTGCAGAACAGCAAGGTCCTGTCGATCATCGAATTGATGGAAGGCAATCTCGCCGAGCCGCTGTCGCTGCTTGACATAGCCGATGCCGCCGATCTGTCGCGCCGACAGGTGGAGCGCCTGTTCCGTCAGGAAATGGGCCGCTCGCCCGCACGATACTACCTCGAAATCCGCCTCGACCGCGCCCGCCACCTGCTGGTGCAATCGGCCATGCCGGTGGTCGAAGTCGCCGTCGCCTGCGGTTTCGTGTCCGCCTCGCATTTCTCAAAGTGTTATCGCGAAATCTATAATCGCACCCCGCAGCAGGAACGGGCGGAGCGCAAGATGCTGATCAGCGCGTCGCGAATGGCGATGGCGAGCCAGGGTGGCAAAGCCGCGCATTAAAGACGCGGCTTTAAGACGTCAAGGCTTCCACGAACGGCCGAACCGCATGGGCCAAATCCTCTGCCGTCATGCCAACGCCGGCTCGGCTACCCGCCTCACCATGCAGCCAGACACCGGCAGCCGCCGCCTCAAAGGCGGGGGTTCCCTGCGCCAGCAGCGCACCGACAATGCCGGCCAGCACATCGCCGGAGCCAGCCGTTGCGAGGCTCGCCGGCGCATTGCTGTTGACCAGCGCCCGGCCGTCGGGTGCGGTGATCACCGTATCCGCGCCCTTATAGACCAGCACCGCACCGCTACGGGCCGAGGCGACCTGCGCCTTCTCGACCTTGCTCAACGCAGCGTCAGCGGCAAGATCGGGAAACAGCCGCCCAAACTCGCCCTCATGCGGCGTCAGCACAAATTTGCCTGTGCCGGATGTAACGTGCTCGAACAGGGTCTCCGGGCAATCCCTGAAAGCGGTGATCGCATCGGCATCCAGCACCACCGCCCTGTCTCCAAGCAGCGACACGAACTGCCGCGCTTTTTCTAAATCGCCGAAACCCGGACCGAGAACGAAAGTACCGTGACGCCGGTCATCCAGCCACAGCCGCAGATCATCGGCATCGTCAATAGGCGTGTTCATCACGGCTGTCAGCGTCATGGACAGCACATCGAGCGCCGTCTTCGGGGCAGCAACGGTCACGATGCCAGCCCCCGCCTTCAGCGCCGAAAGCGCCGCCATGCGGCTTGCCCCGGTCGCATGCGCCGGTCCGGCAAAGACAGTCAGATGCCCGCGGCGGAATTTATGCGTTTCCATATCGGCGCGGGGCAAGGCGTGCCGCCAGACAAGCGGATCGTTTTCCGCCACCGATCCCGCATGGGCGGCAAGAATGCGGGCGGGAATGCCGATATCGAAAACCTCAAGCACCCCGCACAGTTCCCGCCCCGGCATCAGCAGGTGGCCGGGCTTGCGCGCCATGAAGGTCACGGTGCGCTGCGCCCTGAACGATGCACCGAGAGGCACGCCGCGCCGGCCACAGAGGCCCGAGGGCAGATCAACGGCAAGCACAGGCACGCCCGCCTTTGCCACCGCCTCGATCACATCGGCAAGTTCGCTTGGAACATCACGGGACAATCCAGCCCCGAAAACCGCATCGATCACCACGTCACCGGAAAGAGGCGCATAGGCCGCAAGCGGCAGTGGCGTCACCCCGCTCCGCTCGAATGCCGTTCGCGCATCGCCCCTGACCATAGCCGTATCGCCAAGATGATAAACCGCAACGGCCGCGCCGCTCTGCAAAAGCACCCGCGCCGCCACATAACCGTCTCCGCCGTTATTGCCGCCACCGCAAAGCACGACAAAACGCAGCGCCTGCGGATAATGGCGCAGCGCCGAGGCGGCAACCGCCTGCCCCGCCCGTTCCATCAGGTCGTAAAGCGGAATGCCGGATTGCCCGGCCACCGCATCGATGCGGGCCATTACAACCGGGTCGATGAGGAAGAGCTGCGAAAGGGATGTCATGGGCCGATCATCCCTTCAAAACGCCGGAAAGGCAATCGATACAAAAATAAGCAGATCGCCGCGACCAAATAATAGTCAAATGCATAAAATATAAACAAACCAACAAAACACCGGCGCAGGAACTACAAATATACGAGATTGCTAAAATAATACAAATCAACAGAAATGCGGATGGATTTTTCGGATTTCCGAGAGAAATTCGCTGGAAAACCGCCAAAAGCGAATGCATTTTGTGCCGGAAAGCCGGGGGAGCGAAGTTTTTTCTTCACGCCCGCTTCCGATCTGGCACAATACGTGCATTCTTGTGGCAGAGCGGGAATTACCTGCTTTAACGGGAGAAGCGGAGAGATATTTTCTCATGAAAAAGATCGAAGCGATCATTAAGCCTTTCAAGCTCGATGAAGTGAAGGAAGCCCTTCAGGAAGTCGGACTTCAGGGAATCACGGTCACGGAAGCAAAAGGCTTTGGTCGTCAGAAGGGCCACACGGAACTTTACCGCGGTGCGGAGTACGTCGTGGACTTTCTGCCGAAAGTGAAAGTCGAAGTCGTATTGGCGGACGAGAATGCGGAAGCCGTCATCGAGGCAATCCGCAATGCGGCCCAGACCGGACGTATCGGCGACGGAAAGATTTTCGTTTCCAATATCGAGGAAGTCATCCGCATCCGTACCGGTGAAACAGGCGTGGACGCCATATAATCAGAACCGGGTCTCAAGCCGGGGAGGCTTGGGTTTCACCTCGTCATCATCACACTCAAGGAAAACGTTTAAATGACGACCGCAAACGATATCTTGAAGCAGATCAAGGACAACGACATCAAGTTCGTGGACCTGCGCTTTACCGACCCCAAGGGCAAGCTGCAGCACGTCACCATGGATGTGGTGTGCGTCGACGAAGACATGTTCGCCGATGGCGTCATGTTCGACGGCTCCTCGATCGCCGGCTGGAAGGCCATCAACGAGTCCGACATGGTGCTGATGCCCGATCCGGCTACCGCCCACATCGACCCGTTCTTCGCCCAGTCCACCCTGGTCGTCCTTTGCGACATTCTCGACCCGGTCTCGGGCGAAGCCTATAACCGCGACCCGCGCGGCACCGCCAAGAAGGCCGAAGCCTACCTCAAGGCATCCGGCATCGGCGACACCGTATTCGTTGGCCCCGAGCCTGAATTCTTCGTCTTCGACGACGTGAAGTACAAGGCAGACCCCTACAACACCGGCTTCAAGCTGGATTCATCCGAACTGCCGTCCAACGACGATACGGATTATGAAACCGGCAACCTCGGCCACCGTCCGCGCGTCAAGGGCGGTTATTTTCCGGTTCCGCCGATCGACAGCCTGCAGGACATGCGCTCCGAAATGCTGACGGTTCTGTCGGAAATGGGCGTCGTCGTCGAAAAGCACCACCACGAAGTGGCCGCCGCACAGCACGAGCTGGGCGTGAAGTTCGACACGCTGGTCTCCAGCGCCGACAAGATGCAGATCTACAAGTACGTCGTGCACCAGGTCGCCAATGCCTATGGCAAGACGGCAACCTTCATGCCGAAGCCGATCTTCGGCGATAACGGCTCGGGCATGCACGTGCACCAGTCGATCTGGAAGGGTGGCAAGCCGACCTTCGCTGGCGACGAATATGCCGGTCTGTCTGAAAACTGCCTCTTCTACATCGGCGGCATCATCAAGCACGCCAAGGCCATCAACGCCTTCACCAACCCCACCACCAACTCCTACAAGCGTCTGGTGCCGGGTTATGAAGCGCCGGTTCTGCTGGCCTATTCGGCCCGCAACCGTTCGGCATCCTGCCGTATCCCCTTCGGCTCCAACCCGAAGGCAAAGCGCGTCGAAGTCCGCTTCCCGGATCCGACCCAGAACCCCTATCTCGGTTTTGCGGCCATGCTGATGGCCGGCCTTGACGGCATCAAGAACAAGATCCACCCCGGCAAGCCGATGGACAAGGACCTTTACGACCTTCCTGCCAAGGAACTGAAGAAGATCCCGACCGTCTGCGGCTCGCTGCGCGAAGCGCTCGAAAGCCTCGACAAGGATCGCAAGTTCCTGACCGCCGGCGGCGTATTCGACGACGACCAGATCGACTCGTTCATCGAGCTGAAGATGCAGGAAGTCATGCGTTTCGAAATGACCCCGCATCCGGTCGAATTCGACATGTACTATTCGGCCTAAGTCGTCATCTGGACGCTCTGCAAGGTGTCCACTCCAGCCTGGCGGCCTCTCCGGAGGCCGCCGTTTTCTTTTGAAGCCCAGCCATAATCGCGAACAATGTCGAATAAGCCAGCCACTCAGCAAACCCGCGTCACGGACTGGCTCATCTTTCTGGCTGTGCCGTTCTTTTTCTCCAGCAACGTCATTTTCGGCCGCGGCGTCGTAGGTGAGGTCTCACCCTTCATCGCCGCCTTCATCCGCTGGATGGGATCGAGCCTCATCATCGCACCGTTCATGATCGCCGACTGGCGCAACTGCCTTATCTTCCTGCGCCACAAGACGCTGCTCTGGCTCGTTCTCGGCATTCTCGGCATGGGCATCTGCGGCGGCGTGGTCTATTGGGGCCTGACCATGACGACGGCTGCCAATGGCACGCTGATCTACACGACATCCTCGCTGTTCATCATTCTGTTCCAGCGCATCTTTCAGGGCCGCCGCATCAGAAAGCTCGAAGTCGCGGGCATGGTCATCGCCTTTGCCGGCGTGGCCGCAATCGTGCTCAAGGGCGATATCTCCGCTCTGTGGCACATGAATTTCAACATCGGCGATTTCGCCATACTGACGGCAGCCATCGCCTTTGCGATCTATTCGCTGCTGCTGCGCGATCCGGCGGCACGGCAGATGGCCTCCCTCAGCCTTTTTGGCCTGATCGCACTATCCGGCGCATTGGTTCTTTTGCCGCCAGCCGCAATGGAACTGGCGCAGGGCGGAATGCTGCCCACCACAGCGACGGCATGGGCGAAGATCGGCGGCATCATCCTCTTCGCCTCGCTGCTCGCCTTTTATTGCTTCACCCATACAGTGCGCGTTTTCGGCCCGGCCACGGCGGGCATCACACTCTATATGATGCCGCCGGTCTCGATCCTCATGGCGACGTTTTTCCTTGGTGAGAGCTTCGAGACCTACCACGCCATCGGCATCGTGCTGGTCACCGGCGGTGTCGTCATCGCCACCGCGCCGATCGGCCGCAAGGCCTGAGCGGCGTACGGCAAAAACAGCCTGATAGCCCCTAGCCCTTGATATTTGCTGCTGGACACCCAACTATTAGTGGGAAAGGAAGTTCATGCCATGAAACAAAGAGATGCAAAATTCACGCTTGGCGAGATCGTCCGCCACAGGGTATTTCCGTTCCGCGGCGTGGTCATCGACGTCGACCCGGAATATGCCAATACCGAGGAATGGTGGAACGCCATTCCCGCTGATATCAGGCCGGAGCGCGACCAGCCCTTCTATCATCTTCTCGCTGAAAACGAGGAGACGGAATATGTCGCTTATGTTTCCGAGCAGAACCTTGTCCATGATGAAAACGAGACGCCGCTCCGCAACCCCAATATCGGCCGCATGTTTGACAAGGCACCGAATGGCGAATGGCGTCCGAAGCTGTCAACCGCCCACTGACGCGGTTCCAGCAACACCGCCCACATGTCCCAAGGCATAAAAAAACCGGTCTGTTACCAGACCGGTTTTGTCGTTGTTGAAGCTTTCGCTAAGATCAGGGCTTCGGCGCGGTCTTGGCGGCGTCCTGAGCGGCTTCCAGCTTCTTGCGGGCCTCTTCGGCCTTTTTCTGCATGCCTTCCTGCAGGCTGCGCTGGCTTTCGGCCAGCTGCGACTGGGTGATGGCTGCACCGTCGTAAGCGCCGGTGAAACCGGAGAGGGCGATCTTGATGGGGTTCGGCGCGCGGCGGAAGTTGATCGAAGTGAAAACCACCTCGCTACCCTTCTTCAAGGAAGCGATCATGGCGTCCGTCAGCGGAACTTCGGCCGTGCACTTGTCGGGAAGGCAAACGGCGTAATCGAGCTTCTGGCCCTTGCCGCCGTCGATCTGCATCATCACACCCGGAGGAACGAGACGCGCGGTGGGAACGGAAACCTGAAGCAGCTTGCGGTTGACCTTGCCTTCGACGGTGATGAGGCCAACGGCGGTGATCATCTGGCCGTTCTGGGCAAGAACCACGTTCTGCACGACGCAGACATCGTTGTCTTCCTGCTTGGAGCAGGTCTTGAACCAGCCGAGCGGCGGAGCGCCAGCGCCCTGAGCGGCGGGAGCTGCATCCTGTGCCTGCGAGATGGCCGGAGCGGACACTGCGCCGAAAGAAAGGACCAGAGCGGACAGAGCCGTCCGGGTGAATGTGTTTGCCTTTTGCATCATAAGAGTTCCGTCTCCTGAATGTCTGCCGGAACAGAACCGCAAGTCCTGCTCGCCGATGGCGGTATCCTTCTGCCCGTTCAACTGTCGTTTAAATGAGGCAAATGCGTGACCCGTCTCTTCCGGCCACCCTGTTACATGCCGTTCGCGGCGATATCCAGCACTTCTTTAACTTTTTCTTGAGGTGGGCCAAGATTTCCCACCCTCGCATGGGTCCCGCCAAGGGCCTGTGCTACATATTTGCCAGAATCATAACGAAAAAGCCAAATCATGACGATAAACCGATCATCATGATAAATCGGACGGACAGTTGAGACAGGATAATAACATGCGCAACCTTGCGGCCCTCATCCCCGCATTGTTTCTTTTGGGTTCATCCCTGCTTCCCGCCGGGAGCGCCCAGGCGCAGCCGCTTCACGGCATTTCCATGCATGGCACACCGGCGCTGCCGGCGGATTTCCGGCACTTCCCTTACGTCAATCCGGACGTGAAAAAAGGTGGCCGCATATCCTATGGCGTCGTCGGCACCTTCGACAGCCTCAACCCCTTCGTTCTCAAGGGAATGCGCACCACCGCGCGCGGCGTCTGGGACCCGGAATTCGGCAATCTACTTTACGAACCGCTGATGCAGCGCTCCAGCGACGAACCCTTCAGCCTTTACGGCCTGCTGGCCGAAACCGTCGAGTGGGACGAGGAACGCACATTCACCCAGTTCAACATCAATCCGAAGGCAAAATGGTCGGATGGCGAGCCCGTGACGCCCGACGATGTGATCTTCACCTTCAACCTCCTGAAGGAAAAAGGCCGCCCGCCCTTCAATAGCCGTTTGGACGGCGTGGCAAAGATGGAAAAAATCGGCGATCACGGCGTCCGTTTCACCTTCAACGACAGGGCAAACCGCGAAACGCCGCTCATTCTCGCCTCCTCCACCCCGATTTTGCCGAAACACGCGATCGACCCGGAAAAATTCGAGCAGGCGGGCCTCGGCGCGGTTGTCGGCTCGGGTCCATACCGAATCAAGACGCTGCGGCCGGGAGAACGAATCACCTGGGAGCGGAACCCGGACTATTGGGGCAAGGATATTCCGAGCAAGGTGGGCTTTGAGAATTACGACGAGATCAGCGTCACCTATTTCCTGCAGGTCACCACCATGTTCGAGGCCTTCAAGAAGGGCGATATCGACATCTACCCTGAAGGCGACGCCATCAACGGCACCTCCGATACCTCGCATTGGGGGCAGGCCTATAATTTTCCCGCCGTGCATCGCGGCGATGTCGTCAAGGATGTGTTCCAGCCGCGCCTGCCATCCGGCATGTTCGGTCTGGTGTTCAACACCCGCCGCGCCGTCTTTGCCGATGAGAAGGTGCGCGAGGGCCTGTCCTACGCGCTCGATTTCGAGTGGATGAACAGGAACATTCTGGGCGGCGCCTTCAAGCGCACCCAGAGCTACTGGCAGAACTCGCCGCTCGGCGCTTATGGCAATGCCGCCGATGCGCGCGAACTTGCGCTGCTGGGCGACGCGGCGAAAACCATGCCGCCGGAGCTTTTGGCGGGAACCTATGCCATGCCGACCACCGACGGCACCGGCGCGGACCGCAAGGTGCTGAAACTGGCCGTTGATAAGCTGAAAGAGGCCGGATACAACATCAAAAACGGCAGGATGTCCGACGCCAATGGCCGCCAGCTCGCCTTCGAGATCATGACGCAGAACCCGGCGCAGGAGCGCATAGCGCTCGCCTATCAACGCTCCCTCAACCTGATCGGCGTCGCCATGGGCATCCGCTCGGTCGATGACGGCCAATATCAGGCCCGCTCGAACAGCTTCGATTACGACATGATCATCCGCTCCCTGCCCTCCTCGCTCTCGCCGGGCGCGGAGCAGCTCAACCGCTGGAGTTCGCTGTCGCGCGATGCGCAGGGCAGCTTCAACTATGCGGGTGCGGCCAGCCCCGACATAGACCGCATGATCGAGGCCCTGCTACAGGCCCGCTCGACGGAGGATTTCCAGGCGGCGGTGCGCGGTTACGACCGCCTGCTGGTCGCCGGCCACTATATCATCCCGCTCTATTACATCGGCGCGCAGTGGATCGCCCGCTGGAAATATATCGACCGCCCGGATATGACCCCGATATCAGGCAATCAGAAACAGACGTGGTGGGATGCGCGGGCGCAATAACCCCCTCACCGGTCCAGACAACGGAAGATAAAACCATGGAACGCATCGTCATCGACGTCGTATCGGATATGGTCTGCCCCTGGTGTTATCTGGGTAAGGCCAGGCTCGATCTTGCCATTGCCGAGGTACAGGACGAAATCAGCGTCGACGTAAACTGGCGCCCTTATCGCCTCAATCCGGACTATCCGCCTGAGGGCGTCGATCAGAAGGCCGCCCTTGAAGAGAAGCTCGGCAAGGACCGTCTTGAGCAGGCGCACGCCTCGCTGGTCGAACTCGGCAAACAGGTCGGCATCCACTATGATTTTGATGCAATCAAGATCGGCCCGAACACGCTCGACGCACACCGCCTGTCGCTCTGGGCGCATTCCGAAGGCCGCGACGTTCAGGAAAAGATCGTCACCGGGCTATTCAAGGCGAATTTCGAAGAAGGCCGCAATATCGGCGATCACGCCGTGCTGACCGATATAGCCGAAAAGGCCGGCATGGACGCCAAGGTGGTGGCGCGACTTCTGGCATCCGACGCGGACAAGGATACGGTCGTCGCCGAAATTGATGCGGCGCAGCAAATGGGCGTCGCCGGCGTGCCGTTTTTCATCCTCGACCAGAAATATGCCATCAGCGGAGCACAAACGCCTGACGTGTTGATTGCTGCATTGCGGGATATTGCAAAAATCAAGGCGGACGAGCATAAAGCGATGAACTGACGGTCAAACCACCGGCAGCTTACCCTAACCGATAAACTGTTGGTGTTTTCCCGTGTCGGACCAGACCCTGAAAGGCATTCTGCTTGCCTTTGCCGCCTTCGCTGCCTACGCATGGAGCGACGCGAGCGTTAAACTCATAGAAGGCCAGATTTCACCGATCGAATCGGCCTTCTTCGGCGCCGTCTTCGGCCTCGCCGCCCTGCCCTTCATCCGCAAGCGCAACGACCGCTGGGCGGATGTCGTCAAGACGACCAACCGCCCGCTCTGGCTCATCCGCTTTTTTGCTTCCGGCATCGGAGCGGTCGGCAGCGTCACAGCCTTCACGCACCTCTCCATGGCCGAAGCTTTTGCGCTGATCTTCCTTCTTCCTTCCTTCGTCACCATCATGTCGGTGGTGTTCCTGAAGGAACAGGTCGGCATCAAGCGCTGGTCGGCGGTCATCATCGGCTTCGTCGGTGTGCTGATCATTCTGAGGCCGGGTTTCCGTGAATTGGGCATCGGCCATCTCGGCGCTATCCTTGGTGGTTTGAGCGGCGCGCTGTCCATCGTGATCTTCCGCGCCATGGGACCGTCGGAAAAGAAATTGTCGCTTTATGGCGCCGGCGTGCTGGGCTGTCTGGCGATCAGCGGCGTTGCCATGATCCCCACCTTCGTTCTGCCAGGCGGTGAACAATGGCTGCTTCTGGCCGGTTACGGCCTGTTTGCGGCGGTCGGCAACGTGCTGATCATGTATGCCGCCCGTTATGCGCCTGCCGCCATGATCGGCCCGACACAATATAGCCAGATGCTCTGGGCCATCTTCTTCGGTTACCTGATCTTCGGCGACCATATCGACAGCTGGATGATGGTCGGCATCGCCCTCATCGTCGGTTCCGGCATGTTGACGCTCATCCGTGAAAAGCAGCGAAAAGTGCCGATGCCCGCCTCGATTGCCGCCACCGACCAGAACGTCGCAGTCGGCATCACACCGGAAGACGCGCCCAGAACCCTTTAGTTCCGGCGCGTTCTTCCATGGCTATTTTTGCGGTTGGCGGCGAAAGCTCAGTAGCAGACGCGCGCGCGGTACATATCGCCCCAGCTATTCTGCCGCCAGACGACGTGGCAACTCGGATATGCCGGCCGATAGATCACCGGAGGGCCGTAGACTGGCGGACCGTAAAATGGCTCGCCGTAATAAGGGCCGTCATAGGAATGCCGCGCCCCGGCAATGATAGCACCGCCGATAATGGCTCCGGCGATACCTGCGGCAATGCCGCCGCCGCCATGCCCGTGTCCGAAGTGGTTGCGTGCTTCCGCCTGGTTGGTGGTGGCAATTGTGGTGCCCGCAATTGTCAAAGCAACCAGACCTGCGGAGGCGAACCTGTTCATCCTGGTCCACATTGTCTTGCTCCTTCGTCGTCCGGCATGCGCATCATATTCGGCGCAATGCAGGAGATGGGGATAAGACTACGCCCGCTGAAGCTACCGGCGCATGTCCGTTTCATTACATCCCGGTAATGTTTGCGGAGCGTCGGGGCTGGGAGGTTCATGAAACAGATGGATGTAGGACGTTTCAATTTTCGTTTGCCCGGATGTGCTTTAGGTGTTGGCTTTCGGCAGGTTGTTTATTGACAGCGGGCCGAAGGCGCGCGGGGTTTACCCTCACGACGGAGCGCGTTGCGTTTGCGCGTCACCATTTGGCAGCGAACCGAAGGTGGGTGTGGCTTACCCCCCTCTGCCCTGCCGGGCATCTCCCCCACAAGGAGGGAGATCGGCAAGGGGCGTTACCGCCACTTCATTCTCAAGCTTCGAGATGGGCGAGACCTTGCCGCAGATCGATCTCCCTCCTTGTGGGGGAGATGCCCGGCAGGGCAGAGGGGGGTAAGCCACACCCGCTTCACTCTCAATGCCCTAACGCCCCCAATCTAGGACCGCGCCAGCTCCGCCAACTGCGTCATGATCATCGCCGCCCCCGCCAGCCGCTTCTCCGGCGTCGGCAGATCGCGGGTCAGGAACAGGCTGTGATCCGGGCGGATTTTCGCCATCGAACCCTGCTTGCCGATATAACCGACCAGCGCCGCCGGGTTGGGGAATTCCTTGTGGCGGAATTGCAGCACCACGCCCTTCGGCCCGGCATCCACCTTCTCTACATTGGCCGTGCGGCAGAGCGACTTGATGTAGACGATTTTGAGCAGATGCTGCACCTCTTTCGGCAACGGGCCGAAACGGTCGATCATTTCCGCGCCGAAACCGTCGATCTCGCCGATATCGGCAAGCTCGCCAAGGCGGCGGTAAAGGCCCATGCGCAGATGCAGATCGGGAACGTAATCTTCCGGGATCATCACCGAAGTGCCGACCGAGATTTGCGGCGACCAGCCGCTGTCCCGCACCTCTTCGTCACCCTTCACTTCAGCCACGGCCTCTTCCAGCATCTGCTGGTAAAGCTCGAAGCCGACTTCCTTGATGTGGCCGGACTGTTCCTCGCCAAGCAGATTGCCAGCACCGCGAATATCGAGATCGTGGCTCGCCAGCTGGAACCCTGCCCCCAGCGTATCCAGAGATTGCAGCACCTTCAGCCGCCGCTCGGCCATCGTCGTCAGCACCTTGTTGACCGGCAGGGTGAACAGAGCAAAGGCCCGCACCTTGGAACGGCCGACACGACCGCGCAGCTGGTAAAGCTGGGCAAGGCCGAACATATCGGCGCGATGCACGATCAGCGTGTTGGCGGTCGGCACGTCGAGCCCGGATTCGACGATGGTGGTCGATAGCAGCACATCGTATTTGCCGTCATAAAAGGCATTCATGATGTCTTCGAGTTCGCCCGCCGCCATCTGCCCATGCGCCACCGCCACCTTCAGCTCCGGCACATCCGAAGCCAAGAAGGCGTGAATATCGGCAAGGTCGGCAAGCCGTGGACAGACATAGAAACTCTGGCCGCCGCGATAATGCTCGCGCATCAAGGTTTCGCGGATCACCAGCGGATCGAACGGCGAAATGAAGGTGCGTACCGCCATGCGGTCCACCGGCGGCGTGGTGATGAGCGACAGCTCGCGCACGCCGGTCATCGCCAGTTGCAGCGTGCGCGGAATTGGCGTCGCCGAAAGCGTCAGCACATGCACGTCGCTCTTCAGCTCCTTCAGGCGTTCCTTGTGCTTGACGCCAAAATGCTGCTCCTC
Source organism: Agrobacterium burrii (assembly GCF_017313405.1). NCBI lineage: Bacteria > Pseudomonadati > Pseudomonadota > Alphaproteobacteria > Hyphomicrobiales > Rhizobiaceae > Agrobacterium > Agrobacterium burrii. Next base: position 254,091 of record NZ_JAFLNA010000008.1, read on the forward strand.
ATCGATGATCAGCAGGCCGAGATTGGCGAAGTTGATGCCCGCGCCCAGCAGCGCATGGGTGCCGACGACGATGTCCGTCTTGCCATCGGCCACTTCCTTTTTGGTAAGCGCCAGCTCCTTGGTGCCGACAAGCCGCGAAGCCTGCTGCACGCGAATTGGAAGACCACGAAAACGTTCCGAAAAGGTGCGGAAATGCTGGCGCGACAACAGCGTGGTTGGCACCACCACCGCCACCTGTACGCCGTTCATGGCGGCGAGGAACGCGGCGCGCAACGCTACCTCGGTCTTGCCGAAACCGACATCGCCGCAGATCAACCGGTCCATCGGCCGCCCCGCGCCCAGATCGTCACGCACCGCCTCGATGGCGGTCATCTGGTCTTCGGTCTCGTCATAGGGGAAACGGGCGGCGAATTCGTCATAAAGCCCATCCGGGGCAACCAGCGCCGGCGCATGGCGCACCAGACGCGCCGCCGCAATGCGGATCAGCTCGTCGGCCATGTCGAGCAGCCGCTTCTTGAGCTTGGCCTTTCGGGCCTGCCATGCGCCGCCGCCCAGCTTGTCGAGCGTGGCTTCTGCCGCATCGGAGCCATAACGCGACAGCAGATCGATGTTTTCGACGGGAAGGAACAGCTTGGCGTCGTCGGCGTAGTGCAGTTCCAGACAGGCGCGCGGCGCGCCCGCCGCCTCGATGGTCTGCAAGCCAACAAAGCGACCGATACCATGTTCGGCGTGGACGACCAGCGAGCCCTCGTCCAGCCCCGCCACTTCCGAGATGAAATCCGCGCCGCGTTTGCGTCGTTTCGAGCGCCGGACCATGCGGTCGCCAAGAATATCCTGCTCGCCGATGACAGCAAGCATCCCGGTCTCAAACCCGGCTTCGAGGCTGAGCACCGTCGCGGCCGCCTCACCCTTGCCGAGCTTCTCCACCTCTTTCAGCGCCGTCACCGGCTTGATGTTTTCCAGCCCGTGCTCGTTCAACACCTGCAACAGCCGGTCGAGCGAACCCTCCGACCAACCTGTGATCAGCACCTTCCAGCCCTTGGCGCGGCGCTCGGCAATATGCTTCACCGCCAGATCGAAAACATTGATCCGTTCTTCGCTATTGCTTTCGCTCATTGGCCGCGCCCAGCGCGGGCCGACATGGGCATCCAGAGTCGCGACCGGATGACCTTCGCTGTCATGCTCGTTGAAAGGTGTCAGACGCACCGCATTGGCAGCGGCGAGCATCGCATCGAAGCTTTTGCCATCGAGATAGAGCTGTCCCGGCGATACAGGCTTGTAGGGCGCGCCCTGCGTGGAACCCTTGGTCTCACCTGATGCCCGTCGCGCCTCGTAATAATCGAGCACCAGCTTGGAGCGTTCCTTCGCCGCCTCCCGCGCCGTATGGTCGGTGACGATGCGGAAACCCTTCAGATAATCGAAAGCGGTTTCCAGCTGCTCGTAAAACAGCGGCAGCCAGTGCTCCATGCCGGCATAACGGCGACCTTCGGACACGGCCTGATAAAGCGCATCGTCGCGGGTCGCAGCGCCGAACAGCGACAGGTAATTCTTGCGGAACCGGCCTATCGTGTCCGGCGTCAGCGTCACTTCGCTCATCGGGTTCAAATCGAGCGAGCGGGCCTGGGCGATGGTGCGTTGGCTGGCCGGATCGAAGGTGCGGATGCTCTCCAGCGTATCGCCGAAGAAATCAAGCCGCACCGGTTCTTCGGTGCCGGGAACGAAAACATCCAGAATGCCGCCGCGCACGGCGAATTCACCGACTTCACGCACTGTCGCCACCCGGTCGAAACCATTGCGCTCCAGCCGCGCGGCGATCTCTTCCATGCGGATCTGGTTGCCGGGCTTTGCCGAAAAGCCGAGGTTGCCGATGATATCGCGCGGCGCCATCTTCTGCAGCATGGCGTTGACGGTGACGAGAACGATGGCCGGATGCGGCTTTTTTGCGTGAGCGATGAGACCGGAGAGTGCGGCAAGCCGCCGCGCCGAAGTGTCGGCGCTCGGTGACACGCGGTCATAGGGCAAACAGTCCCACGCCGGCAGCGTCATGACGGGGATGTCAGCCGCGACGAAACCGAGGACCTGTTCGAGATCGGCGGCCCGCTGGCCATCCGACATCACATAGGCGACCGACGTGCCCGCCCGCGCCATATCGGCAAGCAGCAGCGCTTCCATGCCGGAAGGCACATTTCCGATGGTCAGCGGCGTATCGGCCGACGTTACCAGCTTTGCATCGAATCCGGCTATCATGTTTCAGGCCTTCAGGGTTTCTGCTGTGACGAGATCGAAATCTGGACGGTAGGAAGCGATCTTTTCGAACAGCGGCGTCTGGAATTTTTCCGGCACCGGCTGCGCGCCCGTCACCATCTGGACGAGATCCTGATCCTCTTCCGCCATGATGACCTCCAGCTCATCGAGCTGTTCATCGGACAAGTTAGCGATATGGTCTTCCGCAAATTGCCCGAGTACCAGATCCATTTCGCGAATGCCCCGGTGCCAGCAGCGGTAAAGTATCCGCCGGCGTCTCGGATCGAGGTCGGCGCTCGTGCGCACCAGTCCAGTCATCGCATTCACCTTTCGGTTGGCTATTCAACAGGATGTTGACTGCGACCTCCTATAGAACAGGAGGCGAACGCTTGGGAACCGGTTTTTATCGAAATAATGCCACGGCGATGAAAATCTGCCGGTGATAACCCGCCTTTGTCGGGGCTCAACTCTTGCATAACGTCTCCCCTTCCCCGATTTTGTGCGCCATGCGCCCGGCCATTCTCGATCCGCTGTTTGCCTCGGTTTCCACCCTCGCCGGTGTGGGGCCGAAGCTCGCCGATCTTCTGGCCAAACTCTTGAGCCGGGAAAGCGCCGACGATACCCGCGTCATCGACCTTCTCTTTCACGCGCCGTCGAATGTCATCGACCGGCGCAACCGCCCCGGCATCGCGCTGGCGGCCCCCGGCGCCATTGTCACCATTCAGGGACGTGTTGACCGCCACCAGCCGCCGCCACCAGGCAACCGTTCCGCGCCCTACCGGGTTTTCCTGCATGACGAGACCGGCGAACTGGCGCTGACCTTTTTCCGCGCCAAGGGTGACTGGCTTTCCAAGGCCCTGCCCGTCGATGAAGAGGTTCTCGTCAGCGGCAAGGTGGACTGGTTCAACGGCCGCGCCTCCATGGTGCATCCGGATTTCATGGTGAAGCTATCGGAGGCCGAGAACCTGCCGCTGGTGGAAGCCGTTTACCCCATGACCGCCGGGCTGTCTGCCAAGGCGCTGCGCAAGGCAATCGAAGGCGGGCTCTCAAAGCTGCCGGTCTTTCCCGAATGGATCGACGAAACGCTGAAGACCCGCCAGGGTTTCGGCGATGTCGCCTCGAGCTTCCGCGAGCTACACGATCCTCGCGACAGCGCCGATATCGAACCGCAGGCCCCGGCGCGCAGAAGGCTTGCCTATGATGAGTTTCTCGCCGGACAACTATCATTGGCGCTGGTGCGCCAGCGGATTCGTAAAGTGGCGGGCCAGCCGATCCGCGCCAAGGGCGATATCGCCGCAAAAATCCTCGCGCAGCTGCCCTTCTCGCCAACGGCAAGCCAGAGCGCTGCGGTAAAGGATATCCTGACCGATATGGCCGGCGAAGACCGCATGTTGCGGCTGTTGCAGGGTGATGTCGGTGCTGGCAAGACGCTAGTTGCGCTGATGGCCATGGCGACAGCCGTGGAGGCCGGCGGACAGGCGGTGCTGATGGCCCCGACTGAAATCCTCGCCCGTCAGCATTTCTCCACCATCTCCAAACTCGCTCAGACAGCTGGCATCACCGTCGAGGTTCTCACCGGCCGCACCAAGGGCAAGGAGCGCCGCGAGATCGAGGAACGCGTGGCGTCCGGCGAAGCACAGATCATCATCGGCACCCATGCGCTGTTTCAGGACAGCGTTGCTTACAAAAACCTTGTGCTCGCAGTAGTGGATGAGCAGCACCGTTTCGGCGTGCACCAGCGCCTGCGGCTCACCGCCAAGGGCATCACGCCGCATATGCTGGTCATGACCGCCACCCCCATTCCGCGCACGCTGGTGCTGGCCGCCTTCGGCGACATGGACGTGTCGAAGCTCACCGAAAAACCCGCCGGCCGCAAACCCATCCAGACGGTGACGATCCCCACCGAACGCATCGGCGACATTGTCGAACGGCTGCGCGCCGCTTTGAAGGACGGCAAGAAGGCCTACTGGATCTGCCCGCTGGTGGAGGAGACGGAAGAGTCCGATTTGATGTCGGTGGAAGAGCGGCATGCGGTTCTGTCGCAAATGCTCGGCCCAAATATAGGTCTCATCCACGGCCGCATGAGCGGCCCGGAAAAAGACGCCGCCATGCTCGCTTTCAAGAGTGGCGAAACCCGGCTGCTGGTGGCGACGACGGTGGTGGAAGTCGGCGTCGATGTGCCGGATGCGACCATCATGGTCATCGAACACGCCGAACGTTTCGGCCTTGCCCAGCTTCACCAGCTGCGCGGCCGGGTGGGACGCGGTGACGAGGCATCCACCTGCATCCTGCTCTACAAGGGGCCGCTCAGCGAAAACGGCCGCGCCCGGCTCTCCATCCTGCGCGACAGCGAGGACGGCTTCCTCATCGCCGAGGAAGACTTGAGGCTGCGCGGCGAAGGCGAACTGCTCGGCACCCGCCAGTCCGGCACGCCGGGCTTCCGCATCGCCAGCCTCGAGGCGCATGCCGACCTGCTGGAAATCGCCCGCAAGGACGCGGCCTATGTCATCGAGCGCGATCCCGAACTGACAGGACCACGCGGCGACAGCCTGCGCACCCTGCTCTATCTGCACCGCCGCGACGAAGCGATCCGCTTCCTGCACGCCGGCTGAAAGTTTTGACCATCATGAACATGATCGACCCACGCCGCCCACCACCCGCCTTCCGCAAGGGTTACGCCCTCTGCTCGCCGCAGAACACCTTGCAGCCGGAGACCTTTGCGAAAAGCGAGAAGAAGGCGATCGGCAAGGCTTTCAAGAAGCCCGGTCGCAAGAAGGCCTGGGCAGAGGCGCTGGAGCAAGGCTGGAGCGTGCGGCTCGTCTATATGCGGCTTTTCGTTCCTGTTTTTCATGCTACGAGCACGGCTATTGAGACGGACGATCCGGATGATGAGGATTGATTTGGTCCATTCAATGGACTAATCTGGAGTGAGCTTTAACGTTTGAGGTTAGCCATGCAGATATCCGTAACTGATGCAAAAGGCCAACTTACCGAATTGGTACGACGCGCCGAGGCCGGGGATGAAATCATTCTCACCCGGCATGGTCATGCTGCCGTGCGGCTGGTCCCAATGGTTGCGGTGGCGGATAAAAAATCCCGCAGATCCGTGCTTGAAAAAGTGCGCGCAGCAACCGCAACAAAAGCCAGTGATGGCCCGGACGCCGCGCATAGTCAGGATTTCCTTTATGACGAGCACGGCCTTCCTAAATGATCGTCATAGATACGTCAGCACTAATGGCGATCCTGCTCGATGAACCCACAGCCGATGCCTGCGCCACAGCCCTCGAGACGGATGACTCTCTGCTCATTTCCGCCGGTACGCTTGCGGAGGCCATGATCGTAGCGCAACGACGTGGCCGCAGCCGGGAATTCGAGATGCTGATCGAAGGCCTGAGTGTCGAAATCAGACCCGTCACACCCAAATCAGCGCACGGCATCTCCGAAGCCTATCATAGATGGGGGAAGGGTATTCACCCCGCCGGGCTAAACTTCGGTGACTGTTTTGCCTACGAGTTAGCAAAAACCGAAGGCTGCCCTTTGCTTTATGTCGGCAACGACTTTTCGCGAACGGACATCGTCAGCGTTCTCTAGTCCTCAAACCGGCGCGATCATCTTCGGCGGTGTGAAATCTGGCGCCACCAGACCGCCGGAAATCAGCAATTTAGCCGCGTCCTCCGGCGTCATGTCCAGCATCACGATCTTGTCTTTCGGCACGAACAGCAGAAAGCCCGCTGTCGGCACCGGGGTGGGTGGCAGGAAGACGGCGACCATCTGCTGGCCCATCTCGTTGAAGCGATGGGCAAGCTCGCCCTTCACTTCCGAGGATACGAACACCATCGCCCAGGTGCCGGAGGAGGGAAATTCGATCAGGCCGACCTTCTTGAAGGAGTTCGCATGCTCCTTCAGAACGGATTCGAACAGCTGCTTGATGCTCTTGTAGATCGGCCGCACCAGCGGCATGCGGTTGAGAATGGATTCGCCGACGCCGACGATCCATTTGCCGATGAGGTTATTGCCGAGAAAACCGATGAGGGTGATGCCAACGACGGCGATCAGCAGGCCGAAGCCGGGGATTGCCACATCGAAATATTGCTCGGGATCATAACGGGCGGGAATATAGGGCTTAACCCAACTATCCGCCCATTGCAGAAAACTCCACACCAGCCACATGGTGATGGTGACGGGTGCGAGAATGAGAACGCCCGTGAGGAAGCTATTGCGCAGACGGGCTGCGAATGAAATTTTTACTGGAATATCAGTCATTTACCGTTCGGCATTAAGCGTTGACGCTATCGAAACCCGGATGAAAACCGACAATGCCGGATGGAGTTCCGCCATGCAAGCGAAGAACTGTGAAATATTCGTCAGGAATTCCCTCGGCGCTTAAGCCCTCGACAGGACGAAAACCGAAGCGGCCGTAATAGTCCGGATCGCCCGCGACGACGCAGCCTGCGGCATTCAGGCGCTCCAGCGCGGCAAGCCCTTCGCGCGCCAGCCGTGAACCGACGCCCTGCCCCTGCCGATCCGGCGTGACCGAGAGCGGCGCAAGACAGAACCAGCCGGTTTCGCCGCTGGTGAGCGTCACCGGCGAAAACCCGATATGGCCGACGATGCCCTCGCTGTCCTCTGCAACCAGCGAAACCGTCAGCGCACCGGCCTTGCGCAGCCGCTCGACAATCCGATGTTCGGTCTTGTCGCTATGATCGACGTTACGGAAGGCATCTTCCGTAACGCGAGCAATCGCCTCTTCATCACCCTGCTGTTCCGGCCGGATGATCATTCCACCGTCACCGATTTCGCCAGATTGCGCGGCTGATCGACATCCGTGCCCATGAAGACGGCGGTGTGATAGGCGAGCAGCTGGATCGGCAGCGAGAAGACCATCGGCGCGATCAACTCATCGACATTTGGCAGGGTGATCGTCGCCATGGTCTCGAGCCTGGAGGCGGCAGCGCCCTTCTCGTCGGTGATGAAGATGATACGACCGCCACGCGCGGCGACCTCCTGCATGTTCGAAACGGTCTTTTCGAAGAAGCGGTCATGCGGCGCGATGACGATAACAGGCATGTTCTCGTCTATCAGCGCGATCGGCCCATGCTTCAACTCGCCGGCGGCATAACCTTCGGCATGGATATAGGAGATTTCCTTGAGCTTCAGCGCGCCTTCCAGCGCCAACGGAAAGCTGGTGCCGCGGCCGAGATAAAGTACGTCCTTGAAACGCGACAGATCGCGTGACAGCGCCTCGATCTGCGGCTGGATGCTGTTGAGAACCTTGCTCATGATGCGCGGCATCTCGGTCAGATGGCGAACCAGTTCGGTTTCCTGCTGAGGTGTGATCGTGCCGCGCGCTTTTCCAGCGGCAACGGCCAGCGAAGCAAGAACCGCAAGCTGGCAGGTAAAGGCCTTGGTAGAAGCAACGCCGATTTCCGGACCGGCGAGGATCGGAAAGATCGCATCCGATTCGCGCGCCATGGTCGATTCGCGCGTATTGACCACCGCACCGATCTTCAGCCCCTCCTGCTGGCAATAACGCAGGGCCGCCAGCGTATCGGCGGTTTCGCCCGATTGCGAAATGAACAGCGCGGCCTGCGTGGGAACGAGCGGGATCTCGCGGTAGCGGAATTCCGAGGCGACATCGATTTCCACCGGCAGGCGCGCATAACGCTCGAACCAGTATTTACCGATCAGGCCGGACAGATAGGCCGTGCCGCAGGCGGAAATGGCAAGCCCGGAAAGCTTGGCGAAATCGATGGCCTTGTCGGCATCCTTCACCGTCTTGGAGGCGAAATCCACGTAGTGGCTGAGCGCATGGGAAATGACCTCCGGCTGTTCGTAGATTTCCTTTTCCATGAAGTGGCGGTGATTGCCCTTGTCGACCACATAGGCCGTCGCCTGCGAAATCTGCCGCTCGCGCTTCACTGGCTTGCCCGAGAAATCGATGATTTCCGCACCCTGCCGGGTCAAGATGGCGCAGTCGCCATCCACCAGATAGGTGATCTCGTTAGTGAAGGGTGACAGGGCGATGGCATCAGACCCCAGGAACATTTCGCCACGGCCATAACCGACGGCCAGCGGCGGGCCGGAGCGCGCCGAAAGCAGCGTGCCGGGATCATCCTGAAACATGACGACCAGCGCATAGGCGCCGGTGACGCGGTTCAGCATCTTCAGCATCGCTTCGCGATGGCCAAGCCCTTCGCGGGTATATTTCGCCAGAAGCTGCGCCACCACTTCGGTGTCCGTCTGGGTGGTGAAAGTCGCGCCCTCGGCTGTCAGTTCTTCGCGCAGCTCGGAGAAGTTCTCGATGATGCCATTATGGACAACGGCAACGCCTTCAACGAAATGCGGGTGGGCATTGGTCTCATTCGGCACGCCATGTGTCGCCCAGCGGGTGTGGGCAATACCCACCACGCCCGGCAGCGGCTTTTCCGAAACCAGCTTTTCAAGGTTGAACAGCTTGCCTTCCGCCCGGCGGCGGTCCATCGCGCCATTGTCGATGGTGGCGACACCAGCCGAATCGTAACCGCGATATTCGAGACGCTTCAGCGCATCGACAAGCCGTTCAGCAACAGGCTGGGTTCCGACTATTCCGACAATTCCGCACATATATTTCTCCAGACGGCGATCTCTTCGCCGAAACTACTAACCGTTTCTCCGAAATCAGCAATTATCCCGCCGGTCACTTTCGGTATCGCTCGGTAACGTCTTTCAAGAGGCCTTTTTCTTGGCTTCCTTCAGCGCTTTCGCCCGCTCGCGCACCACGATTGCGCGGCCCGGCTTAACCTCCTGACGCGCCCGCCCGAAAGCCAGCGCATCATCAGGCACGTCATCGGTAATCACGCTGCCGGAGGCTATATAAGCCCCCTCTCCAATGGTGACGGGAGCGACCAGCGACGAGTTCGAGCCAATGAAACTGTTCGCACCGATCCGCGTTTCGGCCTTGTTGTAACCGTCGTAATTGCAGGTGATGGCGCCCGCACCGATATTGCTGCCGGCGCCGATATAGGCATCACCGATATAGGTCAGATGGTTGACCTTGGCGCCCTCGCCGATCTCCGCCTTCTTGACCTCGCAGAAATTGCCGACCTTGGCTTTGGCATGCAGGTTGGCACCCGGACGTAACCGCGCAAAAGGACCGACCATCGCACCTCCAGCAACATGAGCCCCCTCCAGATGCGAAAACGAATGGATGATGGCACCCGCCTCGATGGTCACACCGGGACCGAACACGACATTCGGCTCGATCAGGGCATCCTGCCCGATCTTCGTATCGAAGGAGAGGAAAACCGTCTCGGGCGCGATCATCGAAACACCCTCCACCATCAACTCATGGCGGCGGCGCTCCTGCCACAACTTCTCGATAAAAGCCAGTTCGGCACGGTTGTTGCAGCCGACCAGCTCGGTTTCCGGCGCATCGATGGCCACGGCGCGACGGCCGAGCGAACGGGCGATTTCAACGATGTCGGTGAGGTAATATTCGCCCTTCACATTGCCGTTGCCGATCCGGTCGAGCAGATCAAGCGCATTGCGACCGTTGATCGCCATCAGGCCGCTATTGCACCAGGTCACCTTGCGTTCTTCGTCGGTTGCGTCCTTTTCCTCGCGGATCGCTACCAGCTCGCCATTCTCGACCAGCAACCGGCCATAACCGGTCGGACGCTCGGTGTGGAAGCCGATCACGGCCACATCGGCACCGGCGGCAATCGCCTCACGCGCCCGATCAAGCGTCGCGGACGTGATGAGCGGTACGTCGCCATAAGCGACGATCAGGTCGTCGAAACCGCGCTCAATGGCTGGGCGTGCGGCAAGAACGGCATGGCCGGTGCCCTTGCGCTCCGTCTGCAAGAAAGCTTCAACCTGAAGACTCCTAAGGTTCGCGGCCGCGGCAACATTGTCAGCATCGCGCCCGACCACCAGCGCCACCGCGCCAACACCCGATCCAGCCACAGCCTCCACCACATGCGCAATCATCGGCCGCCCGGCAACCGTGTGCAGCACCTTGGATTTCGACGACTTCATGCGCGTGCTGTCGCCCGCAGCGAGAATAACGGCTAGAGAGCTGCGCTCCATAAGACCTCCAACACCCTATCTCCGGGCACAAGGGCAGCCGGGACAGTGGCATGTGTTTGACTTTACGCCAGCCGGTTGAACCGACAGGCGCATCGGTAATTGCGTTCCGGCATTGCTATAACGGCGGCCCACTTAAGAAACCATGCAAATCCACACCAAATTTCCATGCCGATTTTCATCAAACGTGATCAACGGCGGTAATGGCGTGATCTGTTCAGCGCGGGTGACGGGCGTTGAATTCCAATACCTGCTGACGACCGTTTTCAATCAGCCTGCCCATTTCGCGGCGCGCCGCGGCCTCATCGCGCAGACGAAACGCCTCGACCAGCCTTAAATGGGAAGCGGATACATCGGAAATCTCATTGGGATCGGCTTCCGGGTTGCTCATCCGGAAAATACCCGCCAGCGCTGCCTTTATCAGCGAACCGACGGTGCGCATGAACGGATTACCGGACATTTCAGTGATGAGCACATGGAAATTCATATCCGCCAGCGCCCGCTTCTCTTTAGAATAGGCCGTATTGCCCATCTCGTTGGCGTAAGCGGCAAGCTTGGCGATATCGGCGTCCTTTGCCCTGAGAGCGGCAAGCCCCGCGCCATAGGGCTCGAAAGCCTGACGGATATCATAGAGATGCAGCAGGAACTCGTCGCTGACGCCTGCCTCGAAGTGCCAGAGAAGCACTTCACTGTCGAACATGTTCCAGCTTTCGCGCTCCGTCACCCGGGTGCCGATGCGCGCCTTGGGCGAAATCATACCCTTGGCGGTCAGCGTCTTCATCGCTTCACGCAACACCGTGCGGGATACTTTCAGCCGCTCCATCAGCTCGGCATCGCCGGGCAGGATGTCACCCGTCTTGAAGGTGCCGGACACGATGTCGAGACCGAGCTTGTGAACGACCTGTGCATGATTTGTCCGCAGCTTTCGAAAACCGATCGCCGCATCGAGCATTCCGCGCTGCAAGTGTCATGTCCTCCCGTTCGGTTGACGAGGTGAAAATCGCGTATGGCTTGTATATTCCAAGTCAGGGCCACGATTTTCAACGTAGAATACAGTGAAAAACATCAACGCGCGTGAAAAGCAAAGCTAAACTTCGTTCACACGGCAAAACAGATAAAAATAACAAAGACCGCGCATGAATTTCATACGCGGTCCCCATTGAGGCCTATGCCGGCACGCAGAATTATTGCGGCAGCTTGTCGTCCACGCCGGCAACATAGAAGTTGAGACCAAGCAGAACCTTGTCCTCAGCCTTTTCACCAGCCTTCAGCCATTCCGAGCCGTCCTGCTTCTTCACCGGGCCGGTGAAGGGGTGCAGCTCGCCCGACTTGATCTTGGCTTCGGTGTCCTCAGCCATTTTCTTCACGTCATCAGGCATGTTGGTGTAGGGCGCCATGGTCAGGATGCCGTCTTTCAGGCCATCCCAGATGGATTCCGACTTCCAGGTGCCGTCAAGCAAAGCCTGCGTGCGCTTGATGTAATAAGCGCCCCAGGTATCCTTGATGGCGGTCAGCTGCGTCTCGGGACCGGCCTTGATCATGTCGGATGCCTGACCGAAAGCCTTGATACCGCGCTCTGCTGCAACCTGCATCGGTGCTGTCGTGTCGGTGTGCTGCGTCAGGATATCGACGCCCTGGTCGATCAGCGCCTTGGCGGCATCGGCTTCCTTGCCGGGGTCGAACCACGTATTGGCCCATACGACCTTGAGCTTGAAGTCCGGGTTAACCGACTGTGCACCGAGAACGAAGGCGTCAATGCCCATCACCACTTCCGGGATCGGGAAGGAAGCGATGTAGCCGGCGACACCTTTCTTCGACATCTTCGCGGCGATCTGGCCCTGAATATAACGGCCTTCATAGAAGCGCGCATTGTAGGTCGCGACGTTTTCAGCGGTCTTGAAGCCGGTGGCGTGCTCGAACTTCACCTTGGGGAATTTCTGGGCAACCTTCACGGTCGCATCCATGAAACCGAAGGAGGTGGTGAACACCAGTTCGCAGCCGGAACGGGCCATACGCTCGATGGCGCGTTCGGCATCCGGGCCTTCCGGAACGCTTTCGAGGAACGGCGTTTCGATCTTGTCGCCGAAGTGCTTCTGCAGCTCTTCGCGGCCAATTTCATGCGCCTGTGTCCAGCCGCCATCGGTGCGGCTGCCGACATAGATGAAGCAGACCTTCTTGGCGTCGGCGGCTTCAGCGGAGGAAACGACGCCTCCGAGGGCCGCGACAGAAGCGGCGAGTGCGATGACCAGTTTTTTCATTTTTACCCCTGTTGGTTTGGAGACTTGAGGATTCTTCTTCACCTGTCCGGCACGAAGGATTTGCCCAGCGATGCCGGTGTGTTGATCAAGGTCGTGCGGCGATTATGCGAGATGATGACCAGCACGACAATAGTTGCGAGATAAGGCATCGCCGAAAGCAGCTGCGAAGGCACGCCGATGCCGAAGGCCTGCGCGTGCAACTGGCCGATGGTGACAGCGCCGAACAGATAACCGCCCGCCAGCAGGCGCCACGGACGCCAGGAGGCGAAGACGACGAGCGCCAGCGCAATCCAGCCGCGCCCGGCCGACATGTTTTCCACCCATTGCGGCGTATAGACCAGCGACAGCTGGGCGCCTGCAAGACCGGCGCAGGCGCCGCCGAACATGACCGCCAGATACCGCGTGCGGATAACGTTGATGCCAAGCGCGTGCGCCGAGGCATGGCTGTCGCCAATGGCGCGGACTTTAAGCCCGGCGCGGCTTTTGAACAGAAACCAGCCGATACCGAAGACCAGCGCGATGGACATGTAGAAGATCAGATCCTGCCGGAACAGCAGCGGACCGAAAAAGGGTATTTCCGACAAGACCGGAAACACGATGGGCTGTAGCTTGATGCCAGGCAGACCGACAAAGCTTTCACCCAGCATGCCGGAAACGCCAAGCCCGAGAATGGTGAGCGCCAGCCCCGTCGCCACCTGGTTGGTGACAAGCGTCAGCGTCAGGAAACCGAAAAGCAGCGAAAATACCGCCCCGGAGGCGATGCCGGCCAGAATGCCGAGATAGGGGGAACCCGTCATATGAGAGGCCGCGAAAGCGCAGACCGCGCCCATGATCATCATGCCCTCAACACCGAGATTGAGCACGCCCGAGCGCTCCACCACCAGCTCGCCCGAAGCGGCGATGACTAGCGGCGTCGCGGCGGTGATGACGGTTAGGAGAATGGCCTGAAGCATATCCATCATGCCGCTCCTTGCTTGTGATGCGCCTTGCCGGCGAAAACGACCCGGATGCGGTAGAAAATCAGCGTATCGCAGGACAGAACGAAGAACAGCATCAGCCCCTGAAACACCCGTGTCACCTTGTCCGACACACCGATCGAAAGCTGTGCCGCCTCACCCCCGAGATAGGTCAGCGCCAGCACCAGCCCGGAAAGGATGATGCCAAGCGGATTGAGGCGGCCGAGAAAGGCGACGATGATGGCGGTGAAACCATAACCCGGCGAAATGCTGGGCTGGAGATGGCCGATGGAACCGGAAGCTTCCGAAATGCCAGCAAGCCCGGCCAGCGCGCCCGATAGCAGCAGCGAAAACCACACCATGCGGCTGGAGGAGAAACCGGCAAAGCGCCCGGCCCGCGCCGATTGGCCAAGCACGGTAACTTCAAAGCCCTTGAGCATGTAGCGCATCATGAACCACAACGCGATGGCCGCAACGATGGCAAAAACGAAACCCCAATGCGCCCGGCCCGACGCCAGCATTTCCGGCAAAACGGCGCTGTCGTTGAATGCCTTTGTCTGCGGAAAGTTGTAACCGCCGGGATCGCGCCAGATGCCGCGCGTCAGCCAGTCGAGGAAGAGCTGCGCGACATAGACCAGCATCAGGCTGACAAGGATTTCATTGGTGTTGAACTTCGTCTTCAACAGCGCCGGAATACCGGCATAAAGCGCCCCGCCGACAGCGCCCATCACCATCATCAACGGCAGGATGAGCGGCGAATGCCAGTCGGGATAAAGCACCGGCAGGATGGAACCGGTAATCGCGCCGATGGTGAATTGCCCCTCCGCGCCGATATTCCAGTTATTGGAGCGATAACAGATCGACAGGCCGACGCCGATCAGGATCAGCGGTGCGGCCTTGATTGCCAGCTCATGCAGCGACCAGACCTCCAGCAGCGGCTCGACGAAAAAGGCGTAAAGCGCGTGGGCCGGATTTTTGCCAAGCATGGCGAACATGATCGCGCCGACGAGCAGCGTCAGCACCAGCGCCAGCAGCGGCGAAAGCAGGGTGAATAGCTTCGAGACCCCTGCCCGTTTTTCAAGCTCAATGCGCATGCTGGGCGGCTCCCGAATGTGTATGGATGCCGCCCATCAGCAGGCCGATCTTTTCAAGCGTCATATCTTCCACCGGATGGGCCTCGGAAAGCTTGCCGTCGGAAATGACCGCGATATTGGTGGCGACCTCGAAGATTTCATCGAGATCCTGGCTGATGACGATGACGGCCGAGCCGGCCTTGGCGAGATCGACCAGCGCCTGGCGGATACGGCTTGCAGCACCGGCATCCACACCCCAGGTCGGCTGGTTGACCACCAGCACCGCCGGCTGACGATCAAGCTCGCGCCCGACGATGAATTTCTGCAGGTTGCCGCCGGAAAGCGATCCCGCCAGCGGATCGGCCCCGCTTTTGCGCACATCCATGGTTTCCGAAATGCGCCGCGCCGCCGTCTTGATGACCGAGCCGCGGATGATGCGCAGAAAACCGCCCGTCAGAAACGCCTTGCGGTCGGAGCGCGCCCGCGCCAGCAAAAGATTGTCGGAAAGGCTCATGCCCGGAACGGCGGCATGGCCATGGCGCTCCTCCGGCACGAAACCGGCGCCCATCAGCCGGCGGCCATTGATGCCGATGCGGCCGACCGCCTTGCCGCGCAGATGGATGGCGTCATTATTATAGACGGGATATTCGCCCGAAAGCGCGTCGAACAGTTCGCCCTGCCCGTTGCCGGCCACACCGGCAATCGCCAGCACTTCTCCGGCGCGCACATTCATGGAAATCGATTTCAAGGCCACGGCAAAAGGCGTGCGCGGCGCGACCGAAAGCGCCATGACTTCAATCTGCGGCGCGCCAAGCGCTTCACCCGTTGCCCGCGAAACGCTTGCGACATCGCTGCCAACCATCATGCGCGCCAGCGATGCCGGCGTTTCCTTGCGCGGATCACACGCACCCGTCACCTTGCCGTGACGCAGGACGGTGGCGCGATCACAGATGCGCTGCACCTCTTCGAGGCGGTGGCTGATATACAGCACCGATCGGCCTTCGGCCTTCAGCTTTGCCAACGTCTCGAACAGCTTGTCAGCCTCCTGCGGCGTCAAAACCGAGGTCGGCTCATCAAGAATGATCAGGCGCGGGTTCTGCAACAGGGCGCGGACGATCTCGATGCGCTGGCGCTCGCCGACCGAAAGATCGGCCACATGCGCATTGGGATCAAGCGGCAGGCCATAGGCCCGCGACAGCGTTTCCGCTTCCCTTGCGATTTCCTTCAGAGAAATTTTCGGATCGAGCGAAAGGGCGATGTTTTCAGCGACCGTCAGCGCCTCAAACAGCGAAAAATGCTGGAACACCATGCCGATACCGAGCCTGCGGGCCTCGCTGGGCGAGCCCACGGAAACCGGCTGGCCCTGCCAGATGATGTCGCCTTCTGTCGGTGCAAGGACGCCGAACAGCATCTTGACCAGCGTGGACTTGCCCGCGCCGTTTTCACCCAGAAGCGCATGGATTTCGCCCGGCGCAATATCGAGATCGATGCCGTTGCAGGCGGCAAAATTGCCGAACAGCTTGGTCAGCTTGCGAACGGACAGGAGAGGCACGGCCTCTGGCGCCAAAGTTCCAGTCACGAGTTCCCTCTTTCACCGGCCGCTCATGCCTTCTTCGAAGCATTTTTAACAGCCGTGGTCATTGTTCCCAATCCCGTGGCAATGCGTATGCAATGCTGCGCGACCATGATTTATTGATAACTGTTTTGCTGCTGCGCACAACATAAAAAGCAGTTGCTTAAATGCAATTTGCACAAGCAATAAACGGCTTTACCTTTTTCTTATTTCGCGCCGAGCGCAGGGAAAAACTGCAATATTCCCCCGATGCAATAAAGATAGATGCCGCTCGCCGTGAATGCGATCACCGCCCATGTCGGCGTTTCAAAATGCATCAGCAACGCATAACCACCGAGCGCGCACCAGACGAACACGACAGCCAGATTGAGCGGCCGCAGCCGCTTCACCCGCACCGGATGCAGGAAATTGATCGGCAGGAACGTCAGAAACACCGAAACGGTAACGACGGTCATAGCCGTGGTGGCGCTGGCATCCAGAACGAACAGGGTGAAAACCACCATGTTCCAAACCACCGGGAAGCCCGAGAAAAAATATTCATCCGTCTTCATGCCCATATCGGCATAATAAATGGCGCTCGACACCACGATCATGCCGGCGGCAACGAAGGATAGCGGCTCGCCGATCATGCCGCTCTGGTAAAGCGCAAAGGCGGGCAGAAGCACATAGGTCACGTAGTCGATGATGTTGTCGAGCGTATCGCCGGACCAGTTGGGCAGAACTTCCTTTACCCGCACCTTGCGGGCGATGGGGCCATCGATACCATCGACCAGCAGCGCAAGCCCCAGCCACCAGAACATATCGACGAAACGGTGTTCGGCAGCCGCGACGACGCCGAGAAAAGCCAGGAACGAGCCGGATGCCGTCAGCATATGCACGGAAAAGGCGCGGATTTCCGCGTAGGGAACACGCTTGTAGTTGAAAATTTTCATGGTCAGCGTCTGCGCCCCGCTTTTCATCCGCCCTGTTCATTCCGGTATGCGGCCATTCACCACGCTTTGCAACCGGCTCAATCCGCTTATCCTAAGACTAATATAGTGGCGCAACCAACGAATGTTTGCGCCCGGATGTTGCGGCGTCCAAGTGGATTTACCCGCGCAAAGCCTCTATGATGCTCTGGAAATAACAACGGATCAGGACCATGAGACACTTCGATATCGCCATCATCGGTGCGGGACTTGCGGGCCAGATCGCGGCCATAGCACTCGCCCGGGCCGGCCGCCACGTGGCGCTCATCGCACCTTCAAGCGACAGGAAGGACCGGCGCACCACGGCGCTGATGGACCAGTCGATCCGCTTCATGGACCGCCTCGGCCTGTGGTCGCGCATCGCCCCTTCCGCCGCTCGTCTTTCCACCATGCAGATCATCGACGGCACCGACCGCCTGCTGCGCGCGCCGACGGTGCAGTTCCGATCCTCCGAAATCGGGCTCGACGCCTTCGGTTGGAACATTCCCAACGAAGCGCTTCTGGGCGTGCTTGGCGAAGCTGTCGAACAGGAACACAATATCACCCGTCTCGACACCGTGGCCGGGACAATCGACATCGGCAACGACCGCGTCTCGGTAACGCTTGGCGATGGTGAAATCATCTCCGCCGATTTCCTGATCGGCGCGGATGGCCGGAAATCGATGGTGCGGGATGCGGCCGGCATCGGCGTCAAATCCTGGTCCTATCCGCAGACCGCCATCGTCCTGAATTTCGGCCACAGCCGGCCGCACGGCAATGTCTCGACGGAATTCCACACGCCGACCGGACCTTTCACGCAGGTTCCCCTGCCCGGCGACCGCTCCAGCCTCGTCTGGGTCGTCACGCCACAGCAGGCGGAAGAACTGACGGCGCTGCCGCTGGAAGCCCTGAGCCTGAAGGTCGAGGAACGCATGCAATCCATGCTCGGCGCTGTTACCGTGGAGGACAGCGTGCAGGCATGGCCGCTGTCTTCCATGACGGCGCACCGCTTCGGAAAGGGCCGCGTGGCCCTGATCGGCGAGGCGGCGCATGGTTTTCCGCCCATCGGCGCGCAGGGGCTGAACCTCAGCCTACGCGACATCATCGTGCTGACGGAACTGCTGGGCGCCGTCTCCGACCGGCCGATAGCAGCAGACGCCGGCAGCAGCTTCGACCGCAAACGACGCGCGGATGTCTACACGCGTACCCTCAGCGTCGATCTCCTCAATCGCTCCCTGCTTTCCGATTTCCTGCCGGTGCAGATGGCGCGCGCGGCTGGTCTGCATGTCCTCTCCGGCATCGGCACGCTCAGAAGCATGGTCATGCGCGAAGGCATCGAGCCGGGCCGTGGGCTGAAGGCCCTGCCCTCGCTGCTGTTCGGCAGCTTCAAAAAGGCTGGATGAAATACACCACGCCAGTCAGCGTGAAGACCGACAGCACCGTCGAAATCAGGATCGTTGCCGACGCGCGCTCCTGCCAGACGTGATATTGTTGACCGATAACGAAGACATTCGTCGCGGTCGGTAGCGCAGCAAGCAGAACGGCGGAATAGATCCACACCGGTTCGAACCGCCCGAGCGACGACAGGACCAGATAGGCAGCGAGCGGATGCAGGATCAGCTTGGCCGGCACGATATAGCTGATCTCCACCGGCACGCGCTTCATCGGCCGAAGCGCCAGCGTCACGCCCATGGCAAACAGCGCGCAGGGCGCTGCCGATTGCGCCAGATAATCGACAAGCCGCTGCACCGCCTCCGGCGGCTGCCATGACAGCGAAGCGGCGAGAAATCCGGCAATCACCGAGACGATGAACGGATGGGTAATGACCTTGCGCGCCACATCCAGCGCAAGCCTTCCAGCCGAGCGCTTGTCGCCGCCCGCAACCGCCATCATCGCCGGCGCGACGATGAAATGCGCGGCGTTTTCAAGGCAGACGATCAGCGCCACCGGCACCGCCGCCTTTTCGCCAAGCGCCAGAAGCGCAAGGCCCGGCCCCATGTAACCGATATTACCGTAACTTGCCGCGAAACTCTGGATCGTGGTTTCGGCGAGGCTGTTCTTGCGGACAAACCGGCCGATCAGGAACACCAGCAGAAAAATGCCATAGGTGCAGGCAAGGCTGGCGGCAACGAAATCCATCCGCGCCAGCTCTTCCACCGGCGTTTTCGACACCAGCTTGAAAAACAGCGCCGGTAAGGCCGCATAGATGATGAAGGTGTTCAGCCAGCCCATCGCCTCGACCGGCTGTTTTGTTATCCGCGCCGCGCCGTAACCGATGAAGATCAGGCCGAAAAACGGCAACAGCAATCCAACGATATCAGCCACGGTCGTTCCTCAAGAGCATTTCCGTCAAAAGTGCGTAAAACAAAGAGGTAGAGCGTTTTCGCGTTTCGGAGAAAAGCAGAAATGCTCCAAGTCCGCGAGAGGCTTAGCCGATTTTCATCAGGATCGGAAAGGTCTCCTGGAACCAGATCGCCACGTTGGTGATGAAACCCGACATGAAAGCGATACCGGTAAGCACCAGAAGCACACCCATCACCTTTTCGACGAGACCGAGATGGCGGCGGAAGCGCACGAGGAAACGCATGAAGGAACCGGAAAACGCCGCCGCAATCCAGAACGGCACCGCAAGACCGAGCGAATAGACGGCAAGCAGCATCGCGCCGTCGCCAACCGTCTCGCGCGACGCGGCAACCCCGAGGATCGCCCCCAGAACCGGACCGATGCAGGGCGTCCAGCCGAAGGCGAAGGCAAGGCCCATGACATAGGCGCCGGAAAGCGTTGCCGGTTTGCCCGCCCCCTGAAACCGCGCCTCGCGCGAAAACAGGCCGATGCGGAACACGCCGAGAAAATTCAGGCCCATGAGGATAATGATGAAACCGCCGATCTTGGCGAGAATATCGAGATTCTGTCGCAGCAACGTGCCGATCGTCGAAGCGCCTGCCCCCAGCGCCACGAAAACAGTGGCGAAACCGAGGGTGAAGAAGAAAGCCGAGAACATCACGGCCCTGCGAATCTCCGGCCGCGGCGCGGTCTCCTCCGTCTTGAACTGCTCGACGGAAACACCGGCCATATAACAGAGATAGGGTGGCACAAGCGGCAGCACACAGGGCGACAGAAACGAAAGAGCGCCGGCCAGGAGCGCGCTGAACAGGGAAATATCGGCAATCGACAAGAAGAACTCCGCATCCCGCAAAGCCGCCGCGATTTTGAAGATTCGCCCGCACTTCACGCTTCATTTTCGTGCATGTCATTGCTGCAAAACGATTTCACCCGTTTACCCGACACGCCTGAAGCCGGTTTTATCCCCAGCCGCCCCCTCTCTCCAATCACCTTTTTGGGGGTGCGACAAAAAAAACCAGATTGATTGTCGAAAGCGCTTTTTTTGGGTTGACCGAACGGATCGCTCTACCTATGTTCCGCGCACTTCCGAAGGGCAAATCAGCCCCGACACGGGAGAGCGTAGCTCAGCCGGTAGAGCAACTGACTTTTAATCAGTAGGTCCAGGGTTCGAATCCCTGCGCTCTCACCAAAATTCCCCAAAGAGATCAAGGCCTTGTCGGAATCGATGAGGCCTTTTTATGTTCCAAACCCGACACAGTGGAATCCCTTGTTTTCTGGGCTTTTACATCCTGTTACCGGCGGTTACATGGAACACATTTGGATCATGACCACGGTGGAACATGGTGGATCACGGTCAGGTTTGGACGGCCTAGGCGTACAGAATCGAGTCATTCCCGGCCCGCTGGCGCGCGCCTCGGCAGAAATGCAACAGCTGCTTTCCTTCCCTCTTTCATTTCCCATTCGTATTGTTCGACGCGCCACGTTGCGCCTACGGCCTAGCATTGCTGGCTCTGGTCGAGTCCTGCTCACCGAAAAATAGAGGGCAGGCAGTGGCAAGCCGTAGGCGCGGCAGTGAGGCCGACTAAAGGCACGTCACGCTGTTTCGGCCATAGCGAGTCATGGACGCCTATAGGCCATTTCCAGCCGCATCCATCAAAATCAACCGCTGAAGCTCGCCACGCACAAACCACGGCATGAACTAGCGCGATCCGGGATACATAGCGATCCACAATCCACCACAAGGAACCGCCGCCATGGCACGCTTTACCCAAACCGTTGATATCTGGAATCACAGCCCGGAGGCCGTCGCGCCGCTTCACCCCGGAAAATCAGGACATCGAAAGCAAAACCATCGCGATTCTGAAGACGCAGACACCAAACCGGAAAGGAGGCAAACCGACACCTGCGCATATTGCCTGCCACAGTGCAGCATAGCAGGATCGCAGAGTGCATGGGGGGGAGCGCCGGGACACTTACACGGTACGGCTTATGAGGAAGGGGAGCGGCAATGAGGAGCCAGAGGAAATTTAGAGAAGGCTGAAATTGGACAGAACATTGCCTGTGCAGACCATGTAAAGATCGGCAACTGGTTCGAACGTGGCCTCCAACTCCCGATCAACATAAGACCAGAAAGCACTATAGAAGCCGTCGCTGGCATACTCATATTCGGGGTCAGCATAGTCTATCACACTTGCTCGAATGTGCTTAAGGGTCAAAGCCGCCTGCACTGCGGCCCTTACCTTTTGAGCAAACTGCTCATCCAAATAAGCGACCTCGATTGCATATTTTTCAAATGCGGCTTCGTGAACGTTGGGAAGCATCGAACTCGACCCCTCTTCCACGGTCGTCCTCATATGTACAAACCGTATGCGTCCGCTTGCATCTGAACGTACTATGTACCCACCCCTGGCCCGCCTAACTTGCAGAGCTTTGTCCCTCATCGACTTAACAAACCAGTGAATGCGCTCGCACTCGTGCGCAAGGACCATTTTGTAAACGCGAATTTTGCGATCATCGGCTCTCTTGCGACGACGCCATTCGAGCGCCTCCTTCACAAGAAACAGGATTATTGCCGAATAAACCGCAACGGGGACGGTATTCAAAGCTGTAAGATTCACAGCCAGCCACTGCCAGCACGATTCAAGATGCGCGCACACGGAATGAGCGGTGGTCTCCATGCCATTCAATCCAAATTTCGTCGGCTGTCGGACTATTATAGAAAGTTCAAATCCTCAACCATCTCAGCAAATACAGCTTTTCGAATGCTCGCTCTAGACGAATATCTAATCGCGCTAGACGCCCCAATTAGGCTAGCCATCATTTAGTTACTGGCCTAATGTCGTTCCACTGACCGTCCTCAAGTGCATACCATTCATCAGGCTTCCCATCGACGTAAACCACAATCTGCTCCACGTCTGGATCAATATCAGTGAAAAAGGTGATAAGACCCTCCTTGTCCGCAGGGCCGGTGCATCGAATATCTCCGCGCTGAAGTTCGTAGTTGTAGCGATAGTCCAACACACCCGTCATTACGCCCTTGTGGTAGAAGCCGTTTTCCGCCTTAGGCACTTTAAAATTTCCCACTTTATCACCATCCTGTTTTTGTCAGCCGATAGCTTCGCACAAACGTCCGCGTTCTGGAAAGGCCCACGGCAACAACTGACCTGCTAGCCTATCGGTTTGCCTTGTCGGCCTTTATCGCTGGAGAGCCTTGCGGGTGGCAGTAAGGCGCAGCCGCGCAGACACGGCGAAGCCATGAAATGGGGTCGTTGATCGTATTGACCGGCTACCGCCGTTCTTGCGCGGGTTATCGCCCTTTGCTTTGCTGCCCGCTAGTCATGTTCCATTGCCGGACCTAGGCGATGCGTCACAATCCATTCCAGCCGTGTGGCCTGCTGAGGCGGGCAGTAACAAGCGCAGCGCGTTAGCCCTAGGCCGTAGGCCGTAGGCCGCAGGGAATGGCCTCTCCTACTGGGTTGCACCAGTGACGAGACGCAATCCACTACGGTGCAAAACACCCGGGTGAATTTTACCATTTCGCCACATAGCTGCCCCGTGACGCGCAATCCGTTTTTCGTGGCGTGTGTCGCAAGGCCGGTGTCAGTATGGCCAGCCCCTGCCCCGCTGTGGTTCGGATTTACGGCCTATCGGCCTTTCGGGGCTTTCGCCCCTTAACTGCCCGCCCTTCTATGGATAACGCGGCGAAAGTGACGAAATGGGGAAGTGTCGCTTCGGGTGGCGTGTCCTACGGCGTGTTGACGTGGCTTGACTGGCCTTGAGGAAAGAAGCGCAATTGAAGTGGGTATGCAGGCCGCAAAATACCAATCATGTAATAAAATGTATTGACCTGCACCCCGCCATGATCCTAAAATCCTCTCGCAATCGGAATCGCGCCACGTCTGGCCCATGCGATCCGCAAGCAATCATTACATCGCTAGGAATGACAAACGCCATTTTGGCGCGGCCCAAGGCTGCATCCAATCGGCGCGTTTTTTCCGTTCCTGCATCGTTTCGAAAAAGGAGGAAGAATGCAAAAATCTGAGGTTATCGTAGGCGCGCGAAACATTGCTGAGGTTATCGGGGTTCCGGCCCAGCGCGTCCACGTCATGAGCGAACGCAAGGAAATCCCTGTGTTCAAGATGGGCGGATCAATCGCAATCCGTCGCGCAACGCTGGAGTCGTGGATTGCTGGCCTTGAAGCGGCAGCGCATGACTAATTCCACCATTAATGAGGAAGAACGCCTAGCATGGGAGGCCTACGCGCCTGAGAGGCAAAGACTCGAATTAGAAGAAATCCATCGCGAAAGATACGAGGCGACGGAAGACGATTATCGTCAGCCTTATGACGACTCGGACCGATATGACTTCGTGCCGGAATATGACGAAAAACCGGCCCCGGATGAATATGATTCTGATGTGCCAACGAGCGATTTCGAGCCGCTTGAGTCTGTCCAAATGAAAGACTGGAATGACGACGATGTTCCTAAGCGGGAGTGGTATTGGGATGGCATGTTTCCGCTATATCAGGTCGGCATTCTATCGGCTGAGGGCGGCACGGGCAAATCCTTACTTGGATCGCAAGCGGCGGCTGTCACTGCCCTGAGACGCAAGACGTTCCTAGGTCGTGACGTCATGGGCGGGCCGGTGATCTATCTCGGCGCGGAAGACGATGAAAACGAATTCAAGCGACGGTTCCACGACATCGCAAGAAGTGAGGGCGTGGCGCGCGGTGAAATTAACGGGCTTCATTTGATCCCCATGGCCGATAAAGACCCGTTGTTGAGCGAACCAGACAAGAAAGGCCAGATGCAACCGACTGAGACGTGGCATAGGCTTGTCGAGACAGTCAAGCGCGTGCGCCCCGTGGCTTTGTGGCTCGATACAGCGGCGGACCTTTTCGGCGGTGACGAGATTAAGCGCGTTCAAGTCCGTCAATTCGTGGCTATGTTGCGCACCTTAGCCATTGCGCAGCGTGTTACCGTTGTCCTGCTTTATCATCCGTCGCAATCCGGCATTGAGTCAGGCACGGGCAAATCAGGCTCAACGGCGTGGTTCAACTCGGTCCGCGCGGCGGTATTCATGACGGAAGAAAAGGACGAGTCCGGCAACTTGCGCCGTATCAGGAATACCAAGTCGAACTATGGCAAGAAGGGGAAAGGCTTTGTCGTCAAATGGCAAAGGGGTGTTTTCGTTTTGCATGACGAGAATGCGCCGCCAACGCCCGAGGAAAAAAAGCGACGTGGCGATGCTGAACGCGAGGTTCTGACAAGGCTTGACGAGTTTTGGAGGGGAAAGGGACATCTTGCGTTTAATACGCCCTACATCCCTGAATATCGCGCTGCAAATGAGTTGCACGCAATGAGACCTACAAGCTTCACAGAAGGCGATTTTAAGTCAGCAGTGAGTCGACTTACTGGCGATAAACTGGATATCAAGACGGTAAAGGGGCCGAATGGACGGGAAAGGAAGTTTCTCGTTTTGAGAGAAACGGACAGCGAATATTCGCACCGATATGGTGATGACGGATAGCAGAAAACGACCCACCACCTTTTGAGTTTCAAAGGTGGTGAACATGGTGGAAATAGCCTCCCACCACCACACCCCTATAACCCCTACTAGGTGGTGGTGGTGACACCCCCATCTAGCAAGGGTCTCAGGTGTTGGGCCGCGACTACCAAAAGCAAAGCAAAACACAAAGGTGGTGGAAAGGTGGTGGTGAAAACGGAGAGGAGAAATATGAAAATGGAAGTCAGCAATAACAACGTCATTCGCGGTGCAATCGATCCACGCCTAACCAATGGGACTCCCGGAGTTGGATCATGTGGAATCCTTAACGAATGGCGTCGATCATTTGTCAAGCAATACGCAATGCCTATGCCGGGCTTGCAACGTTGCGAAGTCATTCGATGATGCGGAACAAGCCAAGTCATGCGAGGTTGCATTAGCGCAGCCTATGGTCAGGGTGCCAGAGACCAAGGCACAACCGGGGGGGCGTGGTCTCGAATCTGTATGGGTCAATGTTCTGAGGACCGGAGAGGTGGGTTCGTGCGTAGCCCTGCAGAATCAGGCCTAGGGGCAAATGTTCGCGTCATGAGCAAATGCTCACAATGGCGAAGCGACGGTTTTCGAAAATCGTCACTAAGGCTTATCGTGTTTCATTAAATCAGTAGATCAAGAAAAGGTAATGGAATATTTGCGTCATTTGCTTGACTTAAATTGCGTAATGGAAAATCAGCGGGGCAATAGCTGGTATGGCCCGGATCGCGGCAGGGCTGGAATGGAATCCTTTTTGCCCCGGCTTGCGCCGTGGCGACTGCCCGCCTCTCACTGGCACAACTGGCACGGCATGGCGCAATGGCTGTAACGGTTCAATGGCGCAATGGTTCGTTGTGGTGCGGCTTTTCGTCCATTCCGCCCCGGGTTGCAGAGAGGGCGGGCAGTAACAAGCGCAGCGCGTTAGCCCTAGGCCGTAGGCCGCAGGGAGAGGCTCAATTGCCGGTGCCTGTTTCTCGTTTTGCGATCCTGAAACAAAAGGGTTCCAAAAATTCCAAAACCATATTTCAAAAGGTAGGGGCTACATTGACGCGAATTTCTGTCGATCATGGGCAAGGTGGGCGACTATCCGTCCAGACACCCAAACGCTTAAAATTCTCGTCAATGGTAGGGCTTAAAATCGATGCTATGCGGCCTTGCGCTGTCCACTGTCGAAGGCTGAGCCGTCAAACGGCTTGAATTTCGTAATGCGAGGTCCGGTCAGTTCGCTTTCCGTTGCATCCAAGTCCGCCCATTGTCCTAGGGTTCGGTTTCCTTTCATGACCTGCATGAATGATCCGTTTTCGCGTCGGCGCACGATAGACGCTTTCGAATCAGGATTATGGTCTCGTTGGATGAGGTCGCGGCAAAGCGGTGGAATGGCGCTGCGGGTAGTCGGGAAATTCTTTCGCTTGCCTTGATTGTTTTCGATTCCGCTTTCGACATGTCGGGCAAGGTGCGAACCGATTAGTTCGATGGTGTAAAGCTTGTCATTGTCGTTCAATGGTGTCCTCCTTTTCAGTTTGGGGATATTGGCGGGAATTTCGAGCGTTTCCGTCCGTCATGGGTGATTAATCATCACGGCATGTCGTCGCTTAAAATTCGCGTCATTGGTGGGGTAAGAATAGCGGTTATCACCTTACGCAACCTTCGCTCTGCTGGCGTAAAGCTGGCGCAAGTAGCATATATCCTCAACACTTAGGCGGTTCCAAGCCTTGCCAGCGGCTTCAGCCAAGGCCCGCTCCATTGATCCACCGGGCGTGATGGGCATGGGCTGACTCATGCGGGTTTTCGCCGTCACAGTCACCATGAATTTATTCATGTCGTGGTGGGAAAGCGTCAGATCAATAAACGTCGCGTCCATGGCCTTGATATGTGCGGTAAAGGTCGCGAGAACGCGCCCTCCATGGAAGTCTGAGGCGGCAGCGGCAACCGGGCCGAATCCTGCAATCCTGATATCGTGCGCCGCCATGCTGCGGTTCGTGTTTGCGGCTGTTTTTGCTGTCATGCCAAGCCCCTTTCAACCGTCATCGTGTCGGGAAAACCGCCCATAATGTCAGTTTCGCGGCCTAGGAAGCCGTGCCAGTTGTCTAGCGCTGCCCGGTAGTGCGGCAGGACTGCGGCGCGCTTTGGGTAGCTTGTCATTGGCGGGATTCCGGGTCGCCAGCTTACTTGCGTCCGCCCGTCGTCGCGCAAGAATGTCTCTAGGCAGTGACCAGTTGAAAACAGGTGTTTCATTTTGACCGTTGCGGCCCGGTATGGTGCGCTTTCCGTCGTGGCGCTGGCCCGTGCGTCAGTTGTGTGTGTTGCAATTCCTTTCATCGTGTCATCTCCTTTTTTTGTTATCGTGTCTCGATGCATGGCCCGGAAGGGGAAAGCCTCCGGGCCGGTGCTTGTTATCGGGTGATAGGCACGCGGACTTTCTGAGTCGGTAGGTTGCCGGTTCGCATTTTGGTGTCGTAGAGAAGCGCTGCGTTATAGCTGGCGAAAAGCTTGCCAGCCTTCAGGCGCGTAACGCCGAAAATGGCGCAAGGCTCGCTTTTCAGCGGTTCGCCGCCGGTCGCCACGGGCTGCGCAATAAGGTTGTCGGAAAGCTGTTCTACAACCTTGTAGATTGCATAATCGGACGTGATATCGCGCTCTTTCGTGCGTGCCACGATGTGAAAGCCGTTTAGGTATGTCATTGAATTTCCTCCTGTTGGTTAGTAGGCCCTGCCCCATGCAAAGGCCTTATTTTGTCGGTCGGTTTTGAAGTTTTACGCGGCTTCAGAAACGCATGGCTTGACCTTGTAGCCATGAATTTTCGCGTATTCCCAAGCAAGCTGGGGCGTGTCACACACCATGTGCGACGGCAGGCCCGTTTCTTCGGAATGGCTGGCATACAGCGGCAGGCGCGACGGCTCAGAGTCGGGGTGATTCAGCGGAACCACGATCAACTCAGAATTCGTTACGTCCATGCCTTTGACGCGGAAAAACTCGGCGGTGCGGCGCGTGCCGTCCATCGTCAGAGCGACGGCAGTAAGCCCAGTTTCGGCGGTGCTGGCGATCGATCCCGGCTTTGCGTTAGGCATTGCGGCGGGTCCGGTCACTGGCCTGGCCTTCATTGTCACTGGCTAGTGACTCGCGATAGCTTGCGACCTGTTCCGGCGTCAAATCACCTAGTGGTGTGTCCGCCCCAGCCGCGACCGCAAAGGCCATAGCATCGCTGTAGCTAGAGAACATGCGGGTTCCTGTCTTGCTCACGTCGGGCGACGAAGTAAGGCGGTCAATCTCGAAGAAATTGACGGGCAAAGCGCTGCTTGTAAGCGTGCCGTCTGCCATGCGAATTTCAGTGACGAGACGCCCGCCGTAAACGCCTTGAACCTCATAGATGATTCCCAGCTTAGCGCGCTCACCTTCGGCCCGGCTCGTGTTGTCCATCAATGCCAGAATGAATTTGCCGCGCCACCATTCCGGGGCTTGTGTCGGTGCTGCCGGCTGCGTTGTGTTTTGTTCCGTCATATAACTTTCTCCTTTTCGTTGTGCGCCGTTACCGGTGCTTGTCGTTTTCGTGTCGTGGTGCCTGTGCCTGTCGCCAATTCGCGCTCGGCGTCCATTTGATCGGCTTGCGGGCCAGCATGGCGGCAATCTTGCGGCTGTCTTCGTCTTGCTGCCGGGTCATGCTGCGAATTCCTGAATCCGCTCGATGCTATGGTGTGTCGCGCCACAACCGGCAAAGTTGCCAGAAACGAATTCCGCCGCGTCTGTCGCCTGCATTTCCGGCATTGCCTGAGTCATGAGCTTGCGCATGAAACCGGTTTGCCCGGCGTCGTCTGTCGCGATGAAGACGGCGGCTTTGTCGCGGCGCGCCAAGTCGATGAAAGATGAAATTCGGCCCCGCATCGTATCGCCTGCCCGCGCGCCTTTGATCGTGGTTGTTACGGTGCCGTGCTGCGCATCGGCCTTTGTGATTTGAATTTCACACTCAGGAAATAGCAGGCCATAAACCGTTGTTCCCGGCGCATAATCTGGCCGCACATAGGCCAGAACGTTTTCGAAAGTCATGTTTGATCCTCCTTTTTTGGTCGCGGTCTGACGCTTCCCGGCGCTTGTTTTCGCGCGGGCCAATTCGTCAAATTGTCGTGGTGTAGTGGTGCGTCTAGGCGGCGGCTTAGTGCGCCGTGCTGCGTTCCAAGCCGTCAAGCCATGCGGCGAGGCTGGCGCGGCGGATCGCAATGCTAGAGCCGATTTTCAAGACTGGAATTTTGCCCTGATCTACGAGGGCGTAAATCCGGCGCGGGGAAAGGCCGGTTTCGGTTGCAATGTTCTTTGCGCCTACGATCATTTGAGTTTGGTTAGGTGTTGCATCCATGCGTTTGAGTCTCCTTTTCTGTCGATGGTTCCATTCGGTTCCTCTGGTTTCAGGTCACGGCTATTCGTTGCTAGGCTAAGGCCCGCTGACATAGTTCTGTCGATGTAATGAAAGTCGGCCAGAGGCCTAGCAAAACGGTTCGTCTGAAGCCCGCAAAGCGGCGCGGCCCTTTTCATTCCGTTGCATTCCCTTACAGCCGTTTGCCTTCCCGTGTCAACGCTTCACATGCATTTATTGGAATTTAATTTCGATTTGGAGTCCAGCCCCGCATGAATCGTGCGCCCCGGCCCTCATTTCGGAGGTTTTGGAGCATGGCGATCCGCTATCCTGAGAGGGCGGGCAGTGGCCAAGGGCCAGCGCGGCAGGCCCTAGGGCGTAAGCCCGTAGGCAAAGGATGACCGTATGGACGTGCTTGCGATGGCTGTAGGCTAATGGGCGGATGGCGAGGAACACCGACAAGGCCCACGAGGAGCACCTAGAGGGTCGCCGGGATAAAGCCTACGAGGCGTTCATTGAACTGTTCCAGAGCAACAGCGGCTTCAGGATGGACGATGAGCCGTCCTGGCTTAATTAAACGATCTACGGGAGCCTCGCTGAGGCTTCCACTGATTGGCTAGGGTTCAAATATGTTTCCAACCAACCGGGCAACCGGTGTCGGTCGGCTAGCTACCCTTTGATCGTTCAACAACTGCATCTTTTTAAGTTTGATTTCGATCACCTGTTTGGATGCCTCGAATTCGATCGACAAAAGCGTGAGAAACTTCTCATAGGTAAACAGGTTTTCCGGCTGGTTATCTACGAATATATATCCGTGGCCTTTGTATTTAATCTCAAGTTCGACTTTATATTTTGCCACTGCGCGTATAAATGCGTGGTGTGGGAGGATGAGATCGGCTGCAAAAGCGTTCGCTTGGAATTCGAGGCGCTCGTAGTTGAACGTGTTTTCCGACTCGTCACTAATTTCTAAGTCTCTTGCCAATATTTTGTCTGATCGCAGGTATCGGTCGTGCCTCAGATAGAAATGACCTATTTCGTGGCATAGCGTGAAGCGTTTTTGATTACCGTCTTGGTGGGAGTAAATTTCGATAGTTCTTAAATCGAAATTAGCTGTGCCTAGAATTTGTAGGCCATCAGCGTCCGTTACTACGCTATCGGAGTATGTTAGATCGATGCCTAGGGCCTTGCATATTTTTGTCAGATCGACGCAACCTGCTTCGTAATTGATCTGATTTAGAACTGCCTCAGTGGACCTCCTCATTTCGTCAGACGAGACATAAGGGGCCGAGGGTTTCGCAGCCGCATTACGGACCTCAGGCGACTCGTTCCCAAGGTGGGTACTCGCAAGAAAGTCTTCCACGGTACTGAAATAGTTGCCTTCAGAATAGGCGGAAAACTTTAGCTCAGTTGCACGAGCCTCTTCCCGGAAAATCTGCGATTTGATGGAGCTGTGACTAACAAATGGCCGTAGTCTGCGGTCGGCTAGAATTTCTACACCATGCGCCGCGTATTTTACAATTGCTATTCCTCTGCTCTCAGCAAGTTTTCGTGCGCCCGATTGCAGCTTGGATGAAACAACCATCACTCCTTTATGTTTGTGGGGAAATAGCTCTTTGAGTTTGTCCGAAAATTCACGGACGTAGTGATCTGGAACGCTACCAGAGTAGTTCTTGCATTCAAACACATGGTAGAAGGATGGTACTTCCGCTCCCGGTCTATAAGTTTCGATAACGATATCGAACTGGACAGGCGCGCCACGGTCTTTCGACGGATATTTCTTTTTCTTGAGAATCTTGCACTTTCCATGTGGGATTGTCCAATAGACATCCTCTCCTCGATTTTGTTGATCGAGAAGGAAATTGTAAAAGGCATCTTCAAGCTTATCGCCTCTTTCGGTGGTACTCACGACTCATCCTCGATGCGCAACCGCAGGATGATTATCCAGTCGTTTTCTATTATTTCCTACTGGTAAGTTAATGCTTCGCCAGCAATCCCCACAATCCTTGCCGTCCCACGTTCATGCGTACCCTGCTTTGGGTGACAGACAGAATCAATTACAGCCCACCATAGAAGGAGGAAACCTATCCCCTCCGGTTCATATGGTAAGGTAAATCCGACATTCGCTACACAAGGACCGGTTACCTCTTCCCGGCTAACGCCGAAAAGAGGTAAACCTTAAAAGGGTATGTCATCATAGTCGCTTACATCCACCTCCCCATCGATAACCGTGAAGACAGGCCTTCCTGTATTGTTGATAAGGTGACGCCTAGCGAGGTGCTCAGCGTTCGTAGTGAATGGGCTTGCTCCATCGGTCTTCATCAAACCCACTTCGATGTAATAACTTACCAGTAGGTCGAGCGTATTCTCAGATATCTTGAACAGCTTTGACGTATCGTCGCGAATTATCTCACCGGCGATAGCCGACCCGATCGCTAAACAAGACTCCCGACGATCAATGCCATGATATTCGGGACTATACTCGTCGTTGGACCAGCTCAAATTTGAGTAGAGAATTGGGAACAATGTTATCCACGAAGCCTTGACGACGGCATTACTACCAATCTTGCCAGCCTCATAGCCTTGGGCATTTCGATTAGAAAGAAGCTTTATATGGACATCGTTTTCTGGAGGGGGCAACTGAGGCATAGGAACCTCAATTGAAAAATTACCCAGAACATCACGAAACTTCTCATTCTCTTTGCGGACAGTGTTCAATTCTTCCAAGGCTTGAGTGCTAGCAACTGAGTCGCCTCTGACCCATCCAATTCTCGGATGTGCAGCCTTGGCGTGATAAAGCGCCTCCATCATGTGGAGTTTGAGATTATCAATATTGGTCCAAGTGTTGCGAAGTCGTCCGCTTTGGGCCTCGTTTATGAAGTCATTAAGACGCCTACGTCCGGCGCTGGTTTCTTCCGACTTCTCTGCCGGAATGGACCCGAGATCGCCGTGGAGCAGAACGAGCACGGGTACGCCGCACCGTTTTGCGTGTTGATACTCTTTGTGTGTATAGCTAAGGCCATCATCTGCAATTGTGCCATACCGCCCTCCGATTATCAGGACGTAGTAATCACTCTCTTCGATGAGGGGCTTAATATATTCTAACTGGTCAATGTCGCTTGCTGGGAAGTCTTCCATCTGGATGGGAAAATCACCGCCCCTAATTATGATATCGCGCACGGCTTGTCGCTCCACCCTCAGGTCAGTGAAAGTTGAACTTAGGAATATCTGATATCGCTTTTCCTGCACTGCCGTGACCTTTGTCCGTCCCCCGAATAGCGGTCATTTTTAACGAAAAAATCCGAGGCGGCAATCGATAGAAATGCTTCCGCGCGCCCTCTCGGCCCCCACATTCTACGTGGGGCTGCGCATAGTGCCCCTGCATTGCCACGGATACCGCCACACGACACGCGAAAGCCCCGCATTTCTGGCAGTCCAAGGAGACTAAGCATCTCATTAGGGTGACTTGTGGCGGCTCGAGGGGCGCGAAAGGCCATCCACTGCTTTGTTTGTCTGCGTCTCCTTTTGCCGGGGCGTCTTGACTCCGCACCCCGCGCCGTATCGTTTCCGTTCCCCGTGTTTTGGTTCGTCGGGGCTTGTGCCGCGATCCTAGGCGCGGTCCATGTCGCGTTGCAGTTTATGCCGGTTGGCGCGTAACGGCCCATGCCCATAATCCGAAATGCGAGCTTGCCTTTGTCGGTCGGTTGGTTTTCGCGTTCTGGATGCAGAGAGGCGGGCAGAAACAAGCGCAGCGCGTTAGCCCTAGGCCGTAGGCCGCAGGGAATGGCTATCACCGGCCAGAATTTCCCGCCAACGTTCGCCAAGGAAGGTGAAACGACGCCCCAGCCACTTGGGAATGCATCACGACGGCATGAAAGCGCGCCCATGACCGTCTGTGGCCATTTCTGCCCTTTATCGGGGCTTTCGCCCCTTAACTGCCCGCCTCTGCTGTCCTAGCCCGAAATGAAATGCTGCGTCGTGCCGGTTCCGTATTGACGCAGCTATGGGCCATAACCTATCCATGTTCCATAATGTAATTAGGTCAAAAAGAGATTGCGAGTCATGGCGGCAGTAAGCAAAAGAACGTGGGAAACGGCCAGCGGCGAAAAGCGCGAGGCGTGGCGCGTGGCCTATACCGACCCAAAGGGCAAGCGCCACAAAGAGCAATTCAGCACAAAGAAGGAAGCCGACGCGCGACTTAAAGAGGTAACGGCGCAAGAGGTCTCGGGCACGCTTCTAGCCGACGCCAAGGGCTTGACCGTGGCCGACGCCATCAAAGAGTTTAGCGCCGATCTGGACGCGCGAGAGGTCCGGGGCGAAGCGACTCGAATGTATGTCGCCAACACAAAGCAACAGCTTGATATGTGGATAATGGGAAACAATATCCCGCCTGAAAAGCCGCAGATTGAAGGGCTTGGAAAAATCAAACTGATGCACGCCACGACAGGCGTTTTTCAGACGCACGCAGATAAGCTAAAGGAAGCCGGGCTTAGCATCGTCTTGATACGGCGTGTAATGGGTGCAATGGCCCGCTGCATGGATCATGCCCGCCGTAAAGATATGGTTGCGGTAAACAACGCCAAAGGAACAAAGGTGCGCGGCAAGCGTGGCGAGGAGTACGCGCGCGTCACGCCCCCGGCAAAGGAAGAACTAGGCGCGATCCTGAAAGCCGCCAAGGAATTGCCCCCGGCATGGGCGAAACAGCCCGTCGCAGCCCCGCTGAGGATCGAGTTTGCAGCCCGGACAGGCTTACGCGCGTCTGAGCAATGGGCGTTGAAGTGGAAACACGTTGACCTTGAAAAAGGCGTTATCAGCGTTGTCCAATCCGTTGATGCTTTCGGTAAAATCGACGTGACGAAAACCAAGGCTGGGACTCGGACCGTTCCCATGGGCAAGGCCTTGATTGCGGACCTGAAGCAATGGCGGACAGAAACGCTTTACCCGGAAGATGATGATTATGTTTTTCCCGACGCGCGGGGCGGCTTCACTCGTCACACAAATTTCGTCAAGCGGGTTTGGAATATTATTCTGAAGGAGGCGGGAACGGAGACGGGTTGGCATGGCCTGAGGCACTTTTTCGTTTCATCCATGATTGAGCGAGGTATGACGCCAAAGGCGATTCAGACGCTGGCAGGCCATAGCTCATTCCATATTACAATGAGTCGATACGGGCATTTATTCCCGTCTGAGGATCATGCGTCCATCATGGATAAGGTAGATTTGTAGGCCCCGGCCATTGCCACACAATGCGCCACGTTACAGCCCGTTACGGCGTGGTGCATTGGCTTACATGGAACATAGATGGATCATAACCGCCTAGAAGGCTTGCAAATACTGTCTTTATTACAAGTCTTTTAATCAGTAGGTCCAGGGTTCGAATCCCTGCGCTCTCACCACCTCAGATTTATTTTCCCGTTAATTTACAGAGACTTGTCGATACAGAGAGCTTGGCGTCGTCGTGTCTTGGACATCTGCGCCAGCAATTTCGGAGCGCAGAAATAATCGCGCCCGTCTCATTGTTCTTTCGCCAATTCAGGCTCTAAGGTGAAACCCGATCATGCAGCCTGCGCGTGAACAGCCCTGCCCGCCGCGCTAGCGATAAGCATAAACATACCGCGCAATATTGTCATAGAAGCTCGAGAGATAAGCCGGAATCCGTTTAATGCGGGCGAACTTGCTGCCGCGATATTCGGCGCGGGTGCCGACCAGCGTGTCCGGGTCGCCGAATGGCAGGAAATCCTTGTCGGTGACATAAACTTGCGTGCCATAGCCCCAGCCGCATTCCAGGGCGCGGTCGAAAGGCAGCGTCATCACCCTTGCAGTTTTGAGAAAACGCGCCGCCCCGCCCCGCGAAATGATGTAGCAAGCGGATGATCCCTGCGGGCCATAGATGCAGCGGCCAAGCGTATCGCCAAGCGCGCTGGTTTTCCGGCCCTTGAAACCGCTGCGGCGATGATTGGTCAGTTTGACGATCGCGTTTTCCGGCATCACCGCAACCATTGCCTGGACCCGTTTGGAAAACTCCGGGGTGAAGGCAACATCGTCCTCGACGATGACAGCCACCGGCGCATCGGTGGCAAGGAATATCTCCAGTGCCTTTATATGGCTGGCATAGCAGCCATATTCACCGGCGAGCGCATGGCGGCCATTGCGCAGCTCGAAACCGCGCCGGTCGAAATCCGTCCATTCGGCGGGCGGAACAGTCTTGCCGTCGACACCTTCCACCGGGCGCAGATCCAGCCCGAGCCCGACAACGCTCTCCAGCATCTTCTCAAGCCGCGCCCGCGCCCGGGCAATGGAAATGATGTAGATGGGGAAAGTGGAAATCGGCAGCATTCAGAACACACCATGCGCATGAAGACGGGAGACCGTCTCCTACAGCAAGGCGCGCGCGACGTCCATTCGGACACCGAAAAGGCGCGATCTCGTCAGGCGGAATACCGGGATTTACGGGGCAGGAAGTTCCAGCCCCGAAACGCATGGAGTCGCTGGTTTTTATTTGCGCGCGGCAGTGCGGCGGCAGCGCCAGTTCCAGTCTCTCGGCTCGCCCGTATCCATATGAACCGATTCGGTGTGGCAATAGGTGCCGACGCCACCGCGCTCAGGCAGGGAACGCAGATAGGTGGCAAGTTCCCACTTGGAGACGCCCTTGATCTGGATGTCAGCGGCATCGCAGGTATAGTGCTTGGAACCCTGCCTCACGCCCTTTGGCGGCCGATAGCCCGAGGTGACGATGGCCGGGCTGTTATAATGCCGCTCGACGTCCTTGATCATGCGGACCAGTTCCGGCTTGAAACAGCCGACTTCGACATTGTCCGTCTGCAGGAAAAGACCGTTCGGGGAAACACGGGTCAGGCCGGAGAGCGACGCAAGCTTCATCAGGCCGGTTGGCTGGTCATCCTCATCTTCGAGATGCGCATCGTCAAATTCCTCAGACATCATCGAGCGACCGGAAAGCGCAATACCCATCGTCCGGTCCGCTGCGCCCGATAGCGCCGCAACCTCGGTATTTGCAGCGGTACCGTTTTCGATCATTTTCGGCAGCCGTTTTTTGGCGGCGCCGGCGAAAAATGCCGCAAGCGTTACGCCCGTGCCTTCGCTTTCCTGCTTCTCACCTGCGGGCACCGCGTTTGCTGCGGGTTGCGCAGCGGCGGCTGCAAGCTGTTGTGGTGCGGGTGTAGGAAGAGGCTGGCGGTTTTCGCTGTGCTGTTCCGCTACCGGTAGCGGAACTGGCGCTGAGGCAGGTTGCGGCTGGAGTTGCGGCTGCGCCGGCGCTGAATAAACGCTGCTGACGGCGGGGATGATCCTCTGCGATGGCGCGGCGGCGGAACCATCCGTCGCAACCGAAGGCACTGCCGCGCGGGCGGTGGAATAGATGCTGGATGTACCGGCGGAAATTGCCGTGGGCTGCGTCGTAAGCCCGCCAATATCGGCGGCGGCACCATAAACCTGCGCCGGGCCACCCGATGTCTGCGGCTGGACGGGCATGGCCCCGCCGGACGCCGATGCAACGGCAGGGTCAACATAATGCCCCGGCTGAGCGCCAGCCGCAGGCGCGGCGACGGCCGCTGCGGCCGTCTGCGGATGCTGTTGTGCGGCAATTGCCGGCTTTTTGGTATTGGCGGCCATCTCGTCATCCGTCACCGCCGAAACGCAGCCGGAAAGCCCCAGCAGCGAAACCGCAATGACGAGACGCTGACAGGAAACGCGTCCTTTCGCGCCCTCGACAGTTTTCATGGGTGGCCTCCGTATCTTGCATTTCCAACAGCAGCACGGGAACGGAATCGTGTGCTTTTCCCAAACGGGACGGGCCGTTTCGATTCGCGGACTATGCCTCATCCCGTCGGGACAAGGCAAGAGCGCCCGAAAACGCCGCTATTGGCCGGGAAAATCCCTTACCAGGAACCGGTATTCTGCATAGATATCCACGGTTCGGCTGGTGCGAGGCTTTCGCCCTTCTGCAGAATCTCGAAGGAAATACCGTCAGGCGAACGGACGAAGGCCATGTGCCCGTCACGCGGCGGCCGGTTGATCACGATGCCATTCTGCTGAAGCCGGGCGCAGAAGTCGTAGATATTGTCGACCTCGTAGGCCAGATGGCCGAAATTGCGGCCGCCGGTGTAATCTTCGGTGTCCCAATTATAGGTGAGTTCGAGGCTCGGCGCTTTTTTTTCCTTAGCCGCAGCAATGTCATCGCGCGCTGCAAGAAACACCAGAGTGAAACGGCCTTTTTCGTTTTCGATTCGGCGTATTTCCTCGAGACCCAGCAGGTCGCAATAGAATTTCATTGATTCGCCAAGGTCATTGACGCGAACCATCGTGTGCAGATACCGCATTATATTCCTCTCCAGTACAAGGGTCCGGAGCCGTTAAACGCATGATGGCAAGCCCCGGACAAGGACGGCGACATAAAAGCAGCTACGCAAATCAAAAACTAGGGCTTGCGTGAAACCGTTACCAAGATGTTAATCTGGTAAACAGGAATCAGTTGACCAGTGTATGGCGCGTATTTGAGGGGTTGGCAGGATATGGCTGATAGGATGTCATCGAAAACGATAGTCGATGTCGAGGACCTTTCGGGCGATGCCGTCGACCTGACCGAAATCACCGGCGTCGTGAAATGGTTCGACGTCGCCAAGGGTTTCGGCTTCATCGTGCCGGATAATGGCATGCAGGATGTGCTGCTGCACGTTTCCTGCCTGCGCCGGGATGGATACCAGACCATTCTGGAGGGCACCCGCATCGTCGCCCTCATCCAGCGGCGCGACCGCGGCTTTCAGGCTTTCCGCATCCTGTCGATGGATCAGTCGACCGCCATTCACCCCTCCCAGCTGCCGCCGGTGCGCACCCATGTGCAGGTAACGGCGTCGAGCGGGCTTGAGCGCGTCATCGTCAAGTGGTTCAACCGCACCAAGGGTTTCGGCTTTTTGACGCGCGGTGAAGGCACCGAAGATATTTTCGTGCATATGGAAACGCTGCGCCGTTTCGGCCTGACGGAACTTCGCCCGGGCCAGGTGGTGTTGGTGCGTTTCGGTGATGGCGACAAGGGCCTGATGGCGGCGGAAATCCACCCCGACAACCCCGCCTCGATCGGGATGTCGCACTGATGACCGCCCTGTTGGGAAATATCGTGAAGAGCGCCGTGATGGCGCTTCTTTTTTTCACGCTCGCAGGGACTGTTCAGGCTCAGCAACAGACCTTCACGTCCGAGCCGCTGACGATCGAAACCACCTCAGGAAAAAACCACGACTTCACTGCGGAACTGGCGGTGAACAATGCGCAGCGCGAACAGGGATTGATGTTCCGCAAGTCCATGCCGCTGGAAAACGGCATGTTGTTCGATTTCGGGCAGGAACGCGACGTGGCCATGTGGATGCGCAACACGCTCATCCCGCTCGACATGCTGTTCATCGCCCGTGACGGGCGAATCACCCATATTCACGAAAACGCGGTTCCGCACTCGGAAGCGATCATCAGTTCCCGTGGTCCGGTCAAATTTGTGCTTGAACTGAATGGCGGCACCGCAAAACGCTATGGCATCAAGCCGGGCGATATGGTCCGCAGCGGGCAAATCGGCAACCGGAAATGACATTGCCGCGTTATTGCATCTGAATGATGCCGGACGATGTTTCGCCCGGCCGGTGCAATGTTCAGTAAACCGGCTCGATATGACTCAAAATCCGGCAATTGGAAATAGATGCGGCAAGATTGATGGCGATATCGATTGCCTCGACCGAATCAGCCGTGCCTTCAAGATAGATCACGTCATTTTCGACGCTTGCGGAAATACGCGACTTCTCAAGCCCCGTTTCGAAGGCGAGCGCCGAGGTGATCGCCTGGCATACGCCAGCCATGCGGTCTCCAAAAAAGCTCTCCTGAATGCCTGACAGATTGAACATGTGCGTTCTCCTTCTTATGGACATTACAACGCGCCAATAGCGGTTTCGTTCATCTCCGGTTCATCAATTCGTTCATCTTCCATTCATCTTGGAAAATTGGAACCCCCCAATCGATCACATTTTAGGTGATCGGGAACCATTTCGTGAGGCGGGCATTACGCGCATGGGAGAGAGAACAGCCCTCAAGGCACCTGAAACAGGGAGGAGAATGATATGCTGATAAACAGAACCGAGCCGTGTCACCACGCCTCGTGGATGAAGCCGGTGGCGATCCACCTGCCGCTGTGCGTCGCCGTGGAAATCTACAGCCCGCTGGTGGCGCTGGACATGCTGATGTACCGCTGGCCGGAAGAACATGGGCCGGAATATGAAGAAGCGCGCAGAAACTGCCTCGATGCTATCGCCGGCAGGTGCGACATCGAAAAAGCCCGGGAATCGTTTCTCGTCGCAAGCAGTCACGCGCATATTCTGAACATCCACTAAAGTTCATGCCATGGTGACGATTGGGCCCTTCTCTGCGGAGGGCTTTTCTTTGACGCAAGCCAGGTGCTTAAGCGCCGTTTCCTGCGCCACACAGCCTGCCCGCCCGCCGATGATGACATGTAACTGTCACCTAAACGTTATAATCGGCAAAGACGAATTCCATGGAATCGGTTGGCGGGTGAACCGCCGCAAGCTAGGGAGTGGAACTGGCCAGCATGGAAACTGTCTTTGCCCTTTGCGCAATTCTGCTGCTTGCCTTCAATCTTCTCGGCATCGTTCTGGCCGGCTGGCGCCTGAGGCGGCGCGACACGGAAAACGCTCTTGTGCGGCAAAAACCGCCGGTCTCTATCGTGGTTCCGTTGCGCGGCGTGGAAAATTTCACCCCGCTGACGCTGTCGCGGGCTTTCGAACTCGATTGGCCGGATTACGAGTTGCTGTTCTGCGTTGCCGATGAATTCGATCCGGTGATCGATGAGGTACGCTGGACAAGTGCTGCCTTCCCGACGATTTCGGCACAGGTTCTCATCGGCGACGACCGCATCAGCGCCAATCCGAAACTGAACAATTGCGTCAAGGGCTGGCGCGCCGCCCGGCATGAATGGGTCATCCTTGCCGATTCGAACGTGCTGATGCCGAAATCCTATGTAGCGACCATGATGTCGGCCTGGCGGCCGGATAGCGGGCTGGTCTGCTCGCCGCCCCTCGGCTCACGTCCGGCGGGCTTCTGGGCGCATGTGGAATGCGCCTTCCTCAACGGCTCGCAGGGCCGCTGGCAATATGCGGCGGAAGCAACCGGCATCGGTTTCGCGCAGGGCAAGTCGATGTTGTGGAACAAGCCCTTCCTGGAAGACCATGGCGGCATCCGCGCGCTTGCCGCCGAAATCGCCGAAGACGCCGCCTCGACCAAACTGGTCCGAAATGCCGGCCGCAGGGTTCATCTGGTCTCGCCGCCTTTCGAACAACCGCTCGGCCAGCGCCATGTCGGCGAAATCTGGTCACGCCAGACCCGCTGGGCGCGGCTGAGGCGCGTGACCTTCCCGCAATATTTCGCACCGGAAATCCTGACCGGCGCCCTTCCCCCGCTGCTCTTCGCGCTCGCTGCCGCTGCGATGATGGACATGAACCTCGCCATCACCGCTTTTGCCGTGCTTGCCATCATGTATGTCCCGGAACTGGTGCTCGCAGCCCTCAACCGCTGGCCGCTATCCCTCTATACGCTGCCCGCCATGATCGCCCGGGATATGATCATGCCCGTCGTCTGGGCGCGCAGCTGGATCGGCAGCGCCGTGGCATGGCGCGGCAATGTCATGACGATCGGCACGGCTGAGAGCACTTTGGCCGGGCCTTCGGCGGATTGATCTGAGACCAAGGCGGCCCGCCATGGATGGCGAGCCGCAGATTATCTTCACGACGTCGGAACGGACGGTTTGGCGGGAGCAGTTTTGACGGGCTTCGGTTTTGTCACCGGCTTTTGCTTTGCCTTGGAAATCGAAATCGACTTCAACACGATCGTCGCGGGATTG
Source organism: Agrobacterium burrii (assembly GCF_017313405.1). Classification (NCBI taxonomy): domain Bacteria; kingdom Pseudomonadati; phylum Pseudomonadota; class Alphaproteobacteria; order Hyphomicrobiales; family Rhizobiaceae; genus Agrobacterium; species Agrobacterium burrii. The sequence continues at coordinate 295,331 of NZ_JAFLNA010000008.1, forward strand.
GGATAATGGTCGAGCCCCGCCCCGGTCGCGCCATCAATGGCGACACCGATCAAACCTCCGGCGATCACATTGCCGGCCAAACCCAACGTTCCCTTGCCGCTCATTTTCGTATTAATGGCGACAGAGCCTTTTTCGTAGCCAGGCTTTTCAGCATGAGCGATCAAACTCTGGTTACGCTTGACCACCAGCGTACATGGAGACTTCGGGCATGATTGCCCGAGCGATGTGGTGATAACCGCATCCGGCGGTTCCGAGATGATCGTCACCGCCTCTTCGGTTCCACGCGTAATGGAGCCGCAAGACGAAAGCAAAGCGGCGGCTGAAATAGTAAAAATAAACTTAAACATTGTATCTCCAAAAATAAAAACGATTAATACATGCAGCAATAAAAGTAGTATTTCGAATAAATAATATCAATAT
>NZ_JAFLNA010000009.1:0-280356 GCF_017313405.1 Agrobacterium burrii
ACTACGCCATGCTGGACGAACCAGCCATGGCCGCATAACTCAAACCAAATGGCCTCCGGCAAACCCGGTGCGGTTCACTGCGTAGAGTAGCGCCAATGTTTGTTTCGAACTGCTCCATCTGTCGTGGAGCAATGATCCGGCCACATATTGGGTGCGGTAAGCTTCTGCCCCTAGGGAATTTTTTATATCTGCGAGTATTTTAGGAGCGCGGTTTAGACTGGGAGCAAAATCGAACTCGGGCTGCTTGTAGCGATCAGCGCCATGGTGCAAGTATAGAAGTGCTCGAACAACCGTCTTGATAGACTTGTCTTCCGAGTTGGCGTGTATGGAAAGGCTGTCCAGGCTGAAAATTCGAGCGAATGCTTGGTATCCCCCAAGGGGATCATAGATGTCTGACAAAAAATCAACGCCAGTCAGAACGTAGTGAGAGACGATATCGCGGTGTAAGTCGAGTGGATGGTCAATCAAGCCAACCAAAAGATCGTGATCATCCATGTGATCGAGTACAGCATGCGTCATCAAGGCGTGACGTACTGGTTGGGCATCAGGAAATAACGCCCAACCAATAAAGCCAGATGAAAGAACCTCTCTAAATCCAGGATAGGCGGGTTCGCTGCTCAAAATCACATTAAGTGCGTCTCTGGCTCTAAACTCCCGGCCCAGCACGATTTCTTTAAACGTTTTCTGAGTGGGGCTTTTCCTGGGTAGCTGATGTTTTTCCAGCAGAATCTCGATTGCCTTCACTGCTGCATTTAGTTCTCCAGAATCAAGAATTTCTACTACGTCCATTCCGCTAGCTCCTGTTGCTTCGGGATGACGATATTCGAGGTTGGAATTGCTTTCGACGCTGGGCGGGATATTTTTTATGTAACGGGTAAGATATTCATCTCAAGAAATCCGCACAGATCCAATGGCCGTTCCGGTATAATGAACGGTATTTTATAAAAGGATTTTCAATTAATGTCATTTAATCAAATAATTAATTGATTATTTAGATTCCCTTCACCCGCTCCAGAGAAATTATCTTCCGTAGTTCCTATCTATTTGTTATTGTTATTAAATAGAAAGTCCAGCGTTTGGCTTTACCTATTTTTCACATACGGTGCCACAAATGAGCCCCAGCCGGCCCGCTTGGGTATTGAGGCATGGCATAGGCGGCAAACAGGAGGCAAAAAGAATCCAGTTCGCTATCTGACGGAGCGGTCGGCGTCTTCTACCGCAGCTAAGGATACCCCCGCAGCTACTCGAAATGGATGGTCCAGGACAGGATATCCGGATAATCATCATTTAGTTGATGGATATGCTGGGTTGCTGTATAGGGCTCCAAACGCAGTAATCAAGAGACGCTCGTGGCTACTAAAAAAAACGAAGGCAAAGGCGATTCGAGGATGCTGTCGGTTGTCGTTCCTTGTTACAATGAAGTGGATGGCCTGGGTGAACTGCATCGTCGCGTGACAGAAGTTTGCGTGAGCTGTGTTTCTGATCAGTACGAGTTAATCCTTGTAAACGACGGATCTTCTGATGGGACTTGGGCCGCTATGTCTAAATTGGCAGAGCGAGACAGACACATCGTTGCCGTTAACTTATCACGCAATCATGGACATCAGCTTGCTTTGACTGCTGGGCTGAATATGTGCCGCGGTGACCGCGTATTTATTCTCGATGCGGATCTGCAGGATCCGCCCGAGTTATTGACAGACATGATGAGCCGTATGGATCTGGGTTGTGACGTTGTCTTTGGACAACGAATAAAGCGTGAGGGCGAAACAGCGTTCAAAAGAGCCTCAGCCTTTATTTTTTACCGCCTTCTCAATAGGATAGTGGATATAGACATTCCACCAGATACGGGCGATTTCAGGTTGATGAGCCGGCGTGCGCTCGATGTCTTGAACAGCATGCCAGAGCATCACCGTTTTATTCGCGGAATGGTTAGCTGGATTGGGCTACGGCAGGAGGCGGTTCAATATGAGAGAGCGCCTCGCTTTGTTGGTGAGACAAAATATCCGCTTCACAAGATGATTCGTTTTGCGATCGATGCCATCACGGGATTTTCGATCCGCCCGCTTCGAGTGGCGACATACGTGGGTCTAGGTTTTGGCTTTCTGGAATTGCTTCTGCTTGGATATGTGATTGTCGAATACCTCCTCGGGAACACGATTGAGGGTTGGGCGTCGCTTGCCGTAATTGTGCTTGCAGTTGGAAGCGTGCAGTTGTTTGTGGCCGGGATTATGGGTGAATACCTAGGTAGACTTTACATAGAATCAAAGGGGCGGCCCTTATTTATTATTCAGGACGTTCTTTGCTCGGAGGAACTAGTAGTCAATACGTCAACAGTAAAGGCGCTCGAACATGGACAACGAGACCAAGACGCAGGGCTCTAGAGGAGCACGCCTGCAAGCCGAATTCGACCTCCTGGCCGATGAGTATCGTAATGTTCACAAAGAAAACATAGCGATCACGGGCGAAGCTCCGGAGTATTTCTCAGAGTATAAAATCGCCGATCTCGCAAGGTGGTTCACACGAGAGAATAAACCCGTGGCGAGCATCTTAGATTTTGGAAGCGGTATAGGTAATTCCTTACCGTATTTCCGGAGCTACTTTCCTGGGAGCGAAATAAATTGCGCAGATGTTTCCGCACGCAGCATTGAAATTGCACAAACTCGATTTCCCGGCAACGAGAATTACCTGCTGATTGATGGAAACGTACCATTGCCAACGGATAGCCAGGACGTTGTGTTTTCTGCATGTGTATTTCACCACATTCCGCATGACGAGCACCTGCATTGGTTGGCAGAGTTGTGCCGCGTTACAAAGCCAGGGGGCGTTCTCGCCATCTACGAACATAATCCCCTAAATCCACTTACGCAGCGCGCCGTCAATACATGCGAACTTGATGTCAACGCCCATCTCATACGCGGAGGCGTGATGCGGGCTCGGGCTCGGAAAGCAGGTTGGGCGTCTGCTCAGGTAGCATATAAGGTATTCTTCCCTTCCGCTCTGGGAAAGTTGCGGCCACTGGAGAAACGCCTTGAATGGTTAGCTTTAGGGGCTCAGTACCGCATGCTAGCACGGAAGAGCGCATGATTGACGCTGTTTGGCAGGTTCTTCGCTTTGGCACAGTCGGGCTTGTTAATACTGCCGTTGGTCTCCTTGCTATCTATGTACTTATGTATGTATTTGATACGAATCTGCTGATCGCAAATGCCTCTGGGTATATAGTCGGTCTTTTAGTAAGTTTCTTATTAAATAGAACCTGGACTTTCAGGAGCGATCAGCGGACGACTGTGGTGTTGCTGCGGTATATAGCGGCGGCGCTTTTTTCGTATTCTTTAAATTTTCTTATTGTACTTTATGGCGACATGTATTCATCGGTGAATCAATTTTTTTTGCAAATTATTGGAATTTCATTTTATACGGTTTCCATGTTTATACTATGCAGATATTTTGTATTTGCTGTTCGGTCCCACTAACCGTGGCAGGAAGTGATAAATTGGAGATTCAATTAAATGGTGGATGATGACCTGCCGTCTCGCGTATCTGCTGATGAGTGCAATATTATACACGGTCTCAAGACGTCGACATGCCAGTGCAAGCCTGATAGACGGTTGGTGAACGAATTGCCCAACGGCGATCCTCTATCGAGATAGTGTTGAACAGTTATACGGATCACAGGACGGGGCATCAATTGCTGAAATTTTCGGACGGCGTTTCTCGACAAACCCCGAAGTCTCTACTCCAGATCGGCACCGCGCTTGCCTATGGTTTGGCCATCACTATATTTCTGTTAATCGCTCAGAGCGTCATTGACAATGTCCATATCACGACGACAAACGGACTTTGGAAGAGCATCGACATTAGAAGGTGGATCGAAAGCCCCTCCTGGTCGCTGATGCAGCCATCGAATGCAATTTTCTATCCGGTGTATGCAACTCTTGCGAAATTGCTGACAGAGGTCGGCGTGTATCCAGACTTGGTCTGGCGACAAATGGCTGTAATTAATGCGATATTCGCTGGAGTTGCGGGAGCTGTTGCCTTCGCATTCGTCGCAGCTTGGACGCGCAATCTCTTCGTCACCTTGTTGGCGGTAACGGCATATATGATGTCGGGCTACATTCTTCTGCACGGGCTCATCAACGAAGACATTATGCCAGGATACTCAATCGTTTTGACGAGCACGCTACTGGCTTGCGCCTGGTTCGGTCGGCCGTCGGCGCCGCGAATTATGGTTGTAGGAGTGCTTTTCGCAGTTGGGTGGTTGTTTGAATGGCGGCTCATGTTTCCAAGTCTGCCGCCATTGTTACTCGCGTTATTTCTGGCACCCGGTACTCGTTCGCAGCGCATCTTGAGGCCGTTTTTATTTCTTGCCGCGATGGCTGTCCCGCCGGCGATTGTAGCGATGCTTACGCTGACCGTGAATACGGCGGAACAAGCCATCACGTTGTTTACGACGTTGTTTTGGACTGGCAAGGGTGTCGGTAGCGGTTGGGGTGGCTTCTCTCTTAACAAGGTTTGGTTCGAATGGGCCGGGGTCGCGGAAGCGCTAATCGGCGGACGATATATTTGGGACCCTGCTTGGTTAATGACGACTCAGGCGACGGAAATCCTCGTTGCGACAGCGTTGTTGCTGGTGCTCGGCTGGTTATGTTTGCAGTATGCGTGGCGCAATCGGAGTAATCCGACAGTTTGCGCGGCCTTCGTGATCGTAGGGGGAAACGCCGGGTGTGGAATCGTTTTTAATCTCTATTCACAACCCCAAGACCCGCAGATGCAGATCAACGTTACGATCTGGTTGCTATTCGGTTGGGTGCTTCTGATAGATCGCCTGATACGGATGAGCAAACTCGGATCGTCAATAATTTTGCAAAGATTTGCACTAGCACTGGCAGTCGCTTCCCCGATCGTTTTGGGGAGCTATAACTTTGCTGTTGCTTACGCAGTGAAAGGTTATGACACTAGGACGATGAATCGGATCGCTGCCATTAATGCGCAGTTCGATCCGAGCAAAACAGTATTTGTGTACCATGACTTCGACGGCACGATCACATGGCAATCGTCGCTATACGGCATGGCTTCTTATGTCGGGATAGAGACGCTGCCGCCGGCACCTGCGCAAGAGCCCCTATTTAAGTGGATCGGGTTTGTTAGGGATGCCGTGCAACACCCGGAGTGGACTGCCGAGCAGCACGCTACAAAGGTGACTGCCGACATTGATCGCGCCCTTGAGCTTGGGTATCGTTTGGTGACGCCCGCGTATTGGACAGGCAGCGAGGACGAGTGGGTCCAAGGTTTTGCGACAGTTGTTGCTGATTCAAACAAATCGCGCGAGATCTGGCGTTTGTTGCACCAAAACTTTACAGCCACTAAAATCTGGAGTGAACCGGAGGGAGAGTCCTGGTATGAGATCACTCGCCGAGCGTGTATGTCGCAAAACCGGTCGGATTGTTCATAAGTCGCCGCTTCCTGAAGGTGTGGCTGCAGAAACTGGGTTGGGCGAGTCTTAATTGAGCCGCGTTTGTCTCATTTCGCCGGTTTTCGAAATGTCATAAATGATGACTGCTTGTGACAGGCTTTATCAAACATTGTAATGCCGATACTCGCGTAGCTAGTAAAAGAATATATCAGGACAAGGCAGCATTGGCGATGCCCTCGCTCAGCACTATCTCGCTGGAACCGTCGTGCTTGTTTCTGAAAGCAAAGGCTGGGTCCTTTTCACACACTCCAGTTTCACGGTTTTCGAGATGCTTCCTAACTGAAAATATGGCGCGCCATTTTGTAGTTGCTATGCGAATATGCAATTTATCTTGACTACGATTAAATTGCACGTGATAGTTGATGCAGTCGTAACATTATGGGGAAGTGTTATGAGTCGCAAACTTCTTTCGGAATTTTTGGGAACTTTCTGGCTTGTCTTCGGTGGCTGCGGCAGTGCGGTTTTCGCTGCTGGGTTTCCTGAGCTTGGTATTGGTTTTCTCGGCGTTGCTTTTGCTTTTGGCCTGACGGTTCTGACCATGGCCTATGCGGTCGGAGGTATCTCCGGCGGTCATTTTAATCCGGCGGTTTCCGTTGGTCTGGCGGTTGCCGGCAAGTTCCCGGCATCGAACCTCGTCCCTTATATTGTGACGCAGGTCCTGGGTGCGATCGTCGCGGCGGCGGCGCTTTATGTCATCCTTACCGGCAAGGCGGGGGCCGAAATTGGTGGTTTTGCCGCCAATGGTTATGGAGAACATTCACCGGGCGGATATTCCCTCGTATCAGCGCTGCTGATCGAGGTCATCCTGACGGCGTTTTTCCTGATCGTCATTCTGGGATCGACGCATGGCAGGGTTCCGGCCGGTTTTGCGCCGATCGCCATTGGACTTGCCCTCACCCTTATTCATCTGATTTCCATTCCGGTCACCAATACCTCGGTCAATCCGGCCCGCTCGACGGGACAGGCATTGTTTGTCGGTGGATGGGCGCTGCAGCAGCTCTGGCTGTTCTGGCTTGCTCCGATACTCGGCGGCGCCATCGGTGCTGTGATCTGGAAACTTTTCGGCGAGAAAGACTAAGGCCCAAGGCCAGCTCTGTCCTGCCCGCGCAGACATGAATGGGACGTTTGTTTCCCTGAATGGTCGGGGAAACCAGTGAGGAGGATGACATGGATCTTACTTCGATATTGGCCCAAATCGTGGGCGGTGCGGTCGGCGGCACGGCTGGCGGGAAGATAGTGAAGGATTCCGATCTCGGCTCACTCGGCAACCTGATCGCCGGCGCCATCGGTGGCATCGGCGGCGGAACAGTGCTGGGCTCGCTGCTCGGAGCCGCGGGAACTGCAGCGGCCGGCGGTGTGGATATCGGCGCTCTTGCCGGCCAACTGGTTGGTGGCGGTGTCGGCGGTCTGATCGTTCAGATCATTGTCGGCCTGATCAAGAACAAACTCGTCGCCAAATAGGGTCGTTCAGTCACCGTCGTGGTGATGTGACAGACCTTGCCGGAGGAGACACCTCATTCGGCAAGGCATTCTGGTCTATTGCGTATCGATAGCGGGCAACGCCGCCAGAACCGGATTTTTGCGAGATGCATTAGCACGGGCCGCAATGGTGGGACGTATTCTGCGGCCGTCGAAGAGAGGTGCGAAGACTGCATTTACCGATGTTGCGGATGCCGCGTCAGGCCTAATTCTTGACGGCCGGTATATGCGGTGTCTTGTTCCAGACGAAGGGTCTGGTTTTCAGTTCCACAACCGCGCGCCATGCCGCAAAAGACAACATCAGCCAGTAAAACGGGATCGCCAGCCAGCGTTTCCCGACCTGTTTCTTTTCATAGGATATCATTCTGTTTCGGCCCATCAGCACGAAGATGGTGTAGCTTCCGAAAATATTCAGCGTATCGATGATGAACAGAATGCCCTGCCAGGAAAACAGTATATCTGTGCCGCTTTCCAGGATCGCCATGGCCATGAAGGTGAAGGAAAGAAACAGCAGGGGGTGGGTCAGTGACGATAAAAGCATGCCGCCGATCAGCAGTTGAAAGACGATATAGTCGATCCATCCCATCTGGCGCGCAGTTGTAACCGGCGCACGGGTCATCACCAGCCAGCTTTGCAGCCAGCCCTTGTACCAGCGCGCGCGCTGGTTCAGCCAGACGGAGAGCGAGGTTGGCGCGTCTTCCAGCGTCTGTCTGCGGATGACACGGCAGCGATAACCGAGCCTGTGCAGCCTGAGGCCCATATCGGCATCTTCCGTCACATTATAGGGGTCCCACGCGCCAACGCGGCGCAACACGGCGGTGCGGAAATGGTTTGAAGTGCCGCCGAGCGGCAGCGGCAGCCTGTGTGCGGCAAGAACGGGCAACATGCAGCGAAAGAGGCCGGAATATTCCAGTGCGAAACACGCGCTGAGCCAGGAGGAGCATGCATTGCTGACAATAAGTGGCGCCTGCAGGCAGGCCACTTCATCCGGCTGGCTGCGAAAGGTGGCATGGGCTTCGCGCAATTGCTGCGGATGGGGACGGTCTTCCGCATCGTATACAACAACGAATGTACCCCGCGCCCCAGCGAGCGCATAGGTCAGCGCCTTGGGTTTGGTGCGCGGCAGGGATGGCGGCACTTTTATGACCTCGATATGCGGACCGGGACTGACACGTCTGATGGCGGCGATCGTCGCGTCATCATCCGCTTCGCAAACGAGTTTGATATCCAGCCGGGACTTGGGCCAGTCCAGACGCTCAAGCGCGCCGATGAGCTGCTCGACGACTGCCTCCTCGCGATAAAGCGCCACGAGAACGGTGTATACCGGCAGGTCGCTGTCGTTTCGGAGAGCGGGGAGGGTTTGTTTTTCGTTTTCCGTTGGAGCGTGCGGAACATTCACGAGCGCAAACAGCCTGAAAAGCAGGGTGAAGAAATACAGCATCGTCAGGCTGACGTGAATGTAAGCCAGAGCCACTTCCGCATAAAACAGCAGCGACAGCATCAGCAGCGTAACCAGAACGCCAGTGTAGAAACCCTGCTGGCCCTGTAGTGTAATCCTGGCGGAATGGTGCGGCGCCACGTTGAAAAGCCGTTGTTGCACCTCTTGGCTGCGGCGCGTCTCGCCTGACTTCCAGATTGCGCTGCGCATGGCATGCGGCGTGGTGACGGCAAGTTCGTCGAAAAGATGCGGATGCCGATCGAGCACGGTCTTCAGCGATTCGATCTGTCCCAGCGCCGGCACGATCAGAAGTAGCGGTCTGCCATTCAGCGGCTTCAGCCGAAGCATTTGCGGTTCGGCGAGTTGCGTATCGAGGTTATTGATATCCTCGACCCGTTCCGGATCGATTTCCGGGAAAAACGGTAGCCGCAGAAATCTGGCAAAGGCACCGAAATATGATTCCGGCTGGACAAGGCCGCTTGCCAGCAATTCATCTTCCGCCGTCGAGCCGTTTTTAAGAGCCCGCTGCTCGAATGCGTCGATATAGGGTTTGCCGAAGCCCAGTGAAGCGAGGAACTGCGCTTGTCCGGGTTCAGCCTGTTCAGCTGCGCTCCATTGCCGATCATCGCCGGTGAATGAAAATGCAATTTTCCGTTCCATTGGCGTCGTGTGAAACGATTCTCGTGTATAATGGCTAGATTGATCCATGCATCGCCGCCGCCGTCATGGTAATGTCCCACATTCTGCCACGGACAGTATAGATGAGAATGACGAATGTAACGCGAAATATAGGTATTGGCTTTACTTTAGCTGTCGCTTTACAAATTTTTGGTGTTATTGGCGAAACCCATGCCGAGGGTCTCTCGGACGGAAACCGCATGCCGGTGCTGTTCGATGCGCAGGAGCGCTTTCCGGGCGGCGATCTTTCCTCCGTGCCCCGGATCAGGTTTTTGATGTCGGTTGATTTCCCGCCGTTCAATTTTACCGATCAGGAGGGCCGACTTGCGGGTTTCCATGTCGATCTGGTGCGTGAAATCTGCGCCCAGCTGAAGGTGGAAAGCAAGTGCCAGGTGCAGGCATTGCCGTTTGACGAGCTGGAGGCGGCCCTGGAAATGGGAGAAGGCGAAGCGGTGATTTCCGGCATCGCCACCACCGCTGACCTGCGCAAAAGTTTTACCTTCTCGCGCCCTTATCTGCTGTTGCCGGCCCGTCTGGCGGTCAACAAGGCTGCGAAATTTTCCGGCACCGGCGCTGATGCCCTGTCGGGAAAAAAAGTGGGAGTTGTCGCCGGTTCGCGGCATGAACAGATGCTCAAGGCATTTTTCCCGAAAGCCGCTCCGGAAGGTTTCGAGGGTTATGAGCCCATGTATGAAGCCCTGAAGACGGGCAAGGTGGAGGCCATCTTTGCTGACGGCCTGCGCCTGCCTTTCTGGATTTCGGGAAGCGCCGCCGAGGGCTGCTGCGCGCTCTTTGGCGGACCTTATATGTCCGACAGGTTTCTTGGCGAAGGCCTTTCCATCATGGCGGTCGATCCGGACAATGTGCTTGTGCCGGCCTTTGATCAGGCGCTTGCCGCACTTTCCCGCAACGGCAGGCTGGAAGAAATCTACCGCCGTTATTTTCCCTACGGGCTCTATTAGAGCATTCGGGAAAACGGTGTAGCCGCTTCACGCTCGGAAACGGTGCGGACGGCGATAGTTTCTGTGTCGATCCGGTTCAGATCGCCTGTGGCGTACATCCTATTTCGCGGGGGCAAAAGCCTCGTCACTGCGGCGCAATCGCAAAAGCGCGATCCACACCGCAGCGGCAATGGCGGTCTCGACCATGAAATAGCTGCCGATCGTTCCTGAAATGCTGAAAGACCAGGTGGCAAACGCGACGACGACGGAACCGATGAGGTTGCCGCTGTTCCATATCTTGGCGCGAATATCCTGCCGCCCGGATGCGCCGAGTGCTTCAAGCGCCGTTGCCGCAACAGCCATGGGTATCACCGCCCAGCAGAGAACACGGGTGATGACGGGCAGCGAAACATATTCGTCGCCGAACAAGAGGGGCAGGAATGGTGCGATGATGAAGATCGCCAATGCGCTGCCGGCTGCGATGACAAGGGCGGCCTTCAGCACATTGTAGGCACGTTCTATCGTCTTGCTGATGCCCTGCAGGGCGGCGGAGGCCGAGCCGGGATAGATCAAGCGGTTAAGCGCCTCCACGGAGAGATAGGAACTGTCGAGAATCCGCCGGGCGATTGAATAGCTGCCCAGAACCTCGGCGCTGGCAATGGCGCCGAGAACCAGAATATCGGCATTGCCGCGCACGGCCTTGAACAGGAACTGCGTGGAAAACAGAATGCCGATGCGGATTTCATCGCGCACGATCCGGAACACGGGCATGCCGAGCCTGCTGATTGCCTTCACGGAAATCACGGCCGCAATGGTGTGGGCGGCGAGGTTCCACAAGGCCCAGGCCTCCACCGTTTCCACCTTGAAGACGAGGCAGGCGACCACGGCGGCAATCGTGCGGGCCACGGCAAACATCACTTCCAGCTTGTTGGCCGAGGCGAAGTCGGAATGGGCGATGAAACTCTGTGTGGAAAGCGAAATGACTTTCAGGAGAACGAGGTTCGTGATGAGGATCAGAAAGGTGGTGATGAGCGTGTGCAGCAATGTTTCCGAGGTCGGGAAAAACACCGGGATCGTTACCATGCCGATGATGGTCAGCACCACGCCTGTCGCCGCACTCAAAAGGTAGCTGTGGCCGAGCATGACGGGAAACATGCTGCGATCCTGCGCCACGCGGCGGATGAGCGATTCCTGCGAGCCGATGCCGCAGATCTGCACACCCAGGTTGGTCACGGCGGTAATCGAGGCGTAAAGCGCGAATTGTTCGACACCGAGATGGCGGGCGAGCAGGGCAAACGTCAAAAGCTGGGCGGCGCTGGACATCAGCAGTGCCCCGCCGGATGCCATGTAGGTCAATCCCAGTCTGACTAGATGGCCGAACCGCGGCGTATTCAACGACACCTCATTCTCCATGTTTTTTCGACATTGCCGGGCAAATTCAACAATGACCGCCCTGCCTTGCAATATTTCGCGAACTGAAAAAGCCGGTGATCGGCCAGTAATCTGAATGCCAGTAACCTGAATGAATGGCAGTTTCTCCTGTCTTAGCCTTCTTGAGGTAAGAGAGGGTTAAAGCAATTGCACAATAATGATGATAATGACCGTTTATGGTTATTTGGACATGGCCCGGTTTCACAAGGGTTTTGTTGTTCGTCACAAGGCAGGCCAATGATCCGATTTTCCGTTCCCGATGCAGGCGACCATGCCGCGCTTTGCTGATACGCAGTCCATTTCTGCGGAAAGCAGCGCCATGTCGCTTTCGGGCGGCCGTCGTGACGCGATTTTTTTCGTCGTCACGATGCTCTATATCTGGATTTCGGTAGCGCCTTTCGAGAACCTTGCCGCTCCGCCTGTGCCGCACGCCGCTGCAAACCAGCTGACCGGACTGGTGATCGCGCTGATTTTAGGGGTGTTTGCCCTGCGCCACCGGTTGACGGGGCTTTTGCTGCGGCCGCGTCTGCCCATCCTGTTGCTGTTTGCCTGGCTGGTGATCTGCTCGGTGGTTGGAGCGGGGCCTGGCACCTCGCTGCAACGCCTGATCTTCACCGCGCTACTGTGCTTCATCACCAGCGTCCTTGTGGTCATGCCAAGGGACCGGCGGCAGTTCGACCGGATGATGGCCGTTTTCGCCATCATTCTTTTGGCGCTTTGTTATTTCGGGGTGATCTTCCTGCGATCGCGTGCGATCCACCAGCCTTATGATCTTGAGGAAAAAGCGCTTGCGGGTGACTGGCGCGGCATCTTCAACCACAAGAATGCCGCCGCGCCCGCCATGATCATTCTTTTCATGGTCGGGCTTTATCTGCGTAACGCCTGGTCAACGGTCGGCGGTATTGCGATCACGCTGCTGGCGGGGTTCTTCCTCTGGAAAACCAACGGAAAAACCGCCGCGATGCTGTTGCCCGTCACCATCGCGCTGATCTGGATCATGGAAAGACATGCCGGTCGGACATTGCTGATGATCGGCAGTCTTCTGGCTTTCCTCAATGTCCTCGCGGTCGGCTCGACCTATTTTCCGAGCATACAGAACCTCGTCGAAAGCCTGGGGATCGATGCCACCTTCACCGGTCGGACGGACATATGGCGTCTGTCCTTCGACACCTTTGCGCAATCCCCGATCTTCGGGCAGGGTTTTCAGGCGTTCTGGACAAGCGACCGGCTTTTATCGCAGGCCGATATTGCCGGCACCTGGGCGGTCACGGCCTTTCATGCCCATAACGGTTATGTCGAAAGCCTGCTGAATGGCGGCCTGCCGGCCTTTATCCTGACAGTCATATGGCTCGTCATCATTCCCGCAAATGATTTTCGCACGGCGGTCGACCGCGGCACGGATCCGGGCCTGACGCGGCTTTTTGGACGAATTTGGGTGTATGCCTTACTTTCTTCGTGTCTTGAGAGTAATTTCTTTACCGGAACAGGGCCTATCTGGTCGTCTCTTCTGATTGCAATCTATTGTTTGAGGCATCAGGCTTACGACATACTTGAACAGGGGCAGTAATTTGTTGACAGGCCGGGGGGCTGTGTATGACGCAAAAAATCGGAACGATTGCAGACCGGGTCAATAACCGGCTCGTGCGGTATTTTCCGGGACCGGCGGTGCGGATCGAAACATCCGAACCCATCGTCTCCTTCACATTCGACGATGTGCCGGCGAGCGCCTGGACAAGGGGCGCCCGCATTCTGGAAGACGAGGGCGTTCGCGGGACGTTTTACATTGCCGGCGTTTTTATCGATAGGCACGATGAAGAGCAGGAGATGATTTCCGCACAAGGTTGTTCCGAGCTTGCAGCGGCCGGCCACGAGCTTGCCTGCCACACCTATTCCCATCGCAAACTGTCGAGCTTTTCACGGCGCGGGCTTGAAGAAGATTTCGACCGTAATGATAGCGTGCTCGGATCGTTCGACGAAAACCGGCACAAGCAGAATTTCTCCGTTCCTTTCGGCATGGCCTCGCCGGTCATGCAGCCCCTGTTGCGGCGCCGGTTCAGAACCGTCCGCGGCATCATGCCCGGCATCAACCGCGGCAGCGTCGATCCGCATAATCTTGCCGCCGTCGAATTGCGGTCGGATCAAAATTATCTCGATGCCGCTGACCGCTGGCTGGAGGATGTTTTGCAAAATGGCGGCTGGCTCATCATTTTCACCCATGATGTTTCGACTACACCAAGCTTTTACGGTTGCCCGGAAGAGCGGCTTCGGGGTCTTGTGCGTCGGGCGACGTCCGGAGGGGCGAAAGTCATGACGGTGGATGCCGCCGCAAATGCGCTCGGCCTCTGAACGTCTATTGTGCCTGGTATAGCGTCAGCGGCTCTTTATCCGCGCGCTTACTGGCTGGCCCAGATGATGCGGGCGATCCATTCCACATCGGCCATGTCGAAGCTGCGGTTCGGGTGTTCGGGATTGAGCGACAGAAGCTCGATGTTCTTGGGGCTTTGCCGCGCCAGCACCTTGGCCATCACTTCACCGTCACGGCTTTTCAGCACCACACGGTCACCGCGCCGCACCTGCGCGCCGGGTTCCACGATGAGGATATCGCCGTCGCGGTAAAGCGGCATCATGCTCTCGCCTTGCACTTCCAGCGCGTAGACGCCCTGCTTGCGCTCGGGGGAAGAGGGGAACTCCACCACATCCCAGCCCTGACCCGCCGGAAAACCGCCATCGTCGAAAAAGCCGCCGGAACCGGCCTGCGCGAAACCGAGCAGGGGAATGGCATTGTCGGCACCGGAAGGCTGCATGGTCTGCGCCTTGCCGAAAGCGTAGCCGAAAAACTGATCGACACTCGCCCCCGTTGCCTCCAGCACTTTTGATACGGATTCCGTCGAGGGCCAGCGTTTGCGTCCGTCCGGGCCGAAACGTTTCGACTTGTTGAACGAGGTAGGATCGAGACCGGCACGCTTCGCCAATGCCGAAGGCGTCAGCTCATGGCGCTTGGCAAGCGTATCGATGGCGCTCCAGATCGTCTCGTGTGAAAGCATGATAGAAAGCCCGCAGATGGAGCCGATGGCGGAAAAGCTCCTGTCGTTTACCCATCGGAATCTAGACTATATCCGGCCTGGAGTAAAGAAAGGAAAGGAATAAAATCCTTTGGTCATGCCACCATGGCCGATGTATTTATCTTGGCGAGCTGGATGACGGCCTGCGTGCGGCTGTCGACCTTGAGCTTCAGGAGAATCGCCGAGACATGTGCCTTGATGGTGGCTTCCGAAACATTCAGCTCATAGGCGATCTGCTTGTTCAGCAGACCTTCGGCCAGCATGCCCAGAACCCGGCTCTGCTGCGGCGTCAACGTTCTGAGCCGGCCGATGAGATCGGCGACGTCCGAATCCTGTTCCTTCTCGCCTTGATGACCCGCCGGTATCCAGACATCGCCTTCCAGAACCGCGCGGATGCCGTCCCTGATATCATCGATACCAGAGGATTTGGAAATGAAACCGGAAGCGCCGAGTTCGATGGACCGGCGTATGGTGGTTGCATCGTCCGTTGCCGAAACAATGACGATCGGCAGGCTGGAAAATTCCGCCCTGAGCGCCATCAGGCCTGAAAATCCGCTAACCCCCGGCATGGCGAGATCGAGAAGCATCAGATCGGCGTCGTGGCGCGCTGTTGCAGCGCTTCGGGCGGCTTCGAAATCTCCTGCTTCCACAATGGTCTGCTGCCCGTCAAGACCAGAGACGGCCTGTTTGAGGGCACCGCGAAAAAGCGGGTGATCATCTGCAATAATAATGACAAGTTCCGACATTCTGGCCCCCTCCCAAGGGCGTTATGCGGTTCTTTTACGGGTACTGGTGCACTCCCTTGCCGGTGGTCGAAACGCAGCCGGCTCCTCCGCTCAAGGTTGCGCCAATCGCTTGCGCATTACAAGAAAAAGCTTGTGGAGAGGCGGCCTTTGAAGCTCTCCGCAATAAAAATGCCGTGGAAACTGTGGACAATCTTCGAGCTTTGCGGCAAATCCCGCTGAGTGGAAAGCCTTGGAGAGCCCTATGCAGGAAACGCCCGCGATCATTTATAAAATCGTGCCGGAGACGTTGTGGAGTGCGGCGAGGGCAAAAGGCGTGTTCGAAGGTGCGGCTATCGACCTGACCGACGGCTTTATTCATTTTTCGACGGCGAAACAGGTGGCCGAGACCGCCGCGCGGCATTTTTCCGGCCAGGTCGATCTGCTTCTGATTGCAGTCGACGGCGCAGCGCTGGGCGACAAGCTGGTCTATGAACCCTCCAGAGGCGGTGATCTTTTCCCTCACCTCTATGCGTCTCTTCCTCTGACGGCCGTGCTTTGGGAAACGCCGCTCTCACTCGATCATGATGGCCAGCACCAGTTTCCGGAGATTTTGTGATGAACGGATTATTTTCCTCGATCGGCCGCAAGGGCCTGTTTCTGGTCGATCCGGAAAAGGCGCATGGGCTGTCCATCGCCGCGCTGAAAAGCGGCTTTTTGCCCACCTGCATGGTGCCACATGATCCGCGCCTGCAGCAGACGGTTGCCGGTCTCGTCTTCCCCAACCCACTCGGCATGGCGGCGGGTTATGACAAGAATGCCGAAGTGCCGGGACCACTTCTGCGGCTCGGTTTCGGCTTCACGGAAATTGGCACCGTTACGCCGAAGGCGCAATCCGGCAATCCGAAACCCCGTATCTTCCGTCTGGTTGAGGATGAAGGCGTCATCAATCGCCTCGGTTTCAACAATGAAGGCCATGCCGCAGCACTGGAGCGCCTGAAGCAGGCGAACCTGCGGGGCATCGTCGGCGTCAATATCGGCGCCAACAAGGATAGCGAAGACCGCATTGCCGATTACGTGCAGGGCATCGAGGCGTTTTATTCGGTCGCATCCTATTTCACCGTCAATATCTCCTCGCCCAATACGCCCGGCCTGCGTGACCTGCAGGCGCGTGAAAGTCTTGCAGCCCTTCTCACTGCCGTGCTCGAACGCTGCAAGGCGGAGACTGAGCGCTTCGGCAAACGCATTCCGATCTTTCTCAAGATCGCGCCCGATCTGACCGAAGAGGGGCTGGATGATGTTGCCGAAGAAGCGCTGGCCCATGATCTCGATGGATTGATCGTCTCCAACACCACGCTTTCACGCGAAGGCCTGCGGCCCGGTCCGCACAAAGGCGAAGCCGGCGGTCTCTCCGGCAAGCCGCTGTTCGAGCTCTCGACCACGGTTCTCGCCAAGATGCGCCGTCGCGTCGGCAGCAATATGCCGATCATCGGCGTCGGTGGTGTTTCAGCTGCGGAAACGGCTTTGGAAAAGGTAAGGGCAGGGGCCGATCTGGTGCAGCTCTATTCCTGCATGGTCTATGAAGGCCCCGGCCTGCCGTCCACCATCGTCAAGGGCCTGTCGAAGCTGGTCGCGCGTGAGGGCGTTCAGTCTATTCGTGACCTGCGCGACAGCACGGTCGATCGCTGGGCCGACCGCAAGCTCGGCTGATTCTGGAACGGGGTTGGGGGCGCGCGGCGACGCGCTTGCCCGTGAACCCCGCTTCCGTCATCTGATCAGGCGCAGAGCACCATCGCCCAATAGGGCCGGTTGCGGCTGGCGGCGTCATAGGCGACCGCGACGCCAAGGCCATTATAAGCCCCAAGCATGTTTTCGAGGTGATGCGGCGAGCCGATCCAGGCCTTGACTACACGCTCGACGCTGTCCTGCCCGGCGGCCACGTTTTCCGCAGCCGGAAGCGGCACCTTGCCATCCTTCATGCGGATGAGGAAACTGTCAGTGAGGCCGATCAGATGCGCCATCTTCTGCGCCTTGACCATGCGGCCGGCTTGATAGGCGGCAGCACCGCTTGCAGCGCCATTGATGGCGAGCGGCGAAAGCCCTTTCGAGCGGCGTAGATCATTGACCATCGGAAGCGCCGCCGCCGTCTCATCGCGGGTGCCGGATGGCATTCCCTTGTTGGTGGGCATGGAAACGCAGGCGGAAAGGACGGAGCCGGCGGAAATCAGCACGAAGCCGCGCCGGGTAAGCGTCTGGAATGATGTGTCGGTCATGTCAGCGGCGATAGCTCAGAAGGCGCAGGATGATGAAGATGGGAATGACGATCGTCGCCCCGAGGATCAGATAGTCGCCGATCGCGCCGAGCGCATGGAAACCGCTGCGCCAGAGGTCGACGACGAAATCGCGTGCGCTGTAGATGATGTTCCACGGCGTCAATCCGAAGATCGCCATCAGAAAACCGACAAGCAATGAAACGACGAGCAGCTTCACCACGGTGCGGGCCACCGTATCACCCAGCATTTTGTTGACCTCACCGGCCATCAGCAAGTCTCCTGTTTTGTCCTGACATATGCAGCACACCGCTTCGATGCAAGTTCGGCGCACTATATCGCGTCATATTCACCAATTCCACGCGTGCGCCATGAAATAGGACTTGAGTTTTTTTATGGCTTGATAAATGACAGCCGACATCTTCTCAGGAATCATTGATGGCCCCAAACCAGTTTTCTTCCGGTGACGTCATTGCCGACCGCCGGGCGGACTATGCCCGCATGTTGGCGGAAAGTGGTGATTATCCCGCCGCCGCCGAACTTATGGAACAGGCGCTTGAACTTGCGCCACGGTGGACGGCGGGATGGTTTCGCTTCGGGGAATATCACGAAAAGGCGGGGGAGACCGCAAAAGCGGTGGCGGCTTACGAGAACGTCGCCGAGCTTGATAGGGAAGGGCTGTTTGCAGCCGAACTGAAACTTGCGGTTCTCGGCGCCGCGGAAACACCCGAGCAGCCGCCGAGCCGTTATGTGGAAGGGCTGTTTGACGATTATGCCGACCGCTTCGAAACCTCGCTTGTTGAGAAGCTGGATTACAGCGTGCCACAAAAACTGGCGGAGCTGATCGGCAAGGCGGCGAAAGGCGGCGTCTTCGACACCATTGTCGATATCGGCTGCGGCACCGGCCTGCTTGGTGTCGAAATCCGCTCCCTCGCCAAACGGCTGGAGGGGTTCGATATTTCGCAGAACATGCTGGCCAAGGCCGAGGAAAAGGGTCTTTACGACCATCTCGGCCAGGCCGATCTTTCATTGAATGAAGAGACCTCGGGACTGTTCACCCCGGCACTTGCGCAACATCGCGCCGATCTCGTCGCCGCTGCCGACGTGATGATGTATCTCGGTAGCCTCGAAACCGTCATGCCGCTTGTTTCCGCCCTGCTCAAGCCATCGGGCTTTTTCGCCTTCTCGGTGGAGGATGCCGGAGATGGGGAAGGGTTCGTCCTGCGGGAATCCCTTCGTTACGCCCATTCCAAAAGCTACGTGACCGATCTTCTTGAGCGGACGGGCTTTTCCCTCATCGAAATCCGCAAAACCACCATTCGCAAGGATGCCGGAAAACCCCTATCCGGCATTCTCTTTCTTGCACGCGCCCGAGGCTGAACATTCCGTTTCTTGCCTTTTTCATGATAGGTCAGTCTTGCTTACATATCCATCTTGATCCGGTATTTTTTGCAGTGCAAAATATGCAGGAAAATTGAGGGAAAAAGCGTGAGCAGAACGAGAAGCGTTTACAGCATGTGGAGTTCCGATCCGGCCAGACACGCGCCGGTGGAAGACGTGCAGGGCATTGTTACCGGTGCCATCGTCTCGGCGCTCGGCTTTTATCTCCTGAACAAGGTCGGCCTTCTGACCGGCGGCACCGCTGGCGTCGCTTTTCTCCTGCATTACGCCTTTAGCATCAGCTTCGGCCTGCTGTTCTTCCTCGTCAATCTGCCGTTCTATTACCTGTCCTTCCGCCGCCTCGGCCTTGCCTTTTCCCTCAAGACCTTCATTGCCATCGGCCTCGTTTCGGTGCTGACGGAGGTGGAGGCGCGCTGGATGGTCATCGACAGCATTAATCCGCTCTGGGCGGCGCTGCTTGGTGGTCTGCTGCTGGGTTATGGGTTGCTGGCGCTTTATCGCCACCGCGCCAGCCTCGGCGGCATCGGCATTCTGGCCATCTATATTCAGGACCGTTTCGGCATCCGCGCCGGCCTGATCCAGCTGGCATTCGATGCCTTTGTCATGCTCTGCGCTTTTCTCGTCATCGATCCGGCCACCGTTGTCTATTCGATTGTCGGCGCTTTCGTTCTCAACATCTTCCTCGCCATCAACCACCGCTCGGACAGATACATCGTCGTGCGTTAAGCTGAGTGCTTGAAATTCGTCGTGCTTGGGCGCAATAGCTGGGCAAGGTCGGGCCAGATCGGGCAAGTCAGGGGAAAATGCATGGACGATACCAGTGCGCGCAGGCGATTGAACCTTTGGACGTCGGCGCCCGATCGCCATTCGCTGCTGGAAGATGCGCAGGCTATTCTGGCGGGCAGCATGCTCATTTCACTCGGCGTCACGCTGTTTTCCGCCGCGGGTCTTCTCACCGGCGGTGTGGTGGGTCTCGCATTTCTGGCGCATTATGCCAGTGGCTTCAGCTTCGGCGCGGTGTTTTTTCTTGCCAACCTGCCGTTTTATTATCTCGCCTTCCGTCGCCTCGGCCTTGCCTTCACAATCAAGACCTTCTGCGCCATCGCCATGACGGCATTATTGTCCGAATATATGCCGGGCTTTTTCGCTTTTGAGAGCATCAACCCGATTGCAGCCGCACTCTTTGGCGGACTGACAGTCGCCGCCGGCATGCTGGCTCTGTTTCGCCACCGCACCAGCCTCGGCGGTTTCGGCATATTGGCGCTTTATCTACAGGATCGTTTCGGCTGGCGTGCCGGCCTGGTGCAGCTCGCCTTTGATGGCATGGTGTTGGCCTGCTCCTTCTTCGTCGCGACGCCTTTTGTCATCCTCTGCTCCATCTTAGGCGCGCTGGTCATGAACCTCACGCTTGCCGTCAATCACAGAAACGACCGCTACATCGCCATGTAGCGGTCGTCCTTTTTAGATCGAAGGGTCAGGCTGCTTTCGCAGCCGCATCCACCGGGTGCTGCGAGCGGAAGCCCACGGCGATGCGGTTCCATGTATTGATGGCGCCGATGGCAACCGTGATCTTCACGATATCTTCGTCGGAGAACTGCGCCTTGAGGGTCTCGAAGGCATCATCCGGCGCACCGGTTTCGGCAATCCTGGTCACCGCATCTACCCAGCCGAGCAGCGCCCGTTCCTGTTCGGTATAAACGGTAGATTCCCGCCAGACGCTCATCAGGTTGATCCATTGTTCGGCAAGACCGTCATGGCGGCTTTCCTTGACATGCATGTCCACACAGAAGGCGCAGCCGTTGATGATCGAGGCACGCAGCTTGATGAGGTGAACGAAGCGGCGCTCAAGGCCACTGCTCTGGACGTAATTTTCCAGCGCCATCACGGCCTTGAAGGCTTCGGGGGAGGCTTTGGCATAGTTGATACGGGTTTTCATCGGTCTCTCCAGTGGTTGGGGTGTATTTGAGGGCATGCAGTATCCGTCCGGAAAGCTGTCAGGCTCACCGGTATTGGCTTGGCAGATCTGTAGGTGGTTCTGTCGTTTCGGATCTCAGCGCGTCATCGTCTTGCGCTCATTCAACTCCAGAAAGGCGCAGCCGCGCGCGGCAATCCCGCCATCGTCATTGGCGACGAGATCACCCAGAATGTCGGCGATGCTGGTTTTGGCCAGTTCCGCGCGGTATACCTTCTCCGCTTTCAGCATCGCGGCATTGATGCCGCAAGGCTTGGTGAAATAACGCCCCGGCAAGGGGTTCGGTCCGCGCTGGCGGATTTCCGCACAGCGAAAGGCTGGCTGCGGTCCTTCGACCGCCAGCACGATATCGAGCAGCGTGATCTTGTCGGTCGCTCTGGCCAGACGGTAACCGCCTTTCGGCCCCGGCACGGTGGCGACAATTCCCGCGCTCGACAGTGATTGCAGGTGTTTCAGAAGATAGCTCGTGGAAACGCCGTGGAATTCCGCAAGCGCCGCTGCCGAAAGCACGCCGCCTTCGGAAAGTCCCGCCAGCATGCCTACGCTGTGAATGGCCTGTTCCACGCCGTCGCCGAGTTTCATCCGTCTTTCCCATGTTCTGGTGCTTCAGTATCGTGGATATTATTTATCCATGATTATGGTTTCCTGTCAAGCGGCCATGTTCCGCCCTTCTTTTTTGCAGCTTTTTCACTACCTTGAAGGCGTGAAACACACCGAGTCTCCCACTTCCGGCACACATGTCGGCACCTTGCCCCTTCCATTCCAGAAATGGTTTGCTGAAAAAGGGTGGTCTCCGCGCGCGCATCAATTGGAGCTGATGGCGCGGGCGCGGGGCGGGGAAAACATGCTGCTGATCGCGCCGACGGGCGCCGGCAAGACGCTGGGCGGCTTTATGGCTTCGCTCACTGATCTGGCGGAACGCGGCAAGGTGCCGCCCGGCTCCGGCTTTGTCGGCGTGCACACGCTCTATATTTCGCCGCTGAAGGCGCTTGCCGTGGATATCGAGCGCAACCTGACGAAGCCAGTCTTCGAAATGGACCTTCCGATTTCCATCGAAACGCGCACGGGTGACACGCCGCAGGCCAAACGTCAGCGCCAGAAGGTCAAACCGCCCGATATTCTCTTGACCACCCCGGAACAGGTCTCGCTGTTGCTCGCCAACAAGGAAGCAGAGCGCTTTTTCAGTGACCTGAAATATGTGGTGCTGGACGAGTTGCATTCGCTCGTCACTTCCAAGCGCGGCCATTTGCTGTCGCTGGCACTCGCCCGGGTGCGCCGACATGCGCCCGATGTGCGCTTCATCGGCCTTTCCGCCACCGTGGCGGAGCCGATGGATCTGCGCCGTTACCTCGCACCGCAGGGACAAGGCGAACCGCCGGCCGGTCTCATCACGGTCGAAGGTGGCGCAAAACCGGACATCGCCATTCTACAGACGGAAGAACGCATCCCATGGTCGGGCCATTCGGCAAGCTACGCCATGAAGGATTTGTATCCGGCGCTGAAACAGCACCAGACAACGCTGATCTTCGTCAACACCCGCTCGCAGGCGGAGCGGATTTTCCAGGAACTCTGGACCATCAATGACGACAACTTGCCGATCGCGCTGCATCACGGCTCGCTGGATGCCGGCCAGCGCCGCAGGGTGGAAGCGGCCATGGCGGAGAACAAGTTGCGCGCTGTCGTCGCCACCTCCACGCTCGATCTCGGCATAGACTGGGGCGATGTTGATCTTGTCGTGCATGTCGGCGCGCCGAAGGGCGCGAGCCGCCTTGCCCAACGCATCGGCCGCGCCAACCACCGCATGGACGAACCGTCAAAGGCGATCCTCGTCCCCGCCAACCGCTTCGAGGTGATGGAGTGCCGGGCAGCACTGGATGCCAACTACATCGGCGCGCAGGACACGCCGCCGATCGCCGAAGGTGCGCTCGATGTTCTCGCCCAGCACGTGCTCGGCATGGCCTGCGCCGAACCTTTCTATGCCGACGAGCTCTATCGTGAAGTAACGAGCGCTTCGCCCTATGCCGATCTGCCGCGCGCCACCTTCGACCGGGTGGTGGATTTTACCGCGACAGGCGGTTACGCGCTGCGCACCTATGAGCGTTACGCCCGCATCCGTCAGATGAAGGACGGCCGGTGGCGTGTTTCCAATCCGGCGATCGCCCAGCAATATCGCCTGAACCTCGGCACCATCGTCGAGGCGGCGGAACTGAATGTCCGCATGGTCAAGCGCAATGCCAAAGGCACGGTCGGGCGCGGCGGCATGTCGCTCGGCAAGGTCGAGGAGCATTTCCTCGAACAGCTGGTGCAGGGAGATACGTTTCTTTTTGCGGGCAAGGTGCTGCGGTTCGAAGGCATCAGGGAGAATGAATGCCTGGTGTCGCAGGCCTTCTCCATGGATCCAAAAATCCCCTCCTATGCCGGCGGCAAGTTTCCGCTTTCCACTTACCTTGCGGATCAGGTGCGTTCCATGCTCTCCGACCCCGCCCGCTGGCAGGCGCTGCCGGATCAGGTGCGCGACTGGCTGGCGATCCAGAAAGAAAAATCGATCATTCCGAAGCGCGACGAGTTGCTGGTCGAGACGTTTCCCTTCCGCAAGCGCTTCTTCATGGTCATGTATCCCTTCGAGGGACGGCTGGCGCACCAGACGCTCGGCATGCTTCTGACGCGGCGGCTGGAGCGGGCGGGCGCAAAACCCATGGGTTTCGTCGCCACCGATTATTCGCTCGCCATCTGGGCCATGGAGGATATCGGCAGGCGGCTGAGATCCCGCCGCCTGTCGCTGGCAGACCTTCTTGATGAGGATATGCTGGGCGATGATCTTGAGGCATGGCTGGACGAATCCTTCATGCTGAAGCGCACCTTCCGCAATTGCGCCGTCATATCCGGCCTCATCGAGCGCCGCCATCCGGGCAAGGAAAAGACCGGCCGGCAGGTCACGGTCTCCGCCGATCTTATTTATGACGTTCTTCGCAGCCATGAGCCGGATCATATCCTGCTGGAAGCGACGCGGCGCGATGCGGCGGCGGGACTTTTGGACATTGGCCGTCTTGGCGATATGCTGAAGCGAATCAAGGGTCATACCACCCACCGCGCGCTGGAGCATGTCTCGCCGCTTGCCGTTCCGGTCATGCTGGAAATCGGCCGCGAGACGGTGGCGGGCGAGGCGATGGATCAGGTGCTGGCCGAAGCCGCCGACGAGCTGATCGCCGAGGCGATGTCCTGAAAATAAAGGAACGAATGTAAAAGTGCTGAGCCGGCTGACATTGAGCGACAGGTTTTCCAACGGCTTCGAATGCCTCGGCAGCGAAACCGCTGTCAATGGCGTCGCCGCCTGGTGCGATCCTTTGGGCGGGCTTTACCTGCCGGACCTGTCCCTGCTTGTCGTCTCCGATCTGCATTTGGAAAAAGGCGCGGCCTTTGCCCGGCGCGGGCGGATGCTGCCGCCATATGACACCATCGCCACCCTCAAAATCCTGTCGTCCCTCGTCAGCCGCTACGATCCGAAGATCGTCGTCAGTCTCGGTGACAATTTCCACGATCGCGTTGGTTCTCAGCACCTGCCGCTGATGCTGCGCGAACTCATCCGCGAGATGGCCCGTGGCCGCGAATGGATATGGATCAACGGCAATCACGATCCGGATGGCACGGTCGATCTGCCGGGGTCTTCGGTGGATGAGATGTTTTATGGCAGTCTCGTTTTCCGCCATGAGCCGAAAGTCGGCGATGCCGCCGGCGAAATCGCCGGGCATCTGCATCCCTCCGCCACGGTTCGCCGCCGCGAGAAGACGGTCCGTCGGCCCTGCTTCGCCACGGATGGTTCACGTCTGTTGATGCCGGCTTTCGGGGTGATGAGCGGCGGGCTGGATCTGCGCCACAAGGCCATGCGCGGCCTGTTCGATCATGCGGCGCTCGTCGCGCATCTGATGGGACGGGACCGCATCTATTCGGTGCGGTTTTCAAATCTGCTTGGCTGAGCGTATCATCGCCGTTCTCTCTTTGTTTTTACGCATTGTCCGGACGTAAAACCGCTACGCACTTTTCACGGAAATGCTCTATTGCCGGTAAACCAGCACCGGTATCTTCGAATTCTTCAGTACCTTTGCCGTGACGCTGCCGAGCAGCATCTCGATAAAGCTCCTGCGCCGGTGCGAGGCCATGGCGATGAGGTCGCAGCCGGTCCTGTCGGCGATTTCGACGATCGCTTCGTCCGGCCGTCCCGCCCGTGCCAGCAGGGCTTCGCAATCCAGCCCCATCGACGCTGCGTGCGCCTGCGTGTCTCTGAGAAGATGCTCAGCCTCCTCGCAACGGTGGAATTCTTCTTCGGCAATGGCGGCAATATCTTCGACGTCGCTCGCAATCACGTGGAAGGGTTCCGATACCGTCACGACGGTCACCTTTGCGCCTGCCTCTCTGGCCAGAGCGAACCCTTTGTCGATTGCGATCTGCGCCAGCGGCGAGCCATCGGTGGGAATGAGAATGTGCTTGAACATGACATTTCTCCTTTTCATCCCGGTTACAACCGCGCTGCCGCCACTGTCTGGGTGCATGGTTGTAACGCCTTGAATTTTACCGCAAACCGTCAAAGGAAGCGAATGCTATCTTTGCCCTTGCGAGCGGCAAACGCTCTCTTTTTCGCGATGAAAAAGCGGTCAGTCCTTGCGGAAGATGATGCTGGCGCCCCAGCCGGTCACGACGGCCAGCAGAACGCAGAGTGCGCCATAGGCAAGCGGCGTCTGATGCGCCGCATCGGTGATGGCCTGTTCCATGCCCGTCTTGACGACACGCAGTTTCAGCTCACGCTGGGCGATGAATTTGCCGCTCTTGAACAGATAGGCGCGAGCTGTGTGCACGCCGTTCGGCACGTTGGCGGGCAGGCGAAGCGTCGCCCAGAACAGGCCGGTGCGCTCCAGCCGCACCCCGGTCGTATCATTGCGGTAGATACCGCTGGAAAGCTTCAGACGCCGATAGGCTTCCTGAAAATCGAAGACATTATCGGGCACGCCGGAAAACACCGCGCTTTTGAGCGACAGATGATCGACGCCCAGCCCCATGGCCCGCAAGGTGCCTGGGGAGGCGACATCCGTGATGTCGCGTGTACTGGCCATGGAATAGGATTCCGGCAGCGGCGTGAAGGTGATCGCACTTGTATTGATCCAGATGCCCGCAATACGTTCCTTCTTGCGCACGGTCATGTAGTCGGTCGGCCCTTCGAGCGTAACGACAATATCATATTGGCCGATCGCCAGCAGCAGTTGATCGGTATTGTTCAACGCGCCGAAGAGCGTGAAATCCGCACCGCGAAAATCGGAGGCGATGGGAATTTCCGTCGTCGATGCGCCGATTTCGATATTTTCCAGCAATGACCGCTGCTGCGTACCGGGAGGCAGGGCAAGCGGCGGCGTCTGTGCTGAGGCCATGCTCCCAAAGGCAAGGCACGGCAAGAGCAGAAGGGCGGCGATGAGCAGGCGAGAGGTCAATAGCCCAGCCCTCCCACGGCGACCGAAAACAGGTCTTCCGGGCGCACCACCAGCGAGACCGCAAGACGAAGGGCGACCGCGAGCACGAGAAGGGCGAGAAGGGCGCGCAATTGTTCGCCGCGCAGTTTCTGCCCGACGCGCACGCCATATTGCGCGCCGATGACACCCGCCACCATCAGGATGAAGGCCAGCACCACATCGACGGAATAGTTGGTCGCCGCCTGAACGATGGTCGTATAGGCTGTCACGAAAATGATCTGGAACAGCGATGTGCCGACGACGACATTGGTCGGAATGCGCAGAAGATAGATCATTGCTGGCACCATGATGAAACCGCCGCCGACACCCATGATCGAAGTGAGGATGCCAATGCCAAAGCCGAGGGTGACGATGGGAATGATGCTGAGATAGATCTTCGATTTCTTGAACCGCATTTTCAGCGGCAGGCGGTGCACCCAGTTGTGATGGCCCGGCCGACGCAGCGTCACGGTTTCGTTGCGGGCGGCGCGGCGCAGCGCCGAAATGCTCTCCTTCAGCATCAGTGCGCCGACGGTGCCGAGCAGGATGACATAGAGCAGCGAAACGATGAGATCGAGCTGGCCGATGCTGCGCAGGAAGGAGAATATCCACACGCCGACCGTCGCCCCGACGAGGCCGCCGACAAGCAGTACACTGCCGAGCTTGATATCCAGCGTGCCGCGCCGGAAATGCGTGATCGAGCCGGAAACCGAAGAGGCAACCACCTGGTTGGCACCCGTCGCCACGGCCACTACTGGCGGGATATTGTAGAAAATCAACAGCGGGGTGATCAGAAAGCCACCGCCCACGCCGAACATTCCGGAAAGAAAACCGACGGCCGCGCCCATGCCGAGAATGATGAAAATGTTCACCGACAGTTCTGCGATTGGCAGATAGACAGTCACGGCTCGGACCTCGGGCAAATGGTTCCGGGCGGCAGGGCTTGTCCGGGTGAGGGGGCCGCGCCGCGATTTACACTTTCTGTCTGAAAAGACCGGGCATGCCCAGCCTTCATCCGTCATGCCCGCGAGGGCCTGACCTGTCAACATTCAACGGTAAATACGTTGATAATTTGGAAAGATAGCGGCTGTGTGTCGATGGCCAGCCACATTCCTGCGCCGAGTGGTGCAAAAGCGGCCAGGGCGGCCGCTTCACCTGTTCCGGAAGGCTTACTTGTTACGGGCGAGCAGTGCAGTCACCAGTTCATTGGTAATGCGCCCGTCGGGTGCCTGACCGACGGATTTCTGGAAATCCTTGATGGCGGTGACAGTGTTCTTGCCGAGCTTGCCATCCGGCTGACCGGCATCGAAGCCGTTCTTGTTCAGGATCGCCTGAATGTTGCGGATCGCCTTTTCCATGTCCACGGAGGCGGTCTTCACACCTTCCTTGCCAGCCCATTCTTCAGGCGGGTTGACGCTGTTGGTGTCTTCCGAAAGCGGCTTGACCTTCCATGCGTCCACCTTGGCCTTGGCGCTCTGAAGCTGCTGCGGGTTCATGGCTCCGGCAACCTCGTCACGCTTCTGGGCGGCGTCCGCGTCGCCATCCTTGGCGGCAATCGCGAACCATTTGTAGGATTCCTCGATATCCTGCTTCACGCCGCTGCCGCGGGCATAAAGAATGGCGAGGTTGAACTGGCTGTCGCGCACGCCGAGTTCCGAGGCCTTGATGAACCATTGCGCCGCAGCGGTGAAATCCGGCTGGCCGGCCGCGTCGGATGCGAGCAGGACGGCGAGATTGTGCATGGCACCGGCATTGCCCTGTTCAGCAGCCAGCGTGTAGTAGCGCTTGGCCTCGGAAAGGTTGCGCTCCACACCGTTCGCCTTCTCGTAAAGATTGGCGAGACGGTATTGCGCAGGCGCTAGGCCACGATCCGCCGCAAGCTTGTACCATTTCGCTGCTTCCGCACGATCGGCGGTAACACCACGACCTTCGGTATAACGGGCGGCGATCTCGAACAGCGCCTGCGTTTCGCCCTTGGCAGCCGCTTCGGCCAGAGATGCGGGTTCAATGCCGGCGGGAACCGCGATGGCGTCCTGCGGTGGAACAACGGTGGTGACGGTTTGCGTCGGAGCCTGCGGTTCGCTCTTTGCGACCGTGTCAGGCGTTGCCGGGTCCACGACCGGGGCATCGGCAACCGGCGGCTCGTCTGCGAGCGGTGCGCCGCCAATGGTGCGGGCATCGATGCTGTTCTGCGCCGGCGCATTATTCTCGATGCTGTCGGCCGATGCCGCCTGCTCGGGATCGATGGCGAGATCGGAGGGGATGGTCACGGCCTTGTTGCCGGTTTCGGGAAGTGCCGAGACCGGTGCATTGTCCATCTTCTGCTCGATAACCGGTGCCGGAGCTTCCGCGCCACCGATCATCGTCTTGACGAGCGGCATGGCCATCATGGCGAGAAGAATGGCGCCGATACCAAGCAGCAGCGGGCGACGATAGCGCGACAGCGCCGAAGCGTCGGCCTTGCGGCTCTTCTTGCCGGTTTCGAGCTTTTCTGGCGATGTTTCCATGGCCGCAGCCTGTGCTGCGCGGCGGGCGGCGGCAATGAAATCCGTCCGTCCTTCGGCATCTACGGCCTTGCCGCTGGCAGCCACCTGGCTGGCGCGCACACGTTCCAGTATCTTCTTGATGTCAGGTGCGCCCGAACCCGGTTCCAGAAGTTCGTTCTCCTGGCCTGCGGGCAGCACGTCGATCGGGTCGAGCGATGGAGCCGGCTCCACCTGCGTGCGGGCAGAGGAGGCCGAGACCGGCTCTTCAGCAGCTTTGGCGGTCTTCGCCGTGCTGGTCTTGAACCGTTTCGTCAGGCCGGCAAGCAGGCTCTTCTTTTCCGCCTTGGCGGGTTTTGCGGCAGCTGGCGGCACAACGGCCATCGCATCCGCTTCGTTTTCGTCGGCGTCGAGAATCGCCTGTTCTTCGGCGATATAACCTTCTTCCGGGAAGATGGCGGCTGGCATGGCCACATCTTCGCGGGCGGGCGTGACCATATGCTGCGCAACCTTGCGGGGCGCGGCCTCTTCGCGGTAGGCGGGGGCGTTGTCCAGGCTGTCGAGACGGCCGGCAATCTGCACCAGCGTCTCATGCAGCGCCTCAAAAGTGCGGTGCGTGCGCTCTTCGGTATTGCGGCTCAAGGCTTCGAGGCTGCGCAGATCGGTTGCGAGATCGGTCAGCATCGTCATGTCGGCGAGGTTTGCGCCAGCCGAAAGATTGTTGCGGGTATAGGCGTCCAGAACCGCTTCGGCCGCCTGCCGTGCCGCTTCGATGATATATTCGTCGTTCGACGCCATATAGTCCTCGATTGCCGCCATGCGGGAGTCGAGTTCCGGCGACATGCCGGCCGGCTGGTGGTAGCCCGGCTGGCTGATCAGCGAGGAGAGGTGGGCGATCTGGTTTTCGAGGCTCGTGAGCGCGCCGCTATCGGCGGGGGCGGCATGAGCGGTCTCGTCAAGACGCGCCGCGATATTGCCGAGCCGCTCTTCCAGGCGCGAAAAGGCGCTTTCGCTGAGACTCGATGCCGGCTGCGGCTGGCTGTAGCGATAATCGAGGTCTTCAATGCGGCGCGACAGCGTATCGAGCCGTTCTGCCAGACCGTCATTGACGGCGCCATGATCCAGCGCATCGATCTTGCGGGAGATATCGCTGAGGAAGGATGTCAGTTCCGTCTGCTGCGAGGGGCGCTGCGACCGCTCCAGAAGCAGCGAAAGCTGATCCAGCCGCTCATGTAGCTGGGCGGCGTCGCGGGCGGTGCTGAGTTCGTCAATCTTGCCAGACAGCGCTTCAAGGCGGGCAGTCAGGTCCAGCGCCGGCTCAGGCTTGGCGGCGGCGAGGCGGTTGATATCGCCGAGCTGTTCGGCAAGGCCGTTCAGACGGGTTTCCAGCCGCTGCGCCAGCGCGTTATCCGTGGCCTGCGTGTTGGAGCGGGTATTGGTCGCGGCAATGGCGCGGCTGATTTCGTCCAGCCGCTGGTCGAGACCGGAAAACTGTTCGGTAAAGGCGGCCTCATTGGGCTGCATATGCTTGCCGAGCTGCTCCACGGCGCTGGCAATCGCAATCAGCTTTTCCTCGAGCACACGCACGGCGGGGTTGTTGCTCATCCCGCCAAGCTGGGTCTTGATGTCATCAAGACGATAGGCGAGCGACACGATCTCATCCTGCAATGAGGTCGCATCGAAACCGCGCAACGTGTCTTCCACATTGTTCCAGCGGCTTTCGATCCGGTGCACGCTGTCTTCGCGCGCAAGCTGGTCGATGGTGAGACGCAGGTCTTCGAACTCGTTGCGCAGCCCGTAGGCGTCAGGAGATGCGAGGTTGCCGAGCTGGTCGATGCTGCCGGCAAGCCGGGCGATGTCATCGCGCAGGTCGCCGATAAATTGCTGGTCTTCCGCCACCGCACGAATATTGCGGATTTCGGTCCGTAGCCCCTGCGCTTCGCGGGCCACGCCCTCGGAAATATCGTGCTTCAGCTCATGGCGAAGATTGACGAGCGCCTGCGCGATCTCCTGCAGGGCGGCGTCATTGCGCTGCGGTTCCTGATATGGCGGAATGGAACGCGCGCGCGGAGCGGGGTTGGCCGTCGTGTTTTGAACGTTCGGCCGATATTCCGGTGCAAGCGGGCGGGTAATTGTCCGTTCCGGACGCGCAACGGGTTCCTGCGGGCGCTGGAAGCTCGCCTCGAGAAGGCGCTGGCGCTGGCGGATTTCGTTGACGGGGTCAAGTTGCGGCGGAGTAACCGTGGCGCGTGGCTCGCGCGGCGCGGCGTAAGCCTCGCCTTTCGGCTCGGGCGCGGGGCTCGGGCGCGGCTCGCGCGGAAACTTCTGGCTCATCAGCCCTTCAATACGGGCTTCAAGGCCTTCAATGGTGCGATTGAGAGCATCAAGAGACGACCTGTCGCTTGGCTGTTGGGTATTCGATCGCAATCCGTTCATCTTCTCGCTCGCTTCGCTTCCGCCCGCTATGCCCGGTTGTTGTCGCGACGTTGCCTGCCTGTGCATGCCGTCGCTGCAACATGCAGCAATTCCAGAGCCGGTATTCGCCCCCTTGGAGGAAAATGCGCCGATGAACGAAGCAGTTACCTCTTGTCGGAGAATTCACGAAACGTGGTAAAGAAGTGGTTAACTATGGTTGGAATTTTTTAACTTTTGTGGCGCGGGGGCAGGCCACGCCGGGCTGAGCAGCCATTTGGGGGGAGAGGATCGGCGACATTCCGTTGAAATTTATTTGACGTTTACGCGCACGTCAAATATTGTCATCCAATATCCGCCGGATTGTCTCCGGCACCACGATGCGGAGGAACATCGGTAATGCCTGTTTACAAGGCCCCAGTCAAAGACACGCTTTTTATCCTGAACGACGTTCTCGGCCTCGAGCGGTATAACAACCTGCCCGGCTTTGAAGATGCAACCCCTGACATGATCGAAGCCATTACCGGCGAGGCGGCGAAGCTGGCCGAAGAGCGGCTTTTCCCGCTCAACCTCTCCGGCGACCAACAGGGCTGCAAGCGCGCCGACGACGGTTCGGTTTCCGTGCCTGAAGGTTTCAAGGCAGCTTATGACGCCTATTGCGAGGGCGGCTGGATCGGTCTTGCCGTTCCGTCTGAATTTGGCGGGCAGGGCCTGCCTTATACGCTCCATGCGGCGATCGGCGAATATATGTCTTCCGCCAACCTGTCGCTGATGATGTATCCTGGCCTGACGCAGGGCGCCATCGCCGCCGTCCTCGTACACGGCACGCAGGAGCAGAAGCAAACCTATCTGCCGAAGATGGTGGAAGGCACATGGTCGGGCACCATGAACCTGACCGAACCCCATTGCGGCACCGATCTCGGCCTCTTGCGCACCAAGGCAGTGCCGCAGGGCGACGGCACTTACAAAATTTCCGGCCAGAAGATATTCATCTCCGCCGGCGAACATTCCATGACGGATAATATCGTCCATCTGGTGATTGCCCGCATTGAAGGCGCGCCGGAAGGCACCAAGGGCATTTCGCTGTTCATCGTGCCGAAGTTCCTGGTGAAGGAAGACGGCACGCTCGGCGAGCGCAACGGCGTCACCTGTGGTGCCATCGAGCACAAGATGGGCATTCACGGCAATGCCACCTGCGTCATGAACTATGACGATGCGACCGGTTATCTGCTCGGCGCGGAGAACAAGGGCCTTTCGGCCATGTTCGTGATGATGAACGAGGCTCGCCTCGGCGTCGGCCTGCAGGGGCTTTCGGTCGGCGAGATCGCCTATCAGAACGCTGTCGAATACGCCCGTGAGCGCATTCAGGGCCGCTCGCTTTCCGGCGCGAAATTCCCGGACAAGAAGGCCGATCCGATCATCGTGCACCCGGATATCCGCCGCACGCTGATGACCATCAAGGCCTATAACGAGGCAGGCCGTGCCTTCCTTCTGTGGACCGCGCTGCAATCCGATATCGCCCATCGCTCGACAGACGAGAAAGAGCGGCAGGCGGCGGACGACCTGCTGAGCCTTGTGACGCCGATCCTCAAAGGCGTGTTGACCGACAAGGGCTTTGACCATGCTGTGATGGCACAGCAGGTCTTCGGCGGCCATGGCTACATCGAAGAACATGGCATGAGCCAATATGTCCGCGATGCGCGCATCACCATGATCTACGAAGGTGCCAACGGCATTCAGGCGCTCGATCTCGTCGGCCGCAAGCTCGGCATGAATGGCGGCCGCGCCGTGATGGCGCTGTTCAAGGAAATCGGCGATTTCTGCGAGGAAAACCGCGCCGATGAAAAGCTTGGCCTTTACACCAAGGGCCTGAAAAAGGGCTTGAACGACCTGCAGGCCGCAACCATGTGGTTCATGCAGAACGCCATGGCGAAGCCCGACAATGCCGGCGCCGGCTCGACCGACTATATGCACCTCTTCGGCATCGTGGTGCTGGGTTACATGCAGGCACGCATGGCGAAAGCCGCCAGCGAAGCGCTTGCAGCAGGCAGCGCTTCGGATGAGGATTACCTCAAGACCAAGCTTGTCACGGCGAAGTTTTATATGGAGCGCATCATGCCGGAAACGGCGCTGCGCAAGGCCCGCATCGAAACCGGCGCGGACACCATGATGGAACTGGCTGCGGAAGCATTTTGAGAAGGTTGGCGGTAAACACGCCGCAGGGAGAGAGTTTATGACCGACGTTTACATTTACGACCATGTCCGCACCCCGCGCGGACGCGGCAAGAAGGACGGCAGCCTGCATGAGGTGCCTTCCGTTCGCCTGGCCGCCAAGACGCTCGAAGCCATCCGCGACCGCAATGGGCTCGACACCTCCGCTGTCGATGACATCATCATGGGCTGCGTCGATCCTGTCATGGATGCCGGCGCGGTGATCCCGAAGGCTGCCGCCTTCGAGGCGGGGTATTCCAACAAGGCCCCGGGCATGCAGATCTCGCGCTTCTGCGCCTCGGGTCTTGATGCCATCAACTTCGCAGCCGGCAAGGTCAAGGCCGGTTCGGACGATATCGTCATCGCCGGTGGCGTCGAAAGCATGTCGCGCGTCGGCATGGGCATGTCGGGCGGCGCCTGGTACATGGACCCCTCGGTCAACTTCCCGGCCTTCTTCATGCCGCAGGGCGTCTCGGCCGATCTCATCGCCACCAAATACGGCTTCTCCCGTGACGATGTCGACGCCTATGCCGTCGAGAGCCAGAAGCGCGCAGCGCATGCCTGGGAAAAGGGCTATTTCAACAAGTCGGTCATTCCGGTGAAGGATTCAAACGGCCTGACGATCCTCGACCGTGACGAGCATATGCGCCCCGGCACGGACATGCAGGCGCTCGCCTCGCTTAATCCGTCCTTCCAGATGCCCGGCGAAATGGGCGGCTTCGAAGCCGTCGGCATCATGGCCCACCCGGAAGTGGAGCGCATCAACTACGTCCACCACGCCGGCAACTCCTCCGGCATCGTCGATGGCGCTGCCGCCGTGCTGGTTGGTTCCAGGGCGGGCGGCGAGGCAATGGGCGCGAAACCGCGTGCCCGCATTAAGGCTTTCGCCAATATCGGCTCCGATCCGGCGCTGATGCTGACCGGCCCGGTGGATGTGACCGAAAAGCTGCTGAAAAAGACCGGAATGTCGCTTGCCGATATCGATCTTTTCGAACTCAACGAGGCCTTCGCCGCCGTGGTGCTGCGTTACATGCAGGCCTTCGACATCGATCATGACCGGATGAACGTCAATGGCGGCGCCATCGCGATGGGTCATCCGCTGGGCGCAACCGGCGCGATGATCCTCGGCACGGTGCTGGATGAGCTGGAGCGGCGCGATCTGAACACCGCGCTCGTGACGCTTTGCATCGGCGCGGGCATGGGCACGGCGACGGTTATCGAGCGGGTTTGAGAGGCTGGTCATGAGGCGCGAGGTTTACGAGCGACCCAAGAACGAGATCGAACAGCAGCTGGCTCGGCACAATCTGGAAAAGGACATGGCACAGGATCATAAGGCGTCCATCCGCCCCGTTTCTCCTGTCTACGTCCAGCGGCTCCGGGCAGAGCGTTGGGGTTTGGTTGTGTTTCTCGTTCTCGTGGTCGGTTGTATCAGCCTCGTGATCGGACTGTCGTAACCGCACGGAAATTTCAGGGAAGAGGAATCCCAAATGAGCACTTACACCAATTTCACCATTGAGACGGACGCAGACGGCATTGCCCTCGTCACCTGGGACATGCCGGAAAAATCCATGAACGTCTTCACCTCCGAGGTGATGGACGAGCTGAACGCCATTCTTGACGCGACTGTCGCAGATGGCGCCGTCAAGGGCGTCGTCTTCACGTCAGGCAAGAGCACCTTTTCCGGCGGCGCCGATCTTTCGATGATCAAGTCGATGTTCTCCTTCTACAATGACGAGAAGGCGAAGAACCCGGATGAGGCGGCGGCAAAGCTGTTCGAACTCGTGGGCCGCATGACCGGCCTGTTCCGCAAGCTGGAAACCAACGGCAAGCCATGGGTCTCGGCCATCAACGGCACCTGCATGGGTGGCGCGTTCGAGCTGTCGCTCGCCTGCCATGGCCGTGTGGCATCCAATGCCAAGAGCCTCAAGATCGCCCTGCCGGAAGTCAAGGTCGGCATCTTCCCCGGTGCCGGCGGCACCCAGCGCGTGCCGCGCCTGACGGACGCGCAATCCGCACTGCAGATGATGACGACGGGCCAGTCGCTGACCGGCGCGCGCGCCAAGGCCATGGGGCTGGTTCATCAGGTGGTCGAGCCGGATCAGCTGGTTGCAACCGCAAAGCAGATGATCAAGGATGGCCTGAAACCGGTCGCACCCTGGGATGAAAAGGGCTTCAAGGCCCCCGGCGGCGGCATCTGGACGCCGGCGGCTGCCCAGCTCTGGCCCGCCGCACCGGCCATTTTGCGCCGCGAAAGCGCCGGCAACTATCCGGCCGCCCTCGCCATCCTCAAATGCGTTTATGAGGGCCTGCAATTGCCCTTCGATACCGCGTTGAAGGTGGAGCAGCGTTATTTCACCGAAATCCTTCGTTCGAAGGAAGCCTTCGGCATGATCCGCTCCCTGTTCATTTCCATGCAGGAACTGGGCAAGGGCGCGCGCCGCCCGGCTGGCCAGCCGAAGACGGAGTTCAAGAAGGTGGGCGTCGTCGGCGCGGGCTTCATGGGTGCCGCCGTGGCTTACGTCACCGCTGCCGCCGGCATTCCCGTCACGCTGGTGGATCGCGACCAGGAAGCCGCCGACAAGGGCAAGGGCCATTGCGAGGAAAGCGTCAAGGCCGCCATCGGCAAGGGCAGGCTGACGCAGGATGAGGGCAAGGCCCTGCTCGACCTCGTCACCCCGACATCCGATTACGCCGCGCTTTCTGATGCCAATCTCGTCATCGAGGCCGTCTTCGAAGACCGCGATGTGAAGAAGGCCGTCATCGAGGCCGTAGAAGCTGTGCTTCCTGAAGGTGCAATCTTCGCCTCCAACACCTCCACCTTGCCAATCACGGGCCTTGCGAAGAACTCGAAGCGCCCGACCGATTTCATCGGCATCCATTTCTTCTCACCGGTCGAGAAGATGATGCTGACGGAAGTCATCCTCGGCAAGGAAACGGGCGACAAGGCGCTTGCCGTCGCGCTGGATTATGTGGCCAAGATCAAAAAGACGCCGATCGTCGTCAACGATACGCGCGGTTTCTTCGTTAATCGCTGCGTGCTGCGCTACATGGCGGAAAGCTACGACATGCTGATCGAAGGCGTGCCGCCGGCCATGATCGAAAATGCCGCGAAATTCGCTGGCATGCCGGTCGGCCCGCTGGCGCTGAACGATGAGGTGGCGATCGATCTTTCCTACAAGATCCTGAAAGCCACCGTCGCCGATCTCGGCGAAAAAGCTGTCGATCCGCGTCATATGGAGCTGGTGAAGAAGCTGGTGGAAGACGAGGGCCGCTTCGGCCGCAAGAACGCCAAGGGCTTTTACGATTATCCGGAAAAGCCCGCCAAAAAATCCCTCTGGCCCGGCCTGAAGGATCTTTATCCGCAGCAGAAGCCTGAGGACGTGGATATGGAGGTGCTGAAACAGCGCTTCCTCGTCACCGTGGCGCTGGAAGCCGCCCGCACGGTGGAAGAAGGCATCGTCACCGATCCGCGTGAGGCGGATGTCGGCTCCATCCTCGGTTTCGGTTTCGCGCCCTATACCGGCGGTGCGTTGTCCTACATTGACGGCATGGGCGCGAAGAATTTCGTCGCTCTGGCCGAAAAGCTCAGCGAGGCTTATGGCCCACGCTTCAAGCCGACGCCACTCCTGAAGGACATGGCCGCCAAGGGCGAAACCTTCTACGGTCGCTTCGATCCTTATGCCAGCGCCGCCAAGGCGGCCTGAGGCTTCACGGCAGAACAATAAACAGGCCCTTCGGGGCCTGTTTTTTTGAGCCGAATCTACCGCGCTGATCGCTTTATGTGCATCCTTTGCCCGGCTGGGGCGTTGAAACGGCGAGACCGGGCAAAGACGCCCGCCGCCGCAATTCAGCACGCCCCAGGAGACAGCGATGAAAGCACCACTGCGATCCCACGGTTTCGACAAGCCCACGGACCTCGACGACCATCTGGCAGAGCTGGACGAAGAGGCTGAGGCGATAGCCGCGGAAGCAAAGACGGAAAAAACCACGGCGAAGAGGGCGCGTGCTGAGGATACCGTTGATCCGTCGCTGCGCGCCGAACTGGAAGAGCTTCGCAAACAGGTCGACAAGATCCGCCGCGATGTCAAACGGCTGGAGGCGGCCCGGCATTCCCGCCACAGGCCCGCACAGGCGCACCATGAAAGAGACCGCGAGAATTCCCGTCTGATGATGGTGGTGCGCTCGGTTGCCGTCACCTCGCTTGCCAGCCGCATCTTCGCGTCCTCGCCCGTCATGGCGGCGCTGGTGGCCGTGGTGCCTTTCGCGCTTGGCCTTGCCGCGCGACGCAGCGAAACGGCCTAGCTGCCGCTTCCCATGCCGCTATGCCGGGCAGGATCGGCTGCTGCCTAACCCGGGTAGCGGCCGGATGCCGTAGTGCGCGGCACATGGCCGATAACGGGTTTTCTCCCGCAATCCGGCCTGCGCCGGGCAGACATTCCAGCCATCCACAGCCCTCGTGAAAAAACTGTCAAAAAACTTCGCGATGGCGCTTGCCATGTCCGAACAAGATGTTATAACCCCGCTCACTTTCGGGGCGCCAAAACGGCCCCGCCCGCCAAAAGCGGAGGTTCTTCAAGGACCTGAAGTGCCCGGATAGCTCAGTTGGTAGAGCAGCGGATTGAAAATCCGCGTGTCGGTGGTTCAAATCCGCCTCCGGGCACCATTTTTTTTACAGCGTTGTTTTGCTGTGATGTTTGCCTCCAAATTTCTATAGTTTTGTCGTTCTAGGCAGTCTTGTGTCTCGTTCTAAGCGCTTTTTGCTTCCTGTCTGTCTAGTACTACGCGATACAACATATAGTATGAAAAATAAGATATGGCACCATTGCGTTTCCGTTATGTTCTGACATCATGAAAAGGAAGCGATTCTGATTAGGGGTGTACAGGCATGACAAACGGCATTTTTGGTCTCCTATCCCAGCCTTCGGCGTTGGGCAATGAACAGCATACCCATAGCTGGCAAGGCCGATCTGGTCGATGGTACATAACTACTGTGTATCCATCGTTGCGCGCACAAATCAGGAGCCCATCGGTATATGTGATGGTCCGGCGCGATACGAATGGCGTAGCGCATCCGCTCTATATCGGGCAAACATCAGACACCGGTCGCCGCATGGAAGAGCACCTATTTGATAAGGTGTTGCAGGCCATGCAACTTGGCGGGAGCGAACTTCACGTGCATTTGTTAGCAAGAGGCGAGGCAGAGCGAATCTCGATTGAAACAGACCTTCGCAACGGTCATTTTACGCCTCTCAACAGGCAGGGCAGTGCAGTGACGCTTGGCGGGCTACTGAGCCTAGGATCATCATACGGGAAAGGAGAGAGCTTTCTTTCTAGGTTGGGTTCTGATCGCTAGAATTAAAAACAGGGAAGATAATTACGCTGTTCTAGTGCCGAGAATTGGCGGAACTTTCGAAGTAACCGTAAGCACTGCAACGTTGTCCGCACGTCGGAGCCATGTTGGAGTGAGGATCGATAGGGCAATAGGCAAAGCTGCCCGTCGTAGCTTAACGGGAAGGCCGTTTTCGGCGTTGAAGGTAACTTTAGCCTAAAGATGCTCCCGATTATCCGTATTCTGCTCCGCCCGGTCCCGATAAAGCGCGGCCCGCCCAAGCAGCATCAGCGAAACCGGTGTCGTCACCGTCATGAAGATGCCGATGAAGATTTCGTGGAAGGCGAAGCGGTCGCCGGAGACGGAGAAATAGATGATCGAGGCCATGACGATGCCGCCAGTGCCCCAGCTGGTGCCGAGTGTGGGCGCATGCAGGCGCTCGTAGAAGCTGTTCAGCCTCGCAAAGCCGATGGTGCCGATCAGCGTCAGCGATGCGCCTAGCAGCACGAAGAAAGCCACGAGAATGGCGGCCCAGAGCGGAAATTCTGCGGCGCTGTTCATTCGATCACCTCGCCGCGCATCATGAATTTGGAGAGGGCGACGGTGGAGACGAAGCCGAGGATGGCGATCAGCAGCGATGCCTCGAAATAGATGTCGTTGCCGGTGCGCAGGCCGAAGGTGAGGAGAAGCAGCATGGCGTTGACATAGAGCGTATCCATGCCCAGCACCCGGTCCTGGGCGCGGGGGCCGATGGCGATGCGATAGACTGATATTGTCATGGCGATGGCCAGCATGAACTGCGCCAGCGAAAAGGACCAGAAAAGGATAATCGAACTCATTCGAATATCTCCATCAACAGTTTTTCATATCGGTTCTTGATGAGGCTTATCCACGCGGCCTCATCCACATCGTCGAGAACGTGGAGGAGAAGTGTGCCCTGGCTGGAATTATATTCGAGCCAGGCGCTGCCCGGCGTCGAGGTCAGGATGGTTGCCAGCACGGCCAGCGCCATGGGATCGCGAATATCGAGCGGCACCGCCAGGAAGCCGGATTTGCGGTCTCTTTCGCGCTTGAACAGAATGATCTTCACGACCGAGATATTGGACCTGATAATATCATAAAGCACGATCAGGATCAGCAGCGCGAGCTTGTGCCAGTTGCGGATACGCGGTTTGGCTGGCCGCAGCGACGCCATCGCCCAGGAGGCGATGAGCGCAACAGCGGTGCCAAGCAGCAGATGTCCGGGCGAAAAGCTGTTGATTGTCATCCAGAAGAAGATCAGCGAAACCGTCAGCAGCGGGTAGGGGAGGAGACGGCTCATCATGGCTCCGCCTCCGGGTTGCTTCCCGCTCGCGGTGCGGAAATGACGCCCTGAATATAACTTGCGGGCAGATCGAGGATACGCGCCGTTTCCTGCATGTAGCGCATCACCGGACCCGCCTGCACGGTCATGGCAAGTGTCAGGGCGAGCAGCAGCATGATGGGTGCTATTTCGATGACGAGAACACGCGGCACGGTGCCTTCTATGGAGGCCCAGAAGGTGCGGATGCCGGCGCGGGTCATCGAGATCAGCGAGGCAAAACCGGCAAAGACGATCAGGAAGACCAGCCACCAGGAAAGCGTGGAAATGCTGTCATTGGCGCCAAGCCCGGAAGGGTTGAGAATGGCTGTCAGCATCGAGAATTTAGCGATGAAACCCGAAAGCGGCGGCAGGCCGGCCAGAAGAATGCCGCACGCGGCAAAACAGGCGCC
The DNA here is from genome assembly GCF_017313405.1 of Agrobacterium burrii. Classification (NCBI taxonomy): domain Bacteria; kingdom Pseudomonadati; phylum Pseudomonadota; class Alphaproteobacteria; order Hyphomicrobiales; family Rhizobiaceae; genus Agrobacterium; species Agrobacterium burrii. The sequence continues at coordinate 40,547 of NZ_JAFLNA010000009.1, forward strand.
GAGTACCGCGATCGTGGCGGGCATCGTCACGCCGACTTCCTCTTCCTCTTCCTCCTCTTCACCTTCGCCATAGGCCTCCATGGTCACGGCGAGAACGTTCGCGCCCGCATCCTGGCCGCGCTCCACCAGCTCGATCAGCATGAAGAAGGCGCTGATGGTGAGGGTAGAGCTGACCAGATAATAGAGCGCGCCGGCCGCAACTGTCGGATTGCCGGTACCCATGGCGGCGAGAAGCGTTCCCGACGATATCAGTACCGAAAAGCCGGCAAGCCGCCCGAGCGCCTGTGATGCCAGAACGCCGATCGCCCCGAAGATGATGGTGGCGATGCCGCCGACGAGCAGGGCATCATGGCCGAAGCCTGCCGATTCCCCCGCCGTCTGCCCGAACAACAGGAAGGACAGACGGGCAATGACATAAATGCCGACCTTGCTCATGATGGCGAACAGTCCGCCAACCGGAGCGGAAGCCGAACCATAGGCCGATGGCAGCCAGAAATTCAGCGGCCACATGCCGGCTTTGACCAGAAACGCAATACCGAGGACGGCAGCGCCGGTTTCCAGCAGCATGCGCTGGTCCGGGTTCAGCCCCTCGATGCGATGGGCAAGGTCGCCCATGTTCAGCGTGCCGGTGACGCCATAGATCAGGCTGACGCCGATCAGAAAGAACAGCGCCGCGACGAGGTTGATGGCGATGTAGTGCAGCCCGGCCTTGACGCGCTGCTGGCCGGAACCATGCAGCAGCAGGCCATAGGAGGCCGCCAGCATCACTTCGAAGAACACGAAGAGATTGAAGAGGTCGCCGGTCAGAAACGCGCCGTTGACGCCCATCAGCATCATCTGGAACAGCGAATGGAAATGCGCGCCGGCCTTGTGCCACTTCGCCATCGAATAGATCAGCGAGGGAATGGCCAGCAGCGCCGTCAGCAGCACCATCAGCCCGGAAAGACGATCTGCGACAAGCACGATGCCGAAGGGGGCGGCCCAGTTGCCGAGCAGGTAGACGCCGCTCGAAACCACAGCGGCGATTTCGGTATTGACCGTCGAATTCACCTCGCGGAACAGCAGGATGGCGACGATCAGCAATAGCACTGTCGAAGTAAGGCTGATGGCGGCCTTTGCCACGCGCTGGCGCTCGTCGAAGAACAGCAGAATGGCGGCGGTGATCAGTGGCAGAAGAATGGGCGCGATGACGATGTGGAAGGGGAATGACATCATTTCGTCTCCCTCCCGTCCACGTGGTCGGTGCCGGTGAGGCCACGGGCGGCAAGCAGCACTACGAGGAAAAGCGCCGTCGTCGCAAAGCCGATGACGATTGCCGTCAACACCAGCGCTTGCGGCACGGGGTCGGCCAGCGTGGAACTATCGACACCATTGACCAGCACCGGCGGCGCATTGGTCTTGATGCCGCCGACGCCGAAGATGAACAGGTTGACGGCATAAGACAGCAATGAGAGCCCGACGATGACCTGATAGGTGCGCGGGCGCAGGATAAGCCACACGCCGGAGCCGGTCATGACGCCGATACCGATCGCAAGAATGAGTTCCATTACAGGTCCTCCGCTTTTGCGGCTTCAGGCGTGCGAACGCGGTAGTTGCGCAACGATTGGTGTGCCAGTGCTATGAGAATAAGAACGGTGGAGCCGACGACCGCCGAAAAGACGCCGAGATCGAACAGCAGGGCGGATGCCGTGGGCATTTTGCCGATATAGGGTATCTCCGTATACTGGAAATACGAGGTCAGGAACGGGTAGCCGAAATACCACGAGCCGATACCCGTCACTGCGGCCATCAACAGGCCGAAACCCATCCAGCGCAGCGGCAGGATGCGAATGCGATCCTCCGCCCAGCGTGCGCCGCCGGCCAGATATTGCAGCAGGAAGGCGATTGCCATGGTGATGCCGGCCGCAAAGCCACCGCCGGGCAGGTCATGGCCGCGCATGAACAGGAAAATCGAGAAGGTGATGATGACCGGGAACATCCATTGCATCACGATCGACGGCACATAGAGATAATCGTGGACGGTATCACCCTTGCTGCGATCAGGACGTTCGGCATCGAAGGCATTCTGCATCTTCTGCTGTTCCGGCAGCCCGATGCTTTCATGCGCAGGGCGGAAACGGCGCAGCAGTGCGAAGACGGTGAGCGCCACAATCGCCAGCACCGCGATTTCGCCGAATGTGTCGAAGCCGCGGAAATCGACCAGAATGACGTTGACGACGTTGGTGCCGCCACCTTCGGTATAGGCGCGCTCCAGGAAATAGGTGGAGATGGCGTTTGGCACCGGCAGCGTCATGACGGCATAAGCGATGACCGACATGCCGATGCCGCTGGCGGCGGCGAGCAGAAAGTCGCGAGCGCGGCGAAGCTGCGCCGGCAGCTCGTCGCTGCTATCGACCTTCTCGAAACGTTTCGGCAACCACCGGAGACCGAGCAGGATGAGAACCGTAGTGACGATTTCGACCAGCAACTGGGTAATCGCTAGATCCGGGGCGGAAAGCCAGATGAAGGTGAGGCAGGTGACGAGCCCCGAAACGCCGAGCATGATGAGGGCGGCAAGCCGATGATATTTAGCCTGCCAGGCGGCACCGAGCGCGGCGATCATGCCGATCAGCCAGAGAATGGCGAAGATCGGATCGAAAGTCGTCACGCGCGGCAGCGACAGGGAAAATTCCGAAAGGAACAGGGGCGAGAAACCGGCGAGAAGCGCCACGAGGATCAGAAGTCTCAGCTGCGGCTGCAGACGCCGCGTGCCGAGCGTGCTTTCCAGCCACCGCGCCCACTTCCAGGACACGGTGACGAGAATGCGCTCGAAGATGCGCTGGCCTCGCAAATGCCGGAAGACCGGCGGACCGTCATCGCAGCGCGAAAAATAGCCGCCGAGCAGTGCATAGATGGTAACGCCGCCGATCAGCGCCGCGATACTCATGATCAGCGGCAGGTTGAAACCGTGCCAGATCGACAGGCTGTAAACGGGCGTCTGCGGCCCGAGAACGGAAAGCACGGCCGAATGCAGGAACGGGCCGATCGAAAGGCTTGGAACGATGCCGACGATCAGGCAGGCGAAAACCAGAAACTCGATCGGAAAGCGCATCCAGCGCGGCGGCTCGTGCGGATTGGGGTTCGGTAGATCGACCGGTTTGGGACCGAAAAACACCGTGTGGATGAAGCGCAGCGAATAGGCGACGGCAAATGCGCCGGACAGCGTCGCGACATAGGGCAGCGCCCGGTCCAGCAGCGAATCGGCGTGGGTTTCGACGGCCTCGGCAAAGAACATTTCCTTGGAGAGGAAGCCGTTGAACAGCGGCACGCCGGCCATCGCCGCACTTGCCGCCATGGCAAGCGTGGCCGTCGCTGGCAGATAGGTGTAGAGCCCGCTCAAGCGCCGCATGTCGCGGGTGCCGGTTTCATGGTCGATGATGCCGGCCGCCATGAACAGCGAGGCCTTGAAGGTGGCGTGGTTGACCATGTGGAAGATGGCCGCAACCGCGGCCAGCGGGCTGCCGAGGCTGAGCAGTGTGGTGATGAGCCCGAGATGGCTGATGGTGGAATAGGCGAGCAGCCCCTTCAGATCCTGCTGAAACATGGCGAAATAAGCGCCGAGCAGCAGGGTGATGACGCCGGCCATGCCCACCAGCCAGAACCATTCCGGCGTGCCTGCCAGCACCGGCCAGAACCGCGCCAGCAGAAACACCCCGGCCTTCACCATGGTGGCCGAATGCAGATAGGCGGAAACGGGCGTCGGCGCCGCCATGGCATTCGGCAGCCAGAAATGGAAGGGAAACTGCGCGCTCTTGGTCAGCGCGCCGCCGAGAATGAGGATAAGCGCCGGCAGATAGAGAGGATGGGCGCGGATTTGGGCGCCGGCCTCGATGATCTTGTCCAGATCATAGCTTCCCGCCATATGGCCAAGGATCAACAGCCCCGCCAAAAGACTGAAGCCGCCGATGCCGGTCACGGTCAACGCCATGCGGGCGCCGTCACGCGCCCCGGCGTTCTGATGCCAGTAGCCGATCAGCAGGAACGAGAAGATGCTGGTCATTTCCCAGAAGATCGACAGCAGAATGACGTTGCCGGACAGGACCACGCCGAGCATCGAGCCCATGAAGGCGAGGAAGAAGGCAAAAAACCGCGGGATCGGGTCTTTTGCCGACATGTAGTAGCGGGCGTAGAGGACCACGAGCAGGCCGATGCCGGTAATGAGGATTGCAAATAACCAGGCAAATCCGTCCAGCCGCAGGGTGAAGTTCAGGCCGAGTTGCGGCAGCCATTCCGCATCGTATTTCAGTGCGCTGCCATCGCTGATCGTCGGATAAAGAAAAATACTGCTGACAAGGCCGAAGAGGGCCACAGCGCCAGCCACGGAGGCGGGGCCTGCGGCCGCGCCGTCGCGCGGCATGAAAGCCGTTAAAATGGCGCCGACAAAAGGCAAGGCGACAATAAATGGAAGAATGGTTGCAAGTGTCATATGCGGCGGCGGTTTTTCTCTGGAATTGGAGTCTGCGGCGGGTTTCCGACGACTCCGATCCCTCAAGGCTCATAAGAACCGAATGATGAGGACCGCCGGAATGACTAATAGATAATATGCGGGGGCGCTCTTGGAACCACGCTCGCAAAGTCTCGGAAAGCTTGTGGCGCGATGGCAACAGATGTAACGGCCGGCCCGGCGTCAACGGTGATCCGCAAAGCGGGAGAGGGGAAGTTGCCGGGGCGAAGACCTGAACCGGCATCCCCGGCCTTGCAGCCGCTATCGCAATCCCTGTCGCCAAGAGTGAGGGAACGGCTGAGATCAACCGTCTCCAATCTCTCCAGACGGCTGGTCTTGGAAAGTGTCTTGATGCCGGAAGGTGCCTGAAAGCCGATCATGACGAGCAGGCTTGCGACCATGATGCCGATCAACACTTGCGGATGGCGCCTTGAACGGCGGCATGTCTCCATCCATAACAAGTTGGCATCTCCTTGATCGTAAAGGTCTCTTTAAAGCATCACCGCTCAGCGAATATCCCGTTGATTTGTTTTAGGGGAAGCCGCACGCGCTTGTCCAGCGCACAGGCCGGAAAAACCGCCCGCGATGGCCGATTCCTTTTCGGTTTTGCCGGTTTGCGGCAAAGTGAGGGCGGCAACGGCTAAAAGCTTTTACAAATTTCACCGTTTGACGCCGGAGCCGATGTTTCTTAACTTTCAAGCAAGGAATTAACCATAAAGATTGATGGTATTTCCACGGCGGAATGGGGTTCTCTCCCCTTCCAGGCATGACGCCGCACTGCCGTACCGGGCCGGATCCGGTATTTTCGTTTCTTGGTTCAAGAAGGTCAGGCAAGCGTCGATGCCGCATCGTCCGCGATGGGTATGTTCGTTCAAAAATCCCCCAAGGGTGCTGACGTTCTGAACCTTGGTCAATTTGGCCGGGTTCCTCCGGCCGTCATGGTGTTGGGGACGTCGGTTGGGGCAGGATTTGCCATCAGATCAAGCGCGCAGATCGGCAGGTGCAAGCCTGGCGGGACGGCTTCGCTTTGCCGGCCTCGACGAGACGCAATCCGATTTCCTGCGCAATTATCGCGGCATGCTCGAGCCTTACGTCAAGGCTGGTCTGCGGGACGTGATGAACCGTTTCCAGTCGATGCCCGACTGTTCACCGTCTTTCGAAAGCGAAAACCAGCTTGATCGCCTGCACGACCTGCAATCCTCGCACTGGAGTGTGCTGACGGATGCGCGTTTCGATGCGCTTTATGCCGAGCGGGTGAAGGTTCTTTCTGACAATGCCGGCCGCATGGGTCTCGATCCGCGCTGGCAGATCGCCAGTCACGCGGTCGTTCTTGAACATCTGCTCGGTGGGCTGGTGGCCGAACACGCGCCACGCTCCATCCTGCCCGGTAACCGCAAGAAAACCCGCGAACTGGCGGAAGCCGTGAAAAACGTCGTCCGTCTGGTGATGGTCGATACCGAGATCGCCGTCTCGCTGCGGTTTAATGAATTGCGCCTGCGCCATGGCCGCGAATTGGCGGAACAGCGCGACAGCGACCGTTCGGAAGCGGCGACATTGCTGGGCGCGGCGCTGACATCCTTCGCCGCAGGCAACTTGCAGGCCCGCATCGCCGGCGATGTGCCGGAAGCCTATCGTGATGTTGCATCCTCGTTCAATACGGCGCTGGCGACCATCGGCGCATCGCTGATATCGGCGCAAAACGGTATCGGCGAGGCCGAAGCGCTAAGCGCGCGGTTTGCCGAAATGGGCCGTTCCATGGCCGAGCGTTCCGGCCAGCAGGCCGAAGCGCTTGCGGAAACCTCCCGTCCGATCCAGACGATGATCAGCGGCGCGGCCGAAAACGGCGTTCGCATATCGGCGACGGAGACAGCGGTTTCCCGCGCCCGTGAGGCAGCGGTCGAAAGCGGCAAGGCTATCGGCGAGGCGATCGACGCCATGTCGCACATCGAGCAATCCGCCGAGCAAATCGGCAGGATCATCGGCACGATTGATGAAATTGCGTTTCAGACGAACCTTCTCGCCCTCAATGCCGGTATCGAGGCGGCGCGCGCGGGTGACAGCGGACGTGGTTTCGCCGTCGTCGCGCAGGAAGTTCGCGCTCTGGCGCAACGGTCTGCTGACGCTGCAAGAGAGATCAAAAGCCTCGTCGGCACCACGAAAACCCAGGTCGAGGGCGGCGTGCGCATGGTCAACCGCACGCAGGAGGCAATCGGCGGCGTCGTCCGGCAGGTGTCCGGCATCAACGACATGATCGCCGAAGTCTCCCGCCATACGGCCGACCAGGTCGGCGAGCTGCAATCGGTCGCTGCCGACATGAGTGAACACCAGCGGCAGGCGGGGCGGATCGCCGCCGATATAAGCGGCGGCGCCTCCGAGGCCGACGCACTTCACACCGTCATTCTGGAACTCGGCCGCACCATCAGGGAGTTCCGCATCGCCCGTCAGGGTCAGGCGGGGGCGATGGCCGTGGCGGAGCGTCAGGACACATCATTTATGGCCCGTGGGGATGACCGCACGGATTACGGCCAGGATTACCAACAATTCAGACGCCAAGGAGTCATGTAATGGCAGCCAGAAAAGCAGCTGAGGCGACGCTGAAACTGTCACCGGTGCTGGATCTCAACGAGGCATCGGCGCTGCACGGCAAGCTGATGACGCTGAGAGGAGCACCTTTGTCGGTGGATGCGTCCGAGGTTGAGCGTATCGGAGCACTTTGCGCCCAGGTCCTGATGGCCGGTGCGAAGTCCTGGGAGGAGGACGGCAAACCGTTCGGTTTTGCCAAGGCGTCCGATGCATTCGACAAGACCATGAAACTGATAGGCGTCGAAATCGATCATTTGCTCCTGAAGGAGATCAAGAAGTGAAGAAAAAAGTTCTTACCGTGGATGATTCCAGAACGATCCGGAACATGCTCCTGGTCACGCTCAACAATGCCGGTTTTGAAACCATTCAGGCCGAAGACGGCGTTGAAGGTCTCGAGGTGCTCGAGCAGAGCAACCCCGATGTCATCGTGACTGACATCAACATGCCCCGTCTTGATGGCTTCGGCTTTATCGAGGGTGTGCGCCGCAACGAGAAGTATCGGGCTATCCCGATCCTCGTTCTGACAACCGAAAGCGACGCAGAAAAGAAGAACCGCGCCCGTCAGGCCGGTGCGACCGGCTGGATCGTCAAGCCGTTCGATCCTGCGAAACTCATCGATGCCATTGAACGCGTAACCGCCTGATACGGGACATTTCACGATGGATATGAACGAAATCAAGGAAATCTTTTTCCAGGAATGCGAGGAGCAGCTCGCTGAACTGGAATCGGGGCTTCTTAAATTGAATGACGGCGACCGTGATCCGGAAACCGTCAACGCCGTTTTCCGTGCCGTTCATTCCATCAAGGGCGGGGCCGGCGCCTTCGGTCTGGATGATCTCGTGGCCTTCGCCCACGTTTTTGAAACGACCCTCGACTGCGTTCGCTCCAACAAGCTGGAACCGGGCCAGGATGTTCTCAAAGTCATGCTGCGCTCGGCCGACGTGCTGGCGGATCTGACCAATGCCGCAAGAGATGGCGGCAGTGTTGATGAAAGCCGCACCCGTGGTCTCGTCAAGGAACTGGAAGCGCTGGCCAATGGCGAAACGGTGCAGGTTTCCGCGCCGGCGCCGGTTGCGATAAAGGCTCCGGCTCCCGTCGCGCCCAAGCCGACGGATGACAGCGGTTTCGAGCCGATCCCGTTCTCCTTCTCGGATTTCGCTGACGAAACCACGCCGTTGATGGAAGCGCCGACCTTCCAGGTCAAGTTCAAGCCGCATGCGTCGCTTTATTCGAAAGGCAACGAGGCGGCGCTTCTCCTGCGCGATCTCTCGCGTGTCGGCGAAATGAGCGTCAATTGCGACATGTCGGAGCTTCCCACGCTCGACAAGCTCGACCCTGAAGCCTCGTATCTCTCCTGGACGGTTTCGATCACGACCGACAAGGGTGAAGAGGCTATCCGCAGCGTTTTTGAATTCGCCGAATGGGATTGCGATCTCGAAATTTCGCCGGTTCTTTCCGATGCCGCTGCGGACGAGGAAGAACTTCCGATGATCCCGGTTCCGTTCGATCTCTCGGCTCTCGATAGCGGACCGGAAGAAGAGCCCGCCGTCGCGCAGGAAGCGCCTTTTGTTGCCGCAGCCGTCGAGGCAGCAGTTGCAACGACCCAGATTGCTCAAAGCGTCAATGCCGCCATCGAAAAGCGCGAGGCGGCGGCAGCGCCCGCCGCAGCCCAGGCAAACGCAAATGCGGCCGCCAATGCGAATGTCGGCCAGACCATCCGCGTCGATCTCGACCGCGTCGACCGCCTGATCAACCTCGTCGGCGAGCTTGTCATCAATCAGGCAATGCTGTCGCAGAGCGTCATCGAAAACGATGCGAGCGGCACCTCCGCCGTCAATATGGGTCTCGACGAGCTGCAGCAGCTGACGCGCGAAATCCAGGACAGCGTCATGGCCATCCGTGCGCAGCCGGTAAAGCCGGTCTTCCAGCGCATGTCGCGTATCGTCCGCGAAGTCGCTGATATGATCGGCAAGCAGATCCGCCTCGTCACCGAAGGCGAGAACACCGAAGTCGACAAGACCGTTATCGACAAGCTGGCCGAGCCCCTGACCCACATGATTCGCAATGCCGTCGACCACGGCATCGAAACACCGGAAAAGCGCGAAGCGGCGGGCAAGAACCCTGAAGGCACCATCAAGCTTTCGGCCAAGCACCGCTCGGGCCGTATCCTGATCGAGCTTCAGGATGATGGCGCCGGCATCAACCGCGAGCGCGTTCGCCAGAAGGCGATCGACAATGATCTCATTGCCGCCGATGCGAACCTGACCGACGAGGAGATCGACAATCTGATCTTCGCGCCGGGCTTCTCGACGGCAGACAAGATTTCCGACATTTCCGGCCGTGGCGTGGGCATGGATGTGGTCAAGCGTTCCATTCAGGCGCTTGGCGGCCGCATCAGCATCTCCTCGCGCCCCGGTCACGGTTCGACCTTCACCATGAGCCTGCCGCTGACGCTCGCCGTCCTCGACGGCATGGTGGTCACGGTGGCCGGTCAGACGCTTGTGGTGCCTTTGACCGCAATCGTGGAAACCCTGCAGCCGGAAGCGAAGAACATTCATTCCTTCGGCTCCAACCAGCGGCTGATCTCCATCCGCAATTCCTTCTGCCCGCTGGTTGATGTCGGACGCGTTCTGAATTTCCGTCCAACACAGGCCGATCCGGTGGAAGGTGTCGCGCTTCTGGTGGAATCGGAAGGCGGCGGCCAGCGCGCCCTGATGGTCGATGCGATCCAGGGTCAGCGTCAGGTCGTCATCAAGTCGTTGGAAGCCAACTATACCCATGTTCCGGGCATTGCCGCCGCAACTATTCTCGGTGACGGACGCGTTGCGCTCATTCTGGATGTCGATGCCATCGTCAGCGCTTCGCGCGGACAGCCCCTGAAGCAGGAAATGTCGCTTGCGGCGACAGGTTGAAAGCGGATCATCCATGGCAGCACTTAATCTCAGCGACCAGCGCCAGTCTCCGGACGACGTTCTTGCCAGCGGCGAATACCCGCTGACAAGACGCGATCTGTCGGAGATCGCTGCGATGATCTATGCGGATGCGGGCATCTATCTCAACGACACCAAGGCGTCGCTGGTCTATTCCCGCCTCTCGAAGCATATCCGCAATCTCGGCCTCTCCGGTTTCCGCGAATATTGCACGTTGGTCTCCTCAACCGAGGGCGCCCCGGCGCGGCGCGAAATGCTGTCGCACCTGACGACGAATTTCACGCGCTTCTTCCGCGAGAACCATCATTTCGAACATCTGCGTGACGAGGTCCTGCCGGGTCTCATTGCAAGAGCAAAGAGCGGTGGACGTGTCCGCATCTGGTCGGCGGCCTGTTCCGACGGGCAGGAACCCTATTCCATTGCCCTTACCGTGCTCGCCATGTTCCCGAATGCGGCGGACTACGATTTCAAAATTCTGGCAACCGACATCGACCCGAAGATTCTGGCGCAGGCCCGCGCCGGCGTTTACGACGACAATGCGCTCGAAACCGTGTCTCCCGCCATGCGCAAGCAATGGTTCACGGAGGTTGATGCCGGCGGTCGCCGCAAATTCCGTATCGACGACAAGATCAAGCGTCTCATCACCTTCAACGAATTGAATCTGATGACGCAATGGCCCTTCAAGGGCAATTTCGACGTCATCTTCTGCCGCAACGTCGTCATCTATTTCGACGAGCCAACGCAGACACGTATCTGGTCGCGTTTCGCCGGACTGCTGCCGGAAGGTGGTCATCTTTATATCGGCCATTCCGAACGCGTCTCCGGCGACGCCAAGAACCTGTTCGATAACACTGGCATCACCACCTACCGCTACATTGGTCACGCATCCGGGAGGAAGGCATGAGCGCACTCGCACGGGTACTCGTCGTCGATGATAGTCCAACGATGCGCGGCCTGATTTCGGCTGTCCTCAAGGCTGATCCGGAAGTCGAGGTGGTCGGACAGGCCGGCAACGCCATGGAAGCGAGAGCAGCTATCAAGCAGCTCAACCCCGATGTCGTGACACTCGACATCGAGATGCCGGAAATGAACGGCCTTGAATTCCTCGAAAAGATCATGCGCCTGCGGCCGATGCCGGTCATCATGGTCTCGTCGCTTACACATCGCGGTGCGGATGCCTCGCTCGCTGCCCTTGAAATCGGTGCTTTCGACTGCGTCGGCAAACCGGCTCCGGGTGATGCGCGTCCCTTTGGCGATCTCGCCGACAAGGTGAAAGCCGCCGCCCGCTCCCAGCATGCCGCCTATCGCGCGGCTCGTCCGGAAAGCGCCGCGGCAGTGCAGCCTACGCCGGTCAGCGATTATCGGGCCGGTCGCAAAGTCGTGGCCATCGGTTCATCCACGGGTGGGGTCGAGGCGCTGATCGCCGTGCTGCAAAAATTTCCGGCCAATTGCCCGCCGACCGTCATCACCCAGCACATGCCGTCGACCTTCACCAAGAGTTTCGCCGAGCGGCTGAACCGCATCTGCGCGCCCGTCGTGGAAGAAGCGACGGATGGCGCACGGCTGCAAACGGGCAAGATTTATCTCGCGCCGGGCGGCGAGCGCCACCTGCAGATCGCGAACCGCGCAGCACCCTGCTGCCGGCTCATCGAGCGTGACCCGGTCAACGGCCATCGCCCCTCCGTCGATGTTCTGTTCGATTCGGTGGCCGAGCTTGCCGGACGCAACGCCGTCGGCGTCATTCTCACCGGCATGGGCCGTGATGGCGCGGCCGGACTGCTGAAAATGCGGCACGCCGGTGCGCGCACCGTCGGCCAGAATGAAAAAACCTGCGTCGTCTACGGCATGCCCCGCGTGGCCTATGAGCTTGGCGCCGTTGAACAGCAATTGCCGCTGGCCTCCATCGGCGAAGAAATCCTGAAACTAACCACTGCCCGCAAAGAAGGTGCTGACTAATGTCTCTCGCAGAAAAGATCAAAGTTCTGATCGTTGACGATCAGGTGACCAGCCGGTTGCTCCTCAGCGATGCGCTGACACAGCTCGGCTTCAAGCAGATCACTTCCGCCGGCGATGGCGAGCAGGGATTGAAGATCATGGAGCAGCAGCCCCATCATCTCGTCATCTCCGACTTCAACATGCCGAAAATGGACGGTCTCGGTTTTCTGCACGCCGTGCGGGCCAACCCGACCCTCAAAAAGGCGGCCTTCATCATCCTCACCGCGCAGGGTGACCGCGCGCTGGTGCAGAAGGCGGCGCAGCTCGGTGCGAACAACGTGCTGGCCAAGCCTTTCACCATCGACAAGATGCGTGCAGCCATCGAGGCGGTTTTCGGATCGCTGAAATGATTGAAGCTGCGGCTAAGCGCGTACATATCATTCAGGGCGAGTACAAGGTTGTCAGCGATCCCGACGTGGTCATGACGACGATACTCGGTTCGTGCGTGGCCGCCTGTCTGAGAGATCCCGTTGCCGGCCTTGGAGGAATGAACCACTTCCTGCTGCCGGGAACGGGCAATGTGACCGGGGGAGATGCGACGCGTTACGGCGTGCATCTCATGGAACTTCTGATCAACGGCCTTCTAAAGAAGGGCGCCCGCCGCGACCGGCTGGAGGCCAAGGTTTTCGGCGGCGCGAAGACGATCGCCAGCTTCTCGAATGTCGGTGAACAGAATGCCATCTTCGCCATGCAGTTTCTGAAGGATGAAGGCATTCCTGTCATAAGCTCCTCCACGGGCGGAGAGCATGGCCGCAAGATCGAGTTCTGGCCGGTCTCTGGTCGCGCGCGTCAGCATCCGCTCAGCGGCGCGGAAACCCAGAAGACGGTCGCCATGGAAACGCGTCCGGTGCCGGCCCCAAAGCCCGTCGCCAACGACATCGAATTTTTCTAGTCACGGAGTTTCCAATGCAGATTGCAGACCACGCCGGTACCGCTCCGTTCGAAGAAGCCCTGCCGGATGTTCTCATGCGCGTGGTGTCGGAATTGCACGATGTCGCCTATCTCATCGAACGTATCGAGCCGCAGTTGCTGGAAGTGACCAGCGGTCAATTGTCCGGCGACGGCATCAAGCTGTTGCAGGGTATTGATCTCGCCGTCCAGAAGACCCGCGGTCTTGCCGAATTCATCGACACCGTCACCGGTTCCATTCCCGGAGAATGGATCGTCGATGTCTCCACGGCGCTCAGCCTCGTCAAGCTTGCCGAAATGCAAAAGGCGCTGGGCGCCGCCTTCCGCCATGGCCATTCCCAGCCGCTGGACAAGGCTTCCGGCGACTTCGACCTGTTCTAGACCATATTCCTGCTGGCGCGCCTTTCCTCGCCGAATGCGGAGAAAGGCAACGCTCGCGCAAGCTTCGCACCCTATTGTCATTACGGGGCCAAAAGGTCTCGGATTCTATGAATGACGGTGCGGAACAGAATGAATCTGTTAAATCAAATCCCTCAGGTCCTGAAAAATATCGCGGCGCTGGGTCAGACACGGCTGCTGATGCTGGGCGGCGTGGGCGTTTTGTCCATGGCCGTTATCCTTGCAGCAGCTCTCTACGTGAACCGTCCCGCTTACGAGACCCTTTATGTAGGGCTTGAAAAAAGCGACCTCAACAAGATCAGCATTGCGCTCGCCGAATCGGGGCTGGACTTTCAGGTCGGAACCGACGGTTCGAGCCTTCAGGTTCCCGTAGGGCTTACCAGCAAGGCAAGGCTGCTTTTGGCCGAGCGCGGTCTGCCTGATAGCGCCAATGCCGGTTACGAGCTTTTCGACAATGTCGGTTCTCTCGGCCTGACCTCCTTCATGCAGGAAGTGACGCGCGTTCGTGCCCTCGAGGGTGAGATCAGCCGCTCCATCCAGCAGATCGATGGGATTGCGGCCGCACGCGTCCATATCGTCATGCCTGATGTCGGCAATTTCCGCCGTGGCGAACAGAAGCCAACCGCATCGGTCATGATCCGCGCCAGCGCCACCGCAGGTCGCAAGGCGTCCGCCTCCATCCGTCACCTCGTCGCCTCGGCCGTTCCCGGTCTTGAAGTCGATGACGTGACCCTGCTCGATTCCACCGGCCAGCTTCTCGCTTCCGGCGACGATGTCACCAACGCCGCCATGAACCGCTCGCTGACACTGGCGCAGAATGTCCAGCAGGAAATCACCACCAATATCGACAAGGCGCTGGCGCCTTTCCTTGGCATGGACAATTTCCGCTCCAGCGTCACGGCGCAGCTGAACACCGACAGCCGCCAGATCCAGGAAACCGTCTACGATCCGGAATCGCGTGTCGAGCGCTCTGTCCGCACGGTAAAGGAAGACCAGAAATCCCAGGAGACGCAGCCGGATACGGCAGCGACCGTGGAACAGAACGTGCCGCAGGCTGCCCCTCAGGGCGGCGCTGGCGGCCCGCAGTCTTCCGACCAGTCGGCCAAGAAGGAAGAGCAGACCAATTACGAGATCAACTCGAAAACGGTCGCCACGGTCAAGAACGGCTATACCGTCGAGAAGATTTCAGTTGCCGTGGTCGTCAACAAGGGCCGTATTGCCAAGATGGTCGGCGAACCCGTCGATCAGGCCAAGATCGACGCCTATCTTGCCGAAATGCAGAAGATCGTGACATCGGCGGCAGGCATCTCTTCGGATCGTGGCGATATCGTCACGCTGACGGCAATGGACTTCCTTGAAACGCAATTGCTTGACGAGGCCACCAGCGGTCCGGGCATCATGGAAGTGCTGAGCCGCAATTCCGCCGGCATCATCAACTCGCTCGCTTTCGTGGCCGTCGCTTTCCTCGTCGTCTGGCTCGGTGTGCGTCCCCTGGTCCGCACGGTTGCCGGCAATGGTGCGGCTGCCGGTCAGCTCAGCCAGGAGACCGCCGGTCTCGAACTGCCGGATTTCTCTCCCGGCATGGATGCAGGTGCTGGTGGTCTTATGGAAGGTTTCGGAGCGGATTTCGGCTTCGACAGCACCGACGATCTTCTGGCCGGTGGCGACAGCGAAGGCACCTTCAACCGCCGGGTTCGCGAAGGACCGGAACGCAGGCTCTCCCGCATGGTGGAAATCAGCGAGGAAAGAGCAGCCAAGATCCTGCGCAAATGGGCGGTGGAAAAAGCAGCGTGATTTTGAAAAGGCCGGGTTTACCCGGCCTTTTTCGCATTTTCCGGCTTTTTACTATCCTTGGTCGTCGGCCCGTGGCATTCTCGTTTCAGGACAGCATTTACAAATCATTCATCAACGATACAGTTTGCTGGGAATAGGCTGAGAATGCCGATTATGAATCAGCCAGCTTTTCAGTATGTTTTTTTAGCAATAGACGAATGAGGAAATACGTGGAAAGGCTGTTGTCAGGTAATGGCAAATTCCGGTCGGTTCCATAAAATGAAATGATTCGGTCTCCGGGGGCGCGCCATTCCGTTTTGGTAAGCTTCTTGAATGGAATGATTCCATCCCGAGGTATAATCTCCCGCTGGGAGCAAGAGGGCGTAGGCGATTGAAAGTCGATGTTGATATCCGCAGGCTGTCTGCCAAGCCTATGGAGGGCATGGGTAAGCCCTTGCCGCGCGACCAGCTTGCCAAAAATGTCGCAGCCACGGCCGCTGCCGGTAACGTTGCAGGTGCACTGGATCTGCTTGTAACTTACGCCGGCGCCTCGCATTATCTGCTGGCGCGGGATGATCTTCTCGAAGAAACCGGGCTGAAATTCATCGTCACATCCGACTGGCCTTTCGATCTGGTACGCAGGCTGGGTATTGAACTGACGAACAGCCAGAACAGATCGAGCGAAATGGAAAAATGCCTTTCGCTTCTGCGGCCACGATTATTGTTTCTTCCTGACGACGTTTCTGTTCCCTACGGTATCGACCGGCAATATTCCGCACTGTCCTTCTGCGTAGGCCGCATCCGGCTTTCCCTCCTGCTGCTGTTTCCCGAACACGTTGTTCCTTCACCGGAGCGTTTGCGCGAAATCGCCCTGCTAACAGGTTATTGCATCAGTTTCGGCATCGCCAGCGAAGCAAAGCCTGTGCGTGATATCGATCTTACCGAGCGCGAGCTCGAATGCCTGTTCTGGATTGCAGAAGGCAAGACAAGCGACGAAATTGCGATGATCCTTGGCATTTCGCGCAATACGATCAATAATTACATTACAAGCGTGATGCGTAAAACCGCGACAAAAACCCGCTCGGAGGCAATTGCCTACGCCGTGCGCAACAACCTCGTATAATGGTCGGACGGATGGTACAGACGAAAGACAATGAGGGTACAGGTCAAACGGGCATGTTTTACCGCACTCCTGTCGCAACGAGCCGGTCGGATCTGTTTCCGAAGCTCGTCGCCATGCAGAAGCTGGTCGGCGCGCGAAATTTCGTGGTGACGAAGGCCGCCGCTTCCGGTTTCCCCAACAAGAAGAAGATGACCTGCGAGCTGGAAAACTGGGGCATGAATGCCGCAGAGCAGAGCACGCAGTTCATCCGCGCGGTCGGTGATATTCTTCTCGATCATATCGAGACGTCGCTGTTGCCGGTTATCTGGCGCAACAAGAACGCCGGCGGCTTTGCCGATCTTCCGGATGTTCCGGCGTTGCTGCGCCGGATCGAAAACGACACGTTGCCCTATGCGGGGCTGGCCATGCCGGTGCGGCTCGGCACCATCGGCAATGGTTACATCGTTTTCTGCGGCACCAATCTCGTCCTCGACAACGAGGTCGTCATCGAGCAGCACATCAAATGCTGCGAGATCATGGTGGACATGCTGGCGCTCGACGAGCGCAAGGCGGCACCCTCGGAAGCACTGAGCGAGAGGGAAATCGCCTGCCTGCAACTGGCGGGTGACGGCCGTATCAGTGAAGAGATCGCGGTCAAGCTCGGGCTTTCCGTGCACACGGTCAATGCCTATCTCGGTTCCGCGACGATCAAGCTCGATTCCGTCAACCGTATTCAGGCAATCGCCAAGGCTATCCGGCTCGGCTATATCCATTGATTGCGGACGGGGTTTTCCCGTCCTGCAAATCCGGCCATCTCAAGGGTCGTTGACCGTGGTATTCCTGCCGACGGGGCATGATTCATGTGCCTTATTTCGCGTTTTTTAACAGTTGCCAACTAGAACTGTCGCAGGTTTGGCTTTGGGGAACTGTTTCATGCACAACCGGCTCTTTAAGACCGTTGCGAGTAAGGTCGTCGCACTGACGATTGGCTTGATCATGCTCAGCGTGGCGGCAGTTGGTTTTTCCACCTACATGCGCCTGAAGGACAATATCATCACCACCGCGCTGCGCGATACCAACAGTGCGATGCGCGGCATGGCGATCCTCTACGAGATGAAGGTCGGTGGCGTCACCCTCGACATGGGTGATGGACCGCTGAAGAGCGTCAGCCGCGCCAGTATCGGGACGCTGCGCGATAACGACCTTGTTGACCGCACCGCGGCTGGAAACGGCGGCATCGCCACAATTTTTGAAACCAAGGCCGGTGAATATGTCCGTATCACCACCAATCTGAAAAACGAGAAGGGCGAACGGGCGGCAGGCACCAAGCTTGCCACCGATCATCCAGCTTTCGAAAAAGTCAGCAAGGGCGAAGCATATTTCGGCCCGGCCACGCTTTTCGGCGTCAATTACATGACCGGTTACATGCCGGTTACCAACAAGACCGGAGCCACCGTCGGCATTCTTTTCGTCGGCGTTCCCATGGCCGTCTACGAAGCCCAGATATTCGGCCTGCGCGACCTGATGTTGATCTGCGGCGCGCTGGCCATGGTCGGTGTCGGGCTGCTCGCCTATTTCGTTATCAGGCGCACGCTGCAGCCGCTGGGTAAGCTGACCGATGCGGTGAAGTCTCTTTCTGAGGGTGATCTCGAAACGCCAATCCCCTATGCCACCAACACCAACGAATTCGGCAACATCGCCCGCGCGCTGGTGATCTTCCGCGAGAACGCGCTTGAGAAACTCGCCATCGAAGGACGAAGCGCCGATGAACGCTCCGTGGCGGAATCCGAACGTCATCGTAACGACGCTGAAAAGCAGGAGCTGGACAGCCAGATCGAATTCGCGGTCAGCGAGATCGCATCCGGTCTCGGCAGGCTCTCGCGTGGCGATCTGAGCCGTACGATCGAGACACCTTTCGCCGGCCGTCTGGACCGTCTGCGCACGGATTTCAACGGTTCCCTGCTCAATCTGCGCGATGCGCTGGGACAGATCCGTGAGCGGACGCTGATCATCCAGCATAGCGGCTTTGAAATCGAGCAGTCCTCGGTTGACCTGTCGAAGCGCACCGAAAATCAGGCAGCCTCGCTGGAAGAGACCGCCGCCGCCGTCGAGGAAATCACCGCGACGGTCAGATCGTCGGCCGAGCGGGCGCGGGAGGCCAATGAGGCCGTCCGCATTACCAAGCAGAGCGCCGACAGTTCCGGCTCTGTTGTCAGCAATGCCGTTGATGCCATGGGACGCATCGAAGGCGCTTCCCGCAAGATCGAGCAGATCATTGAGGTCATCGACGATATCGCCTTCCAGACCAATCTCCTCGCCTTGAATGCCGGCATCGAGGCGGCGCGTGCGGGTGAGGCGGGCAAGGGTTTTGCCGTGGTGGCGCAGGAAGTGCGTGAACTGGCGCAACGTTCCGCCGATGCAGCGCGTGAAATCAAGCAGCTCATCAACCAGTCGACGCACGAAGTCAGCACCGGCTCGAAACTGGTTCAGGAGGCGGGCACGGTTCTTTCCGCCATCAGCCAGCAGATCGTCACCGTCAGCCAGCATGTCGAAACCATCGCAACGGCAACGCAGGACCAGTCTTCCGCGCTTCACAACGTCAACGGTTCCGTCAACCAGATGGACCAGATGACGCAGCAGAATGCGGCCCTTGCCGAACAATCGAGTGCGGCGAGCCGGGTGCTGTCCGGCGAGGTGGAGGCCTTGCTCGATCTCGTCCAGCGTTTCCAGATGGAGCAGGGTTCGGTGGCGGGCAGGGATCGATTGAACCGGGCCGCCTGATATCCCCAATTTGCAAAATCAAAAACTCCCGGATCGCAAGGTCCGGGAGTTTTTTATTCCGCGGCTGCCCGTGCCGTGCTGGAGACCTGGTTGATATAGGCGCGCAGCGCCGCCGGTTTGACCGGTTTGTGTTGAACGGAAATACCGTATTTTTCGGCATCGCTGCGAACTTCGGGACTGCGATCCGCTGTCACCAGCAGGGCAGGGATCGACTTGCCGTAGAAAGTCCGGATGAGGCGGATGGCGCTGATGCCGTCACCATCATCGAGATGGTAGTCGGCGATGATGACATCAGGCGCTGCGGTGAGTTTCAGGAAGGGCTCTTCCAGAGTTGCCACCGAACCTGCGGGCAGAACCTCACAGCCCCATCCCGTCAGCAACAGTGTCATGCCCTCAAGGATTTTCGGCTCATTGTCGATGCACAGGACCCGCACCCCCTGAAGGCGGTCGCTCGCCGCCGCATTGCTGACCGCGCCACCCGATTTGGCCGGCGCAACGCGGTCTGATTCACGCGGCAGATGAATGCGGAAGGTCGTACCCTTGCCGGGCGTCGAAATCAGCTGCACGGGATGGTGCAGCATGCGCGACAGCCGGTCGACGATGGAAAGGCCGAGCCCGAGGCCGGAGGCCGTTTTTGCTCCCTCGTCCAGCCGGGCGAATTCCTTGAAGACGGTGCGGAATTTGGATGCGGGAATGCCGATGCCGGAATCCGTCACCTGAATGACGACTTCGCCGCCCCGGCGGCGGGCACCGACCACCACCTTGCCTTTCAGCGTATATTTGATGGCGTTCGACACCAGATTTTGCACCAGCCGCCGCAGGAGATTGGGGTCGGAACGGACCGTGAGCGAGGTGGGCATGACCACGAGGTCGAGGTTCTTTTCCTGCGCCATCGGTGCGAAATCGGTTTCGATGCGTTTCAGCAGCTCATTCAGCGGCACCGATGTCATGCGCGCCTTCATCGAACCCGTGTCGAGGCGGGAAATATCGAGAACAGCGCCGAGAATGGTTTCGACCGATTCCAGCGCTGAATCAATATTGTGGACGAGGTCGCTTTCTCCCGAAGCGCCAAGCCGTTCGACAAGCGAGGAGGAATAGAGGCGCGCGGCATTGAGCGGCTGGAGAATGTCGTGACCGGCGGCGGCGAAAAACCGTGTCTTGCCGATATTCGCCTCGTCGGCGGATGCCCTTGCCTCCGCCAGTTCGCGGTTGACGCGGGTAAGCTCGACGGTTCGTTCCGCCACTCGCTGCTCCAGCGTCTCGTTGGCCTGCTTCAGCGCCTGATCGCTCGCTACCCGCTGCGTAATGTCGGTGAAGGTGGCGACGATGCCTTTGTCCGGCATGGTGTTGGACCGCACCTCGATAATGCGCTCACCGCCGGCCAGCACCAACGAGAAGGGCAGGTCCATGGTCAGGAAACTGGTGATCAGCTCGTCCGTATCTCCGGCCGGCATGTCGCCGCGCTCCTGCAGCATGGAGACGATATCCGTCAGCGGCACGCCCACCTGGCCGAATTGTTCCGGCAGATCCAGCAGGGTGCGGAAGCGCCGGTTCCAGATGGTCAGCTGCTGCGAGCTGTCGAAAACGGCGATGCCCTGATCCATCTGCGCCAGCGCCGTTTGCAGCATGTCCTGATTATATTGCAGAGCTTCGCTCGCCTGATCGAGCAGCCAGGCGGTGTCTGCGCTGGTATCCTCCGCCTTCTGGAGAATGATCGACAGCACAAGGCGGGCCGAGGAGGAGCCGATGGCGCTGCCCAGCAATTGTTCGGAAAAATGGATCAGCGCCATATCCGCCGGCTGGTCGTCATTGAGCTTCCGGCCCGCCGTCTTCTCATAGGTCGCGAGCGAACGCAGCATGCGCTCTTCGCCGAGATAACGGGCGATTGCGCTTTTGAGGTCGCCGACGCTGACACGGGTTTTCCAGCCGCGCGTGGCGAATTGTGATTTCGAGTGACGCTTGACGAAAATGCCCGACTGGATGCGCTCCACCGGACGCGGGTTGCGCGACAGCGAGCCGAGCACGAAGGCCATGCTGTTGACGAGGAGGCTGAGGATGACCGCATTTACGAAAGGATCGGCTTCGGGACCGTTGAAGACGGTGCTGCCGGAAAACAGGAAACCGAGAATATTCGCAGCTACCTCGGAATTATCAGGCCCGCCGAAGCTCGGCAAAAACAGCAGATAGGCCCAGACAATAAAGCCTGAACTGAGGCCGGCAATTGCGCCGCGGGCATTGGCGCGCCGCCAGAACAGGCCGCCGAAAAGGGCAGGGGCCATCTGGGCGATGGCGGCGAATGCCAGGAAGCCGATGGAGGCAAGCCCCGTCGCGCTGTCGGCGGCGCGATAATAAAAATAACCCAGCAGCATCACCGCGAAGATCGCCGTCCTGCGGATATTGAGCAGCGTTTTGGCGAAATTGTCCCGGTGCGGCGAGCGGTTCAACAGCTTCTGCCGCAGAAAGATCGGCATGACGATGTCGTTGGAAATCATGATCGACAGCGCCACCGAAGCAACGATAACCATTGCGGTCGCCGCCGAAAATCCGCCGATGAAGGTGATAAGGGATACGACCGGCATCTGATGCGTAAGCGGCAGTTGCAGGACGTAGAGATCGGCGCTGCCGTTTGCGCCGAGCGTCAGAATGCCGGCGAGCGCGATCGGCAGCACAAAGATGTTGATGGCGATGAGATAGAGCGGCAGCAGGAAACCTGCCATGCGCAACTCTTCCGGCGTGCGGTTTTCCACCACGGTGACGTGGAACTGGCGCGGCAGCAGGATGATGGCGAAGCCGGACAGCAGGGTCATGACGATCCAGCGGCTGACGGGCGTGTGATAGGATATGGCCCGCATGGCCTGTTCATTCTCCGTGGCGAGCCGCCACAGATGCACAGGCCCGTCGAAAAGGACGAACAGCACGTAAAAGCCGACGGTGCACATGGCGACCAGCTTGACCAGCGATTCCATCGAAATCGCCAGAATGAGCCCGTCCTGATGTTCTGTCGCGTCGGTGTGGCGGGTCCCGAACATGACGGCGAAACCGGCCATGACGATGGTGACGACCAGCGGTAGATCGAGGAAATAGAGATTGCCGCTGCCGATGCCGTAGTCACCGGGATCGACCATCGTCGCCACCGAATTGGAAACGGCTTTCAGCTGCAGGGCGATATAGGGAATGGCGCCAACGAGCGCGATGATGGCGACGATCATCGCCACGGTGGAGTTCTTGCCGTAACGGGCGGCGATGAAATCCGCAACCGATGTCAGCTTCTCGGTTTTGGCGAGCTCGACGATGCGGCGAATGATCGGCATGCCGATGGTGAAGGCAAGGATCGGCCCGGTATAGATGCCCAGGAACTCCAGCCCCTTGTCCGCCGCAAGCCCGACGCCGCCGAAATAGGTCCAGGAGGTGCAATAGATCGCCAGGCTGAGCGCATAAACGAACGGCCGCCCCTTTTTCGGGGCGTTTCTTTTCCGGCTGTTTCTATCCCCGAAGCTTGCAACCGCAAACAGCAGCAGGACATAAGCGAAGGCCGAACCGAATATGATCCACCCAGGAAGCACGCATCCTCCCCATGCAAGAATTCCCTGATATGAGCATAGGCGAATTCCATGCCGTTGAGAATGAGTGCGGTCTGATCATAAAGTTCAAGACGAGCGTGCAAAAAAGCTAACAAATGCAATCTTGACGAATTCCAAATGCGAAGGGGAATCTGTATGGTTGAGCGCGTAGGGACAGTCACATAGCTTCAGCTTTCGAAGCAGGAGAGAGGGACAATCTGGATGCTAAACGAATTTAAAACCTTCATTGCCCGCGGCAATGTCATGGATCTGGCCGTCGGTGTCATCATCGGTGCGGCTTTCAGCAAGATCGTCGATTCCGTCGTCAACGATCTCATCATGCCGATCGTCGGCGCAATTTTCGGCGGCTTCGATTTCTCGAACTACTTCCTGCCGCTGAGTTCGGGCGTCACCGCCCCCTCGCTTGCCGCTGCCCGTGATCAGGGTGCCGTCTTTGCTTATGGCAACTTTCTGACCGTTCTCATCAACTTCCTCATCCTCGCCTGGATTATTTTCCTGATGGTCAAGGGCGTCAACAGGCTTCGTGCCTCGGTCGAAACAAAGAAGGCCGAGGAAAAGACGGAAGCGGCTCCGCCGCCGGAAGATGTCAAGCTTCTCACCGAAATCCGCGATCTGCTCAAGACTCGCTGAGACCGAGATTATCCCCGGCCCGATTTTGCTGGCTCACGCGGACAGCAATCTCCTGCCGGGGATCGATCCATAAAGAAAATCCATCTTCGCCTCACGGAATATCATGCATATGGCCCGTTCGATGCGCTAGAAAGCACCAAACGGAGTGTCTTTAATGTCCATCTTGAACAGTCTGAGTGCACGCTCTCTGGCGGCCCCGCAGAGCGGCATCGTCGAACTCGTCAACTATGCCCGGGGACGGGACAATCTCCTGCCGCTCTGGGTTGGCGAAGGCGATCTACCCAGCCCGGGCTTCATCAATCAGGGTGCGATTGATGGGCTGAACAACGGTGAGACTTTCTACACATGGCAGCGCGGCATTCCAGAACTGCGTCAGGCGCTCAGCCGTTACTATGAGCGGCACTTCTCAGCGTCGCTGCCGCCGGAGCATTTTTATGCTACTGGTTCCGGCATGCAGGCGATTGTGCTTGCCGTGCAGGCGCTGACCTCGCCCGGCGACGAGATGGTGTATCTCTCGCCAACCTGGCCCAACATCGTCGCCGCCATCGGTGTGGCGGGTGCAAAGGCGGTTCCGGTCGGCATCGATTTCCGCGACGGTCGCTGGGATCTTGATATCGGCAGACTGGAAAGCGCCATCACCGGCAAGACGAAGGCGCTTTTCATCAACACGCCTTCCAACCCGACCGGCTGGACAGCAACACTCGACAATCTCCGCGATGTTCTCGCGCTTGCCCGCAAACACGATCTGTGGATCGTCGCGGACGAGATTTACGCGCTTTACCACTATGCCGGCACCCGTGCCCCGTCGTTCCTCGACATCATGGAGCCGGACGACAAGATCGTCTTCGCCAATTCCTTCTCGAAGAACTGGTCCATGACCGGCTGGCGTGTCGGCTGGCTTGTCGTGCCGCCGGCCATCGGTCAGGTCATCGAAAACCTCATTCAATATTCCACGTCAGGCGTGGCGCCATTCATGCAGCGCGGCGCAGTTGCGGCTCTCGACCACGGCGACGGTTTCATCCGGCAAAACTACGAACGCGCTTTGGCATCGCGCGATATTCTCTGCGATGCGCTGATCGCGACGAACCGGGTGGAAACGCTTAAACCCGACGGCGCTCTTTATGCCTTCCTCAAGATTGACGGTGTGACGGACAGCCGCGCTACCGCGTTTGATATTGTCGATAAAACCGGTGTCGGCCTCGCACCCGGCACGGCCTTCGGCCCGGGGGGCGAACTGTTTCTGCGCGCCTGCTTCCTGCGCAACCCAAAGCAGATTGAAGATGCGGCCGACCGGCTGGCATCTTACATCCTCAGCAGATAGGTTTCGATCTTCCTGCAGTGTTTGCCTGTCGCGTTGCTATTCCACCACGACAGGCGCATTGCTCAAAAAATCACAGTGAAGCTCCAAAACTACAACCCCACGGCGTAACCATCGACGTGCGGGCTTTTCTGTGATATGCGCCTTCTGTTCCTTTTATGAGAACATTTTCATCTAATAAATAAAAAGCACTTCATTGCGCTAACCAATCGTAAGCCACCTTTTCAGAGGGCTGAGGGCTGGGTCGCGTATTTGCTGTGCAAGTAATCAATGATGAAGAATTATTGGCTTTGATGGGCTCAAGAAAAGCAAACAGGGAAGTAAAGTCATGGCTGTTCTGGTCACGGGTGGAGCAGGTTACATAGGAAGCCACATGGTGTGGGCGCTGCTCGATGCCGGGGAAGAGGTCGTTGTTGTCGACCGGCTTTCCACGGGGTCGCGCTGGGCCGTTGCACCGGCTGCGCGCTTCTATCTGGGGGATGCGGCCGATCGCGCCTTGCTCGACCAGATTTTCGAAGAAAACCAGATTGAGACCATTTTCCACTTTGCCGGCTCCCTGAGCGTTCCTGAATCGATCAGCCGGCCGCTGGAATATTACGAAAACAACACCGGCACGACCCGCGCCCTTGTCGCGGCAGCGGTCGCCCATGGCGTTCGCAATTTCATCTTTTCGTCGACAGCCGCGGTCTATGGAAACCAGCCCTTTGACGGCCCGGTGCCTGAAACGGCGATCCTGAGCCCCGAAAACCCCTATGGCCTGTCGAAACTCGCCTCTGAAATCATGCTGCGCGACGTCGTGCAGGCACATGATTTCAACTATGTGGCGCTGCGTTACTTCAATGTCGCCGGAGCCGACCCGCAGGGCCGCGCCGGACCTTCGCCGACGGGCGTGGCAAACCTCATCAAGGTCGCCTGCGAGGCCGCAACCGGCCGGCGTGATCGGGTGGAGGTCTACGGAACGGACTATCCGACCGCCGATGGCACGGGTGTTCGCGACTATATCCACGTCAGCGATCTCATCGACGCGCATATGCTGGCCATGGCGCATCTGCGCGCTGGTGGCGGCACCCGAACCCTGAATTGTGGTTATGGCGTCGGTTATTCGGTGCTGGACGTGCTGCACGCGGTGCAGCAGGAATCGGAGCACGATTTCCCGGTTATCCATTGTCCGCGCCGGCCGGGTGATATTGCGGCCATGGTAGCGGATTCCACCCGTATTCAGTCGGAGCTGGGTTGGCGTCCGCGTTTCAACGATCTGGCGATCATCGTTCGCACTGCTCTTCAGTGGGAAGCAAAGCGCCAGGCGCAGCAAAGCGGCAGAATCCCCCCGGTCCGGCGCAAGCTGGCGGCGATAGGCTGAGCAGGTTCCGCGTCAGCGGACACTGTTTTTCTTGGCGGAAGGATAGACGACAGGCCGATCCGAAGCGCTGGCGACGGGCAGCCATCGCTCCCTGTCAAAAAAACGGCGCGTTAGCTTCAGCCCCGGCGACTGTTGGTTCGCGAGCAAAATCACGTTCATGCGATGCGGCGCGGTCGGCTCCGGCTTGACGGAGACCGAAATGCCGAAATGTTGCGCCTGATAGGCCTGCATCCCGCGTGCCGGCTCAAGCATGGCGGCAAGGTCAGCCCAGCGGGTTTGCCCGATAATCAGGGCCAATGCCTCGTCAAGCTTCACCCTGACGGCGGCACCGTCAGGCGTCTCAGGCGCTACGGCCTTCATTCGGATGGATTTGATCTCGCCAGAAGCCTCCCCCCTGATCTCAAGGAACAGCGATGCCCGCTCTGCAGGCGTTGCCGCATTCCCTTCGGCAAGATCGGCCATGCATTCGAAATTGCGGATATTCACTGGGCTGGCGTGCCAGCCTTGTCGGTTGGAAAAACCCTCTGTGGTGAAACGGTCACAGAGGTCCTTGCCTGAAAGTACGAAATCGCGTGCGAAGGATGCCCTGTCGCCAGCTTTCTCGAATTTCAGTAGATGAGGCGGCAGATAGACCTTCCTGGCGGCGAGCTTTTGCCGTTTGACGGGCTTCACTTTGGGCGGCGGCTCGGCGGAATAGATGGCAGGCGCCAGATTGAAATAGGTCAGCAGGCTCCTGAGGTGTTTTTTGTCATTGGCAAGCAGCACCGTCGCCAATATGGCCAGACAGACGGCCAGCACTGTAAACAGCAACGCGCCATGGCTTACTCTTTTTTGCAGGCTTGCGTCCATCGCAGGACCCTATGGCTACCGGGGCAGGGCGGCAGCCTTTTTTGATATGGATTTTCGGGCCGTTTTCAGCCCTGTGAATATGGATGTAAGCGGAAGCTCAAAAATAATATCATGCAATCCACCGCCGGAATCTCCGGCGGTGCGTAACGTTATTCAGATGTATTTTTACCTGTGTCCTGCCCGCCGGCGCTGCTTTCATCGTCTGCGACCGGAATGGCGTAGGAGCCATTCAGCCAGCGGGCGAGATCGAGCGAGCGGCAGCGATCCGAACAAAACGGATAATCGTCGCGCGTCGAGGGCCGCCCGCATTCCGGGCAAGGCTGGGATTTGCGAAGCGGCGTGACGTTTCCGGCGCCTTCGGTGGAGGATTTTGCCATGGTCTATCCCTCGAGCCAGCCCGACGTCACCTCAAATCCTTCACCGGACAAAAGTGACATGGTCTCGTAAAGCGGCAGGCCCACGACGTTGGTGTAGGAACCGGTCAGTTTCTGCACGAATGCGCCGGCAATGCCCTGAATGCCATAGGCGCCCGCTTTGCCGCGCCATTGCCCCGACGCGATATAGGCGTCGATTTCTCGCGTCGAGAGCCGTTTGAAGCGCACCTTGGTTTCCACCACCTTCTGGCGAATTTTGCCGCCGGGGATCACGAGGCAGATGCCGGTATAGACCCAATGGCTGCGTCCGGAGAGAAGATGCAGCGATGCGGAGGCGTCTTCGGTATATTCCGCCTTACCGACGATACGACGGCCCACGGCCACGACGGTGTCGGACCCGAGAACATACGCGTCCTTCCACGTCTGCTCGCCCTTGAGCGCGGCATACGCCGCTTCAGCCTTCTGCAGCGACAGACGACGACACAGCGTGCGCGGATGCTCGAGCTTGGCGGGCGTCTCGTCGATATCCATCGGCATCAGGCGTGCCGGCTCGATGCCGATCTGATGCAACAGTTCCAGACGCCGCGGTGAGCCGGAAGCCAGAACGAGCTTTTGTTTCGAGTTTGTCATTGCGCTGCCCGGGCGTCCGATGCCGAAAACGGATTACTTGAAGCGATAGGTGATGCGGCCCTTGGTCAGGTCGTAAGGCGTCATTTCAACCAGCACCTTGTCGCCTGCCAGAACGCGGATACGGTTCTTGCGCATGCGGCCGGCGGTATGGGCGATGATTTCGTGTTCGTTCTCAAGCTTCACGCGGAATGTTGCGTTCGGCAGCAATTCGGTTACGATGCCCGGGAATTCAAGGACTTCTTCTTTTGTCATGTAAGGGTTTTCTTCCTGTTGATAGTGCCGGACATGTCCTGTCCGGGAAAATTGCGCGGAAACTACACAATCCCGGCACATTTGTGAACCTCTAAAGCATCGGCTTGAAAATCAGTACCGATTTTCACGAAGCAGGGGCGTTTTTCACTCTTTTGAAACCGTATCCGCCACCGGCTGCGGCCTTCCCGGCAGTCGTTCCGCAATCAGCCTGGCAAGATGGTCCCGCACCTCGCGATAGGCATTGAGGATTTGTTCGCGGGTGCCTGTTATCACCGTTGGGTCCATGGTCGGCCAATAGACCACATCGAGCGAATTCGAGCGCGTCAGTTCCAGCGCGGCATGATGGGCTTCGGGTGTCAATGTAATGATCAGATCGAAAAAATCATCCTCGATCTCGTCCAGCGTGCGCGGCCTGTGCTTGCCGAGCGAAAATCCCTGTTCCTCCAGCACCGCATCCACGAAGGGGTCGCGCTCTCCAGCCTTGACCCCGGCCGACTGTATATAGATGCCGGGCGCCACCAGCCGTTTGGCGATGACTTCCGCCATGGGGGAACGGATGGAGTTCATGCCGCACATGAAGAGGACCGATTTCGGCGCTCGTCCCTCATTTGGCGCTGCGGCAGGATTGCTCATTTCTAACCCCGCCAATAAAGCACGCAGACAAGGGTGAAGAGCCGGCGCGCCGTGTCGAAATCCACCTTGATCTTGCCGGAAAGCCGGTCCATCAGGGTTTGCGAACCGTCATTGTGGATGCCGCGCCGGCCCATGTCGATCGCCTCGATCTGGCTCGGCGTAGAGGAGCGTATCGCCTCGTAATAGCTCTCGCAGATCAGGAAATAATCCTTGATGATGCGGCGAAACGGCGTCAGCGACAGTATATGGGTCGAGACATCCTTCTCGTCTTCCGTCTTGATCGAAAAAACCAGCTTGGCATCAACAAGCGAAATATGCAGCCGGTATGGCCCGCCCTCATGGCCAAACGGCTCGAAGGTATTTTCCTCGATCAGGTCGAAAATGGCCACGGCGCGTTCATGCTCCACATCAGGCGTGGACCGGCCGATGCTGTCGTCCAGAACCACGTCGCAGAGCCGGAAATCGCCTGAAGCCATCTGTTAACTTTCCGGGTTGAGGCGAATGGCGACCGAACGCGCATGCGCATCCAGCCCTTCCGAGCGGGCAAGGGTGATTGCCGCCGGGGCAAGCTGGCGCAACTGCTCGGGGCCGAGACGCAGGATCGAGGTGCGCTTGACGAAGTCCAGCACCGAAAGCCCGGAGGAGAAACGCGCCGAGCGTGCTGTCGGCAGAACATGGTTGGAGCCGCCGACATAATCGCCGATCACTTCCGGGGTATGACGCCCGACGAAGATCGCGCCCGCATTGCGGATGTGGGCCATCAACGCGTCCGGATCGTCAACGGCCAGTTCGAGGTGTTCGGCGGCGATGCGGTTGGCAAGCGGAATGGCGTCGGTGAGCTTTTCAACCAGAATGATCGCGCCGAAATCGGCCCAGCTTGCTGCCGCCGTCTCGGCGCGCGACAGGCGTTTCAGCTGCCGCTCGACGGCCGCTTCCACCGCCTTGCCGAGTTCGGCATGGTCAGTGATGAGGATGGATTGCGCGCCGCGATCATGCTCCGCCTGTGCCAGAAGATCGGCTGCCAGCCAGTCCGGATCATTGTCCCTGTCGGCAATGACGAGCACTTCGGAAGGTCCGGCGATCATGTCGATACCAACAGTGCCGAAGACCTGTCGTTTGGCGGCCGCCACATAGGCATTGCCGGGGCCGACGATCTTGGCGACCGGCGCGATGGTTTCCGTGCCATAGGCAAGGGCTGCGACGGCCTGCGCGCCGCCGATGCGATAGATTTCCTCGACACCGGCGATACGCGCCGCAGCAAGAACCGCGGGGTTTATCACCCCGCCATTCGCCGGCACGACCATGACGATGCGCTCGACGCCGGCAACCTTTGCCGGTACGGCATTCATCAGGACGGAGCTAGGATAGCTGGCGGTACCACCAGGCACATAGAGACCAACAGCCTCGATGGCCGTCCAGCGCGAGCCGAGACCCACGCCAATATCGTCTTCGTAAATGTCGTCCTTCGGCATCTGCCGCGCATGGTGTTTTTCGATACGCCGGGCCGCGAGATCGAGGGCTTCGATAACGCTTTTGTCGACCGCCGAATAGGCGGCATCGATTTCGTCCGCCGTCACCCGCATCGAGACCTTGGTAAAATCGATGCCGTCGAATTTCTGGGAATAATGGGCAAGGGCCGCATCGCCACGCTGGCGGACATCGTTGATGATGTCGCGAACCGTCGCGTTGACGTCTTCGGAAACTTCTCTCTTGGTCGTCAGGAAGGCAGCGAATTTCTGTTCGAAATCAGCCGATGCCTGCTCCAGCCAGATTGCCACGCCACTACCCTTTCATTGTCCCCGCGGACGATCCCCGCGAGGTGCACGAACTCGCCGCGCAATAATCGCGGCTCTGGTATGTGGCATAAATCGAAACGGTCACGAAAGGCAACCGTTGCGACGGCGTGAAGCGCTTATTCGCTATCGGGATGATGTGGTTTGGCGGCGGTTTCCCAGGCGCCGCTCACATCGGTCAACTGCGCCTCGATGCATTCGACGTCGAGCGCAATCGCCCCACCGCCCGACAGCGTCAGTTCAACGGCTCCATCGGGTCCTTCGCCATTCTGCACGAAGCGGATGGCGAGAAGCGACAGAACCTGTTCCTTATCGGTGCGGTTGATACCATACGAGCGGACGGCCGAGACCCGCTTCAGGAAAACGACGCTGCGGCAGCGCTCCGGCGGCAGGTTCTTCTTGTCGGCGCTTTCCCACACGAAACGATTGGCGGAAAGCGTGAATTGGCCATGCTTCGGCTCGAAGGCAACGTCTTTCAGTTTAAAGACGCTGTCTTGCATATGCGTCGAGATGACGGAGAGATCTTCAGTATCCAGCGCGAGCAATTTCAGGCCGCTCATCTTTTTCTTCCTTTTCCGCGGGCCACGGGCCGCAATGTCTATTTCTTGTACAGGAAATAGGCAGTCGAGGCCCGCTGTGCAACGGGTAGGAAACGGATGAGCGGCAATGAAAGGATCAATCGCTGACGCGCTCGACTAGCGCACCGCAGCGGGTGAGCTTTTCTTCCAGACGCTCGAAGCCGCGATCAAGATGGTAGACGCGCGAAACCATGGTCTCGCCTTCCGCCACCAGACCGGCAATGACCAGCGATACCGAGGCGCGCAGATCGGTTGCCATGACGGGCGCGCCCTTCAAGCGGGAGACACCCTCGATGCGGGCCATCTGACCGGAGAGCGAAATCTTCGCGCCGAGACGGGCCAGTTCCTGCACATGCATGAAGCGGTTTTCGAAGATGGTTTCGGTAATGTGGGAAACGCCCTGCGAGCGGGTCATCAGAGCCATGAACTGCGCCTGCAGATCGGTGGGGAAGCCGGGGAAAGGCTCGGTGACGATATCGACCGGCTGGATGCCGTTGCCGTTGCGCACGACGCGAAGACCGGTCTCCGTGTCACTGATCGACACGCCGGCAAGCCGCAGTGTGTCCAGCGCGTTGTCCAGCAGCGAAGAGCGGGTGCCTTCCAGCACCACGTCACCGCCTGCCATGGCAACCGCCATGGCATAAGTGCCGGTCTCGATACGATCAGGCAGCACCCGGTGGCGCGCGCCGGAGAGCGAGGTGACGCCCTCGATGGTGATAGTGGAGGTGCCGGCGCCTTCGATCTTCGCGCCCATGGCGGTCAGGCACTGCGCCAGATCGACCACTTCCGGTTCGCGGGCCGCATTGTGAATGACTGTCGTGCCGCGGGCAAGGCTCGCTGCCATCAGCATCACATGCGTTGCACCAACGGAGACTTTCGGGAAGGTATAAACCGCGCCGATCAGGCCGCCCTTGGGGGCCGTGGCATTGATGTAACCGCCGTCGATTTCCATCGTCGCACCCAGTGCCTGCAGGCCCTCGATGAACAGATCGACCGGACGTGTGCCGATGGCACAGCCGCCCGGCAGGGAAACGCGGGCGCGGCCTTCACGGGCAAGCAGCGGGCCGATGACCCAGAAGCTGGCGCGCATCTTGGAAACCAGCTCATAGGGTGCCGTGGTGTCTACAACAGTGCGGCAGGTGAAGTGCACGGTGCGTGAATAGGCTTCGCCCTGGCTTTCGCGGCGGCCATTGACGGAAATATCGACGCCATGATTGCCGAGAATACGGATGAGCTGCTCAACGTCGGCCAGATGCGGCACGTTTTCGAGCGTCAGCGTGTCGCTGGTCAGAAGCGATGCGATCATCAACGGCAAGGCGGCGTTTTTTGCGCCGGAGATGGGAATGATGCCGTTTAGCTTGTTGCCACCCGTAATTCTGATGCGATCCATGCGTCCCTACGGGCCTGTGCCCGCCTTTCTTATCATGCCTTGCGG
Organism: Agrobacterium burrii; assembly: GCF_017313405.1. Lineage (NCBI taxonomy): Bacteria > Pseudomonadati > Pseudomonadota > Alphaproteobacteria > Hyphomicrobiales > Rhizobiaceae > Agrobacterium > Agrobacterium burrii. Next base: position 72,935 of record NZ_JAFLNA010000009.1, read on the forward strand.
AAAGGCGCGTCCTTAGACGAATTTCCGCGGCGTTTCAATTTATGCTGATGAATTCTCTATGAGGATGATTCGTCCGTTTTTGCGGCAGGCAGACCGATTGTATCGTCCGCATCGCCGGCGCGGCGTGCACGAACCTGCTGTTTGCGCTTGAGAAGGTTTTCACGAAGCTTCTTGGCCGCCCGCGCCTTGCGTTCCGCTTCGCGCTGCCGTGCCTTTTCGCCCGGCCCAGCTTGCTGGCCACCGGTCGCCGTCACGGCGGACGATTCTGCGACAGCGCCCGCGCAAACCGTTGCCTTCGCCTGTTTGTCATGATGTTCGTTCATAAATTCAGCAATATCCGAAAAATGCGTTTTTCAACAGGGGGCACGCTTTTTTGCCCCGCTTGATGAAGAATATCGTTTTGCGACTTGCGCTCGTCAAAAACCTATGGCAATAGGCCGCCACGCTTGATGCTGAAGCAAACGCTTCGGCACCGGATGCTGCTATAGCTCAGGGGTAGAGCACTCCCTTGGTAAGGGAGAGGCCGAGAGTTCAAATCTCTCTAGCAGCACCATTTTCTCCGAAAAATCAGATATTTGAATATAGGCCGACGACGGTTTCCGTACAGGTTTGCGCGCAACTTTCGTGCTTTTTCCTCCGTTGTGCCGATAGGCCCGGCAAACGGGAAAACCGCGCTCCTTTCGAAGCGCGGTTTCCATATCCGAATATTCTGTTGCTGCCAGAGCGGGACGAAACCGCCCGTAGCCAACGGGCGCCGCTTACTGGCGGAATAGCGACAGGATATTTTCGGAGCTGGTGTTGGCGATGGAGAGTGACTGGATGGCCAGCTGCTGCTGCGTCTGGAGAGCCTTGAGCCGGGTGGATTCTTCATTCATGTCGGCGTCAACGAGGCGGCCGATGCCCTTGTCGATGGAGTCGGTCAGCTTCGAGACGAAGTCTTCCTGCAGATCGAGACGCATCTTGATGGAGCCGAGATCGGCGCTTGCGCTGATAAGCGACTCCAGCTTCGTGTTGACGAACTGGATCATGTTGTCGAGACCGTCATTTTCCGTCAGCGGCTGGCCTTTGGCATCCGTCAGCCCGCTAAGGTCCTTAGTGATGTCGAGGTCGATCAGCGAGTAGTCGAGCTTCTGCGCCATCTGCGACGTTGCCGCAGCGGTTTCGAGATAGATATTGTTGTTGGAGGAGCCACCGGTGCCGATCGTCGTCACCGTGGTGCCTGCAGGTGTTGGCACCGTATTGTTAGCCTTCACGTAAAGTGCTTCGCCGGCGGCGTTTTCACCGATCTTGAAGTAGGTGCCGTTGTTTTTTGCGGTTGTTGCCGCAGCAACGGTTACGAGGCCGGTTGTTGCGTCTGCAGCGGAAACCGTGGTTGTCGTGCCGGATGGGAAACCCAGAAGCTGAGCTTGGGTAAATACTTGTGCGGTATATGGCGTGGTTGTCGCAGCACCGGCGGGCGTTGTGGTCGTGATTTCGAATTCACGCAGAACACCGGTGTCGGAGTAATAAGCAGAGCTGTCGAGAATGCCGTTTTTCGTCGCGCCGGTCGACGTATCGAAAAGCGCGGTCTTGTTGTCGACCTGAATGTTGATGGTCTTGACGGCGACGTTACCTGCGCCATCACGGACGAAGGAACCGACGATCTGTTTGGTGACCGGCGTCAGGTTGCCGGAAGCGTCGCTGATCTTGCCTTTCAGCCAGTTTTCACCGGAGAAGGAGGCGGATTCGCCGATGCTCTTCAGCTGGTCCTGAAGCTGGCGGATTTCTTCCTGGATCTTGGCCTTGTCGACGCCTGCTTCGCGGGCGGCAACCAGCTTCTTGCTGATTTCCTTGACGACATCGACGGTGGTTTCCATGGCGGAATAAGCGGTGTCGACCTTGGCGGCGCCGAGGCCGAGGGCGTCCTGTACGGCGGAAAGCGCGCCATTGTCGGAACGCATGGTGGTCGCGATCGACCAGTAGGCGGCGTTGTCGGATGCGGTCTTGACGCGCAGGCCGGAAGAGACACGCGACTGCGTTTCTTCCATGTTGCTGCCGATGGCGCGAAGGGTCTGAAGGGCGGCCATTGCCGCGACGTTCGTCAAAATGCTGGTCATAATTATTTGCCCCTTGATTGGCTTAAATGAAAAGGGACATTCCGGATTGCCGCCGGGAACGATCGAGCGGCTTGATGCCTGTTAACCTCTTTTTCGTCTTGGTTAACCAATCGTTTCGATGACTAGGTTTTAGGCGGCGAATGGTTAACAAAGCCTAAATTGCTATTAATAAAAATTAGGAAATAATAATTTCGCTTAACCATAACGAAAAAAGCCGCGCTCAAGGCGCGGCTTCCTTTTTTGATGTCGCTTGCGATTAACGGAAGAGCGAGAGAATGCTCTGCGAGTCGTTGTTGGCGATCGACAGCGCCTGAACAGCCAGCTGCTGCTGGGTCTGAAGAGCCTTGAGGCGAGTGGATTCTTCGTTCATTTCAGCGTCCACGAGACGGCCGATGCCCTTGTCAAGCGAGTCGGTCAGCTTGTTGACGAAGTTTTCCTGCAGTTCGATACGCATCTTGACCGAGCCGAGGTCGGCGGAGGCCGAGATCATGCTCTGGAGCTGTTTGTCCACGAAGGAAACCATAGCATCCAGAGCCTGCTCGGCAGTCAGGGTCACACCGGTCGGGCCGGCGAGATCCTTGGTGATGTCGAGCGACGTCAGGGAATAAGCGAGTAGGTCCGCAGTGGCCGCAGCGCCCTGATCGAGGTATACGGCGACGCCGCCGACAGAGCCAATCGAGGTGTTTACGATCGGAGCCGTTGGACCATCGGTGGTGGCGGGTGCGCCGGCAGCGGCAGAAACGATCTTGACATATTTGTCGTCGCCAATCTTCAGGTATGTACCTGTAGCAGCAATCGGGGAGCCCGCGGCTGCGTTTTTGATGACCGCCAGGCCGTTTGCCATCACTTCATAGTTGGCGGTAGCAGCGCCATTTCCAGGGGAACTGCCCTTCAGCTGCGCTTCAGTATAGGTCTCGGCTGCTACGACCTTGGTCGTTGCCGCAGCAGCAGTGGCACCGGCTGTCAGTTTGAAGAGATCGTAGGTGCCGGACTTGGAATAATATGCATAGGAATCGAGAATGCCTTGCTTGTCTTTTGCGGCACCAGAAGACGTATCGAACAGGACGGTGTCGGCAGTCAGTGCGACATTGATCGTCTTGACGGACACGTTCCCACCGGAGTCACGGATAAATGAGCCAACGACCTGCTTGGTGACGTTGGCCAGGTTGCCCGTGCCATCGCTGATCTTCGCCTGCAGCCAGTTTTCGCCGGAGAAGGACGAGGAGCTGGAAATCGACTTCAGCTGATCCTGCAGCTGGGAGATTTCTTCCTGGATCTTGGACTTGTCGACGCCGGGTTCGCGGGCGGCAACCAGCTTGTTCTTGATTTCCTTGACGACGTCGATGGAGGATTCCATGCCGGAATAGGCAGTATCAACCTTTGCAGCGCCGAGGCCAAGGGCATCCTGTACGGCGGAAAGAGCGCCATTGTCGGAACGCATGGTGGTCGCGATCGACCAGTATGCGGCGTTGTCGGAAGCTTCGCCGACGCGCTGGCCGGAGGAGACGCGGTCCTGCGTCGTTTCCATGTTCTGGCCGATGGAGCGCAGGGTCTGGAGCGCAGACATGGCTGCGACGTTGGTAAGAATGCTTGTCATGATAAATTTGCCCCTTGAATGGCTGATTAGAAAAGGGACATTCCGGTTTCACCGGGAACAGCGCGCAGCGTCATGCCTGCTAACCGGCTGATTTTTAAAGGTTAGCTCGCCGTTTCGATGGTTCTAGCTAACCGCTTCATGGTTAATAAATACTTAAAGTAGTAAAAGCATAAGGTAAAATTTTTACGTGTAAATCATCTAAAAAAGTCAAAAATAATATTACCGCACCCGTCTCCGGATGCGGCGTTCGAAATGGCGATACGCTATGGCTGATGCTTCGCCAGTTTTTCAATTGGATAATCTCGAGGTGCGCTCAATCTTGCCGTCAACGAAAAACGGCAGACTAGCGAACTTCAGTTCCTTTCGAAGGAATGGTGAACGAAAAAAGCCGCGCTCAAGGCGCGGCTTCCTTTTTTGATGTCGCTTGCGATTAACGGAAGAGCGAGAGAATGCTCTGCGAGTCGTTGTTGGCGATCGACAGCGCCTGAACAGCCAGCTGCTGCTGGGTCTGAAGAGCCTTGAGCATGGTGGATTCTTCGTTCATTTCAGCGTCCACGAGACGGCCGATGCCCTTGTCGAGCGAGTCGGTCAGCTTGTTGACGAAGTTTTCCTGCAGTTCGATACGCATCTTGACCGAGCCGAGGTCGGCAGCGGCGGATGTCATGCTCTGGAGCTGCTTGTCGACGAACGAAACCATGGCGTCGAGGGACTGCTCGGCGGTCAGGGTCACGCCGGTCGGGCCGACGAGATCCTTGGTGATGTCGAGCGACGTCAGCGAGTAGTTCAGGGCTTTAGCGAGCTGGTTGTTGGCGCCGGTTTCAAGATAGACGTTCTTGCCATCCTTCGTCGTGCCGATTGCCACGGTGCCAGCCGTAACCTGTGCCGTATCAACGGTGGAGGCGTTGCCAGTGGTGCCGTCACCCATAACCTTGACGAACTGGTCGTCACCGATTTTCAGATAAGCGCCGTTCTCGGCTGCCGAAGCATTGGCGACGACGACCAGGCCGGTTGTCGCGTCCGCGACGGCGGTAACCGGAGTAGCAGCAGCAGCGGGCGTCAGGCCCTTAAGCTGCGCTTCGGTGAAGACCATTGCAGCCTTTACTGTGGTGGCCTTGGCGGCGCCAACACCCGTCGTGATTTCGAAGTTCTTGTAAGCGCCGGTCGAGGAATAGGAAGCGAAGGAATCGAGGATGCCCTGCTTGTCTTTTGCGGCGCCGGAAGACGTGTCGAACAGAACGGTGTCATTGCTGAGGGCAACGTTGATGGTCTTGACGGAAACGTTGCCGCCGGAATCACGGATGAACGAACCAACAACCTGCTTGGTGACGTCGGTCAGCTTGCCCGTGCCATCGCTGACTTTCGCCTGCAGCCAGTTTTCACCGGAGAAGGACGAGGAGCTGGAGATGGACTTCAGCTGATCCTGCAGCTGGGAGATTTCTTCCTGGATCTTGGACTTGTCGACGCCGGGTTCGCGGGCGGCAACCAGCTTGTTCTTGATTTCCTTGACGACGTCGATGGAGGATTCCATGCCGGAATAGGCAGTATCAACCTTTGCAGCGCCGAGGCCAAGGGCATCCTGTACGGCGGAAAGAGCGCCATTGTCGGAACGCATGGTGGTCGCGATCGACCAGTATGCGGCGTTGTCGGAAGCTTCGCCGACGCGCTGGCCGGAGGAGACGCGGTCCTGCGTCGTTTCCATGTTCTGGCCGATGGAGCGCAGGGTCTGGAGCGCAGACATGGCTGCGACGTTGGTAAGAATGCTTGTCATGATAAATTTGCCCCTTGAATGGCTGATTAGAAAAGGGACATTCCGGTTTCACCGGGAACAGCGCGCAGCGTCATGCCTGCTAACCGGCTGATTTTTAAAGGTTAGCTCGCCGTTTCGATGGCTCTAGCTAACCGCCTTATAGTTAATGAAGACCTAAGGATTCTCACATCTCAGAATAAAATCTTAATATGCGAATAGTCTGAAAATATCAGAATGAAAAAAGCCGCGCTCGAGGCGCGGCTTTCCGATTTGAATGATGTCGCTTGCGATTAACGGAAGAGCGAAAGAATGCTCTGCGAGTCGTTGTTGGCGATCGACAGTGCCTGAACAGCCAGCTGCTGCTGGGTCTGAAGAGCCTTGAGCATGGTGGATTCTTCGTTCATTTCAGCGTCCACGAGACGGCCGATGCCCTTGTCGAGCGAGTCGGTCAGCTTGTTGACGAAGTTTTCCTGCAGTTCGATGCGCATCTTGACCGAGCCGAGGTCGGCAGCGGCGGATGTCATGCTCTGGAGCTGCTTGTCGACGAAGGAGATCATGGTGTCGAGGGACTGCTCGGCGGTCTGGGTCACACCGGTCGGGCCGACGAGATCCTTGGTGATGTCGAGCGACGTCAGGGAGTAAGCAAGCTTGTCTGCGGTGCTTGCAGCGCCCTGATCGAGGTATACGGCGACGCCGCCGACAGAGCCAATCGAGGTGTTTACGATCGGAGCCGTCGGGCCGTCGGAAGCGGCCGGAGCGCCAGCAGCTGCCGAGATGATTTTTACATACTTGTCGTCGCCGACTTTAAGGTATGTGCCGGTTGCGGCAATCGGGGAACCTGCGGCTGCGTTTTTGATGACCGCCAGGCCGTTTGCCATCACTTCATAGTCGGCGACAGCAGCGCCATTTCCAAGGGCGCTCGCCTTCAGCTGCGCTTCAGTATAGGTCTCGGCTGCTACGACCTTGGTCGTTGCTGTAGCGGCGGTAGCACCGGCAGTCAGTTTGAAGAGATCGTAGGTGCCGGACTTGGAATAATATGCGAAGGTATCAAGGATACCGGTCTTGTTCGCGGCGGTGCCCGAAGAGGTATCGAACAGGACAGTGTCGGCGGTCAGTGCGACATTGATCGTCTTGACGGAAACATTGCCGCCAGCGTCGCGGATGAACGAACCAACAACCTGCTTGGTGACATCGGTCAGGTTACCGGCGCCATCGCTGATCTTCGCCTGCAGCCAGTTTTCGCCGGAGAAGGACGAGGAGCTGGAAATCGACTTCAGCTGATCCTGCAGCTGGGAGATTTCTTCCTGGATCTTCGACTTGTCGACGCCGGGTTCGCGGGCGGCAACCAGCTTGTTCTTGATTTCCTTGACGACGTCGATGGAGGATTCCATGCCGGAATAGGCAGTATCAACCTTGGCAGCGCCGAGGCCGAGAGCGTCCTGTACGGCGGAAAGAGCGCCATTGTCGGAACGCATGGTGGTCGCGATCGACCAGTAAGCGGCGTTGTCGGAAGCTTCGCCGACGCGCTGGCCGGAGGAGACGCGGTCCTGCGTCGTTTCCATGTTCTGGCCGATGGAGCGCAGGGTCTGGAGCGCAGACATGGCTGCGACGTTGGTAAGAATGCTTGTCATGATAAATTTGCCCCTTGAATGGCTGATTAGAAAAGGGACATTCCGGTTTCACCGGGAACAGCGCGCAGCGTCATGCCTGCTAACCGGCTGATTTTTAAAGGTTAGCTCACCGTTTCGATGGCTCTAGCTAACCTTCATATAGTTAATTAACATCTAATGACTCTCTAAAAAAGTGCATTCAGAGTAATTGATCTTCAACCTTTGCGCGTGCGCGCGTGTAACCGCAAATGCTTAAAAAACAATAAAGCCGCACCCGTTTGCGGATGCGGCTTTGGTAGAGGAACAATACGCTCGGGTCAGCCTCCGTTGCGTTTGCCTTTTCACCTGATTGAAAGACGGTCAGCCCCCGCTTGCGATCCTGTGTCTCATGTCATTCCGGCCAGCGGCTATCCGCTTGTCCATACGCAAAATCTGACAGCCGATGCTTGCCAATTTCCTAATTTCAGAGGGCATACGGCCCTTCGTTCAAATCGTGGTAAATGCTTTGAAAGCAGGGATGGTAAACGAAACATTGCGGTTTGCGGACCACTCCATAAAGCAAAACCGCGCCCTTTCGGGCGCGGCTCGGTTTTTGTAATTTCGGTCCGATTAACGGAAGAGCGACAGGATGTTCTGCGAGTCGCTGTTGGCGATCGACAGGGCCTGAATTGCCAGCTGCTGCTGCGTCTGCAGAGCCTTGAGGCGGGTGGACTCTTCGTTCATGTCGGCGTCAACCAGGCGGCCGATACCCTTTTCCATCGTATCGGACAGCTTGGAGACGAAGTCTTCCTGCAGGGAGATACGCGAAGAAAGAGCACCGAGCTTTGCAGCGGCGGAGTTCATGCCTTCCAACTGACCATCGACATGCGAGATCAGGCTGTCCAGTACGTCTTCGTTAGTCGCCGTGGCGGCAAGGCCGAGACCGGTCTTGATGGTGTCGAGCTTGGTGATGTCGACCTTGGCGACCGAAGTGTCCGTTACGAACACGGCAGCCGTCGTGGTCAGAGCGGTCGGTGTGCCAGCGAGCGCAGTACCGGTTGCGTCCGTTACTTCCAGGAACTTGTTCGGTTCAACTTCCTTGAAGAACTTCGGAGTAGCGGCACCGTCCGTCCAGACGCTGTCCGATACCTTGGAAGCGGTCGCAGCAGCGGGCGGGGTCGTCGTTGCGGTGTAGTACTTGCCGTCCGTCCACTGGGCAACGGTTGCCTTCGTAGCGTTCTTGTCGAGAAGGCCCTGGTTTTTGCCGCTGGAGTCGACCAGCACGTTCGTGCCGTCAAGCTTGATATCCACAGCCTGCGTCTGGACGTTGCCGGAAGCGTCACGGGTGAACGAGCCAACGATCTGCTTGTCGATCGATACGCCGACTGCCAGATCAGCAGCAGCAGCACCGGCCTTGCCGATCGAGCCCTTCAGCCAGTTTTCACCGGAGAACGATGCGGAAGAGGTGATGGACGTCAGCTGATCCTGAAGCTGGGTGATTTCAGCCTGGATCTTTGCCTTGTCGGCGGTGGATTCCTTGGCGGTTACCAGCTTCTGCTTGATCTGGTCAACGACCTTGATCGCAGATTCCATACCTGCGTAGGCAGTGTCGATCTTTGCAGCGCCGAGGCCCAGAGCGTCGGAAACGGAGCCGAGAGCTGCATTGTCGGAGCGCATCGTGGTCGCGATCGACCAGTAAGCAGCGTTGTCGGAAGCGGTAGCGACCTTCATACCCGAAGAAATACGGCCCTGTGTGGTTTCCATGTTGCTGCCGATAGAACGCAGCGTCTGGAGAGCAGCCATAGAGGAGGCGTTGGTGAGAATGCTTGCCATAATATATTGTCCCTTGTTTTTACGAGATACTGGAATTGGGGACATTCCGGACTTCGTATTACCGGTCACAACGTTTCGGCTTCATGCCACTCGGTTCAGAGTTACTTGTCTCTTGAAACCAAACCCGCTGTGTGTAGGGAGAATTTCGCAGCGAAAAATTGCGTAATTATTAATTTGAGCATTAAGAACTACTGGAAAATACTTATGGTTACTGCGAAGTGTATTTAAATGGTAAGTTTTTAATTTAAAATTATAGTTATTCGACCCCTAGCAAAATTGGTAACCAAAGCCTTAAAACGCGAAAACCCCGCTGCCGTGGGGCTGCGGGGTTAACAAACAGGATTAACGAAGTTTATTTCGGCACAGATGCCGTCAGTTGAACGATCTGACGAGGCTGCCGACGAGCAGGTTCCAGCCGTCGATCAGCACGAAAAACAGGATTTTGAACGGCAGGGAAATGGAGGTGGGCGGCAGCATCATCATGCCCATGGCCATGGTGATGGTGGCGACGATCAGATCGATGACCAGAAACGGCAGGATGATCAGGAAACCGATCTCGAAACCGCGCCGGATTTCCGACAGCATGAAGGCCGGAACGAGCACGCGGTAGTCGACGACATTGTCGGTCATCACTTCCTGGCCGCGCTCGCGGGCGATATCCACGAACAGCTTCAGGTCCTTGTCACGCGTATTGGCGTTCATGAAGGTGCGGAAGGGTTCGGCGATGCGCCCGATCGCCTGCTGCTCGTTGATCTGGTTCTGCAAGAGCGGCTGCACGCCGTCGGTCCAGGCTTTGTCGAAGGTGGGCGACATGACGTAGAAGGTCATGAACATCGCCATCGACAGCAGGATCATGTTGGACGGGGTAGAGGCCAGTCCCATGCCGGAGCGCAGGATCGAAAAGGCGATCACGAAGCGCGGAAAGCTCGTGACCATGATCAGGATGCCCGGCGCGACGGAGAGAACCGTCAGAAGGCCGAAAGTGCGGATGATCCATGCCGCGACGGATCCGTCTATCTGCGTATTGAACAGATCAGACGGGAATTGCTGGGCGTTGGCAAGGCCCGGCAAGGCGAGGAGGACGGCGATGGTTACAAGAAATCGAATCATTCGATGACAAAGGTCCGGAACATGACCTTGGATACGCGCCCTTTCGAGCGCAGGTCAACTCGTTCCTGAAGGTCATCCTTAAGATATTGAAAGCCGCGCGGCCCTTCCAGCTGCTGAAGGGAAACGGTGCGCACATAGGCCATGATATCCTGATGGATATCCTCCGCCAGCCCGACTTCCACCGGCCCCTTGAACATCAGCGCCACTTCCAGCCGCACCCAGTTGGTCGAAGGGTAGGCGAGGTTGGTGGTGATGGGATCAAGCTGGACGATACCGTTCGCTTCGGCGGAGATTTTCTCGATGCCCTCGGCGCCCTTGCCCTTTTCAGCCGAAGCGGCCGGCGCGTGTGCTGCGGCTTCCGCGCCGGCGAGCTTGGGGGCGATCATGCCGCCCACCAGCCAGCCGCCGCCCGCACCGAGCAACGTCAGGATCACCACGCCGACGATCGTCATGACAACCGGGGAGGACTTTTTCTTGCTCTCAGCCTGTTCGTTTTCCATGGTCAGTCCCGCTCCCGAAAACCGGCGTCAGAGTGGCGAGAACAGGTCGACGACCTGCTGACCGACCGGGGGTTGCTGCACTTCCGTCAGGCGGCCACGACCGCCGTAGGAGATGCGTGCCTCGGCAATGCGCTCGTAAGAGATCATGTTCTGCGCATCGACATCCTGCGGCCTGACGATACCGCCGACATTGAGGATGCGGATTTCATGGTTGACGCGCACTTCCTGCGAACCGCTGATGATGAGGTTGCCGTTTTCCAGAATACCCGTGACGACGGCGGCCACCATCAGCGTCAGCTTTTCGGAACGCTTGGTCTTGCCCTTGGCCTGGGTGTCGGTGTCGGAGCCGTATTTGATGTTGGAGTCCGCTTCCGGCGTCCAGCCGAAGATTTCCGCCTTGGCCTTCCAGTTCAGACCGCTGGAATTGGTGCGGTTACGCTCGGTCTCGTTGTCGAAATCGGCCTTGTCGTTGATCTGGATGTTGACGGTCAGAATGTCGCCGATGTTCAGCGCGCGCAGATCCTTGAACAAGGCGCCCTGGCTGTCGCTCCACAGCGAATAGCCGCTGGCCATATGTTTCGGCTGCTTGGGATACATGCCCATCTGCGGCGTCTGGCTGAATTGCAGGCCGCTGCCGATCGGGCTCATCGCCGGTGCGTTGCCGATTTCCTTCAGGGTCTGGTTGTTCTGGCAGCCAGCAAGCAGGGCAAGCGGCAGGAGGAGGGCCGGAAGACGACGCGTGCTCATGAAGGATCCTTCGAAGTGTTTTTGTCGGTTGCCTGCGACATGATGCCGGCGACGGTTGCGGCTTTCTGCGCATCCATCTCGCTGAGGATGAGGCCGGATTGGCGCGGCGGCAGCTGCATGATGATGGCGGCCGCAATCTCCACATGCATCTTCTCGAGCTGGGGTGCGGCGGCATCCGGCTTCATCGTCTTGTAGACATCGACGAGATTGGCTTTTGCCTGGGCTAGGAAATGTTCGCGGCGCGCCAGCCAGTCCTCATATTCCGCCTTGCGGTCTTCCAGCACGGAGATGCGCTCATTGACGTCGGCCTGAAGCTTTTCAAGCTCCTGCTTCTGCATCAGGTACCGCTGGTCGCGGGCCGCATCGGCGATATTGGTGCAGAATTTCTGGATTTCATCCTGCGTGCTGAGTTCCGAGACCACGTTCTGCTGGCTTTCGGCAGAAGCGGCCGGCAACAGCAAAAGCAGCGAGGCGACGGCCGCGAACCGGGCAAGACCATTCGGAAAAGCTTTGTTTTTAAGATGGTCCATCATTGCAGCACAAGCTCCGCCTGAAGGGCGCCGGCGGATTTGATGCCTTGCAGGATGGATATGATGCCATCCGCCTTGAGCCCGATGCTGTTGAGACCGGCAACCAGGGTGCGAAGGTCAGGACCTTCGACGATGGCGACCTTGCTGCCTTCCTGCAGCGCCATGATATCCGTCTGCGGCTGCACGGCGGTCTGGCCGCGCGAGAAGGGCGCCGGCTGGATGACCTGCGGTGATTCCGTCACCTGCACGGTCAGTGTTCCATAGCTGACGGCAACGCGGGAGATGCGCACATCCGCGCCGATGACGATCGTGCCGGTGCGTTCGTTGATTACGACCTTGGCGGGCGTATCCGTCTCCACCGTCAGGTTCTCGATTTCCGCCATCAGCCGGGTGAGGTCTGCGGTGCGGGGTTTCTGCACCGCGATTTCCTGCGAATCGCGCGGCTCGGCGATACCATCGCCGTAACGGGCGCGGGCAAAGGCGTTGACAACGTCTGCAACACGCACCGCAGTCGAAAAATCGGGATTGCGCAGCTGAAGGACCAGATTGACTGAATCCTTGAATTTGGACGGCAATTCGCGCTCGATGATCGCGCCGTTCGGCACGCGGGCAGAGGTGGTCACACCCTGAGTCAGCGTCGCTGCATCGCCCTGCGCCGAAAAGCCGTTGACGATCAGTGCGCCCTGCGCGACCGCATAGATCTGCCCGTCAGCACCGGAAAGCGAAGTCATGATCAGCGTGCCGCCGCGCAGCGAGGTGGCGTCGCCGAGAGAACTGACCGTCACGTCCACACGGCTGCCGGGGCTGGCGAAGGGCGGCAGATTGGCCGTCACCATCACCGCGGCGATGTTCTTGGCGTTCGACTGGCCGCCCTGCGTGGTGATGCCGAGGTTCTGCAGCATCGCGCGCATGGATTGTTCGGTGAATGGCGAGGAGCGCAGGCTGTCGCCCGTGCCCTGCACGCCAACGACGAGACCGTATCCGATCAGCTGGTTGTCGCGTCCGGCCTGCAGCGATGCGATATCCTTGATACGGGATGTATCGGCATGGGCCGCAGGTACGGGAAGGAACGGCTGGGCCGAAAACAGAATGGCCGCGGCCAGGATACGAAGCAATCTCATTTCGCCATCACCTGAATGGTTCCGTCTTTCATGACAGTGCCGCTGACCATCACGCCGGAATCGATGTTGCGCACCCGCACCACTTCACCAAGCGAGCCGTCCGTCATCGGCGTTCCCGACGCCATCAGCGTCATGTTGCCGATGGTGAAGACGAGCTTGACGCTGGTGCCGCGCACGACCAGAGACGCTTCGCGCAGTGCGGCGACCGGGATCGTGCGGCCGGGAAGCAGGGTCTGCTTGGAGATCATGCCTTCGACTTCGCTGATATCGGTCGCGTAACCTGAGGAAATATTGGGATTGGTCACTTCCACCGGCTTCACCTGGTCGGACGAGATGGTCTCGCCCGGATAGATGGTGCGTGTGGGAACCAGCGCCATCGGCGCCTGCGCGAGAGCCGGCGCCATGGCAACCAATGAAAAGGCAGACGCCAGGCACATACGGACGAGCACCGTTCTGCAGCTGTTATTGTTTCGGCCAAACCTCATGTCCGCCTGCCTTTCCGTTCTTATTTCAGGTTCTTACTGACAATCGATGCCATTTCGTCAGCGGTGGTGATGACCTTGGAATTCATCTCATAGGCGCGCTGCGCCGTGATCAGGTCGGTGATTTCCTTGACGGCATCGACGTTCGAGCCTTCAAGATAGGACTGCTTGATGTAGCCGTAGCTCGGATCATCAGGCACACCGATGACCGCGTCGCCGGAAGCCGGCGTCTGGGCAAAGAGGTTGTCACCGAGCGGCTTCAGGCCCGCTTCGTTGGCGAAGTTGGCGATGGTCAGCTGGCCAAGTTCGGTGAAGTCAGCGGCGTTGCCGATACGGGCCGTCACCTGACCCGTGCGGGTAACGGTGATGTCCTGCGCGTCCGTCGGGATATTGATGTTTGGAATCACGTTGTAGCCGTCGACCGTCACCAGATTGCCGTCGGCATTCTTGTTGAAGGCGCCGGCGCGGCTGTAGAGCGTCGAACCGTCGGCCGCCTCGATCTGGAACCAGCCCTGGCCGATGATCGCCACGTCGAGCTTGTTGCCGGTTTCGATCAGGTTGCCCTGGGTGTGGATGTTACGCACGGCCGAAGTCTGCACGCCGAGACCGATATTGGCGCCTTCCGGCACGATGGCCTGGTTGGCGCGGTTCGGCACGCCCTGCATGCGCTCGGTCTGGTAGAGCAGATCGGTGAACTCCGCACGCGCGCGCTTGTAGCCGGTGGTGTTGATGTTGGCGATGTTGTTGGCGATGACTTCCAGATTGGTCTGCTGGGCGTCCATACCGGTGGCGGCGATTGCAAGAGCTCTCATATCAATATTCCCGCTGGGCTAGATCTGCATCTTGGTAATGTCGAGATAGGCCGACACGATCTTGTCGCGCAGCGCGATGGCGGTCTGCAGCGATTGCTCGGCCGAAAGCACGGCATCGACCACTTCACGCGTGTTCGCCTTGCCCTGAATGCCTTCGAAGGAGGCGACTTCCGCCTTCTTCAGGTTGTTCATCGCATCCAGCGATACGTTGCCGAGAACGCTTGCGAAGCTTGCGCCCGTCTGCTGGGCCGGCGTCGTCTGCTGGCTGCCGAAAACGCTTTCCGTCAGCGAGGAGATGTCGCTTGCGCCGCGCGTGAGCGAAAGAGAACCGAGTTGCTTGATGCCGTCGATCATTGTGATGCCTTCAGAAGGTCGATGGTGGAAGCGACGAGGTCGCGTGTCTGGCGGATGACCTGAAGGTTGGCGTCATAGCTGCGGTTGGCTTCGCGCATGTCGGCCATTTCAATCAGGATGTTGACGTTCGGCATCTTCACCATGCCGTTGGTGTCGGCGGCCGGATTGCCGGGGTCGTATTCGTTGACGAAGTCACCACGGTCGACGCCGAGCTTCTTCACCGTCACGCGCTCCACGCCGCTTGCGCGGTCCAGCTCCTGACCGAAGGTGACCGTCTTGCGGCGATAGGGGTCCGCGCCGGGGGTGTCGCCGGTCGATCTGGCGTTGGCGATGTTTTCGGACACGACGCGCAGTCGGGTGGACTGCACTTCCAGGCCGCTGCCCGCGATCTTGCTCGCCGCACTCAAGGGATCCATGGCTTACCTCTTTACCGTCATCAGCATCATGCGATGGAAGGATTTGACGAGATTGGCGTTCAGGTCGTACTGCCGCTTGATCTCGCCGGTCTTGGTCATTTCTTCAGCAAGCGCGACCGAATTGCCTGACTCCTGCATGCCGATCTCGTTATTGATCGGGTTGTCGCGCACGGCGATAGTTTCGCTGAGGTCGCTTGCACCGAAATGGGCGGGATGGGTCTTCGCCATGCCGACCTGCTGGCTGGTGGCCTGCATGACCGCTTCGAAAGGGTTGACATCCTTGGCGTGGAACTTGGGGGTGTTGGCGTTGGCGATGTTGGTCGCCACGACTTCCTGCCTCACGCTCAGCCATTCCGCTTGGCGGGATGCCAGATCGAACAGTTGAATCGGTTGCATAGACTTCTCCATCTCGTATGGCCCGAACCTACGGGGCTAATCTTGCGTCAGACTTGCGGAGAAGGGCGAAGGCACCGAACGGCGGAAAAACCGCAATTTGTGAAACAAAAAAGGCGCGCCGGCAGATGCGGCGCGCCTTTTTTGAGGGAAGAAAAAACCGTCTATTTTTCAGGACGATAGGTTTTTCCGGAAGAAGTCTCGATCTGCCATTCACCGCCGCGCTGCTCGATCTTGGTCAGAAGCGCATTATCGGGCAGCGTGGAGCCGACCCGCACCATATACATGCCTGATCCATCCTCGATCAGCGCGCGACCGTTGGAAACATGCAGCAGACGGAATGAGGTCTGGCCGGGGAAGGGCTGATCTTCCACACCGGCGGCGAGATCGTTCTGCTTTTCCTTGCCGCTGGCGTTGACTGTCGCCGTCGTCAGCATGTCCGGCAGTTCGCCCGGCGGCGGCATGTCTTCCTTGTTGCGGTTGGTCATGGCCATCGGCGAAACGCTGAAGACCTCCCGGGGGCCTGTGTGAGGCAGGTCGCGTGTACGGTCACCGCCCGCCACCTTTATCCCAAACTTGTCTTCGTTGAAGAACACGTACCAGGGAAAAAATGCGGCGGCAGCGGCAAGCCCTATTCCCGTCCAGGCCAGAATGCGGTCGAGCGTGAAGAAAGGCGGCTGAGGCCGTGCGTCCTCGACGTCGCCATTGTCGATTTTTTTCTTTTTCACGGCGTCAGCCTCTCATTCTCGGGTTTACCTGCGGCTGATTATTCTGCGCTCCGCCCCGTAGCGCCGTCGCCAGATCGGCATAGGCGTCCTGCGCTGCCGGTTCGTTTGGAAGCTGTTTCAGCGTTTCGTAGATGATCGGGACCTGCTTTATCGCCATGTCGAGATCAGGATCGGTGCCGGGCCGGTAACCGCCGATGAGGCGCAGATCCCGCGTTTCCTCGAAGCGATGCACCAGCGCCTTCAGGCGCGAGACCAGTTTTTCCTGATCTGGTGTCCATGCCTTCTTGGCGAGACGCGAGATCGAGGCGAGCGGATTGATTGGCGGATAACGGCCTTCTTCGGCAAGGCTGCGGTCCAGCACGATATGGCCGTCGAGAATGCCACGGGTCGAATCGGCGATCGGATCGTTGTGATTGTCGCCATCCACCAGAATGGAGACGATGGCGGTGATGGTGCCGGTGCCTTCGGCGCCCGGTCCCGCCCGCTCCAGAAGGCGCGGCAGCTCAGTGAAGACCGAGGCCGGGTAACCGCGCGCCACCGGCGGCTCGCCGGAGGCGACCGCCACTTCGCGGATCGCATGGGCGAAACGAGTGACGCTGTCGATGATGAGAAGGACGTTGTCGCCCTTGTCGCGGAAGTGCTCGGCAATGGTGACGGCGGAAAGCGGGGCCATCTTGCGCAGCATCGGGCTTTCATCGCTGGTGGCGACCACGGCGATGGACTTGCTCATATTCTCGCCCATCGTGTCTTCGATGAATTCGCGCACTTCACGTCCGCGTTCGCCGACCAGCGCAATCACCACCTTGTCGAAGGCGTCAGCCTTGGCGAGCATCGACAGCAGCGTGGATTTGCCGACGCCCGAGCCGGCGAAAATGCCGAGACGCTGGCCGAGGCACAAGGGCGAGAAAATATCGATTGCCCGCACGCCGGTCTTGAAAGCCGTCTCCACCCGCTTGCGCGTCATCGATGGCGGCGCATTGTTGGAGATCGACCGGCGCTCTGTACCGGAGGAAAGCGGCCCCTGGCCGTCGATGGGTTCGCCAAGCGCATTGATGGTGCGCCCACACCAGCTGTCGTCAGGCGCAACACGGAAAGCGCCCTTGCGGATGACGGTGTCGTGGATGCCGATCGGTTCACCGGGTTCGATGGGGCAGACATAGCAGATGTCCGGCTCAACGCGCACCACTTCACCGAGATGGATGCCGGTCGCACTGCGGTGGGCGACGAACTCGCCGAGCCTAACATGCCGCGACAGGCCGGACACCGTATAGTGTCCTGCGGCAATGGTGCGGACATGGCCGCCCGGCGCCACCGAAAACTCCGGATCGGCATAGTGTCCGGCGAGGCTCGCCAGTTGCGCGAGCTTCGGTGAAATGGCCTCAGCCGAGAGCATGGGGTCCGGCATTGTCATACATCAGTTCCTTAACGCGCGCCGCCAAGCGTCTTGATGCCTTCGCCGAAGGTGGATTCGGTGTCGCGCATCAGCGAGGAAATGCTCTCAAAGGCCCGGTTGACCTGAATGAGCTGCGTCATCTGGGAAATGCCGTTGACGTTTGACTGTTCGAGATAACCCTGAACGACGCCGACCTCGTGATCATTGACGACCGGTGTCGGCTGGGCAACGGGCTTCACGCCGCTATTGGGATGGCGCAGGAAACCTTGCGAGAAATCCGCCTTGAAGATGCCGAGCGTGGCGACGATGTTTTCGTTCTGCCTGATGGCACCGTCGAGGCCGACGGTGATCGGTCCGCCATTCGGATTGAGCTGGATGGGACCGCCGCCGGAGTCAAGAACGGGATAACCGTTCGAGGAGATCAGCGCGCCGTCCGGGCGCATGGTGAAACGGCCGTCACGGCTGAGAATCGGGCCATCAGGCGTGTCCATCGAGAACCAGGCGTCGCCCTTGATGGCAAAATCAAAGGAATTGCCGGTCTGCTCGAAAGCACCCTGGCGAGTGGAGAGATAGTCGTTGCCCTGTGAAACGAAGGCCACCTTGGCATTCATGTCATTGTGGTTCTTGGCGACCATTTCGTCGAATTTCACTTCGGAGCCACGGAAGCCGACCGTGTTCACATTCGCCATATTATCGGAAATGGTGGTGAGACGGCGCTCCAGCGCGATCTGCGAGGACAGGGCGACATATAGTCCGGATTGCATATCATTTGCCTCCGAGTTTCAGGGAGTTGATGGAAATCAGCAGGTCCGGGGAAATACCGTAGCCGCTGGAGGAGCCGAAAACGGCCAGGGGGTCGTAGGTCGTCGAGGGGTTTTGCATTTCCCACATGATGGTGAAACGCTCGAGCAGCTTGCCGACCTTCTCAGGATCCTGCAGATCCTTGATCTTGATGGATTTTTCGATGAGAGCGGCCTGTTTCTCGACACTCGCAGCGGCAAATTCGTCGGGCAGGTTGAAGGCTGTGCGGAACACCTGCGCGAGCGCATCGTCGGCCAGGAAATCCATGCCTGATTTGATCGTCGGCGCCTTGCGCTCGAAATAAAGGGCAAGCCGGACACCGTTATTGTCATCGCCGGCTGTCTGTTCCAGCGTCTGGCGGGTATATTTCTCGATGGTGCCCGATTGTGCCGCCTCAGTCGCGGTCGCAGCTTTTCCCAGCTCCGCAAAATTCAGCGATTTCGCCAGATCCGCGTAACGATTGTCGGAAAGCTTGTTGGCGAAGGCATTCTTGTCCGACGTGCCTTCGGTCAGCACCTTGCGGATGAAGGCTTTCGCATAGGCCATATCTTCGAGGCCGTGAGCTTTCAGCGCGTAATTATAAAGGCGTGTATCGGCCATGAAGTCGTCGATGGATTTCACATCGCCGATTTTTGCGCGGTAATATTCGGTTTCGCGCGCCACGTCGGGCTGCTTCGACACGCGCTCAAGCGACTTGCCGATGTCCTGACTGATCAGTCTGTAGCTGGTGTAGGTGGAAGTCACTGAACCGCCGCTCTCGTTTTGATCCGATTTCAAGGCGCACGTCCGCCTTTGCCGGCATATTGCCGTAGCTTGCTTGTGCGAAACTGATTGCCGGAGAAGCATGAAAGAGGCGCAGCGGACAGGTTCACGCAAGCCACATTTTCTAGAGATGTCGGCATGGAACACTGTTCGGGCGTGGTCGATCAATGAATATTGTAATTGGACTTATAATCACCTTCGGCTGCATCATCGGCGGCTACATGGCGATGGGCGGCCATCTGGACGTCCTCATTCAGCCGTTCGAACTGTTGATTATCGGCGGAGCGGGGCTTGGCGGCTTCATCATGGCGAACCCGATGAAGGTCGTGAAAGATTCGGGCAAGGCGCTCGGCGAGGCCTTCAAACACTCGGTTCCGAAGGAGCGCAACTATCTCGACGTGCTCGGTGTGCTTTATTCGCTGATGCGCGACCTGCGCACGAAATCGCGCAACGAGATCGAAGCCCATATCGACAATCCGGAAGAATCCTCGATCTTCCAGTCGGCGCCTTCGGTTCTGAAGAACAAGGAACTGACCTCGTTCATCTGCGATTACGTCCGCCTCATCATCATCGGCAATGCCCGCAGTCATGAGATCGAGGCGCTGATGGATGAGGAAATCGAGACCATCCTCAATGACAAGCTGAAACCTTACCACGCGATCACCACCATGGGGGATTCCTTCCCCGCCATCGGTATCGTCGCGGCGGTTCTCGGCGTCATCAAGGCCATGGGCAAGATCAACGAATCGCCCGAAGTGCTGGGCGGCCTCATCGGCGCCGCACTCGTCGGCACCATGCTCGGCATCATCCTGTCCTACTCGATCTGCAACCCGCTCGCGTCGCAGGTCAAGATCGTGCGCTCCAAGCAGCACCGCCTCTATATCATCGTCAAGCAGACACTGATCGCCTACATGAACGGCTCGGTGCCGCAGGTCGCGCTTGAATATGGCCGTAAGACCATCTCCAACTACGAGCGGCCGTCCATCGACGCCGTCGAGCAGGAGATGATGAATCCCGGCGGCGAAAACAAGGCGGCATGACCATGGCAAAAGCTGCAGCGCAAAGAGCCCCCGCCATCGACACGGCCCTGCTCGCGCAACTCACCGGCGGGCTTTCCGATCGCAAGACGATCGCCAGGATCGGCTCCGATATCGGCCACCTCTACAGCGAATTCCTGCCTGATATCTTTCACAGCGAGACCGGCATCGCGATCGACGTCGAATATATCGGTTCCGAATCGGGGCTGATGACCGATCTCATCGCCAATGTCGGACAGAACGTCTCGATTGCCGATTGTTCGCTGCGCAACTGGTGCCCCAATTTCATGATGGCGGTCGGCAACGGCTTCGTCATCGCGCTCATGGAGCGCATGCTGGGTGCGGCGCCAGACACCATCGGCGACCCGGACGAACGCAGCCTGTCGGATATCGAGCTTGACCTTGCGGCCATGGTTCTCGGCCGTATCGCGGGTGTCCTGCGTTCGGGCGTCAACGCGCCGGGCGGCTTCGAGGCGACAATCGACCCGCCGTTCAGCGCCAATGGGAAGAGCGCCTTCGACGAGATGATCGCCGGTCTTTACGGCGTCACCATCCGCATGAAGATCGATATCGGCAAGGTTTCGTCCGAGTTTTCTCTCATCGTGCCGCAGCGGCCCCTGCTCAAGACCTCCATCGTCGCGCCAAAGGCTTCGGCCCAGGCGCTGAAGAAGCAGGAGGAATGGATGGAGATGATCTCGCAGCAGGTGAAGAGATCGCAGGTAACGCTCGAGGCGCGCATCAAGCTTGAAACGCTGACGCTGCGGACAATTTCCAAACTGGTGGCCGGCGATGTCATTCCGTTTCAGGATCTGAAGCAGGACGATATCGGCGTCGAGGTCAGCGCCAACGGCTCCAAACTTTATAATTGCGAATTCGGCAAGTCCGGTGACCGCTACATGGTTCGGGTGAAGAACAATGTCAGCACGGACGACGAGATTTTGCGACATCTGATGGGTTAAATCCTGCCCGCCCTTTTGGGTTCTGGGCAGGCTGACGCAAGTTTCAAAGGGAATAATCAGCGCATGGCTACGAAGAAAACACCTGTGACCGATGATGCGGAGCTGCCGTCGCTGGAAGATGCCGGCGACCTCGACCAGGCTATCGGCGATCTGCGTGGCGTCCTCAAGACGGATGCGGAAGGTTCGCTGTCCGATTTTGGCGACTTCGGCGATTTCGGAAGCACGGAAGATGCTTCCATTGATACCGATCTTTCCGCCTTCGGTGGCGGAGCGGCCGGTTTTGCGATGGACGATTTCACTGCGGCCCCGCAGGTCGCGGGTCTGAAGGCGCCGCTCGGCAGCGGATTGTCCGAAAACATGGAAATGATCATGGACATCCCGATCGATGTCCAGATCGTTCTCGGCACCAGCCGTATGCTGGTTTCGGGCCTGATGAACCTCGAAGAGGGTGCGACGATTGCGCTTGACCGCAAGA
The DNA here is from genome assembly GCF_017313405.1 of Agrobacterium burrii. Taxonomy (NCBI): domain Bacteria; kingdom Pseudomonadati; phylum Pseudomonadota; class Alphaproteobacteria; order Hyphomicrobiales; family Rhizobiaceae; genus Agrobacterium; species Agrobacterium burrii. The sequence continues at coordinate 94,417 of NZ_JAFLNA010000009.1, forward strand.
TCGGCGAGCCGGTCGAAATCATGGTGAATGGCCGCCGTATTGCGCGCGGTGAGATAACGGTACTTGAAGACGACGATACGCGCTTCGGCGTAAAATTGATTGAAGTAATGAGTACCAGAAAAGCCTGATCCCTGTGGGGACGGAGAGGAAAGACCATGATGGACTTCGAGGATTTCGGTAACCCGCTGGCAGGGAAGCCGTTGTCTCAGACCGACAAGGCGGCCGCGGTGCTGCTTGCCATGGGCAAGGGCGTCGCCGGCAAGCTGCTGAAGTTTTTCACGCAGCACGAATTGCAGATGATCATTTCCTCGGCTCAGACCCTGCGTGTCATTCCTCCCGACGAACTTGCCCAGATCGTCGCGGAGTTCGAAGACCTGTTCACCGAAGGAACGGGTCTGATGGACAATGCCAAGGCAATCGAAAGCATTCTCGAAGAAGGTCTGACCCCTGAAGAGGTGGACAGCCTTCTCGGCCGCCGTGCGGCCTTCCAGGCCTATGAAGCGTCGATCTGGGATCGCCTGCAGGAAGCCGAGCCGGAATTCGTCGGCAAGTTCCTGCTGCGCGAGCACCCCCAGACCATCGCCTACATCCTCTCCATGCTGCCCTCGTCGTTTGGCGCCAAGGTTCTTCTGACCATTCCCGAAGAGCAGCGCGCCGATATCATGAACCGCACGGTGAACATGAAGGAAGTGAGCCAGACGGCCGCCCAGATCATCGAGAAGCGTGTGGTCAACCTCATCAACGAGATCGAAGCGGAACGTAATGCAGGCGGCTCCACCAAGGTTGCCGATCTGATGAACGAGCTGGAGAAGCCGCAGGTCGATACGCTGCTCAGCTCGCTCGAAACGTTGAGCAAGGAAGCAGCAAACAAGGTCAAGCCGAAGCTCTTCCTCTTCGACGACCTCATGTTCATGCCGCAGCGCAGCCGCGTCATGCTGCTCAACGATGTTTCTGCCGATGTTCTGACGATGGCGCTGCGCGGCGCCACGATGGAAATCAAGGAATGTGTGCTGTCCAGCATCAGCCCGCGCCAGCGCCGCATGATCGAATCGGATCTCGCCGTACCGCAGGCCTCGATCAACACCCGCGAAGTGGCAATCGCCCGCCGCGCGGTGGCCCAGGAGGCTATCCGTCTGGCCAATTCCGGCCAGATCCAGCTGAAGGAAGCCGGAGCGGACGAACAATCGGCCGCTGCCTAAGCGGAAGCCGGTTGATAACTTACCCTTCGGGCAGAGCCGGCCATTGCGATGGCCGGTCTCGGGCGCTAGTTTCGGGATGACGGCCTGCCGGGATCGGCGGGCCTTTTTTTGATCCCGGGAACGTGCCTTGGCAGACGATGAGGACAAGGACAGTAAAACAGAAGCCCCGACGGAGAAAAAGCTCCGCGATGCGGCTGAGAAGGGCAATCTTCCCTTCTCTCGGGAAGTGCCGATCTTTGCCTCGTCGCTCGCATTTTACTGTTATCTGGTCTTCTTTCTGCCCGATGGCGCCGGCCGTCTTGGCGTCACGCTGAAAGACCTGTTCGGCCAGCCCGACCAGTGGGACCTCAGTACCCGGCCGGATGCCCTGTCGTTGCTTTATTTCCTCGGCACTTCCATGGCCTATCTGCTCATGCCGGCCATGATCATGTTCATCATCTTCGGCCTTGCCTCGTCGTTTCTCCAGAACCTGCCGTCGCCAGTGCTTGAGAGGGTGCGCCCGCAATGGTCGCGCATCTCGCCCGCGAAGGGGTTCACGCGCATCTACTCCAAGCAGGGCTTCGTGGAATTCGGCAAATCGCTGTTCAAGATATTGATCGTATCAATCATCATGTTCATGTCGCTGCGCGGCGATTTCTACGGCCTGATCGACCTGATGTTTTCCGATCCGCAAGTGATTTTCGTCAAGGTTGTCGAACTCGTCAAAAAAATGATGGTCGTGATCCTGTTTTCGACCGCATTGCTAGCCGCCGTCGACCTTTTGTGGACCCGCCACCACTGGTTCAGCCAGCTGAAGATGACGAAGCATGAGGTGAAGGAAGAGTATAAGCAATCGCAGGGCGACCCGGTGGTTAAATCCCGCCAGCGCTCAATCGCCCGAGATCGCGCCCGCCGTCGCATGATCAACAACGTGCCGCGCGCAACACTTGTCATCGCCAACCCGACACACTTTGCGGTGGCGCTGCGTTACGTGCGCGAAGAAGGCGATGCGCCTATCGTCGTCGCCAAGGGCCAGGACCTTATCGCATTGAAAATCCGCGAGATTGCGGAAGCAAACAATATCCCCGTTTTTGAAGATCCGCCGCTCGCACGCTCCATGTTTGCGCAAGTCTCGATCGATAGTGTGATTCCACCAGCCTTTTACAAGGCTGTGGCTGAGCTCGTTCATCGGGTTTACGCCATGAAGTCATCGAAAATACGGGTTCAATAAAACCAATGAAAAAATCCGCCTATTCTGAACAGCGGGAAATGATCGTCGCAGAGGCGATCAACCCGATCGCCACCGAACTACGATTGCTAGACCCGGCAGACCTGATTTCGCTGCTCAGATTCGAGTGCTATGGCAGCATCGCCGACCTCGTCTCTTCAGCCGCGGAGCTTTATTATCATCCCGGCACGATCAATTTCGGTGCGGGTGGCGAATACAAGCTCGAATGGGAAGGCGCCCCGGAGATCGTTCTTGATCTCGAAATCAAACCGAAGGGCGCCACGGTTTATGCGCAATTGATCCTCGCCAATGAACATGCGGCGGTCGAGATCAATCATGTTTCGTTTCAGAATCCTTCGGAAAACCCGGATGAGAACACCGAGTTCCTGCGCAGAAGCCTGATGGCGGCCCGATTCGTTCCGGCCCATCAGGGCGAAGCGGCCTGAACCACACCACCGATATTGTCATCGATTGATCGTTGCGACCGCTAAAATGGCGGCCGCGACGGTTTTGTTTTATCGCTTTTTCGCCCGACCTTGCCTGAAGCCTGCCGCTTTATGCAAAACCGCTCTGGGGAAGCGAGGAACGCCTTGCAAATCAGCGTTGTTGTTTGGTACCTATCGAATTAACGATTTGTTAACGAACGGCAGGTCGCGGTGGCTCATTTTAACCATCGCCGATGCGCATGATGCTCCTGCTCGTTTTCGGCGCTGCGCCGGATTTTTTCTTATATTTTGAATTGGGTGGAACCCATGACCAGCATTATGACCAATGCGGCGGCAATGGCCGCGCTGCAAACCTTGCGCATGATCGACAAGAGCCTTGAGACAACGCAGGCGCGTGTCTCCTCCGGTTACCGTGTCGAGACGGCGGCGGATAACGCGGCCTATTGGTCTATCTCAACGACCATGCGGTCCGACAACACGGCGCTTTCGGCCGTACAGGATGCGCTGGGTCTTGGCGCCGCCAAGGTCGACACTGCCTTCGAGGCCGTTGAAAGCGCCATCGAGACGGTCAAGTCTCTGAAGGCGAAGCTGGTCGCCGCCTATGGTGTGGGCAGCAACCGAACGAAGATCCAGGAAGAAATCAAGCAGCTTCAGGATCAGCTGAGAAGCATTTCCGAATCGGCCTCCTTCTCCGGCGAAAACTGGCTTCAGGCGAAAATCGGCGATGGCAAGACGCCGGCGGCCGAAGAGCCGATCATCAAGAAGATCGTTGCTTCGTTTACCCGCACCGCTGCAGGCGCGGTGGGCGTAACGACGGTCGACTATTCGCTCGACAAGAGCACCGTACTGTTCGATCTGAGCGGCGGAAAATTCGGCATTCTCGACACCGAGGCCCGCTTCCTCCGCAAGAACGAGACGACCGTCACCACCCGCACGACGGATACGCCCGCATCACCCGCACTCCCCACGGTCACCGACAAGAATTATGTGGTCGCTACGCTGAATGACAGCGAAGTGGCTGCTTTGGCTGGCTTCAGTCTCAAGGCAACAGGCATCTACACCAATGCTGGCAGTACCCAGGGATATTTGAAGATCGGTGACGGCGTCTGGGTGAAACTCACCTCCACGGATCCCGCAAGTGCCGCCGCTCCAACCACCGACAGCACCACTCCGGTCGCAACGACGACATCGCCGAACACCAACTGGTACTACGACGTTTCCGCGGCAGTCGATCCCGACACCCGCAAACTCGGTATCTCGGTATCGACGCTCGACATCAACAAGTTGACCGACCTCGCCCAGAAAATGGGAACGATGACCGGAGAGCAATATACCGAAGCCAACGTGCTGGATGCGATGATGTCCTTTGTCGACGGACAGCTTGAAGCGATGACCAGCGCGGCATCCAGCCTTGGTTCGCTGCAGAGCCGCATCGACATGCAGGAAAACTTCGTCTCGAGCCTGATGGACGTGATCGACAAGGGCATCGGCCGTCTCGTCGATGCGGATATGAACGAGGAATCGACCAGGCTGAAGGCGCTGCAGACGCAGCAGCAGCTGGGCATCCAGTCGCTTTCGATCGCCAATGCCAATGCGGAAAATATCCTCCAGCTCTTCAAATAATGGGTCTGGCCCGGCGTGGGCAGGTGCGAAGACAAGGCGCGGGCTTCCGGAACAGACCGCCTTCATCCTCGCACAAGTTTGAACACCTAACGTCAGGGCAATATCGGCTGGATCGCATGGCGTGATCCGGCCGGAATAATCGAAGAGACGGGCAGGGTAGCAAGGATGACGATGGTGCCGCCAAACGGCTTAAATCGCAGGCAAAGAAACATGTCTCGCCTCTCTGGCCAGTTTTGCCGGGGGCGTGCATGAGCGCCTCCATTGCAAGATATCTCAAGGATTTCGGTGACAGCCAGCCCGCCGGGTTGGCGTTTGGCGATCCGCTGGCGGATGCCGAGGGCATGTCCGGTTTAGGCGATGTCGCCAGCGGTTTCGATGAATTCGAGACCGTCGACGTCGAAAGCGAAAAGCAGGCTGCCTATGCCCGTGGCCGCGACGATGCGACCCGGGAAGTCACCGAGAAGATGCAGGCCGAGCGGGACGCGTTATTGGCTTCCCATGCGGCCGAACTGGAGGCCCTGCGTTCCGTCTATCTCGAAGAAATCGCGGTTTTCCTGTCCCGCGGGCTGCGCGAAGGCATCGATGCGATCGCGGCCAATCTCAGCGAACAGACTGCCGGTATCCTTGCCCCGGTTCTGACGGAAGAGCTGTCGCTCAAGGCGGTTTCGGCGCTGGCGGATGTCGTGCGCGCTTCCATGCCGGATGGCGAGGCTGTCACGATTGTCGTCAAAGGTCCCAGAGATTTGTTTGAGCATTTGAAGGCCCAACCGGGCTTCGAAGAAGAAACGATGAAATTTACCGAGACCACGGACATCGACCTTTCCGTCGAACTGGGTGAAAGCGTGTTCGTGACCCGCATGTCGGCCTGGGCGTCCAGTCTTCGCAAGGTGATGAAATGAGTGAAGGCGAAAATCACCACCACGGCAAAAACGAGATCATCATCGTCAAACGCCACAAAGGCGGGCACGATGGCGCCCATGGCGGCGCGTGGAAAATCGCTTACGCCGACTTCATGACGGCCATGATGGCGTTCTTCCTCGTCATGTGGCTGGTCAATGCCGCCAACGAGGAAACCAAGGCCTCGGTTGCCAGCTATTTCAATCCGATAAAACTGTCCGATGAAAAACCCTCGTCCAAGGGGCTGGAAAAGCCCGTGGACAAGGAAGAGGGTGTTGAGAAAAAGGACCAGTCGAATATCAAGGCGGAAAAGGTAACCCAGGGCTCTGCCGCGGCGACGGGCGAGGACTTGACGTCCCAGACTGGCGAACAGTCGAATTTCTCGGAAGCCGACTTCTTCGAGAACCCCTATTCCGTGCTGGCGGAAATTGCCCAGCAGGTCGGGCAGCAGGCCAATGTCAGCGCCAAGGGTGAGGGCGGTGCAGCTGATTCCGGCCCGGCGACGGGCGCAAGCGGCGGCGAGGCCTATCGCGATCCCTTCGATCCCGATTTCTGGACCCAGCAGGTGAAGATCACCCGCGCTGACCAGCAGCAGAACCCGACGGAGCCGCAGCAGACGGCGGAGAAGCAGCAGGATGCGGCCAAGGACGCCGAAGCGGTGTTAGCCGCAGCATCTCAAAAGCCCGCTGATCCTTCGCAAGATGGCAAGCCGATGGAAGTTGCGGCCGTTGTGCCGCAGCAGCGCCCGGATGCCATCGAGCAGGCAGCACTTGTAAAACCGCAGCCGGATGAGAAGCAGGCGACTGACGCCGAATGGCAAAAAGCCGACACGCTGCGCGAAGAGATCGAGAAGCAGATTTCAGGCATTACCGGCAAGCTCTCCGAAGGCCTGGTGGTGACGCCGGCCGAAGGCGGATTGCTGCTGACCATTTCCGACCAGTCGGAGACGCCGATGTTCAACGTCGGCTCGGCCGTGCCTCGCGGCGAAATGGTTCTGGCCATGGAAAAGATCGGTAAATTGCTTCAGGAGCGGGGTGGCAGCGTGGTGATCCGCGGCCATACCGATGGGCGGCAGTTCAAGGGCGAGGCCAATGACAACTGGCGACTTTCGATGGATCGTGCGCACAGCGCCTATTACATGCTGGTGCGCGGTGGTCTCTCCGAAGAGCGGGTGAAGCAGGTTTCGGGTTTTGCCGATCGCAGATTGCAGGTGCCGGCAGACCCTCTGGCGGATGCCAATCGCCGTATCGAAATCCTGCTTGAGGCCGATCGGGGGTGAGTGTGACGAAATCCTCGAAACGCTGGCTTTTTCTCGCGGCGACGCTTTGCGGTCTCGGTGCCGAGCCGATCAAGGCATTCTCGCAATCGCAAGACAGCCTCATGCCCTATGCCATGTTGCGCTCTCTGCAATTCGTGCAGGATTCGGTCGCCATGGGCGACCATTCGGCAACGGAAATGCAGCGGTTCCTGCTCCAGACGATCGATGAGCGGCTTAAAAGCGCGCCGTCGGCGATCTTCAAGGATCCGCGTAATGTCGATGCGGCGCTTGTCTATGCCATGAGCGGCGGCAATCCGGCGACGCTGGAATTGCTGGTCGCGCGCGATGTGGATGGCAATTTCGACAGCCGCGTCGCCGATATCCTGCGCAAATACCTCTCGGGCAAGGGCACACTGGTGGCGCAGAGCATTGCAGCTATGGTGCCTGAATATCGCGGCACGCGGATCGGTGCCTACCTGGCACTGATCGGCGGCAATGTGACGATCCCGCGTGATCCGCTGGCCGCACTCGGTTTTTACGACATAGCCCGGCTGGAAGCACCCGGCACCATCGTGGAGGAGGCGGCCCTTCGCCGCTCGCTGGCAATTGCGGTTGAAGACGGCGATGCGGCGCGCGGTGTCGATTATGCGCAGCGCTATGCGCGGCGCTTCCTGCATTCGCCCTATGCCAGCCAGTTTGCGGATCTTCTGGTCTCGCTGGTGATCAAGCGCGCCGATTCCATTGGGGAAGAGACGATCCAGGAAACATTCGCCATGATGGACACGGAAAGGCAGAAGGAAGCCTATCTGCGTCTCTCCCGTCTTGCGGCGATCAGCGGCAAGGACGGGCTGGCGCGTATGGCGGCGCTGAAAGCGAAAGCTCTGTCTCCCGCCCTGCCGGACCAGCCGGAAGTGCAGGCAAATCTTTATGAAAGCCTTTCCAACATCGGCACGCCCGATGTGGTGAGCGCAATCGAGACAATCGTGCAAATCCCCGAAGGACAGCTTTCAGATCGCGACAGGGCGCTGCGGGATGCGGCAAGGACGATCGCCGAGCAGGTGGTCCGCCCACCCTCGTTGCAGCCGGGGCTTCCTGGCACCGAGGCCGGCGCTGCGATTACCCAGCAGGACGCCAGACAGAACCCATCCTCGAATGGGACAGCTGGCACTGAAGAAAAGAGCATATGGCGGGTTGAAACCCACAAGGCTGACGATGAGGGCGAGGATGTGCGGCAACTCGTAACGAGCGGCCGCAGCAAGCTTGATGAAATCGACAGCCTGTTGAAGAAAGGCGAGGGGGCACCATGATCGACGGAACCGTCAACGCGATAGTGAATGCACCATATAATGATCCACGCGCCGGCAGCGCCGGGGTGAGGGACGACGCCAAGGGCGGAAGTTTCGGCGAGGCGCTGTCCACCATTCGCGACGAGCGCCCAACGCAGGCACCGCATTCGCGGCATCAGCAGGAAGCAGGTTCGGCTGAGGAGCAGCACGCGCAGCCCGAAGGTGGCGAAGAAGAAGCAAAGACGCCGGTCAAGCGGCCTTCGACCTTCCTGAATGTAATCGGCAACGACCATTCCGCAGAAGGCCGCAGCCATGAGACGGCAGGCGAGCTTCAGAACGCTGGGAAACCGGCGCGCACACCGGCTGAAAACGGCAAGACCGGCAAGAAGCTCAAGGACGACGCCGACAAGGATACGGAAACGACGGCGGATGCCATTGATCCAAAACTGGCGGATATGAATACGATCGCGACCAATGTCGGCGATATCGCAACAGCCAAGACACCGCTTGAGGAAATCGCGCAGGCGATCGCCGGCAAGTCCGATCCGGTCAAGTCCGACAGGACCGAGACCGTCCGTGGCAAAACGGAGCCTTCGCCCAAGGACATGCCGACACGAGCCGAGCTTGCTGGCAATGAGGCCGAATCCGACTCGGATAGCGAAAACGGCGCTTCGGCATTCCGCTTCGCCTCCGCGCGTTCAGGCACGTCCCGCGCACTCGATATGAGCACGGTCCAGCGCGAAGGCCGCGTTGAATTCGATGCCCGGGAAAGCACCGGCAAGGCGGCCGATACCATAACTGTTCTCGATTCACGGCGGTTCATCGGCCTGGCGCCATCGACCAACGCATCGGCACTGACCGGTCTCATCGCTAATGATCCGGAATGGGTCAGTGCCATGCAGCCCGGTTCGTCGCTGTCCAACGCCGCTGCCCAGAGCAGTACCGGCAAGGTCGTCCATACGTTGAAGCTGCATATGACGCCGATCGAGCTTGGATCGGTGACGATGTCGCTGCGCCTGGCCGGTGACGAGCTCGCCGTTCACATGACGGTGGAGAGCGTTGCGGCCTATAAAAAGCTTCAGGAAGACAGCAAGAGCATTCTTGATGGCCTGAAAGCGCAGGGTCTGACGGTCGATAACATCACCATCAGCATCGCTTCTTCCGACAAGAGTGACCAAACGGGCACACAAGGCAACAATCAGCAAAATCAGCAGGCGCAGCAACAGGGCCAGCAGGCCGCCACAGGCCGCAACCGTGACGAGTCCGGCGCACGGGACGGCCGACAGGGCAATGGTGATAATTTGGGGGTGCATAATGAAGGCATGGATGGCGCTCTCGGCTCTGGCCGTTCTTCTGCTGACAATGGCGTCTACCTCTGAAAAAGCCTCGGCTTCGGCAACATCAGGTGTCTGTGAAAGGGAAATCCAGTCCGCCGCCCGCAAATATGGCGTGCCGGAGGGAATTCTCTATTCCGTTGGCCTGACTGAGACGGGCCGCAAGGGGCGGCTCGATCCCAATGCTATGAATATTGAAGGAAAACCGGTATTTGCGGCATCCACGGAGGAGGCATTGACCACTTTCGAGGCGGCGAAGCGCAATGGCGCCAAGCTGATCGATCTCGGATGCATGCAGATAAACCACTATTTCCATGGCGAAAACTTCACATCGGCGCGCGAAATGTTCGATCCGCGCCGCAATGTCGAATATGCCGCCATGTTCCTGCGCAATCTCCACAACAGGCATGAAACCTGGACCATGGCGGTCGCCCGTTACCATGCCGGCCCCAATAACGATCCGGCGCAGAAGAAATATGTCTGTCGGGTGATCGCCAATCTGGTGGCGACGGGCTACGGGAAATGGACCGTCAACGCGAAAAATTTCTGCGACGGATAACAATCTTTGGTTGTTTTCGGGTGTCCCGAGACTCGTCATGATAAATGTGGCCAGAGATTGATCGAAAAAAGGCGCTGCAAGCGGTTTTTTTGTGATTTTGAAATTTTTACACAAAAATTTTGTGCCATATATGGTTAACAACCACTATATATAGATCAAATCGGCACAAAATAGTTAATCAATTATTAATAACTATCGATGATTTCCTACAGTTGTCGCTGAATCCCCCGATTCTTATCAATGCCTCATTGGAAAACACCACACTGATTCGGAGGCGGACGAATGATCGTAGTGGTTGATGAGCGCGAGCTCGTTAAAGACGGCTATACATCTCTATTTGGGCGTGAGGGCATCCCCTCAACCGGGTTCGATCCGGTTGAATTCGGGGAGTGGGTCTCGACGGCTGCGGACAGCGATCTGGCGGCCGTGGAGGCCTTCCTGATCGGCCAGGGCGACCGGAGCTTCTCTTTGCCGAAGGCGATCAGGGATCGCACGACGGCGCCGGTCATCGCGGTCAGCGATCAGCCCTCGCTGGAATCGACGCTGGCGCTGTTTGACAGCGGCGTCGACGATGTCGTGCGCAAGCCGGTTCACCCCCGTGAAATCCTGGCGCGTGCGGCGGCGATCCGTCGCCGGCTGCAAGTCATCTCCAACTTCACCGATGCCGGACCTATCCGGGTTTTCTCCGATGGCCGTGATCCGGAAGTCGGTGGTGAAGTATTCCCCTTGCCGCGCCGCGAGCGCCGCATCCTGGAATATTTGATCGCCAATCGCGGACGCCGCGTTTCCAAGACGCAGATTTTCAATGCCATCTACGGCATCTTCGATGATGACGTCGAAGAGAATGTCGTTGAAAGCCACATCAGCAAGCTGCGTAAGAAGCTGCGCAAGAAGCTCGGTTACGATCCGGTCGATTCCAAGCGGTTCCTCGGCTACAGCATTGATTGGCAATGATCTTCATTGACCCGCGTGGTCTTTTTCAAGCGCGGTATTTCAGACAGCTTCACGCAAGCCAAACGCTTTACCTTATCCCTGAAGATGACCACGAGGGTTTTTGAATGAGTATTTTCGGCACTATGCGAACCGGTGTGTCCGGCATGAATGCACAGGCGAACAAGCTGGGCACCGTGGGCGACAACATCGCCAACGCAAGCACCACCGGCTACAAGCGCGCATCGACGTCGTTCTCCTCGCTCGTTCTGCCCTCCTCGTCGGGCAGCTACGCCTCTGGCGGCGTGCAGTCCAACGTTCGCTACAGCATTTCGGAGCAGGGCAACCTCTCCTACACCACCTCGAGCACCGATCTTGCCATTCAGGGCAACGGCTTCTTCGTGGTTCAGGATGGTGCAGGCACGCCTTATCTTACACGCGCCGGTTCCTTCGTGAAAAATGCCGAAGGTTATCTGGAAAACGCAGCGGGCTTCCAGCTGATGGGTTACCCCTACGGCTCCAACCCGCCGGCTGCCGTCGTTAACGGCTTTACCGGTCTCGAGGCTATCAACGTCAACAATTTCGGTCTGACGGCATCGCCCTCGACGCAGGGCAGCTTCCCGGCCAACCTGAACCGTGATGATCCGATCGTGCCGGGGGCATCGCTTCCGAGCACCAATTCCGCGACTGCGACGGTTGGTAGCAAGACGTCGTTGACGGCATTCGATAGCGGCGGTGCTAAGGTTCTCTACGATTTCTACTACACCAAGACCGGTGCTAACACCTGGGAAGTGGCAGTTTATCGTCAAGATCAGTCGACTAACGGCGGTTTCCCCTATACGGCGACAGCACCGGCTACCCTTGTTCAGGCAAAAGTGGATCTGACCTTTGATCCTGCCACCAACAAGCTTACGACCGCCTCGCCCAAGTCCATCACCATCAATGACGGTAACAGCGGTGTGGCGCAGTCGATCAATATCGACCTGTCGGAAATGACGCAGTTCTCCTCGAAGTTCACGCCCGGCACGGCGATCCTGAACGGTAATGGTCCGAGCCAGATCAAGGATGTCGAAATCGGCAAGGACGGCGTGGTGACGGCAGTCTATCAGGATGGCGGCCGCCGCAACATCTATCAGCTGGCAGTGGCCACGGTGCCAAGCGTCGACAACCTCAGCCCGCAGAACGGCAACGTTTATCTGCCCAGCAACGAGTCGGGTGTCGTCACCATCGGCTTCCCGCAGACGGGTAGCTTCGGCTACATCCAGAAGGGCGCGCTGGAAGGTTCGAACGTCGATATCGCCAGCGAACTCACCGACATGATTGAATCCCAGCGTATCTATACTGCGAATTCGAAAGTCTTCCAGACCGGGTCGGATTTGATGGATGTCCTGATCAATCTGAAGAGATAAGAATTCTCACGAGGACAAATGAATGTCGCTCACGTCAGCAATGAATACTGCGCAGTCGATTTTCAATAATACAGGTAAGCAGACAGACGTTACTTCGAAAAATATTGCCAATGTCGGCAATGCGAATTACGTCAAGCGAACCGCCATTCTCGGCACGACCATGGCCGGAGCGAGTATCGTCTCCAATGGCCGTGCCCAGAATGAAAGTCTTCTCAGGCAGACGATCTCCAGCGCCTCGCTGGCCACCGGTCAGAACACCGTTCTGACCGGCCTTGAGGAGATGAAGAGCATTTTCGGCGGCAACAATTATGAAAGTTCGCCGTCTACCTACATGAAGGAATTGCTGAAGAGCCTGAGCGGTTACGCCGCCAAGCCGAGCAATGCTGCCCTTGCGGCGACGGCTGTGACCTCGGCTGCGGATGTCGCCAGTTCCCTAAACAAGGCGTCTTCCGAATTGCAGGCGATGCGTCTGCGTGCCGACAAGGAAATCTCCCTTCAGGTCGACAAGCTGAACGGCCTGCTTGCAAAATTCGAGGAAGCCAATAACGAGGTGAAGGCGCAGACGGCGATCGGCGGTGATCCGAGTGATGCCCTTGATCAGCGCGAGACCTTGTTGAAGGACATTTCGTCCATCATGGGCATCAATGTCGTCAATCGTCCAAACAACGATGTGGCGCTTTACACGACGGAAGGCGCGACCCTGTTTGAGGTCGTGCCGCGCAAGGTCACCTTCAAGGCACAGCCGGGCTACGATGCGACGACCACGGGCAATGCGATCTACGTAGACGGCGTGGCGCTCAAGGCCGGCAACGGCAGCAACACGACAGCGGAAGGGTCGCTGCAGGGTCTGATGCAGGTTCGCGACGATCTGGCGCCGACCATGCAAAGCCAGCTCGACGAAATCGCCCGCGGCCTGATCAGCATGTTTGCCGAAAAGCCGATCACGCAGCCGGCGCCGCCCGCGACGCCCCTGACGGCAAAGCCTGGTCTGTTCACATGGGCGGGAGCAACGGCAACAAGCGAGATTCCTCCCGCTGGCGTTATCGTTCCGGGACTTGCTGCCAGCATTAACGTCAACTCCGCGTTAATTATTTCGAAAGGTGGAAACCCGGAATTGTTGCGCGACGGCGGCATCAACGGTACCGCTTATATTGTCAATACCACAGCGACGGGTGGAACCGGCTTTTCCAACCTGATCGACAGCTATGTGACCGCATTCGACGCGCCCATGAGTTTTGCCGCGTCGACACGTATCGATACGAATACCAGCATCCTGAAATACGGCACCAACTCAATGGGTTGGCTCGAACAGGAACGGTCCGGTGCGACTTCGGCGAATGAAGCGAAAAGCGCGCTATATGAGCGCTCCGCCGCCTCCTATTCGAACAACACGGCGGTGAGCCTGGATGAGGAGCTGTCGCTGCTCATGGATATCGAGCAGTCTTACAAGGCAGCCACCAAGCTGGTGACCACAGTCGATGAAATGCTCAAGTCCTTGATGGACATGGTGAGGTAAAAGATGAAAACGTCCTTCATTTCATCGCTGGCGATGCAAAACAGCATGCGCAGCACCATCCTCAAGGCCCAGCTTGAGATGACCAAGCTCAATACCGAACTGACGACGGGCAAGCATGCGGATCTCGGCGTCACGCTCGGCGCCAATACGGCCCGCAGCCTCGATCTCAATCGGGATGTGGAGCGGATTTCTTCGCTTGTCACGGTCAATTCCTTTGCCACGCAACGTCTTGAATCGTCGCAGACGGCATTGGATGGCATGGCAAAGGCTGCCCAGGAGATCCTCGGCGTTCTGGTGCCGAATACGAGCAGCGCGCAGCCCACGCTTGCCACCGTCAACCAGAAAATTACCAATGCGCTCAACAATTTCACCAGCTTCGCGAACACCGCTGTCGATGGCGAATATCTGTTTTCCGGTACGAATACGGATGTGAAGCCGGTCGATGACTATTTCGCCGATGGCTCGACGCTGAAGACCGCTTATAATGATGAGCTGAACCATTTCATGGCGACGCAGACGCCGCCGGTGGGCAGCATCGCCAACCTGTCCAAGGATCAGGTCAACGCTTTCATGACCCATATGGAAGGCGTATTCAACGGCACGACGACGGTCACCAATCCCCCGCATGGCAGTCTCACCGCCGGTCAGAATGTTGATTTCTGGACGACGTTCGGCTCCAAGGCCAGCGACACCAACATGACGAGCCGGATCAGCCAGAACGAAGTGATCGAGACATCGACCAACAGCAATTCGCAGGGCATGCGTTATTTCGCGATGACGGCAATGACGGCGATGACCTTCCTCGACGACAAGGTTCCGAGCAGCGTTCGTGAAGCTGTCGCCACCCGCGCGGTTACGACGATCGGTACCGCGATCGATGGTTTGAACCAGCAGGCCAGCGGCCTCGGCCTCTCGCAGGAACGCGTCAAAAAGTCGAACGACTCTTTGGCCGCGCAGAAGAAGATCATCGAGACGCATCTGCTGGATATCGAAGGTATCGATACCTACGAAGCGAAGACCCGTCTCGACCTGCTGCAGCAGCAGATCGAAATCGCCTACAGCCTGACATCGCGTCTGCAAAAAATGAGTCTGGTGAACTACCTCTGATGAACAGGGGTGGCGGCAGATAAAGGATACATGAATGTACCAGTTTTCCTACGCCGAAATCATGGAGGATGGTGTCGCAGACGCGAAAGATCGCGAGCGACAGGCGTTGACCAAATCGATCGAACTGCTTGTGGAGGCAAAGGATAGTTCTTCCCAGCGCCATACGATCGAAGCACTTTTTTACACTCGGCGGGTTTGGATCCGCTTCATTGAGGACCTCAAGCAGCCGGATAACCAACTGGCTATGGAACTGAGGGCCAATCTGATCTCGATCGCGATCTGGATTTTGAAAGAGTGCGAACTGATCCGGAAACGTCAGTCGACGAATTTCCAGGGCATAATTGACGTGACAACCATCATCAGGGATGGACTGAAATGAAAAGTACACTTCGAATCTCGCTGAAATCTGGCGAAAAGATTTTCATCAACGGCGCGGTCTTGCGGGTGGATCGCAAGGTGGCGCTCGAATTCCTGAACGATGTCACGTTCCTGCTTGAAAACCACGTGTTGCAGCCGGAGCAGGCGACAACGCCGCTGAGGCAGCTTTATTTCATCGCACAGATGATCCTCATCAACCCGGAAGGGCGTGAACAGTCGACGAACATGTTCCGCAAGTCCGTGAGCATGCTGCTGAACTGCTTCCAGCATGATGAGATATTGGCGGAACTCAAGCGGATCGACGGGCTGGTTGCTTCGGGCAAGGCTTTTGAGGCGCTGAAGGCTATTCGCGGTCTTTATCCGACCGAGGAAAAAATCCTCAACAATCAGGAAATGACCCCCGCAACGATCGAACAGATTCGCAAGGAGATCGCACCATGGCGGTAGATGCAGTCACGTCGGCAGCCTCCAATCCCTGGGCTAATGCCGGGGCGAGCAGCAACGACAAGAGCGCGGCCTCGCTGAATTACGACAGCTTCCTGAAGCTTCTCATCGCCCAGATGAAGAACCAGGATCCGACCAGCCCGATGGATGCCGGCCAGCAGATGTCGCAGCTGGCAAGCTTCTCGCAGGTTGAGCAGACGATCAAGACGAACACCCATCTGAAGAGCATGCTGCAGGCGGAAGCCCTCACACGCGCTTCCGATCTGGTCGGCAAGACGGTCAAGAGCGCCGATGACAAGGTCACCGGTGTGGTGAAGGAAGTCGAGGTCTATTCGGACGGCGTTGTCGCCATTACCGAAGCTGGTGACAAAGTGCTGCTGCAGGCGGGTGTGAGCTTCTCGAACGGCCCGATCGCGACTACACCTGATGGCGATACCGATTCGGATAAGCCTGCCGGTTCGTGATAATGTAGGGGCGGTATGACACCGCCCTTCTGGAATAAAGGATGCGACGATGAACGAGGCCGATGCGCTTGATATCATGCAGGCAGCAGTCTGGACTGTTCTCGTCGCGGCCGGTCCGGCCGTTCTGGCTGCCATGATCGTTGGTGTCGCCATTGCCTTCATACAGGCCCTGACCCAGGTTCAGGAAATGACGCTGACGTTTGTTCCTAAAATCGTGACGATCATGCTCGTCCTTGGCATTGCCGCCCCCTTTGTGGGTGCGCAGATCGGCCTTTTTTCCAATCTCGTCTTTTCGCGCATCCAGTCCGGCTTCTGACATTTGTGCGCTGCGGATGCCACCCTCGCGCAAGCTTCAGCGGCTAGTGATAGGCTGAAGCATCGGACCGAATTGCGCGCGTAATTTCGAAAAGCCGATGCCGCGAACCGTGCGGCGGCTTTTCCGTCGCCCTTCTCATGAAGAGACAGGACGATTTTATGGCGCAACCACCAGTCATCTCCTTGCCCAAAGTAAGTCCGAGCATGCGTGATGTCGGTTTCGCATTGGGCATCATTTCGATCCTTTGCGTCCTGTTCCTGCCCATTCCGGTCTTTCTGGTGGATATCGGACTGGCGTTTTCGATCGCACTTTCCGTCCTTATCCTCATGGTGGCGCTCTGGATTCAGCGCCCGCTGGATTTCTCGTCTTTTCCGACCGTGTTGCTGATCGCGACGATGATCCGCCTGTCGCTGAACATTGCGACGACGCGTGTCATCCTTTCACATGGCAATGAGGGAGCGACGGCGGCGGGTGGCGTGATCGCCGGTTTCTCCAGCCTCGTGATGTCCGGCGACTTCGTCATCGGTCTGATCGTCTTTCTGATTCTGATCACCGTCAACTTCATCGTCATCACCAAGGGTGCGACGCGTATCGCCGAAGTCGGCGCGCGCTTCACGCTCGATGCCATCCCCGGCAAGCAGATGTCGATCGATGCGGATCTGTCCGCCGGTATCATCGATGAAAAGGAAGCGCAGCGCCGCCGCCGTGAGCTGGAAGAGGAAAGCTCGTTCTTCGGTTCGATGGACGGTGCCTCGAAATTCGTGCGTGGCGACGCGATCGCCGGTCTGATCATCACCGCGATCAATGTTTTCGGCGGCATCATCATCGGTTATTTCCGCCACGGCATGCCGATTGGTGAGGCGGCCGACGTTTTCGTCAAGCTTTCGGTCGGTGACGGTATCGTCTCGCAGATCCCGGCCCTTATCGTCTCGCTGGCGGCGGGCCTTTTGGTGTCTCGCGGCGGCACAGCCGGCTCCACGGATCAGGCCGTCGTCAATCAGCTGAGCGGTTATCCCCGCGCTTTGATGGTTTCGGCCATGTTGATGGGGCTTCTTGCGATCATTCCGGGTCTGCCCTTCCTGCCCTTCATGTTCCTGGGCGGCATCATGGCTTTCGGCAGCTGGTATATTCCGCGCCAGGCCGAGGCCGAAAGCGCCCTGCTGCGCCAGGAAGAAGCGAACAAGGTTTTCCAGACCAGCGAAGCGGAGAAGGATTCGGTCAAGCAGGTGCTGAAGACGTCCGAAATCGAACTGGCGCTGGGCAAGCAGGTTTCGACACGGCTTCTCGGCGCACATCAGGAACTGGCCTTCCGCGTCGGCAAGATGCGCAAGAAATTCGCAAGCCAGTACGGTTTCGTCGTGCCGGAGATCAAGGTCTCCGACGACATCATGATCCCGGAAAAAGCTTACCAGATCCGCGTCCACGGCACGACCATCGCATCGAGCAATCTGCGTGTCGGCGATGTTCTTGTCGTGACCGGGGCAGGGCGCAAGCCGAGCATTCCGGGCGACGAAATCCGCGAACCCGCCTTCGGCATGCCGGCCGTCTCGATCCTTGAGACCTTTACCGAGGATCTGAAGCGCGAAGGCTTCCACCCCATTGATAACGTCTCGGTGGTGCTGACGCATCTGAGTGAAGTCATCCGAAACAACCTGCCGCAGCTCCTGTCCTACAAGGACGTCAAAATCCTCATCGACCGGCTTGATCCCGAATACAAGAAGCTGGCCGACGAAATCTGCTCGTCGCACATGTCCTATTCCGGCCTGCAGGCGGTTCTGAAACTGCTGCTTGCCGAACGCGTGTCGATCCGCAACCTGCATCTCATTCTGGAAGCCGTGGCCGAACTTGCCCCGCATGTGCGCAAGACCGAGCAGATCGTCGAACATGTGCGGGTACGCATGTCGCAGCAGCTCTGCGGCGATCTTGCCGACAATGGCGTGCTGCGCGTCCTGCGCCTCGGCAACAAGTGGGACATGGTCTTCCATCAGGCGCTGAAGCGCGATCAAAAGGGCGAGATCGTTGAATTCGACATCGATCCGCGCCATCTCGAAGAGTTTTCCGAGCAGGCGTCGAAAGTTATCCGTGAATTCATGGATCGCGGACTGCCCTTTGTCCTTGTAACCTCGCCGGAAACGCGGTCCTATGTGCGCATGATTATCGAGCGACTCTTTGCGACCCTGCCGGTTCTTTCACATGTGGAACTGGCGAAGGGGCTGGAGATCAAGATCCTGGGCGCCATTTCATGATAACCGACCCGCAAGGGACAATTATCGCATTGTTCCTTGCCATCTGCCGTATCGGCGCCTGTTTCATGACCATGCCGGGCTTTTCCAGCTCGCGTATTTCGCCGCAGATCCGCATGTTGCTGTGCGTCGCGGTGTCCATGGCGCTTCTGCCGATCCTTTGGGATACGATCTACCCGAAAATCTCCGGTGCAAGCCAGGGTACGGTGGTCGGCATCATCGCCTCGGAGATCGCCATCGGCGCGATGTATGGCTTGATCGCGCGATTTTATACGCTCGGTTTTCAGTTCACCGGCGCGCTCATCGGCAACTCCATCGGCCTCAGCGCTCCGGGTGGTGCGGATGTCATCGAGGACGTGCAGGAAAACCAGATATCCAACTTTATCACCTTCGGTGGTTTGTTGGTGCTGTTCATGCTGGATTTCCACCATATCGTCCTGAAGGCGCTGGTGGATTCCTATACCGCGACGCCGGTCGGTGCGCTTATCAGCGGCCAGAAAATGCTGATCACGCTCACCGATACACTGCGGGCGACCTTCTCCATCATGCTGCGGCTCGCCAGCCCCTTCGTGATCTACGGCCTGATGTTCAACGTCGCGGTTGGTCTCATCAACAAGCTGGCGCCGCAGATTCCGGTTTACTTCATCTCGACGCCTTTCGTTCTGGCGGGCGGTCTTTTCATGCTTTATTTGTCGGTCGCGGCCCTCATCCGTCAGTTCGTGGATGGTTTCGGCCCGGTCTTCATCGGTTTTTGATCTGGAGAAAGCCATGGCTTCGGACAAGCGCTCAGCAAAACTCAAGCGTCTGGTAACGGTCCAGCGCCACATGGAAAAAATGGCCGAGGTGGAGCTGGCCGATACCACCCGCGTGCGTACCGAAGTGGCGCAATCCATGGACAACGTGCTGGAAGCCATGAGTTCCATGGAGCCGGTGCATCAGACGTTTTCCAGACATTATTCGGATCGTTACGGCCGCCTTGTCGTCAAGGACCGCCAGCTTGCCGGCGTGCAGCAATTGCAGGAAAACAAGGTGCTGAAGGAAAAGACCAAGGCCGATCGGCTTGAGGACAGAATGCACCTTGCCCGCGATCTCGAGGATCGCGAGGCCGACGACAATGCAATCTATGATCTGCTTGAAATGACAAACGCATCTCGGACACCAGCCTCCAGCAAGGTTGGCGATCCATAGTCCGTTCCATTGTTGCATCGCGGGCGTTCGAAAGACGTCTCCGGCGATGTTTCTTGATTGAACGGACGCGTCGGCTTTCCATGCCACACGTTCGTCAGCTCGGGAGATCGGGACGTGGCGATATCGGTTATAAGTGATCTGGTGATGGATGTGGTGCGCGCTGCGGACCCCCAGGAAGTACAGATCGCCCAGGAAAAACTCAAAGCGAACAAGGCGGCTTTTGCCGCAACCAGCCTTGCAGATGCGGGCAAGGGCTTTGGCGCCGCCGTCGATATGCTGGATGGCGCCTCTTCGAAGGCGGGCCTTGGCGATACCAATATTCGTTCAGCGCGCACGGAGATTCCTGAAACCTACCGCAAATATGAAGCCTCGGTTCTCCAGACCTTCGTTGCCAACATGCTGCCGAAAGACAGCGAGGAAGTTTATGGCAAGGGTAATGCCGGCGAAATCTGGAAAAGCATGATGGCGGAACAGTTTGCCGACACGATCTCCCGAAATGGCGGCGTCGGCATTGCGGAGCAGGCCTACAAGGATGCGTTGCGGAAAGCCGAAAGCAAAGGCATCACCGACGTATCGATGAATGAAAAAGACCATAATGCTGCAATTCGGATGGTGGCGGAGTTCGAGCGGCAGGTCCTCGGCGTTTCCAATGATAAAACGGACGAGGCTTGAGAATGAAAAACCTTAACGAGGAGACAAGCATGGACCTTATGTCGAACGACCACCGTATCCAATCCGTTCTCGGCCGCCTTGAGATGATCATCGACAATGAGAACGATAATATCGGTAAGGATCCGCAATTCGACTTCAAGGTTTCCAACGCCCATAAAAGCCGCTGCCTCTATGAACTCACCATGCTGTTTCGCGACACACCGCGCGAAGACATCGCCGGTGGTTATCTGGAGCAGGTGAAGGGCATCAAGTCCAAGCTCGCAACCAATGCCAGCCGCGTTGAGGCGCATCTGAACGCTGTTCGTGCTGTTGCGGACCTGCTGAAGAACGCGATCCAGGAAGCCGATACGGACGGCACCTATTCGCAGGAACAGTTCATGTACGGTGCCGCCTCCTGATGTTGAAGCTTCTTCTCACCGGCGTCTGGGTTTGCGCCGTCACGCTCGGCGCGGTGTATTTCTCCGTCCAGATGGCGACGGCGCCGGGAGATGAGGCGGGCGCGAAAAAGACCAATCTGCAATTGGTCAAGGGTGAAAGCATCACCATTCCCGTCATCAATGATGGCGGGGTGAACGGCTATTTCCTCAGCCGGATTTCGCTGCGCGTCGACAAGGACAAGATGGCGAAGATCGAGCTGCCGGCAACGCAGCTGATGACCGACGAATTGTTCACGCTGCTGGCGGGTTCTTCCATGGTCAACATCGCCAATATTTCCACCTTCGATCCCGCGGCCTTCAAGCAGCGCATCCGCGAGGGGCTGAACAAGAGGCTTGAAGACGAGGTGGTCGAGGATGTGCTTATCGAGCAGCTGGATTATCTGTCGAAGGCCGATATTCGCGAGCAGAACGGCAATGGCACGCCCCGTTCGGTCAAGATCGTCGAGGGCGAGAAGGCCGAAGCTGGAAAAGAAGCGGCCGCCGCGCCCAGCCACTAACGTCGCAGGGGGCGGCTCACGCGCCCGCCGACGGACGGTTTCCCGGTCTGGTTAACCGTTCCTTTGCACGAGCCCGAATATTCGAGCGATTGCTTTCAGCATAACTTCAACCTGCACCTGTATAAACAGATCCATGAGCCGCCGTCCCGCAACCATGCGCCGGATTGGCGGCGGTGGGTTTGGCATTCGGGGGTTGGTAATGAGTTTCGCGTCAGGTTTTGCGCGGCCGGGATCGCAACGGAATATCCAAGGACTGCGTGTCTGTGATCTCGACTGGAATGGGGCACTGGAACTGGTCAGCGGCCGGGCTTCGGCTTGCGAAGGGCACACGATGCTCTCCTTTCTCACCATCGATAAAGCCCGACTGTCGCTCAAAGATATCGCTTACCGCGAGATTCTCGAAAGCTGCCTGCTTCTGCCGCAGGGCAAGGCGATGAATGCCGCCGCCCGTGTGGAAAATGGCAAGCCTCTGCCTGTTGTCATCGATGGTGTCGCTTTCGTCATGGCGCTTCTGACCTATATGGCGGTGCCGAAACGGATCGGCGTTGCAGGCGACGATGCGGCGCAGCTTAGTGAAGTGCTGGCAAAGCTGCGCGCCCACGCACCATGGCATGATTTTGTGATGCTGGGCCGGGACGCCTCCGGGGTGAAGGTCGATATTCTGCTTGCCGGCATGAGCGGTGAAAATCAGGAGACATGGTTGCACAGGACCGTCAGCCGTCAGGACGTGCGCGTCGCAATCGCGGTCGGCCCATTGTTCAAGGTGCTGTCGTCCGAAGTGGCGGGCATGCCGGAAATCTTTCGCAAGCTGCATATGAGCTGGCTCTACAGCCTCTGTGCTGAACCGTGGCACATTGCGCTCGGCAAAGCTGAGACGGGTTCGCGAAGCCCACGTTAACCATTTGTTTGCCACGATCCTTTAACCTCTCGTAAGGTTTTGACAGTCGCCCGTTGCGGGCGGCACCGAGCGTGGCAGACGGCTTCAGATGGTTGATAACAGTCCGGATATGATGGCGATCCGCCCCGACGAGGACGATGTCGCCGTACTCCCGTCGCAATGGCGCAGACATTGTCTGCGGCTTTTGACTGCTGGTTGCGTCGTTGCCGCTACCGTTACCGGCGCGGCCCTTCCGTTGCTGCTGATCGATTCCGGCTTTCGCGGATATGTTTCGCAGGCCCGGATCGAGGTCACCCAGGCGTCCTATGATGCGCCCGATGCGACCCGCTTTTTGGCGATGGCGCGACGCACCCTGTTATCTCCCGCCGGGCTTGACCGGATCAGCGGCGATCTGAAGCTGAAACCCGCCGATATGGTGGGCGTTCGCAATCAGGGTGAGCTTGGCCTGCTCGTCGATCTTTTGACAGGCGCGGACGCACGTCCGCTTTCGCCGCGAGAAGCACTGAATGGCGCGGTGGGTGAGGCGATACGGCTGGAACTGACGCCGGATGAAAATACGCTGATCGTGACTGCGAAGGCCGCGACGCCGGAAGGCGCGATGCGGCTGACCGATTATCTTTCGATGCGGGTCATGGCGGATGGCAAGGCCGGCACCATGACGCCCGCCATGCGTGAGACCGAGCGGGCAAGGACAAGGCTGGACGAGGCGGAAGCGGCATTGAACGGCTTCCAGATGCGCCATGGCGATGCTGTTCTATCGGAAGTGCAGCAGCTCGAACAGCAATTGCGTGAGGTGAACGACAGCCGTGCGGGCAGCACACAGTACCAGCAGTCGCTTCAGGCAGATTTGACGGTAGCCTCCACCCTTAAGCCGAATGATGTTTTGTCGAAGCCTTTGCCGGCCGGCGCGGCTTTCGCAGCGCTTGAGGATATCAGGCAGAAACACGCGACCGCCAGCATGACACTTGCCAGTGTCTCGGTTGATTACGGTCCCAAACACCCTCGCCGCATCGCCGCCCAGAATGCGGTGGATGCCATACAGGCGCTGGCGGCTCCCGCATTGCGCCAAGTGGTTGAAGGTTTGCGTGTGGATGAAAAGCGCGTCGCCCAGGAGATTGCGACCGCGAATGGCGAGCGTAAGAAGCACCTTGACCGCTTAGAGGCTCTGGGCGTCGCCCCCGGTGAGCTTTCGCGATTGCAGGCTGAGCTTGAGACAGCGAGAAATGCCTATCTGGAAGCGAGCGAGCGCCGTGAGCTGTCCTCTTCCTCCACACCCGCCATCGAAACCCGCCTTGCAAAGAAGGCTGGACCCGGCGAGCTGTCGCGTGATCTGACGCAGGCGGCGATGATGGCAGGTGGCGGCGGCCTGATCGGTCTGCTGGGCAGCCTTTATCTTCTGAGCTATCGTCGCCATGACGAGGAGCAAGAGGACGCGCTGGTCGTCGAAAATGAAGCGCAACTTCCCGCTTCCATGGATGGGCCGGAGCAATCGCTGCAATTTTCCGAATTCGAGCAAATTGAGCCGGCGGTTTTCGATGATCTGGAAGTCCTTGCCGCAGACGATTACGTCCAGCCTGAAGACGCCGTCGCAGACTATTATGCCGAAGCTGCAAATGATGCCGATGATATGCCGCTGGACGAGCGCGTGCGGCAGGTGCTGATGGGTAACCGAACGGTCAGAAGCGCCACTCAAATGTCATCGGAGCTCCCGCCATTGCTCAATGAAGCCCTTGCCGGACACTTCGATCATGAACAGGCCGAAGCCGAGGAGTTGGCGGAATTGAGACGCGAGCTGGCGCATCTAAGAGAGCGTCTCGCCGATTACGCCGATCACCAGGACGACTACCGCAAAACTGCCTGACGAGGCTGTATTTTTGCTTGCATTCCTGCAAAGGGGGCACCATACGGGGCCAACGTAATCCAGCAGGAGCAAGACGCATGGCAGTTGTGATTGACGGGAAGGCGAAGGCGGCTTCGGTAACGGAGGCGGTCCGCATATCGGCAGAAGCGCTTGAGACGGAAAAGGGCGTGAAGCCCGGTCTCGCGGTTGTCATCGTCGGTAATGATCCGGCCAGCCATGCTTACGTGAACTCCAAGAGCAAGA
The DNA here is from genome assembly GCF_017313405.1 of Agrobacterium burrii. NCBI lineage: Bacteria > Pseudomonadati > Pseudomonadota > Alphaproteobacteria > Hyphomicrobiales > Rhizobiaceae > Agrobacterium > Agrobacterium burrii. The sequence goes on from NZ_JAFLNA010000009.1 coordinate 118,829, forward strand.
TGGCCAAGCAATGTGGTTTCAACTCCGTCCAGCACACGCTGCCGGAAGAGACGACGCAAAGTGAGCTTCTGAAGCTGGTCGGCGAACTGAACGCCGATGCCTCCATCCACGGCATTCTGGTGCAGCTTCCCCTGCCGAAGCACTTCAATTCCGATGAGATCATCCAGTCGATCCTGCCCGAGAAGGACGTAGACGGCCTGAGCGTGTTGAACGCCGGCAAGCTGGCGACGGGCGATCTCGCCACCGGGCTTATTTCCTGCACGCCGGCCGGCGCCATGCTTCTGGTGCGCGGCATTCACGGCGACGATCTTTCCGGTCTGAATGCCGTCGTCATCGGCCGCTCGAACCTGTTCGGCAAGCCGATGGGCCAGCTTCTTCTCAATGCCAATGCCACGGTGACGATGGCGCATTCGCGCACCAGGGATCTCGCCACAGTCTGCAAGACGGCCGATATTCTCGTGGCGGCCGTTGGCCGCGCGGCGATGGTGAAGGGCGACTGGGTGAAATCAGGCGCAACCGTCATCGATGTCGGCATCAACCGCATTCCCGCACCCGAAAAGGGCGAAGGCAAGTCGAAGCTGGTCGGCGATGTCGCCTTCGATGAGGCAAGCGCGGTTGCCGCTGCGATTTCGCCCGTTCCGGGCGGTGTCGGCCCGATGACGATCGCCATGCTGATGGCCAACACCGTCATCGCCGCTTATCGTTCGCTGGGCAAGACAGCGCCGACGTTCTGAGTTTTTGCGATCAGGCCGGCTGCTACGCTTTTGGAGCCGGCCCCGTCGAAGAGCGCACCACAAGCTCCGCCTTCCAGAGTTCCTGATGCGGTTCCATTTGCGCGAACTTGATCCGATTGATCAGGCGTTGACCGACGCGCACGCCCGCGGCACGAAGCGATGAGCGGGTGGTGGTGAGCGGCACGGAAAAATTATCCGGCTTCAGCAGCGGCAGCACGTCGTCATGGGCGATCAGCGAAATATCCCTGCCGGGTTTTAAGCCGCGCTGGTTAAGCGAGCGGATCGCGCCGAGCGCAAGCGCGGTACTGGCGCAGAGAATGGCGGTCGGCTTTTCCGGCCGGGACAGCAGCGCCTCCATACCGAGATAACCTTCCTCATCCGTCATGCTGCCATGTCTTTTATTGTTCGGGTGCAGGGTCAGGCCGTTCGCAGCCAAGGCCTTCTCCACCCCGAGACAGCGCCGATAGGTAAAGTCATAACCCTCCGGGCCGTTCAGAAGCCCAATGCGCGTATGGCCAAGCTGGAGGAGAAGCTGGGTCGCATCGCGAAACGCACCCTCATTATCCACATCGAGATAGGGATAATTCTCCTCCACGCCGACGGACCTGCCATGCACGAGGAAGGGCAGGGAGAGCGACTGCATCATGGCGATGCGCGCATCGTTCTTTTTCATATAAGCGAGATAGATGCCATCGACACTGCCGCTTGCCGCCAGCCCGCGCAGCGCTTCGCGTTCCTTCTCCGGCTCCGTGGGCATGATGACGAGGTGAAAGCCGCTGCGCGACGCTTCCTCCCCAAGGCCACTCAGGAATTCGCCGAAATGCACGTCGGAGCGGTGGTGTTCGCCAATCGGCATGACGAGCCCGATGGAGCCGACCTTACCGGTCGCTAGCCGTTGTGCTGCGGCATTCGGGCGATATCCCGTCTTTTCGGCGGCCTCCATGACACGGCGGCGTGTCTCGGCGCTCACCTCGGGATAACCGTTGAGCGCCCTGCTGACGGTGGTCTGCGAAATGCCGAGCAGTTGCGACAACTGTTTCAGGTTCATGTCCGTATTTCCTCCATGCGCGCGCCTTGGGAAACGGCAAAAGCCTCTCCTCAGATTCCCAAAGCGCTTTAGATTTTTACCAGCCTCTGCCGCTTTTCTCAATCGAAAACGATAGCCGCCTTTCTAAATAAATATGACTATTCGCAAGGCACGACAACCTTTCCGTAGAAACAGCCTCTTGACTCTTTCTCAATGACAATGAGATGAATAGGCAGCCAAAGCGCTTTGATTGGAAGAGGACGCTTTGAGGCTTTTATGTGATGGGAGGTAAATCACATGCGGAAGACTCTTTTGGCGACGGCGGCTTCGATGTTGCTGCTGTCGGGTGCGGCTTTTGCCGCCGACCTGAAATTCGCGCCCGGTGGGGACGCCAAGTTCAACTGGAAAAGCTACGAAGACTTCAAAGCGGCCCATGCCGACCTGAAGGGCCAGACACTGACGATTTTCGGCCCATGGCGCGGTGAGGACGAGGCGCTGTTCCAGTCGGTGCTTGCCTATTTCTCCGATGCGACCGGCGTGACCGTCCGCTATTCCTCGTCGGAAAATTACGAACAGCAGATCGTCATCGACACACAGGCGGGTTCGCCGCCCAATATCGCCATTCTGCCGCAGCCTGGCCTTCTGGCCGATCTCGCCGCCAAGGGATTCCTCGTGCCGCTCGGCGATGACACGGCCAAATGGGTCGAGGAAAATTACGGCGCCGGCAAGTCCTGGGTCGATCTTGGCAGCTACAAGGGCAAGGACGGCAACAAGGCTTATTTCGCATTCCCGTTCAAGGCCGACGTGAAATCGCTCGTCTGGTACGTGCCTGAGAATTTCGAGGAAGCGGGCTATAAAGTCCCTGAGACCATGGAAGACCTGTTCAAGCTGACCGACCAGATCGTCGCCGATGGCGGTACGCCCTGGTGCATCGGTCTCGGCTCCGGCGGTGCGACCGGTTGGCCGGCAACCGACTGGGTGGAAGACCTGATGCTGCGCACGCAGTCGCTCGACGTCTATCAGAAATGGACGACGAACGAGGTGAAGTTCACCGATCCGGCCGTAGTCGAAGCGATCAACGAATTCGGCAAATTCGCCAAGAACGAAAAATATGTGAGCGGCGGCGTGGCTGCCGTGGCCTCCACCGACTTCCGCGACAGCCCGAAGGGCCTCTTCGACATTCCGCCGAAGTGCTACCTGCACCATCAGGCATCGTTCATTCCGTCCTTCTTCCCTGAAGGAACCAAGGTCGGCACGGATGCGGATTTCTTCTACATGCCGACCTATGCGTCCAAGCCTGAACTCGGCAAGCCGGTTCTCGGTGCCGGCACGCTGGTTACCGTCACCAAGGAAGCGCCTGCCGCCAAGGCATTCGTCGAATTCCTGAAAACCCCGATCGCCCATGAGGTGTGGATGGCGCAGTCCAGCTTCCTGACGCCGTATAAGGGTGTGAATGTCGACACCTATGCCAACGAGCAGATGAAGCGCCAGGGTGAAATCCTGACCACGGCGACGACCTTCGGTTTCGATGGTTCCGACCTGATGCCCGGCAAGATCGGTGCCGGCGCATTCTGGACCGGCATGATCGATTTCGTCGGCGGCAAGTCCGCCGATCAGGTCGCGGCCGATATCCAGAAGGCCTGGGACGGCCTGAAGTAAACATACTGGATCAGGCCCGGCGGCTTGCTGCTGCCGGGCCTTTACCAAAGGAACGGCCCGACGACCGCATAAATCAGCGCGGCGCGGAAAGGATCAAGGGAGGGGACCATGGCTCAACAACTCGTTTCTGCCATCGGCGTCATGGTGGCAGGGGTTTTTGCCTGCGCCGCCTATTATTGGCTATCCGACAAATTGTTGCAGGTCATCTTTCCCGTCCGCTCGGGAGACGTGCTGCAGGCATCGCGCAATCTCAACCGCCGCGCGGCGGTTCGGCCATGGCTGTTTGTTGGCCCCGCCTTGATCCTGCTTCTCGTCTATCTGGTTTATCCCGTTGTCGCGACGCTGATCCTGTCGTTTTACGACCGGACAGGCAGCGAGTTCGTCGGCCTTGCCAATTACCGCTGGGCGTTCTTCGATGCCGGTTTCCGCCAGTCGATCTTCAACAACATCCTCTGGCTCGCCGTCGTGCCGGCCGCCTGTACCTTCTTCGGCCTCGTCATCGCCGTCATGACCGACCGCATCTGGTGGGGCAATATCGCCAAATCCATCGTCTTCATGCCGATGGCGATCTCCTTCGTCGGCGCGTCCGTCATCTGGAAGTTCATCTACGAATACCGTGCCGAAGGTCAGGTGCAGATCGGCCTTCTGAACGCCGTCGTCGAGTTTTTCGGCGGCAGTCCCGAGGTTTGGATTTCCATGCCCTTCTGGAACAATTTCTTCCTGATGGTCATCCTGATCTGGATTCAGACCGGTTTCGCCATGGTCATCCTTTCGGCAGCGCTACGCGGTATTCCGGAAGAGACCATCGAGGCTGCGGTCATCGACGGTGCCAATGGCTGGCAGATTTTCTGGAAAATCATGGTTCCGCAAATCTGGGGCACCATCGCCGTCGTCTGGACGACGATCACCATTCTCGTTCTCAAGGTCTTCGACATCGTGCTGACCATGACCAACGGCCAGTGGAACACCATGGTCCTCGCCAACCTCATGTTCGATTGGATGTTCCGCGGCGGCGGCGATAGCGGCCGAAGTGCCGTCATCGCGCTCATCATCATGGCGGCCGTCACCCCGATCATGGTCTGGAACATCCGCCAGGCCAACCGCGAGATGGAGGGTCGCTGAGATGAATATCGTCAAACGCCTGCGCCGCGTCGGCCTGCCGCGCCTCATCGTCCATGCCAGCGTGCTGGTCGTAGTGCTTCTCTGGCTGTTGCCGACACTCGGCATTCTCGTCAGCTCGTTGCGCGACAAGGACCAGATCACCGTCTCCGGCTGGTGGACGGCCTTCTCAAGCTCTGAACAGACGGCGGCCGTTCGCCTTGCCGATGCCACCGTCCAGAAGCAGGATGGCAGCCGTTACGTCATATCAGGCAATGTCTTCGAAAACGGGAAGGGCGGCAAGGTCGCAGCCTTTGGCGTTCGCGTGCAGGAACCGACGGCTTTCAAGGCCGGCGAAGCCGCGGACATTGGCGATGGCGAGACGCTGCTCGTCAACGAAGACGGCACTTACGAATATAGCAAAGCCTCAAGCTTCGAAGGCTCTCGCGGCAAGCGCGTCTATATTTCCGTCGCCACGCCGCCTGTCTTCACGCTCGACAATTATCGCACGGTCCTGACCTCGGAAGGCATCGGCCAGTCCTTCGTCAACTCGCTGACGGTGGCCGTTCCCGCAACCGTCATCCCCATCCTCATCGCCGCCTTTGCCGCTTATGCCCTGTCGTGGATGAACTTTTCCGGCCGTAATCTCTTGATTGCCATGGTGGTGGGCCTGATCGTCGTGCCGCTGCAGATGTCACTCATCCCCCTTCTGAGACTGTACAATGAAATCGGCACTATCTTCGGCGTTCCGTCCAAGACCTATGCCGGCATCTGGCTGGCGCACACCGCCTTTGGCCTGCCGCTCGCCATCTATCTGCTGCGCAACTATATTTCCGGCCTGCCAAAAGAGATCATCGAAAGCGCCCGGGTGGATGGCGCGAGCGATTTCGAAATCTTCGTCAAGATCATCCTGCCGCTGTCCTTCCCCGCACTTGCCTCCTTCGCCATCTTCCAGTTCCTGTGGACCTGGAACGACCTGCTCGTCGCCATGGTTTTCCTCGGTACGCAGAAGGACGAGCTGGTGCTGACCGGTGCGCTCAACGCGTTGCTCGGCTCGCGCGGCGGCAATTGGGAAATCCTTACCGCCTCGGCTTTCGTCACCATCATCGTGCCGCTCGGCGTCTTCTTCGCCCTTCAACGCTATCTCGTGCGCGGCCTGCTGGCAGGCTCCGTCAAGGGAGGCTGATAATTCCATGAACGCCCATACCAAACAGGACACTTCCATGATCGCTCCGGTGACTTCCGCTTTGACGCCCAACAAGGATTGGTGGCGCGGTGCGGTTATCTATCAGATCTATCCGCGCTCCTATCAGGACTCCAATGGCGACGGCATCGGTGACCTCAAGGGCATCACCGACCGGCTGGCGCATATTGCTGGCCTCGGTGCCGATGCCATCTGGATTTCCCCGTTCTTCACCTCGCCAATGAAGGATTTCGGTTACGACGTCTCGAACTATGTCGATGTCGATCCGATGTTCGGCACGCTTGCCGATTTCGACGGCCTGATTGCCGAAGCCCACCGCCTCGGCATCCGCGTCATGATCGACCTCGTTTTGTCGCACACCTCCGACCAGCATCCATGGTTCGTGGAAAGCCGCGCCAGCCGCAACAATCCCAGGTCCGACTGGTATGTCTGGTCTGACGCCAAACCGGATGGCACGCCGCCCAACAACTGGCTGTCGATCTTCGGCGGCTCGGGCTGGCAGTGGGATCCGACCCGCATGCAATATTACATGCACAACTTCCTGACCTCACAGCCGGACCTCAACCTGCATAACGCAGAAGTCCAGGAAGAACTGCTGAACGCCACCCGCTTCTGGCTGAAGCGCGGCGTCGATGGTTTCCGCCTCGACACCATCAACTTCTATTTCCATGATCTGGAATTGCGCGACAACCCGGCGCTCGCACCGGAGCGCCGCAACGCCTCCACGGCGCCTGCGGTCAACCCCTATAACTTCCAGGAACATCTCTACGACAAGAATCGCCCGGAAAACATCGCCTTCCTGAAGCGCTTCCGTGCGGTGCTGGACGAATTCCCTGACATTGCCGCCGTCGGCGAAGTGGGCGACAGCCAGCGCGGTCTCGAAATCGTCGGCGAATATACCTCCGGCGACGACAAGATGCAGATGTGTTACGCCTTCGAATTCCTCGCACCCGATGCGCTCACTCCGCAGCGCGTTGCCGATGTGCAGGCGGATTTTGCCAGAGCAGCACCGGAAGGCTGGGCCTGCTGGGCTTTCTCCAACCACGATGTCGTGCGCCACGTCAGCCGCTGGGGCGAGCATGTCGAGGATAAGGACGCCTTCGCCAAGGTGCTGTCGGCACTGTTGATGACGCAGCGAGGCTCCGTCTGCATCTATGAGGGCGAGGAACTCGGCCTCACCGAAGCCGATATCGCGTTTGAGGATTTGCAGGACCCCTACGGCATCCAGTTCTGGCCGGAATTCAAGGGCCGCGATGGTTGCCGCACGCCGATGGTGTGGGATGCGGGCCATGCGCAGGCCGGTTTCTCGACCTCGGACAAGACCTGGTTGCCCATTCCGGCCGAGCACAGGCAGAATGCCGTCAGCGCCCAGCAGGGCAACGAGGCCTCGGTGCTGGAGCACTATCGCCGCTTCCTCTCCTTCCGCAAAAAGCACCCGGCGTTCGCCAAGGGCGGCATCGAGTTTCAGCCGGTGGAGGGCGAGATTTCGAGCTACACCCGCACGCTCGGCAACGAAACCGTGCTGTGCCTCTTCAATCTGTCTGCAACGCCGGCAAAAGCCACGCTGCCGGAAGGGAACTGGGAGGTTCTCGAAGGCCACGGCTTTGCAAGCGGCCTTGAGGGCAGAAGCGTAGAACTTCCGGCATGGGGCGCTTTCTTCGCCCGTTACGCCTGACAGAATAGGGAGGAACACCCATGACAAGTCTCGTTCTCAAGGATATCCGCAAATCATACGGGCAGGTAAAGGTCCTGCACGGCATCGATCTGGAGATCGAACAGGGCGAATTCATCGTCTTCGTCGGCCCCTCGGGCTGCGGAAAATCGACGTTGCTGCGCATGATCGCCGGTCTGGAGGAAATCACCGGCGGCGAGATGTTCATCGACGGTCAGCTGGTCAATGAAATCCCGCCCTCGCGCCGGGGCATTGCCATGGTGTTCCAGTCCTACGCGCTCTATCCGCATATGACGGTCTACGACAACATGGCCTTCGGCATGAAGATCGCCAAGGAGAGCCGTCAGGAGATCGACCGCCGCGTCCGTGCCGCTGCCGAAATCCTGCAACTGACGCAATATCTGGAGCGTCTGCCCAAGGCCCTGTCCGGTGGCCAACGCCAGCGGGTCGCCATCGGCCGCGCCATCTGCCGCAATCCCAAGGTCTTCCTGTTCGATGAACCGCTGTCGAACCTTGATGCGGCGCTGCGTGTCGCAACCCGCATCGAAATCGCCAAGCTCAACGAGCAGATGGCCGAAACGACGATGATCTACGTCACCCACGATCAGGTGGAGGCGATGACGCTGGCGGACCGCATCGTCGTGTTGAATGCCGGCCGGGTGGAACAGGTCGGCCCGCCGCTGGAGCTTTACGAAAGGCCGGCCAATCTCTTCGTGGCCCGCTTCATTGGCTCGCCCGCCATGAACATCATTGCGGCAAAGATTGCCGGAACCGGTGAACGCACCTCGATCGAACTGGCTGGAGGCAAGACACTCGCCGTCACTGTTCCGACGCCCGCAACCGAGCAAGGCAAGGCCGCGAGCTTCGGTGTCCGGCCGGAAGATCTGAGCATCGTCACCGGCGATGACTATCTTTTCGAAGGCAAGGTCTCGATCGTCGAGGCTCTGGGCGAAGTGACGCTGCTCTATCTTGAGGCTCCGAAGGGGCAGGAGCCGATCATCGTCAAGATACCGGGCATCGTCTCCGTCGCAAAGGGCGAAACCCTGCGGTTTGCAGCACCGCAGGAAAAGCTCCATCTCTTCGACGCCGAGGGCAAGACCTACCGCCCATAATCGCTGGCGATATCTACAGACATGCCCCGGAACCTTACCGTTCCGGGGCTTTTTTGTGAGTTTTTGCCACTGTGGAAAAACATCGGGAATGTCCCGCTTCCGGTCTGTTTGAGACAAGTCTGATATGAATTGTTAAAGACTATGGCCTAATCTTGATCTGTTGAGAGAGCATGGGAGTCCGGGACGTGCAGAGCAGTGCGGGTGTCATCAGGAACAATTACCTGAGCAAGGAAGAATCCTTCATGTACGACCGCGAAGGCCGGTTTCGCATGGAAGACACCATGAATGCGGCGCGCATCGAATATACCGAGAAGGCCGTCATGCACATGGCCGCCCGCCGTTGTGACGTCATCCGCATCTCCCAGACCGAAGCGGTGCTGGCGCTGCTGACTAAATACAGCCTGCCGAACCAGTTCTATCTCGATATTCCCGACGCCCGCATCACCAAGATCGGCTGCGTGATGTTGCGCGTCAACGCCAACAACACCATCCACGTCCGCTTCCTGCGCATGTTGACGCAGAAGGAACTGGACCGCGTTTTCGTGTTCAGTACGCACCCGGGGCACAAAGACCGGAAGCTCGATATCCGGTCTTTCTGAGATATCCAGAGCTGTCGAGGGGATTTAAGAAAGCCCGCCCAGAACCGTCTGCTTCAGCTTCACTTCAGGCACTTCGGTGAAGGCGAGATCGCTGCGGCCGAAATAGGATTTCTGGTTGGTGGCTGACCAGTCGTTGCAGACCAGCTTGTAGCGTTGTTTCGTTTCCGGCTTTTCCGGCATGGCGTAGAGATAATCGCCGGTGCGCGCAGCAAGCGGAATGTCGCCATCCTGGTTGCAACGCTCAAGGATTTGGGCAAGCGCGTCACCATCCACTTCCGTCACCATCAGCTTGCCGTCGAAACGCAGCGAGGCGTTGAAATCGTAGCGGCGAATATCGCCCTGCGGCAGACCGGCGCCGAGCGACGTATGGCCGATGAAACCGACATCCGCGCCAGTTTTCGCAGCGATAAGCTGCGCCACATGGCGGCCGGCCTCATCGACAGTCATTGCCTTGGCGGATTTACCGACAACCGCCTGTTCTTCTGCCGTCAGGTGCTTTTCGAGCGTCTGTTCGATCAGGCTTTTGAGGGCCGGGGAGGCGGGAGTGTCGCTATCGATCGCGATCGTTTCAATGGCTGGAGCCTTGCCGGGGGTGGTGATGGTCGCAACCGTCATCGAGGTGCACCATGAGCCGGTATGGACATAACGCGTGGCGCCCTGTTCATGCACGAAGTTCAGGTGATCGTGACCGCCGACCAGCAGCGTGCCATCCGACAGCAGCGGCAGAATATCGCGGTCGGCAACGACGCCGGCATGGCTGAGAACGATGTTGATCGCATCCGGTTTAACGATTTGCGGAAGATTGGCCTTCGCCCATTCCACCGGCTGCGGAATGTCGAGCATTTCGCGTGTCGCCTTCGGATAGGTGTTGATCGCATTGGTGGCGAGACCTGCCACGACGACCTGCCGTCCACCGACGCTCACCTCGGCACTGGCAGGTGCATAAGGCTTTCCGCTACGCTTGTCGACGATGTTGGAAAGCACGGTGATACCCAGTGCCTGGGCGCGGCTGACGAAATTGGCAAGATCGTTGTCGATATCGGGTTCATGATTGCCGATATTGATGACGGTGGGGGCGAGCTTGGCGAGTGCGGCCAGGAACGTCCATTCGATTTCGCCGGCCGAACGGGTGGCCACCGCATTGCCCAGTTCGAACAGGTCGCCATTCAGCAGAATGATGTGGGGCGCCTTGTCGGCAGCAATGCGCGTTTCGATGGCAGCAAGAAGCTGGCCGATGCGTTCATAGGCGGAATGCAGATCGGAGATGACGATGGCGCGCAGGGCCACGTCCTGCGCCATCGCTGGTGTTGCCAACGCAATCAGCGGCAGCACGGCGGTGCCGGCCATAAGCTTCAGCACATCGCGGCGTTTGCTTGAGAAAATTGTCATGTCGTGGCCCCATCATCCGAAACTGCACCGTCGTCCCACGGTTGCTCGAGAAGGCCCTATAGGGCGATCATCACAGCCGCATGACAAGTGTGACTTTTAAGAAATGGGAAATAAAGCTGTTTCTGCGCCGGATTATCGGGGGCGAGAAAGTGCGGTGAAATGATACCGCAAAGCAGGGTTGAAAGGCGAAAGCCGTATCGGCCTTCGCCTCTCAAAAAATCAATGGAAGAGCACGCTGGCGCCCTGATCGGCCGGGCCGGCATTGCGGCGGAAGGGGGCGAAAAGTTCGCGGCCCATACCCCATTCATTGCCGGAAAGATCGGCGCGTGCCGGTTCGCGCTTTGCCAGTTCGGCAGCGGAAACGAGAACTTCCAGCGTTCCGGAAATAGCATCGAGACGGATGATGTCGCCATCGCGGATGAGTGAGATCGGGCCGCAGTCGGAGGCTTCCGGCGTCACATGGATGGCGGCCGGCACCTTGCCGGATGCGCCGGACATGCGCCCGTCCGTCACCAGCGCCACCTTGAAACCACGATCCTGCAACACGCCGAGTGGCGGCGTCAGGCGGTGCAGCTCCGGCATGCCGTTGGCCTTCGGCCCCTGGAAGCGGACGACGGCGATGAAGTCGCGGTTGAGCTTGCCGTCCTTGAAGGCGTCCTGAAGTGCCTGCTGGTCGTCGAAGACGATCGCGGGTGCTTCGATAATGTGGCGTTCCGGTTTGACGGCGGAAATCTTGATGACCGATTTGCCGAGATTGCCCGTCAGCATCTTCAGGCCGCCGGTCGGCTGGAACGGCGTTTCGATGCTGGAAAGCACCTTCGGGTCGTGGCTCTGCTCGGGGGAGGGCTGACGCGCGACCGCGCCCTTTTCGTCCAGCATGGCATCCACGGTATAGGCTGCGAGACCCTGTCCGAAGACGGTGCGCACATCGTCATGCACAAAGCCCTGTTTCAGAAGCTGCTTGATGAGGAAGCCCATGCCGCCGGCGGCGTGGAAGTGGTTCACATCCGCAAGCCCGTTGGGGTAGACGCGGGCGAGCAACGGCACGATATCCGAGAGATCGGAAATATCCTGCCAGGTGAGAATGATGCCTGCGGCGCGCGCCATGGCGATCAGGTGCATGGTGTGATTGGTGGAACCACCCGTCGCATGCAGGCCGACGACGCCGTTGACGACCGACCGTTCATCGATCATTTCGCCCGCCGGCGTAAATTCATTGCCCTGCGCAGTGATGGCGAGCGCCCGCTTGGTCGCTTCGCGCGTCAGCGCATCACGCAGCGGTGTGCCGGGGTTGATGAAAGAGGAGCCGGGCATATGGAAGCCCATGATCTCCATCAGCATCTGGTTCGAATTGGCGGTGCCGTAGAAGGTGCAGGTGCCGGGGCCATGATAGGATTTCGATTCCGCTTCCAGAAGCTCCTCGCGGCCAACCTTGCCTTCGGCATAAAGCTGGCGGATGCGGGATTTTTCGTCATTCGGCAGGCCTGATGTCATCGGGCCGGCGGGAACGAAAACGGCGGGCAGGTGACCGAAGGCGAGTGCCGCGATCACGAGGCCGGGCACGATCTTGTCGCAGACACCGAGATAGACGGCGGCGTCGAACATGTTGTGCGACAGGCCGATGCCGGCAGCCATGGCGATGGCATCGCGGGAAAACAGCGACAGCTCCATGCCGGGCTGGCCTTGTGTCACGCCATCACACATGGCCGGAACGGCACCTGCCACCTGGGCGATGCCGCCAGCTTCTTTGGCCGCATCACGGATGATCGCGGGAAAGATCTCATAAGGCTGATGCGCGGAGAGCATATCGTTATAGGCGGTGATGATGCCGAGATTGGGAACCCGGTCGCCGGCAAGGATGTCCTTGTCGGCGGGGGAACAGACCGCAAACCCATGTGCGAGGTTGCCGCAAGACAAAACGGAACGGTGAACGCCTTTTGAGACCTGCAGCCGCAACCGCTCGAGATAGGTCTCGCGGTAGGGCTTGGAACGTTCGACGATGCGGGCGGTGATGGCCTGAATGCGGGAATCGGCGGACATGGGCGTTCATCCTGTTCGTTGGTCGGCAACCGGCGTTCCGGGAGGTGAACGGCCGGTTGTCGTGTTTCTGTCTTCATGTCTTCGGGCGTTTTCGCGGGCCGCGGTTACGGCAGCCGCGTTGGCTTATGGCGCCCAGTATATGTCGACGGGCGTTTCTGCCCGGTTCAGCACGGCGCGGATCGGCATTTCGTCCTCATCCTCACCCGACTGCGCTTTTTCAAGCGTCGCTTTCTTGGCCGCACCTTCGATATGCAACACCAGAAAATCGGCGTCATGCAGGCTTGAGAAGTTGAACGTCAGCCGCTCCTCACCCGCATTTTCCGCCGCCATGGTCAGAACACCACGCGGTTCGTCGAGGTCGAGCGCCTCATAGAGATTGTCTCCGCCGGGGAAGAACGATGCCGTGTGGCCGTCCGTTCCCATACCCAGAATGACAACGTCGAAAGGATCGCAGATCGCCTCGGTCTTGACGGTCGCAAGCGTTGCCGCATCCTCCGGCGAGGCCGCCGGCTGGAACAGCGGCACGAAATAGGCCGCCTTTGCCTTGTCCTGCAACAGGTTATCGGCAACGAGGCGATGGTTCGAACGGTCGCTTTCCGGCGGCACGAAACGTTCGTCCACCAGCGTCACGCTGATATTGGGCCAGTCGAGATCGTGTTTGGAAAGCGCCTGAAAGAACAGCTTGGGCGTCGAGCCGCCGGAAACGGCGATGCTCGCCGTGCCGCGCTCCTGCGTTGCGGCCGAAAGGCGGCTGGCAACTTCAATTGCCAGCGCGGAGGCGAGCTCAGTGGCGCTGTCGAAGACATGCAATGTCTCACTCATCTCCGTCATCCTCAATCTCCATCGTGCCAGGTGCGGCCGTCACGCTCGATGAGCGCGATCGAGCCGCTCGGACCCCAGGTGCCGGCAGTATAACCCTGCACGCCCTGCGCCAGATCTTCCCAGCTCTTGAGAATGGGGTCGACCCAGTCCCATGCCGCTTCCACTTCGTCGCGGCGCATGAACAGCGTCTGGTTGGAGCGGATAGTGTCCATCAACAGCCGCTCATAGGCATCGGGGCTGCGCACGTTGAAGGCTTCGGCAAAGCTCATATCCAGCGACACTTGACGCAGGCGCATGCCGCCCGGGCCGGGGTCCTTGATGAGGAGCGACTGCTTGACGCCTTCATCCGGCTGCAGGCGAATGACCAGCTTGTTGGCCTCGATCTTGCCGGCCGCATCGTCGAAGATCGAATGCGGGATCTGCTTGAAGGTGACGACGATTTCCGAAACGCGGGTCGCAAGGCGTTTGCCGGTGCGGATGTAGAAGGGCACGCCGGCCCAGCGCCAGTTGGCGATTTCGGCCTTGATGGCGACAAAGGTTTCGGTGTTGGAAACGCCGCCTTCCAGCTCTTCCAGATAGCCCTTCACCGGACCCCCGGCGGAAGCGCCGGCGCGGTACTGGCCACGAACGGTCAGCTTTTCGACATTGCTGGTGTCGATAGGCTTCAGCGAACGCAGAACCTTGAGCTTTTCATCACGCACAGCTTCCGATTTCATCGAGGCGGGCGGTTCCATGGCTACGAGGCAAAGCAATTGCAGAATATGGTTCTGCACCATGTCACGCAGCGCGCCGGCCTTGTCGTAATAACCCGCACGGCCTTCAAGACCGACGGCTTCCGCAACCGTGATCTGCACATGGTCGATGTGGGCGGAATTCCACAACGGCTCGTAAAGCGCGTTGGCGAAGCGCAGCGCCATCAGGTTCTGCACTGTCTCCTTGCCGAGATAGTGGTCGATGCGGAAGATCTGCTCTTCCTTGAAGACGTGGCCGATGGTGTCGTTCAGTTCCTGCGCCGAAGCAAGGTCACGGCCGATCGGCTTTTCGACGACGATGCGGGTCGAGCGGGTGATCAGCTTGTGTTCGCGGATCCTGTCGGCAATGTCGCCGAAAATGCCCGGCGCGACGGCCAGATAGAATGCGCGTATGCGCTCCTTGCCCTCATCGAGCAGCTTCTTCAGCACGTCCCAGCCATTGCTGCCCTTGGCATCTACAGGCACATAGAAAAGCCGGTTGAGGAACAGCGTGACCTGCGCGTCGTCATATTCGCCGGCCTTCAGGTGCTCCTTCAGCGCGTCCTGCGCGAATTTGCGATATTCCTCATGGCTCATGACCGAACGCGACGCACCGATGATGCGGGTCGGCTCCGTGAACTGGCCTTCGACCTGCCGGTGATAAAGGGCCGGCAGAAGCTTGCGCTCGGCAAGATCGCCCGTGCCGCCGAAAACGACACAATCAAAAGGTTCAACAGGAATGATCTGACTGCTCATATCGATTCTCTCGATCTTCAAAGGTTGGGGCATCAATAATCTAATCGATTTAAAAATGCCAGACTCAGTTATGTGAAATTATGATTTTGGTTTGATGACAATCGTAATTGCTCATGCCGATGCCCTTGTCAAATAGCCCTGGGAAGGGTGAACGCGGTGTCGGAACAAGCCTTTAGCGGGTGGTGGAACTGAAAAAAAGAAGAAGACGAGCACAGCGGCAATCTTGCGCCAGTGCAGCTTCTGCGCCGCATCCGCGGTATTTTGTTCGGCCTCTTCAACGCTGTCCAGCAGCAACTCCGCATCGCTGGACTGTCGCTCGGCGACGCGTATCCGCATTCCGCCGAAAGCAAATGTGTAGTGCCAGAATATCGAGGCTGCCTGAGCGGGAACGACGATGGTGCGAATTCCGTAAGCGTTCAGGAACGAGCACGTCACCGCTGTCTCGGCAAGGCCGTAACCGGTCGCGATTGTCACAAACCTGTCGTTCTGGTTTTCCATGGCATCTCCAGAAATTGGCGGAACAATTAGAACCTGTCTCGCAACGCGTACCAGGAAAGCGCCATGAAAAGCAGCGGCGCACGAAGAGATGCCCCGCCGGGGAAGGATGGCACCTTCAGCCGCGCGAAGGGCGCCAGCATGTCCTGTCTGCCGAGAACGAGATCGGCATAGAGCTTGCCGCAATAATTCGACAGCATCACCCCATGGCCGGAATAACCGCCGATGGAGGTGACGCCCGGCATGACTTCCCGCACGAACACTTGCCGTGGCAGGGTGATGCCGACGGAGCCGCCCCAGGAATGGGTGATGTCGATATCCTTCAGCGCCGGATAGATTTCAGCGATCTGCCGGCGGATATGACTGGAAATGTCACGCGGCGTATCGGCCGTGTAGGCTTCGCGCCCGCCGAACAGCAGCCGGTTGTCGGCCGTCTTGCGGAAATAGCGCACCACGAAACGCGAATCCGCTACGGCTTCCTTGCCGGGAATGATGTCGGGAAACGCATCTAACGGTGCTGTCGCACCGATGAAGGAGCGGATCGGCATAATATGGGCGGCCGTTATCGGCTCCAGATTGCCGATATAGGCATTCGTCGCAATCAGCACCTTTGTCGCGGTAAGCGTGCCGAAGGGCGTTTCGATGATGGTCTTGCCACCGGATTGGCGGATGGATTTCGCCGGTGTCATTTCGTAAATGCCGGCACCCGCAGCTTTCGCCGCCTTTGCCAACCCGACCAGCAGCTTCAGCGGATGGATATGGCCGGTGCCGGTATCACGCGTGCCGCCAAAATAATGGGTAGAGCCAACGCATTTGCGCGCTTCGCCGCGTTCCATGTAGGAAATATGCGGGTAGCCGTAGCGATTGTTCATCGCATCGACGCTTTTGCGGTAGTCGTCCTCATAAGCGGCCTTGTGCGCCACATAGAGTTGCCCCGGCAGATATTCCATGTCGATGCCGCGATTGCTCGCGAAGTCGCGCACGTAATTTTTGGCGTCCTCGGCAATGTCGAACAGCAGTTTCGATTGCTCGAAGCCGATCTGTTCCTCCATCTCGTCGGGAAAAGAACGCTGGCCGGTGCCGAACTGGCCGCCATTGCGGCCCGACGCGCCATCGCCGAAACGATGCGCCTCTATGAGGGCGACCGAGACGCCGTTTTCGGCGAGGTTACACGCGGCTTGAAGGCCGGTATAACCGCCGCCGATGATCGCGACATCCACCTGTTTCGAGCCGTCGAGCGCGGAATAGTCCGGCCGCTCGCCGACGCTTGCCTGATACCAGGAAATTCCGGGCGCAATCGGGCTTTGCCATGTCATGCTCGGGATACCTCACACGTTGAGAAGCAGGAATTCCCGCTCCCACGGGCTGATAACCTGCATGAAGGTTTCGAACTCCCCGCGTTTCAGGCCGGCATAAAGGCCGACGAATTCATGGCCGAACACCCGGTCGAACTGCTCTTCGCCTTCCAGCAGCGCCACGGCCTCCAAAAGCCCGCGCGGCAGGTCGATGGAGCCTTCGTTGGCCGTCTCGGCGGTCGGTTCGGTCGGTTCGATATTGTTGACGATGCCAAGCCAGCCGCAGCCAAGCGACGCAGCAAGAGCGAGATACGGATTGGCGTCCGAACTCGGCAGGCGGTTTTCGACGCGACGCGCCTGCGGGCTGGAAATCGGCACCCGGAAGGCGGTCGTGCGATTATCGTAGCCCCAGGCATTGTTGACCGGGCAGGCCATGTCGGGCGTCAGGCGGCGATAGGAATTCACGTAAGGCGCGAGCATGACCAGTGCGTTGGGAACGTAACGCTGCATGCCGCCCACGAAGGAGAAGAACTCCTTGGAGGGGCCGCCATCCTTGTTCGAGAAAATATTGCGGCCGCTATCGATCTCCACCACCGACTGGTGGATATGCATGGCCGAACCCGGCTGGCCCTGCATCGGCTTGGCCATGAAGGTGGCGTAGATACCGTGCTTCAGCGCCGCCTCGCGGATGGTGCGCTTGAACAGGAAAACCTGGTCGGCAAGCTCGATGGGATCGCCATGACGCAGGTTGATTTCCAGCTGCGCCGGACCTTCCTCGTGGATCAGCGTGTCGATCTCGAGGCCCTGTTTTTCCGAGAAATGATAGATGTCGTCGATCAACTCGTCGAACTCGTTGATGCCGGCGATGGAATAACTCTGCCCGCCGACGATGGAGCGGCCTGAACGGCCCTTCGGCGGATGCAGCGGATAATCCGGATCGTCATTCACCGCGACGAGGTAAAATTCGATTTCCGGCGCCACGACCGGCTTCCAGCCCTTTGCGGTATAAAGCGAAACCACGTTCTTGAGCACGTTGCGCGGCGTGTAGGGAACGGAATTGCCCTCGGCATCCACCACGTCGCAGATCACCTGCGCGGTCGGGTCGCTCTCCCACGGCACGACGGACAGCGTGGAAAGATCAGGCACCAGCTTCAGGTCGCTGTCGCGCGGCTCATAGCGGAAATTCGCCGTCTCATCGGGATATTCGCCTGAGATCGTATGGCGGTAGAGCGCAGACGGCAGGGCAAGCGATGTATCGCCCGTGAACTTCGCCGTCGGCATCATCTTGCCGCGCGCCACGCCGGCAAGGTCGGGGGTGATGCATTCTATATCCTCGATCCCGCGTGCTCTCAGCCATTGCGCGGCTTCGCGCCAAGTGGAAACACCACGGGTGGAGGAAAGGTCGAGGGGAGGTGTCTTTGCCATGGTTGCCTGTTTTTTCGGGCGGAGCATGGTTTTCTTGGGGGGCATGTATCACCGGGTCTGTGTTTCGACTGGCGCCATCATAACCGTAGTTTGGCAATTGGCGAGGGGGAAAGCGCCATTGACAACGGGCGGCACTTCGAAAAGAGGAGAGGAAAAGGATCGGATGGAATGATGACAGAGAAATGTGACGTGCTGATTTTGGGGGCGGGTGCGGCCGGCATGATGTGCGCCATCCGCGCCGGCCAGCGCGGCCGCTCCGTCATCATTCTCGACCACGCGAAAGCGCCGGGCGAAAAGATCCGCATCTCCGGCGGCGGCCGCTGCAATTTTACCAATATCCATGCCGGGCCGAAGAACTACCTCTCCGCCAACCCGCATTTCGCCAAATCCGCGCTCGCCCGCTACACGCCGCGCGATTTCATCGCGCTGGTGGAAAAACACCGTATTGCCTGGCACGAAAAAACACTCGGCCAATTGTTCTGCGATGACAGCGCCAAGGACATCATCCGCATGCTGCTTGGCGAAATGCAGGCGGTGAATGCGAAGCTGCGGCTCGAAACGTCGGTTTCGGCGGTCGCCCGTGATGGCGGGCGTTTTCGCGTAACGACTTCTGGCGGCGTCATCGAGGCGGAAAGCTTAGTCGTTGCGACGGGCGGCAAGTCGATCCCGAAAATGGGGGCGACGGGTTTTGCCTATCAGATCGCCGAGCAATTCGGTCTGCCGCTCATCGAGACACGTCCCGGCCTCGTGCCGCTGACGCTCGATCCTGCTGCACTCGAAAAGCTGAGCCCGCTTGCCGGTGTCGCGGTCCCAGCCGAAATTTCCCACGGCAAGACGGCTTTCAACGAAGCATTGCTATTCACCCATCGTGGTTTGAGCGGCCCGTCGATCCTGCAAATCTCCTCCTATTGGCGCGAGGGCGATACGATCCGCCTGAAACTGGAGCCGGGGCGGCATATCGTCGCACTGCTGAAAGAGGCCAAACAGAAGAACGGCCGCCAGTCGGCCCAGACCGCCCTTGCGGAAATCCTGCCAAAACGGCTTGCCCAGCATGTGGTCGAACAATCCGGCCTGACCGGCAATCTCGCCGATATGTCCGAAAAGGCTCTTACAAAGCTGGCCGCGCAGGTGCAGGACTGGCAGATCAAGCCTGCCGGTTCGGAAGGTTATCGCACGGCGGAAGTTACGCTTGGCGGCGTGGACACCACTGGCCTCGATTCCCGCAGCATGGCGGCGAAATCGATGGCCAACCTCTATTTCATCGGCGAATGTGTTGATGTGACTGGCTGGCTGGGTGGTTATAATTTCCAGTGGGCCTGGGCATCGGGGCAGGCGGCAGGCGAATTTGCCTGAAACAACGCCCTGTTAACATCTTGTTAATGGGCGCGGAGTCATCCTGATAGAATGCCAGCAAAGCCGGGTCATCCAATGATCCCGCTGCACATGATGTCCTGCTGGAGGCTCTTAACAGGGCATGGGTCGGTTGAGTTTTTCGTCAGGAGCCCGCGCATGAACAGATCTGCACATCGCCGCCCTCGCGCCATTGCCATCGCCCGCGCTGAAAGCGAGAGCCGGCAGTTGGCCCTTCGCCTGAGCGTTATCGCAGCCGGCGCTATCGCCACCCTGATCGCTCTCTTTTACTGACCGACCGCTCTTCGCCCTCATCATGCTGATCAGCGCGCTGAAAAGCCGCCACAGCCGTGATGCCTGCGCCATGTCGGTATAAAATTTCTCTTCCTGCTGAATGGCCTCGCGCCGCGTGCGCGGCTGCTGGTTTTCGATGATGGCCCGGGCTGCAAAAATCGCATGCATATCACTCTCCTCGTAATGCGGAGGGCCATGATGCACGCCGTTTTTTGATTTATCTGCGCAAGAAAATGCGCTACGTTTTTCACTAATGAAAAACGTCACTTGGGATTCCTACCAGCTTTTCCTCGATGTGTCACGCGGCGGCGGCCTGACGGGTGCTGCCGCCGTGACGGGTTTGAGCCCCGCAACCGTGGGACGCCGCATGGTCGAGCTCGAAGAACGCGTCGGCAAGGCCCTGTTCCAGCGCAGCCAGGCTGGATACGCCCTGACAGCGGATGGCCATGTGCTGTTCGACCGGCTGCAGGCGATGGAGAGTGCGGCGAAGGATATCGAAGGGTGGCAGAAGGCGTCATCGGCATCTTCTGTCGTGCGTATTGCCGTCGGCACCTGGAATGCCTGGCTGCTGACCAGAAATTTTTCCGCCATCTGCACGGATCGCGATGATTTCCGCATCGATCTTTTCATTGCCGAGCAGAGGGCGTCTCTGGCCCATCGCGAAAACGATATTGGCATCCGCGCCTTTGAACCGCAGGAAAAGAACCTCGCCGCCATCAAGACGGGGGAGGTGGCCTATGCGCCCTACAGGCTGTGCAACGCCGCCACTTCCATTGCTGACCGTTGGCTGGCGGTGGCGGAGGAAAGCGCGATTTCCACCTATTTGCGCTGGCCGCATGAAAACCGGCAGAATGATATTGTGGTAACGGTGAACCGGCCGACGGCGCTGCTCGATCTGACACTGGCCGGGGCAGGGGTTGCCGTGCTTCCCTGTTTCGTTGGCGATGCCGATGCACGGCTGATGCGTGAGGGTGGCGAGATCGAGCCGCTTCGCCACAATCAGTGGATCGTGATGAACAACGACGATCGCCACCGCCGCGATATCAGGACGGTGGCGGACCGGATGACCCGTCTCATCAAGGGACATTCCGATTTATATGCCGGGCGCAAGAGCCGCCCGGCTTGAAGCATTTCAGGCTGCGGCACTTCCCTGCGCGACGATGACCGGGATCAGCAGATCGCCCCAGTTGCCGCCGCCACCGTGATGGCGGGCCGAGCGGACCAGTTCGACGGAAACGCCGGCCTCGACGGCTTTCATGACGGCCTGGTTGAGGCGGTGCAGATCATTGGCCAGCATGCGGATGGCGACCTGCTGATCCTGCGTCATGGCGGAGGACTGCTCCTCGGCGCGTTCCTTGACGTGGGTCTTGATGGGGTTATGGGCATTCATGGCATTTCTCCTCTCATTATTGGTTGGGGTTCTTGATGCGATTTGCAAGCCCTTCCCGGCGACGGGAAGGGCGTTTAGGGAGCTTTATTCCGCGGCCGGGCGGAACTGGTCGTGCTCGGTGGATTCCTTCATGGCGGTGGTCGAGGACATGCCGCCAGAGATCGCCACGGACACGGCGTCGAAATAGCCGGTGCCGACTTCGCGCTGATGTTTGGTGGCCGTGTAACCGTTCACCTCAGCTGCGAATTCCGCTTCCTGAAGCTCGGAATAGGCCGCCATCTGCCGGTCCTTGTAACCGCGTGCCAGTTCGAACATGCCGAAATTCAGCTGGTGGAAGCCGGCAAGGGTGATGAACTGGAACTTGTAGCCCATCGCGCCCAGTTCGCGCTGGAACTTGGCAATCGTCGCGTCATCGAGGTTCTTTTTCCAGTTGAACGACGGCGAGCAATTGTAAGCCAGCTTCTTGCCGGGATGCGCCTTGTGCACGCCTTCTGCAAACCTGCGCGCCTGCTCTAGATCCGGCTTGGATGTCTCGCACCAGATCAGGTCGCAATAGGGCGCATAGGCCACGGCGCGGGCAATGCAGGGTTCAAGGCCGTTCTTGACCTGATAGAAGCCCTCAACGGTGCGGCCGGCATCATAATCCACGAAAGGCTGGTCGCGCTCGTCGATATCGGAGGTCAGAAGCTTGGCGGCTTCCGCATCCGTGCGGGCGATGACCAGCGTCGGCACACCCATGACGTCAGCCGCGAGCCGCGCTGCCGTCAGGTTGCGAATATGCGCTGCCGTCGGGATCAGAACCTTACCGCCGAGATGGCCGCATTTCTTTTCCGATGCCAGCTGGTCCTCATAGTGAACACCCGCCGCACCCGCTTCGATAAAGGCCTTCATGATCTCGAAAGCGTTGAGCGGGCCGCCGAAACCGGCCTCGGCATCGGCAACGATCGGCGCGAACCAGGTATCGACCGAAAGGCCCTTGCCTTCCGCCGTCTCGATCTGGTCCGCACGCTGCAAGGTGCGGTTGATGCGCTTGGCAAGCTCCGGCGCGGCATTGGCTGGATAAAGCGACTGGTCCGGATACATGGCCGACGCCGTATTGGCATCGGCTGCAACCTGCCAGCCGGAAAGATAGATCGCCTTCAGTCCGGCGCGAACCATCTGCATGGCCTGATTGCCAGAAAGCGCGCCGAGCGCATTGACGAAACTCTCCTCGTTGATCAGCTTCCACAGCCGGTTTGCGCCCATCTCTGCCAGCGAATGACGGATTTCGACGGAGCCGCGCAGCCGCTCCACGTCGGCGGCGGTATAGGTGCGTTCAATCCCGTCGAAACGTCCCTGCGGTGCACCCGGAACAAGTTTGTAAAAATCCGTCATACTTCTCTCTCCCATGACAAGTGTAGTTTCGGAAGCGGCCTGTCATCAACATCGTGAAGCGCCGTTCGATGTGACTACATTTACATTTTTGGAGATTTAAGCGCCAGAAGAAACATAAAAACAGTGACTTGAAAGAGGTTATCCTGTAGGATGCATGACAGGGTAGCGCTGTAAAATTGTAAATTTTGTAAAAGCGATGCTCTAGCGAGTTTGTAACAGACTTGTATGAGTTGACGGGATGGAGGGGTGACACTGTGTCGGAAAACAAGATTTTTGCCGGGCCGCGCGTGCGCCGCATTCGCAACGGTCTGGGGCTGACGCAAACCGCCATGGCCGAGGCGCTGGCGATCTCACCCTCCTATCTCAATCTCATCGAGCGCAACCAGCGGCCGCTCACCGTGCAGCTGCTGCTGAAGCTTGCCTCGGTTTACAAGGTCGATCTTGATGACCTGCAGGGAGAGAGCGCCGGTTCCGCCGGGCAATTGCGCGAGGTTTTTGCCGATCCGCTGCTTTCGGGCGAGGTGCCGTCGCCGCAGGAACTGATCGAGGTTGCCGATGCCGCGCCCAATGCGGCGAGCGGCGTCCTCAAGCTCTACAGGGCCTACCGGGAGCAGGCGCAGCGCCTTTCCGACCTGTCGGATCTTCTGGCGCGGGAGGGGCATGAGACCGCGCTCTCCTCCACCCGCCTGCCGATCGACGAGGTGCGGCATGTCTTTGAAAACCGACCGGCCTATTTCCATACCATCGATGCGGCGGCGGAAGACCTCCATAAACAACTGTCGTCAGGCGACGACCTCGCCTCCGGTCTGCGCGCATGGCTGCAGAAAAACCACGGCATCGTGGTCAGAACCCTGCCGGTGCACGCCATGCCCAATCTGCGGCGGCGTTACGATCGCCATTCCATGCGGCTGTTTTTATCCGAGCGCCTGTCGCAGCCGGATCAGATCAGGGAAATGGCGATGGAGACCTGTCTTCTGGCGCTTCGCGAAGAGATTGGCGGGGAACTGGAGGCGCTGAGCCTGAAAGGCGAGGAGGCGCGGCGCATCGCCCGTTTCGAACTGGCACGATATGCCGCCCATGCCTTGATGATGCCCTATGGAGCATTTCTTGCCGCCGCCCAGCGCGCAAAATATGACCTCGATGTTTTGCGGTCGCGCTTCAACGTGTCGTTCGAACAGGCCGCTAACCGCCTCGTCAGCCTGCAACGGCCAACGGCGGCGGCAATCCCGTTTTTCCTGATGGAGATCGACAATGCCGGCAACCGGTTCCGCCTCGCAGGCGCAGGTGGTTTTCCGAGGGCGCGGTTCGGCGGCCTCTGTCCGCGGCTCAATATCCATGCGGCTTTCGCCCAGCCGGGGCAAGTGCTGGTGGAAGCGGTGGAAATGCCTGATGGTGATGCCTTCCTCACTGTTTCGCGCACGCTGGAAGGCCCGCAGGCGGGTTTTGGTGAAAGGGTGAGGCGCACGGCTGTGCTTGTCGGCTGCGATCTCTCTCAGGCAGGAGAGACGGTCTATGGCCCCGCCGCTTCGGGCGCGCCGCCCGTCGCCGTCGGCCCTTCATGCCGGCTGTGTGAAAGACAGGGCTGTCTGTCGCGCGCCGAAGCGCCGCTGACACGGCCGCTCGGTCTGGATGAAATGGTAACCGGTCTCAGCGTTTTCGACTTCCAGTAGGTGTTTCCATTCGCTTTTTCCCGGCCGGAACACATTTGGTTGAAAATGCTGTGCTGCACATTTCCCGCTTGCTCCCTTTTGTTTTCCTTTCTAGTCTCGCTAAAAAAGGGGATCACGCTTCCGTCGTGAGGATGCGTTAACAGGAGACATCATGAAAAACCGTTCTCTCCGCCTGACCTTGGCTCTCACCACCGCGCTCGTTGCAGCAGGCTCGGCAATGGCCCAGGAGAAGGTCGTCCACGTCTATAACTGGTCGGATTATATCGACGAATCAGTGCTTGCCGATTTCACCAAGGAAACCGGCATCAAGGTCGTTTATGACGTGTTCGACAGCAACGAACTCGTGGAAACCAAGCTTCTGGCCGGCAGCTCCGGTTATGACGTCGTGGTGCCGACCGGCCCCTTCCTGGCCCGCCAGATCAATGCCGGCGTGTTCCAGAAGCTCGACAAGTCCAAGTTGCCGAATCTGAAGAACATGTGGCCTGAAGTCTCCGAGCGTCTGGCGAAATACGATCCCGGCAACGAATATGCCGTCAACTACATGTGGGGCACCACCGGCATCGGTTATAACGTCGCCAAGGTGAAGGCCGCTCTCGGCGATGTTCCCGTCGATAGCTGGGATATTCTCTTCAAGCCGGAAAATGCCGAAAAGCTGAAATCCTGCGGCATCAATATTCTCGATGCGTCGGACGAAACCTTCGCGATTGCCATGAACTATCTCGGCAAGAATCCGGACAGCAAGGAAACGGCTGATCTGGAAGCGGGCGGCGAGGTCTACAAGAAGATCCGTCCCTCTGTGAAGACGTTTAATTCCTCCGCCTATATCGATGAGCTGGCGAATGGCGATAGCTGCATCACCATCGGCTGGTCGGGTGATATCCTGCAGGCGAAAAGCCGCGCCGAGGAAGCCAAGAACGGCGTCGAAGTGAACTACATCATCCCGAAGGAAGGCACCTATATGTGGTTCGACAACCTTGCCATCCCGGCGGATGCCAAGAATGTCGAGGAAGCGCATGCCTTCATCAATTATCTGATGCGGCCGGAAGTCATCGCCAAGGCGTCGAACTATGTTCAATACGCCAATGGCAACCTCGCCTCGCAGGCGCTGATGGACGAGTCGGTCGCCAAGAACCCCGCTGTCTATCCCGATGCCGAAACGATGAAGAAGCTCTTCACCATCTCGCCTTACGGACCGAAGGAACAGCGTGTTTTGAACCGCGTCTGGACGCAGATAAAGACTGGCAGCTGACACCGCAGCCCGCTGGTTGAGGAACGGCCGGCGGGCCTGTTTCTCTGATGCTTTTGCCGGCAGGTCACGTTACCTGCCGGTGCTGCCCGCCCCAGGCATCCGACCGAAAATAGATGCGGTTTTCGGTCCGATGCTCAAATCGACAAGACCAACGGGATTTGAGGGTAGGGTGCATGGCGAAAACTCTGGGGCCGGTCAAACGTAAATTCAGCCCGTGGGACAACCCCGATGCGGTGCCCTTCATCCGCTTTGAAAACGTCACCAAGCGTTTCGGCGATTTCGTCGCCGTCAACAATCTGACGCTTGATATTTACGAGCGCGAGTTCTTTTCGCTGCTTGGTCCGTCGGGCTGCGGCAAGACCACGCTGATGCGGATGCTGGCCGGTTTCGAGGAACCGACCGAGGGCCGCATCCTGCTGCAGGGCAGGGATATTTCCGGCGTGCCGCCCTATAAGCGCCCGACGAATATGATGTTCCAGTCCTATGCGCTTTTCCCGCATATGTCGGTGGAAAAGAACATCGCCTTCGGGCTGGAGCAGGACGGCCTGCCGAAGGCAGAAATATCTTCCCGCGTCGAGGAAATGCTGCGGCTCGTCAAGCTCAGTGAATTCGCCAAACGCAAGCCGAGCCAGCTTTCTGGCGGCCAAAAACAGCGCGTGGCGCTTGCCCGGTCGCTCGCCAAGCGCCCGAAGGTGCTTCTGCTGGACGAACCCCTCGGCGCGCTCGACAAGAAGCTGCGCGAAGAAACCCAGTTCGAGCTGATGGACATCCAGACCAATCTCGGCCTCACCTTCCTGATCGTGACCCATGACCAGGAAGAAGCGATGACGGTGTCGGACCGGATCGCGGTCATGGACAAGGGCAACGTCGTGCAGGTGGCGACGCCGGCCGAGATTTACGAGGCGCCGAACACGCGCTACGTCGCTGATTTCATCGGCGACATCAATATTTTCGACGCCAATGTCGTCGCCAACGCCTCAGACATCGGCAAGCCGGGTCTGGTGACGCTCGATTGCGACGGGTTGAAGGTAACGGTGGAGCAGGAATGCGCTGCTGCGACCGGCAGTCAGGTAGCTTACGCCATCCGCCCGGAAAAGGTCCGCATCTCGCTTGACCAGCCTGCCGACAGCGCCGTCAATTCCGCCTATGGCGAGGTCTGGGATATCGGTTATCTCGGCGACTTCTCGGTGTTCATCGTCAAGCTTGCCGATGGCCGTGTCATCCGCGCCGCGCAGGCGAACGTCTCGCGTCTCGTCGATCGCCCGATCACCTTCGGCGATATGGTGTGGCTGAACTGGAAACCGGATTCAGGTCTTGTCCTGACACGCTGAGGGAGGCTTTCATGGCGATCACCACTCCCGAAAACCGGCAAAGCCCCTGGCGCTGGCTGGTCGTCGCGGTTCCCTATTTCTGGCTGCTGCTGTTCTTCGCAGCGCCGTTTTTCATCATCTTCAAGATATCGCTGTCTGATACGGCAATCTCCATGCCGCCCTATACGCCGGTCTTCGAAG
Organism: Agrobacterium burrii; assembly: GCF_017313405.1. Lineage (NCBI taxonomy): Bacteria > Pseudomonadati > Pseudomonadota > Alphaproteobacteria > Hyphomicrobiales > Rhizobiaceae > Agrobacterium > Agrobacterium burrii. The sequence goes on from NZ_JAFLNA010000009.1 coordinate 145,725, forward strand.
GATTTTCGAAGCTCGGCACGTTCTTCTCGCAGCTGGATTTCGAGAACTACCTGTTTCTGACGGAAGACCCGCTCTACATCGACGCCTACCTGTCGTCGCTGCGCATCGCCTTCATCTCCACCTGCCTGCTTTTGCTGATCGGTTATCCCATGGCGCTGGCCATGGCGCGCGCGCCTTCAGCCGTGCGGCCGACACTGGTGATGCTGGTGATCCTGCCGTTCTGGACCTCGTTCCTGATCCGCGTTTATGCCTGGATCGGCATTCTGAAGCCCGAGGGACTGCTGACGGTGCTGTTCCAATGGCTAGGTTTTCTGGGGCCGGACCAACAGGTAAACATTTTCCGCACCGAGACGGCGATCTTCATCGGCATCGTTTATTCCTATCTACCCTTCATGGTGCTGCCGCTTTATTCGGCGCTGGAGAAACTAGACAACACGCTTCTGGAAGCGGCGGCCGATCTCGGCTGCCCGCCATGGAAGGCCTTCTGGAAGATCACTTTCCCGCTGTCGCTTCCGGGTGTGGTCGCTGGGTCGATGATCTGCTTCATCCCAATCACTGGCGAATTCGTTATCCCCGATCTGCTCGGCGGCGCGCAGACATTGATGATCGGCAAAACGCTCTGGACGGAATTTTTCGGTAATCGCGACTGGCCATTGGCATCCGCCGTGGCCGTGCTGCTGCTGCTGTTGCTGGTGGTGCCCATCGCCATCTTCCAGAACCAGCAGAAGAAGGTGGGGTGAGGCCATGAAGCGCGGAAAATTCGACATCACCGTCCTGACGCTCGGTTTTGCCTTTCTCTATATCCCGATCATCATCCTGATCGTTTATTCCTTCAATGCCTCCAAGCTCGTCACCGTCTGGGGCGGCTTTTCGCTGCAATGGTACAAGTCCATGTGGTCGAACCAGGGGCTGATGGATGCGGCCTGGGTGACGCTGCGCGTCGGTATATTAAGCGCCACCATCGGCACCATCCTCGGAACGCTGGCGGCGCTGTCGCTCACCCGCTTTGCGCGGTTTCCGGGACGTGTGCTGTTTTCCGGCATGATCTATGCGCCGCTCGTCATGCCTGAAGTCATCACCGGCCTGTCGCTGCTGCTGCTATTCGTCGCCGTTGGGGTGGATCGCGGTTTCTGGACGGTGGTCATCGCCCACACCACCTTCACCATGTGTTATGTGGCAATCGTCGTGCAGTCGCGCCTGCTGACCTTCGACCGCAGCCTCGAGGAAGCAGCGCTCGATCTCGGCTGCCCGCCGGTGAAAACCTTCTTCCGCATCACCCTGCCGTTGATTTTCCCCGCGGTCATCGCCGGTTGGATGCTGGCCTTCACGCTGTCGCTCGACGATCTGGTGATCGCCAGCTTTGCCACCGGCCCCGGTGCAACCACGCTGCCGATCAAGATTTACTCGCAGGTACGCCTCGGCGTGACGCCGGAAATCAATGCCATCTGCACGATCCTCATCGGCCTTGTGACGATCGGCGTCATCGTCACCTCCATCACGTCCAAACGCACCGAACTGCAGAGGATGCGGGACGAACACGCCGCCGCCCGCAACTGATTATCGGCTCGGCTCCGATTTCTTCGCGTTACTGTTGAAATCGCAATAAAATTAGAAACCTATAATTTAGTTTTGGGACTCTACGGTCTCAAAATAGGAATTATCGTCGGTGATTGCTCGATTTTGGTTTTAACCGCTTGTTAATAGGAGTTGGCGGAAAGTAAACCTAACGCAGGGTTGTCAAATTTCTGACGGCCGGGATTGATAATTTCCATATGGCGAGGTTGTCCCCCTTTCTCTCGTTAAAAAAAGCACAACTAATACAGGCGGCCGAAAGGCCGCCTTTCTTTTTGCCGAGATACCGGGCGCGGCTCAGCTGTTTTCCGGATGATCCATCGATTTCGAGACGAGAAGCACGGGAATAAGTCCGGCAAGGATGATGATGATCGCCGGCACGGCGGCATCCTGCACTCTGGAGCGGGAAGCATCCTCATAGACCAGCGTGGCAAGCGTGTTGAAACCGAAAGGCCTGAGCAGGATGGTCGCCGGCAGTTCCTTCATGGATTCGATCAGCACGAGCAGAAAAGCAGTCAGCGCCGCCGGCCGCATGTTCGGCAACAATACCTTGAACAGCGTTTGCAAACGATTGCGCCCAAGCGTCCGCGAGGCCATGTCGATATGCGGCGAAAGCTTCTGGAAACCGGCATCGAGCGTGCCTTCCGCCATGGTCATGAAGCGCACGCTATGGGCATAGATGATGGCGAAGGCTGTGCCGGAAAGCAGCAATCCACTTGAAAACCCGAAATGCGACCGAATGAATCCGTCGACCCCATTGTCGAGGCTGGCGAGCGGAATAAGCACGCCGATGGCAAGCACCGTTCCCGGCACGCCATATCCCATGGAGCCAAGGCGGGCGGCGACCTTCGATGTGCGCGAGCGCTCGGTTCGAATGGCGTAGGAAAAGATGAAAGCCGCGATCAGGGTGACGAAAGCGGCGGAGAGCGAGACCTCGAGGCTGTGGCCCAGCGCTTTCAGAAGTTTCGGTGCAAACAGCGCATCCAGCCGCTTGGCGGCATAACCGCCAAGCACGATGACGGGAATGAAAAATCCGCTTGCCACGGGCAGGAAGCAGAACAGGCTCGCACACCAGCGCCGCCAGCCGGTCAACATCTTCAGCCGGTGGCGCTGCGCCATGCTCGTCGCTTTCGGTGCACCGAAACGCTGTTTCTCACGCGCATTGCGTTCGATGAAGATCAGCGCGCCAACGATGATGAGGATGACGGCGGCGATCTGCGTCGCATTGGCGAGATTGCCGCGATTGAGCCAGGTCTCGTAAATGGTGAAGGTCAGCGTCTGGACACCGAGATATTCGACTGCACCGATATCGTTCAGCGTCTCCATCAAGACTAGCGAAAGCCCGATGGCAATCGCTGGCCGCGCCATCGGCAATTGTACGGAAAAGAACACGCTGAGCGGCTTTGCGCCAAGCGTGCGGGCCGCTTCCGCCGCAAACCGGCCCTGCATGGAAAAGGCGGCGCGAGCCGAGAGATAGACATACGGGTAAAGCACCGAACTCAGGACGATCACCGCGCCGCCAAGCGAGCGTATGTCGGGAAACCAATAATCGCGGATGCTGTGATAGTCGAAGGCGGCGCGAATTGAGCTCTGAACCGGGCCGGTGAAATCGAGGAATTCGCCGAAAGCATAGGCGGCCAGATAGGAGGGAATGGCGAGTGGCAGCACAAGTGCCGCAGACAACAGACGCCGCAGCGGAAATTCGAATGTCGTGACGAGCCAGGCGCAGGCAATGCCGAAGAACGCCGTCGTTGCGGCCGTCATCCCCAGCAACATGAATGTGCGAAACCCCGCACGCGGCAGAACGTTGGCGAGAAGATGCTGCCATCCTTCCGTGCTGCCGGTGAGCGCCAGCCAGAAGATCGCCAGAATCGGCATGGCGGCAATGGCCGCGACGATGACCGCCGCGACAGGCAGTATCGAAACGCGTTTTGTGGCTGGAAGGGAAACCGTCATGGGCATGCGGGCCTGTCTTGCGAAAGCCTTGATCGGCGATCGTTGCGCCGGTGGCTTTCGCATTGCTACGCCCGCATGACCTCAGTTGGCAAGAACCCGTTGCGATGGAAAGGTGATTTCCACCAGCGTGCCTTCATTCGGCGTCGAGGTGATGGAGAAATTTGCCCGGTTGGCATCCACCATCGCCTTCGTCAGTGGCAGGCCAAGCCCGGTGCCGTCGCCGCGCACGCGCTTGCTGGATGAGGCCACCTGCCGGAATGGCTTCATGGCCTGTTCCAGCTCCGCCCGCGTCATGCCGATGCCGGTGTCGCGAATGCGCAGCGCCACGCTGCCATTCGCCTCATAGGCGGTGGAAACGACGATCTGGCCGCCCGACGGCGTGAAGCGGATGGCGTTGGACAGGATGTTCAGCACGATCTGCTTGATCGAGCGCAGGTCGGCAACGATCTGTGGCACGGATTGCGACAGTGCGGTGCGGATGATGACACGCTGATTGTTGGCCTGCGGCTGCACCAGCGAGACCGCTTCGGCCACCGTCTCGTTCAGCGGCACGGCGATGAAATCCACATCCATCTGCCCGGCCTCGATCTTGGAAATGTCGAGCAGATCATTGACGATGTCGAGCACGTGCCGGCCGGAACGGCCGATATCATTGGAGTATTCCGCATAACGCGGATGACCGATCGGCCCGAAACGCTCGGTCGCCATCATGTCGGCAAAGCCGATAATGGCGTTGAGCGGTGTGCGGATTTCATGGCTGACGCGCGCCAGGAAATCGGTCTTGTGGGCATTGGCGGTTTCCGCTGCCCGCTTCGCGTTGCGAAGCTCTTCCTCCGTGCGCTTCCACTGGGTGATGTCGCGGATGACGGCGCAATAGCCATGCGAGGATTTAAGCCGCCCGATGGTCATGAACAGTGGCAGGAAACCGCCGGATGCTTCGCGGCCGATCACCTCGCGGCCATCATTCAACACGCTGGCCACACCGTTATTGGCAAGGCCGGAGAGATAATCCAGCACGGCGCGCTGGCTCTCATGCGCAAACAGGGTGACGAAGGGCTTGCCGGCGATTTCGCCGTTGTCATAGTTGAACAGCGCGCTGGCGGAACGGTTGAGCGAGCGGATTTCGCCGCTGTCTCCCAGTAACACCACGCCGTCGGTGGCGGTTTCCAGAATGGAATGCAGTTCCTCGACTTCACCCTGCAGCACGGAAACGCTGCCGGCTTCTGCACCCGCTGTTGCTGCCGTATTTTCGTTGGCTGCTGCAACAGGCGTCTGCTTTTCTTCCAGCGGAACCAGCGACAGCATCAGTGCCTTGGTTTCTTCCCAGCGGACGGACTGTAACCGCGCCTTGACCGGAATGATGTCGTTTTCGGCACTGACCACGACCATGCCGCCCTCATTGTCAGGCATCTCGTCCAGTTCCTGCCGCTGCAGCAGCGCTTCCAGCCCGCCCACATCCTGGAGTTCCTCAAGCGAGGTGTAGCCCGTCAGCCGCAGGAAATCCGGATTGGCGTGGATCAGCCTGTCGCCGGCATGGACAAGAAGCGCTACCGGCATTTGATCCAATGTCTCGGCCGTCAGGACACCGGCGGGGCGAGGGGGAGGGCTAATCATCGCAGCGGCAATATCGGCCGTCGGCTGCAGGTCCGTTGCGGTGCCTTCCTTCTCGCCGGTATCGATTTCATTCGCCGGTGTGGGGGCAGCAATTGGCCGCTCACCGCGAACATAGTCGGCGAAGAGGTCGTCCTCCTCCACTATTTCTGTCGCCTTGGCAGGCTCTTGAACGTTCTGCGTTTTGTCCACCGGCATTTCCGGGGCGATATCTTCGCGACTATCCTGCGGAACCGGCTCGGCGGAACGAGCCTCTTCGTCCGCTTTGCGGTTCTCGTCGGCCAGGGTATCGATGGGTGCAAGCGTCCGGCCGATTTCCCGGAAGGCAGCCTGTTCGCCTGCGGTCAAACCCTCGCGTGAGCGCGAACGGCGGTCCTCTAGATGAACGACCTTGTCGGAATAGGACGGCTCGGGCGCTGGAACGGTCGCCGGCACGGGTGCTTCGAATTCCGGCGGGCTGTAATCGTGACGCTGGTCTTCGGCCAAAGCCTCGCCCGTCGTTTCGTCAGCTTCCACCGCCGGGGCCTCGTCTTCGGCCTCGTCATCCTCATCGATAAAAGCCAGCAATTCGCGGCTTTCATCCTCGGCATCCAACTGCGGCGAAGCTTCGGTCTGAAAAACATCTTCCGCGTTCAGGAAGGTAAGGCCGGTGGCATGCGGATCTTGCGCGGCGTCGGCAAGCCGCACGATGCCGAAACCCCGGAAACCATCAAATTCACGCGAGCGCGTATAGGTGGGCAGGGCGGCGAGGTCGATCGGCACCATCAGGGAGGTGCCTTCCACCGGCCAATAGATCGTCTTGCCCGACCATGTGTCGCGACGGCTAAGAAGTTCGCGAATCTTGCCATCCGGATCAAGGTTGAAGAGTGCGGCCACATCGGCAAAGCCCATGCCTTCGACAGCCGCCGCCTTTGCGCCGACAGCTTCTGCGAATTCATGCGAAATCGAGCTGAAGCGCCCCTCGGCATCGATTTTCCAGACGAAACGGGATGCGCGCGCACCGGCATTAAAGACAAAAGCCGGTGCTTCTTCTGCTGCGTCCGTTTCCGCCGGAATATCCTCTTCCGTCGGCACAGCGGCCTGCGCCGTCACGGTTTCGGCGATCTCTTCCGCTGGTACGCTTTCAGCTTCTTCCGACACCTCTTCAGCATGGTCGTGACCGGTGGCACGGTCGATTGCCGGCGCCTCTGCCTCATCCGCATCGAGTTCGAAGAGATCGGCAATATCGTCGGTCATCGCCTCCTGCGCGGCGGCATCGGCATCTTCGACAGGGATATCCAGTGGGGCCTCGGCCTGTTCTTCTGCCGGCAAGGGAAGGGCGTCCAGTTCCTGTTCGGCCACAATCTCGTCTTCGCCATCGGCGTGCAGTTCCGGCACGTCCTCCACATCCTCGATACCGGCAACGGCATCAAGCACGGAATCAAAGGAGGCCGCGGCGGCGACAACAGGTGCGGCCTCCGCGACTGGCAAATCGGGCTGAACGGCAGCCGGGGTTTCCTGCGGCTTGTCTTCGGCAAAGCCATTGACAGGATCGAGTGTGCCAAGCGCGGTCTCGACCACGAACATCAGGTTGAGTTCGGGCGACGTCGTGATCTGGCCGGTCGCCGCCGGCAGATAACCCTTGCCGGTCGGCACGGGGCGCTTGACGAGATGACCGGACTGGCCGGCGGCCATGCGCACCAGCGTCCTTGCCGTGTGCGGCGTAATGCCGAGAGAGGGGAAGCGCGGCGAAGCAGCAACGATCTCGTTGTCGCCATTCAGAACCGCCATATGAATATCGGGGTCGTCAAAACCTTCGATCATGCGCCGGGCGCATTCCGTGGTGTCCGGCGCGGCCTGGTCGGTAAGGGCGGAAAACAGTATTGCTGGCTGGCCCGGTTCTGCTTCAATGATTTCCGCCCTGGCGGTCACGGCAATGCTGCGGAAACCGGCATTGATGCGAATGGTAAACGGCAGGCTGTCGCCCGCCTGGGAAAGCCGCGCCGCCGTCGCCGCCAGCTGCCGGAAGGTCACATCCTGCCGCTTCGGGCCCTGTTCCAGAAAATCGTAGACCATCGGCGTGCCGAACAACGCCGCACCCCGGCCGTTGGCCCAAAGGGCGCTCTGAAGGTCGAGCGAGAACAAAGCCATCGCCTCGCCGCGCCCGAAACCTTCACGCACCCGTTCATGCACTGCTATATCGATAAAGGGATACTGGACGGCGGGCATGTCGAAACCTATTCTGGCACTACCGGACCTTGCGGGCTTTTCAGCCTCCTCATGAAGCTGAAAGGTAAACCCGCTATGGCACCACGTTAACAGAATTTTAAATAACTTCACAGGCCGGCGGGGTCCACCATCCGGCGGATGAATCGCCAAACAGAGTTAACATGAACAGGCCTTGCCTTCGCCCGTTATCCGTCTCGGCGCAATGAAAGCGCTTGCCTTTCGATGCCTTTTTTCGCAAAATTCACTGAGGCACTTGCAAATGGGGGAAACACCTTTTATGTCACCCCCCGTGACGCCGCTTCGGCGTTTCATGTGCGGTTGTAGCTCAGTTGGTTAGAGCGCAGGTTTGTGGCACCTGAGGTCGGTGGTTCGACCCCACTCAACCGTACCATTCCCTTCTCCCGATAAGTTCAAATGCTACAAGGACTTACCGGGAGATGGGAGTATTTTTCTCCCCGCCTGATATCCCGATTTTCAGACATCCCCGGAAATAATCACAGCGATTTCGGCAGTCAGCACCCGCGCTTCCTATCGCATGTGAACCGTTGCCGTTTTCGGCTCGGGAAAAACCATTTGGCTAAAATCTCTTGCGCTGGTATTGTCCACCCAACGAAACCTATGAAAGCCAGCAGCATAGCGTCTTTGCTTGTGCGCGGCGAAATGGACAAGACAGTGATCGACCCCGGAAACGGCCCAAAGCCGTCGGACCAAGGGGCATCGGTGGCGGACAAAGGGAAAGCGAAGCGATCCCGTCGTGGCAAGAAACACAAGCGTGACGGGAAACCCCGTGACGCCGCTGTGCTGTCGCATGATGTTGCCGCGGATGTTCCGGCCGGTTCCCCTTACGTGTCGGCTCTCGAGCCGGATGCCGAACCGCGCAAACGAAAGCGCCGGCGGCGTTCTCGCGGCAAAGGCGCGTCCTCCCAGCAGAGTGCGCCTGCATCTGGTGAACAGGCGCAGGTTCCAATTGCAACGGACGCCATAAATCCAACCTCTGCACCGCCCGGCGGTGTTCGCAAATCGCGCAACCGCAAGCGGGTTCACCGCGATCCGCGTGGTCGTGATCCGCAGGGCCGACCGCTGGTTCCCTCCCCGGCAGCGAGACATGTCGGCAAGCAGAACGGTCGTGCCAATGGGGCTTCTCAGGAACCGCACCGGCAGCAATCAGACATGTCCGCCCGTCAGGCGGGTCGTCAGCATGAGCATGGCCAGGACACGCCGGCAGATATGTATGCGGCGCTCGATCTCGGCACCAATAATTGCCGCCTGCTGATCGCGCAGCCGACAAGGCCCGGCCAGTTCCGGGTCGTTGATGCCTTTTCGCGTATCGTCCGGCTGGGCGAGGGATTGGTATCGACCGGCCGCCTTTCAGACGATGCTATGGATCGCGCGGTGGAGGCCCTCAAGGTCTGTGCCGCGAAACTCGCGGGTCGTCCCATACGGCGCATGCGGCTCATTGCCACCGAAGCTTGCCGCGCGGCAACCAATGGTGAGGAATTTCTGGCGCGTGTCACCCGCGAAACCGGGCTCAGGCTCGAAATCATCAGCCGTGAAACGGAAGCCCGCCTTGCGGTCTCGGGTTGCGCCTCGCTTGTCGGGCGTGAAGCACGCTCCGTGGTGCTGTTCGATATCGGCGGCGGATCGTCGGAAATCGCCGTCATCAAGGTCGGCGAAAACCGCTCGAACCGGCTCGCCAACCACATCACCCACTGGACCTCGCTGCCGGTCGGCGTCGTCACGCTTTCGGAACGCCATGGCGGCCGCGATGTGACGCCTGACGTGTTTGCGGCCATGGTGCGGGAAGTTGAAGGGCTGCTGGATGCCTTCCATTGCCCGCCTCTCGCGCCGCTTGTGCATCACGAGGATTTCCATCTGATCGGAACATCCGGCACGGTGACGACGCTTGCGGGTGTTCATCTCGATCTGCCGCGCTATGATCGCCGCAAGGTGGATGGCCTCTGGCTTTCCGATGCAGAGGTGACCGCCATGCAGGACAAGCTGCTGGCATGGGATTTCGCTGGCCGCGCCGCCAATGCCTGCATCGGTCCTGATAGGGCCGATCTGGTTCTGGCGGGCTGCGCCATTCTTGAGGCCATTCGCCGCCGCTGGCCGTCACGCCGCATGCGGGTGGCCGATCGTGGCCTGCGTGAAGGTCTCTTGACGGATATGATGGCGGATGACGGCGCATGGCGGCGCAACCGCATAAGGCGCATGCAGATCGTACGGCAGGACAGAACAGAAGGTTTGACATGAGCAAGGCGCCGACAAGCACCAATCGTACCGGCCGAAAGATCGGCCAGAAGGTCAAGAAGACCAAGCTCAAGGCCTCATCGCGCCGCTGGCTGGAACGTCATATCAACGACCCCTATGTGCAGCGCGCCAAGCTGGAAGGCTATCGCGCCCGTGCTGCCTTCAAGCTGTTGGAAATCAACGACAAGCACCAGATTCTGAAGGGCGCGACGCGCATCATCGACCTTGGCGCCGCACCCGGAAGCTGGTCGCAGATCGCTTCCAAGGTGACGGATTCGACTGAGGATGATATCCGCGTCGCGGCCATCGATTTTCTCGAAATCGATCCGATCCCCGGCGTGAAGATCCTGCAGCTCGACTTCCTCGATCCGACCGCACCGGACCAGCTGATGGAAGCTGTCGGCGGCACGCCCGATCTTGTCTTGTCGGATATGGCGGCGCCAACCACGGGCCACCAGAAGACCGACCACATCCGCACCATGCATCTGTGCGAAGTTGCAGCCGATTTCGCCGTTCAGGTGTTGGCGGAAGGCGGCCATTTCCTGGCCAAGACCTTCCAGGGCGGCACGGAAAAGGCGCTGCTGGACATGCTGAAGAAGAACTTCAAGCAGGTCCTGCACATCAAGCCGGCGTCGTCACGCTCGGAATCGGTCGAGATGTTCCTGCTTGCCAAGCACTTCAAGGGCCGCAGGAACGAGCCCGCTGTCGATGCCGAAGCCGAAGAGGCCGCCGAAGACTGATCATTCCGCCGGTTGCGAAACCTTGCCGCGGTGGCCGGAGACGGCCGCACCGGCCTTTGCGTCCATGCGGATGATCGGCACGATGGCGAACAGCGACACCAGCGCCACGATGGTGAAGGCGATGTGGAAATCGGCAAGCTGCAGATGCGTGCCTGACATTGCACTGCTGACTTCCAGAATGGATGCGGCGAAAGCCACACCCAGCGCCAGGCTGATCTGTTGCATCACCGAGGCCATCGAGGTTGCCTGACTGGCCTGGCTGTCTTCGATATCGGAATAGCTGAGTGCGTTCGATCCGGTGAAAAAGAACGACCGGGCAAATCCCGCCGTGACCAGAAAGATCATGATCAGCGGGTAGGGTGTTTCCGGTGTGAAGAAGCTGTTGGCAAGCGTCGTGAACGCGCCGACGACGCCCGCTCCGATCAGCGTTGACCTGAATCCTGTTGCCGCAAACACGCGCTTGGCCATGAATTTCGTGGTGATCGCACCGATTGCGCCGGCAAAGGTGATCATCCCTGATTGGAACGGGTTAAGCCCGAAGCCGATCTGCAGCATCAGCGGCATCAGGAACGGAATGGCGCCCGTCGAAATGCGGAAGATGGTGCCGCCAACGGAGGCCGCCCGGAACGTCGCATTCTGAAAAATGCGGAAATCCAGAATGGGGGCGGGATGGCGCGCGGCATGGCGCACGTAAAGAAAACCGCAGATAAAACCGATGATCGTCGAGGCGATGCCGATGGCGGGCGGCAGTGCCGGCAGGCTGACCACTGACACGCCGAAGACAACGCCGGAGGCGGCGATACCGGACAGAATGAAACCCTTGCCGTCCATCGGCGGCGGATTGGTGGTTTCGATTTCCGGCAGGAAGATGGTCGACAGCCAGATGCCGATAATACCGATGGGCACGTTGATCAGGAAAATCCAGTGCCAGGAAAAATAGGTGGTGATGAAACCGCCGATCGGCGGGCCGGTGAGCGGCCCCACAAGCGCCGGTATCGTCAACAGCGCCATGGCGGAGACGAGTTCGGTCCGTTTCGTCGTTCGAAGCAGAACGAGACGGCCGACGGGCGTCATCATCGCCCCGCCCATGCCCTGCAGGAAGCGCGAGAGCACGAACTCGAACACCGACGACGAGACCGCGCAACAGATCGACCCCACCACGAAGACGCCGATGGCGAAACGAAAGATTTTCTTTGCGCCGTATTTGTCGGCCATCCAGCCGCTGATGGGAATGAAGATTGCCAGCGACACCATATAGGCGGTCAGCGCGAGCTTGAGGGTGATCGGGCCGACATTGAGGTCTGCTGCAATCGCTGGAAGCGAGGTGGCGATGACGGTGGAGTCCATCTGCTCCATAAAGAGAGCGACTGCCAGGATGAGGGGGATGATGCGGTTCATGGGGCTGCCTGCGGCTTTCCGCTGCGACAAAGGTGTCTCTCGTTCCTCCTACGCCTGATGGGACCGCTTGCCAACATGTTAATTGTCTATTTCTAACGCTCCGATCAAACCTGCGTGAGGCCGGTTTCCTTGAAACTTTCTCGCTCTATTGTCCGTTGGGTGAGTTCAGTTGGTGATAACGGCCAGTTGGCGAAATCGGAGACAAGATGATGACCCAATCCTTGAGCATGAGCAGACGCGGCCTCATCGGTGCAGCCGGCGCAACCGTCCTCGGTGCGCCGCTGCTGATGGCGCGCACCGCAACCGCCCAGACCAACCAGCCGCAAACCTCCATGGAGATAAAGCACGCCATGTCGCCGGAAACCAACCGCTTCAAGCTCGGCAATTTCGAGGTGCTGGTGGTGAAGGACGGCGCGCGCGCCGCCCCAAACCCTGGTGAGACCTTCGGCACGGATCAGTCGGCGGAGACGGTCGGTAAATTGCTGGAAGATAATTTTCTGCCGAAGGAGCAATTCGTCAATTCCTTTTCGCCGGTTCTCATCAATACCGGCACAGACCTTGTGTTGTTCGATACCGGTTTCGGCGAGGCCGGCCGTGGGGCCGGCAATGGCCGCCTGATCGAGGGCATGGCGGCGGCCGGTTACACGCCGGAGGATGTGACCGTGGTGGTGCTGACCCACATGCACGGCGACCACATCGGCGGGCTGATGGAAAAGGGCGCGCCGGCCTTTTCGAAGGCGCGTTACGTGGTCGGCCAGGCGGAATATGATTTCTGGACGGATGAGAAGCGGGTCGGCACGCCTGCCGAGGGTGGGCGCAAGGGCGTTATCGCCAACGTCAAGCCGCTGGCGGAAAAGGCGACCTTCATCGGCGACGGCGCCAATGTCGTGTCCGGCATCACCGGCATTGCGGCCTTCGGCCATTCACCGGGCCACATGATCTTCCGGGTCGAATCGGAAGGTAAACAGCTGATCCTGACGGCGGATACGGCAAACCATTTCGTCCTGTCGCTGCAGAGGCCCGATTGGGAAGTGAAATTCGACATGGACAAGGCGGCTGCGGCTGCCACCCGCAAGAAGGTCTATGACATGATCGCCACCGACCGGCTGCCTTTCCTTGGCTATCACATGCCTTTCCCGTCCGTTGGTTACGCGGAAAAGCTGGATACGGGTTATCGTTTCGTGCCGAAGTCCTACCAGTTCGACATCTGATATCTGCTGCAATGCAGCAACAGGGAGAACCCGGAAGTCCATTCCGGGTTTTTTCTATTCCCTTCCTGTCATGAACGTGTTACCAGCCCTCGCCAACTTCCAAGCAATCCTTGCAGGGCGCCGGGGTGAACTTTTCGTTCCGGGACGGCCACGCATTTTTCATTATGAAGGAATTTGGTCATGGCACGCATCATTCAAACACCCACTGGTTTGGACGCTCTCACATTTGACGATGTGTTGCTGCAGCCCGGGCATTCCGAAGTTATGCCGGGACAGACGAATATCGCCACCCGCATTGCCCGCGATATCGATCTCAACCTGCCGATCCTGTCTTCGGCCATGGATACGGTCACGGAAGGCCGTCTTGCCATCGCCATGGCCCAGGCCGGCGGCATCGGCGTCATCCACCGCAACCTCACCCCCATCGAGCAGGCCGAAGAAGTCCGGCAGGTGAAGAAATTCGAAAGCGGCATGGTCGTCAATCCGGTCACGATCGGCCCGGATGCGACGCTTGCAGAAGCGCAGGCGTTGATGAAGGCGCACGGCATTTCCGGCATTCCCGTGGTTGAAAACGGCGGTTCCGGCGGCCACAAGAACGGTCGCCTCGTTGGCATCCTGACCAACCGCGATGTGCGGTTTGCCTCCGATCCGCAGCAGAAGATCTATGAGTTGATGACCCGGGAAAACCTGGTCACGGTCAAGGAAAGCAGCGTCGATCAACAGGAAGCGCGCCGGCTGCTTCATAAGCACCGCATCGAAAAGCTGCTGGTTGTAGACCCCAAGGGCAATTGCGTTGGCCTCATCACCGTCAAGGATATCGAAAAGTCGCAGCTGAACCCCAACGCCACCAAGGATGCGCAGGGCCGCCTTCGTGCCGCCGCCGCCATCAGCGTCGGTGCCGATGCCATCGAGCGCGCCGAGCGCCTCATTGATGCCGGCGTCGACCTTCTGGTCGTTGATACAGCACATGGCCATTCGCAGCGCGTGCTGGATGCCGTCTCTCTGGTCAAGAAGATGTCGAACTCGGTTCGCATCATCGCCGGCAACGTCGCGACCGCCGATGGCACCAAGGCGCTGATCGATGCCGGTGCTGACGCCGTCAAGGTCGGTATCGGTCCCGGTTCCATCTGCACCACCCGCATCGTCGCCGGTGTCGGCGTGCCGCAGCTGGCGGCCGTCATGGCTTCGGTTGAAGCGGCCAATGCCGCCGATATTCCTGTCATCGCTGATGGCGGCATCAAGTTTTCGGGCGATCTGGCCAAGGCAATCGCCGCCGGCGCTTCCGCCGTCATGATCGGCTCGTTGCTCGCCGGCACGGATGAAAGCCCGGGCGAAGTGTTCCTGTATCAGGGCCGTTCCTTCAAGGCCTATCGCGGCATGGGCTCCGTTGGCGCCATGGCCCGCGGTTCGGCAGACCGTTATTTCCAGGCGGAAGTGCGCGATACGCTGAAGCTCGTGCCTGAGGGCATCGAAGGTCAGGTTCCTTACAAGGGTCCGGTCTCCGGCGTCCTGCATCAGCTGGCCGGCGGCCTCAAGGCCGCCATGGGTTATGTCGGCGGCAGCAACATCAAGGAATTCCAGGAGCGCGCCACCTTCGTGCGCATTTCCAGCGCCGGCCTGCGTGAAAGCCACGCCCATGACGTGACGATCACCCGCGAAAGCCCGAACTATCCCGGCGCGGTTTGATCTTTCAAACCGAATCCGTAAAAAGATAGACTGAGTATTTGGCGCTCCCCGATTCCAGCCGGATCGGGGAGCGTTTTCATGATTGGGAGAGAAAGCATGTCACCGACGACCGCAATGTTCTGGCCGATGATCGCCCATGTCTTTCTCGTTTTCGGACTTTACATACTGCTGCTCTACCGGCGTAAAAAATACACCTTCACGGATCGTGAATCGGCCATCCGGCTTCGCGATAAGAGCGAGGAAGCGCGGGAAAGCTATCTGGTAAACCGCAATATCGCCAACCAGTTCGAACTTCCCGTCCTGTTCCACATCGCCTGCCTGCTGCTTTACATCACCGATGCGGACAATATCGTCACCATCGTGCTGGCCTGGTTGTTCGTGCTGTCGCGTTACGCCCATTCTTATGTTCATGTCACCAGCAATCGTCTCCGCCGTCGTGGGGCATTGTTCGGCATCGGCTTTGCCCTTCTGGTCTGCCTGTGGGGCTGGCTCGCCATTTGGTTGGCTCTGGAGTGAAACAGCATCGTCAGGTTGCTCCATAAGTGAGACAGTCGACGCCTCCAAAATAAGCCGATTTGCGATGGGTCAATTCCATGACGCCCCATCCCCGTTAATCTCTGCCCCGCCGTCGAGGATTTCAGGCGAGCAGAGATTGAGGAGTATGTCATGACAAAAACAATGAAGGCAGCCGTCGTCCGCGCGTTTGGAAAACCGCTGACCATCGAGGAAGTGGCGATACCGGATCCCGGCCCCGGTGAAATTCTCATCAATTACAAGGCGACGGGCGTTTGCCACACCGACCTGCACGCCGCAACGGGTGACTGGCCGGTCAAACCCAACCCGCCCTTCATTCCCGGCCATGAAGGTGCCGGTTATGTCGCGAAAATCGGCGCTGGTGTCACCGGCATCAAGGAAGGTGACCGTGCCGGCACGCCGTGGCTTTACACCGCCTGCGGCTGCTGCATCCCCTGCCGCACCGGCTGGGAAACCCTGTGCCCGAGCCAGAAGAACTCAGGTTATTCCGTCAATGGCAGCTTTGCCGAATATGGCCTTGCCGATCCGAAATTCGTCGGCCGCCTGCCTGACAATCTCGATTTCGGCCCGGCCGCACCCGTGCTGTGCGCTGGTGTCACCGTCTATAAGGGTTTGAAGGAAACCGAAGTCAGACCCGGTGAATGGGTGGTCATATCAGGCATTGGCGGGCTTGGTCACATGGCGGTGCAATATGCCAAGGCCATGGGCATGCATGTCGTTGCCGCCGATATTTTCGATGACAAGCTGGCGCTTGCGAAAAAGCTGGGAGCAGATGTCATCGTTAACGGCCGTGCGCCTGACGCGGTGGAGCAGGTGCAGAAGGCAACCGGTGGCGTCCATGGCGCGCTGGTGACGGCAGTCTCCCCCAAGGCCATGGAGCAGGCCTATGGCTTCCTGCGCTCCAAGGGTACAATGGCGCTTGTCGGCCTGCCGCCGGGCTTCATCTCCATTCCGGTGTTCGACACGGTGCTAAAGCGCATCACGGTGCGTGGCTCCATCGTCGGCACACGGCAGGATCTGGAGGAGGCTCTGACCTTCGCCGGTGAAGGCAAGGTCGCCGCCCACTTCTCCTGGGACAAGCTGGAAAATATCAACGATATCTTCCACCGCATGGAAGAGGGCAAGATCGACGGCCGCATCGTTGTGGACCTCGCCGCCTGAGGCGAATGACAGGGCCTGCGGCGCTCACGCAAAAGTGTGGCGCCGTCGCCGCCCGCTGCGTTCCCCGCAGGGCGATCTGCGTTATCCTCCCGTCGCATCCGCGTTCAAGGAGGACAGGCGATGGACAAGCCCAAGATTACGCAGGCCATGATCGACGCTTACGATGAATATACCCATCTCAGCCTCGACCGCCGTAAATTCATGGAAAAGCTCACGCTTCTTGCCGGGTCCGGTGCGGCTGCGGCCGCCATCGCACCGCTTCTTTCCGCCAGCAGCGCCCATGCGGCCATCGTCGCGCCTGATGATGCGGGCATCGTCGCGGAGGACGTGACCTATCCCGCCCCCGGCGGTGAGATGAAGGGTTATCTCGCCACACCGAAATCGGCATCGGGGCCGATCGGTTCCGTCATCGTCATCCACGAGAATAGAGGCCTGAACGATCATATCCGCGATGTGGCAAGGCGTGTGGCGCTTGCCGGTTTCCGGGCGCTAGCCGTCGATTTCCTCTCGCCGCAGGGCGGCACGCCGGCGGATGAGGACAAGGCGCGGGAAATGTTCAGCGGTCTCGACATGGACGCAACGGTCGCCAATGCCGAGGCGGGTCGGGTCTGGCTTGCCGCAAGACAGGGCGCGAATGGCAAGGTCGGCGCGGTCGGCTTTTGCTGGGGCGGCGGGCTCGTCAACCGCCTCGCCACCAAATCCGCAGGCCTGAATGCCGGCGTTGCCTATTACGGCCAGCAAGCGCCGGCAGCCGATGTACCGGCCATCAAGGCACCCTTGCTTTTGCAATATGCGGGTCTTGATGAACGCATCAATGCCGGCATCGATGCCTATAAGAAAGCGCTGGAGGAAAACGGCAAGACTTTCGAAATTTTCGTCTATGACGGCGTCAACCATGCCTTCAACAATGATACGTCCTCGGCGCGCTACGACAAGGCGGCTGCCGATCTCGCCTGGGGGCGGACGGTGGAGTTTTTCAAAAAATATCTGGCGTGATTGGGTTTCGGCTGCGCATCTCGTCTTCTCGCCGGTGGGGAAGGTGTTGTCCATTGATAGCGAGCCGAAGGCGCGTGTGGCTTACCCCCCTCTGCCCTGCCGGGCATCTCCCCCACAGGTGGGGAGATCGATATGCCGTAAGGTCTCGCCCATCTCAAGCTTGAGAGTGAAGTGGCGGTAGCGCCCCTTGCCGATCTCCCTCCTCGTTGGGGGAGATGCCCGGCAGGGCAGAGGGGGGTAAAGCCACACGCACCCTCGATCCGCTGCTCTAAACTCCACCAGCCCCACGCTTCAAATGCTCATCGAGCCGGGGCATGATTTCCACGAAATTGCACGGCAAGTGGCGATAATCGAGCTGCGCCTTGAGAATGCCATCCCACGCATCCTTGCAAGCCCCCGGTGATCCCGGCAGCACGAAGATGAACGTGGCGTTCGCCACGCCGCCGGTCGCGCGTGACTGGATGGTGGCGGTGCCGATCTTGTCATAGGAAATGCGATGGAAGACGGCGGAAAAGCCGTCCATGCGCTTTTCGAACAGCGGCTCCAGCGCTTCCGGCGTCACGTCGCGGCCGGTAAAGCCGGTGCCGCCGGTGGTGATCACCACATCCACGCTGTCGGCAAGTGTCCACTCGCGCACGGTGTTGAAAATGGCTTGTCTGTCATCCGGCACGATGGCGCGGGCGGCGAGGCGGTGTCCGGCCTCCTCGATCCGGGCGACGAGCGTATCGCCGGACTTGTCGTTCTCCAGCGTGCGGCTGTCCGACACGGTCAAAACCGCAATGCCAAGGGGAATGAAGGGTCTTTCGCCTGCCATGGCCTAATCCTCAAATGGTTCGCGTCGCCTGAAAATACCAGCCGGGGCGTTTCTTCCGAAGCGATGTTTCCGCGTTTCGGGCGGCATCGAAGGAATGAAAAACCCCAAAGCAGGTCGCACCCGACCCGGACATGCGGACAAGCGCGGCACCCTCCTGCGACAACATGCCGACGATCTCGCCGATCTCCGGCAGCAACGTCTGCGCGGGTGGTTGGAGATCGTTGCGGCTTTGCGCCAGAAAATCCATCCAGCCAATTGTCGCATGTGCCGGCAGGCGGGGATTGGTCTTGTTCTGCAAGCGTCGGAATATATCCGGCGTCGAGACGGCTTTCAACGGATTGGCGAGCACCAGAAAGAGGCAGGGCAGATCGATGACCGGTTCGATCTCCTCGCCAATGCCGCGTGCGATAAGGGGCCGGCTTTCAAGGCACATCGGCACATCCGCGCCGAGTGTGAGAGCGATTGAGGCGAGCTTTTCCGGCCCTATCGTGACATGCCAGTGTCTCAACAGCGCCCGCAATGTCGCTGCAGCATCCGCCGAGCCACCGCCGATGCCGGAAGCCACCGGAAGGTTCTTTTCGAGATGAATGGCGACCGGTCGGGTTGGTTGGCTCGTTGACACAAGCGCATCGCGCAGCAGGTCTCTGGCGCGGGTGACCAAGTTGTCGCCGCCATCGCCGGCGCGCAGAAGATCGCCGAAAGGCCCCGAAATCGAGAAGCTATCGGCATCGGCATCGCGAATACGGATCACGTCACCAGCTTCAGTGAATGTCACCAGCGTTTCCAGCAGATGATAACCATCCGCCCGCTGGCCGGTTACATGCAGTGTCAGATTGATTTTTGCCGGGGCCGCCTCGATGGTCTCGGTGGCCCCGGAAACTTCATGCACGCGCATGCGGTGTCAGGATTTCTTGTCCGGGGCAGGCGCAGGAGCCGGTGCCGGAGGAGCCGGCGGTTGCGGCGCGGCTTCCTTCTTGGCAGTGTTTTCGGCGTCCTTTTCCAGCGGCGGCAGGCCGTTGGCGATCTTTTCCTTCACCTTGGCCTGGTCCACATCGTCGCTATCGCCGATCAAGGCGCGGTTCCACTGATAGACGGCCTCAATCTTGCGGCCCACGCGCCAGTAGGCGTCGCCCAGATGGTCATTAATGGTCGGATCGCCGGCCTTGAGTTCGATTGCTCGCTCCAGTTCGGTCACGGCCTCATCGAAGGCACCTAGGCGATAATGCGCCCAGCCAAGCGAATCGACGATGTAACCGTCATTCGGGCGAAGCTCGACGGCGCGGCTGATCATCTTCATGCCGTCGTCGAGATTGATACCCTTGTCCACCCAGGAGTAACCGAGATAGTTCAGCACCTGCGGCTGTTCCGGGTTCAATTCCAATGCGCGCTTGAAATTCGGTTCGGCCTTGTCCCATTGCTTCAGGCGCTCATAAGCGATGCCGCGCTGGAAGAACACCGACCAGTCGGATTTCTGCGGCACGGCACCGATCACCTCGATGGCCTTGTCGTAATTCTCGGCCATGGCCTTGTAGTCCTTGGCATCGGAAAGCACGCTGCCATAGGCGAGATAAGAGCGGATGTCTTTCGGGTCGGATTCGAGCAGGGATCTGAGATGCGTGCGCGCCTCATCCACCTTGCCGGTCTGCGCCAGCGTCAGTCCGAGCTGCAGCTCGGAGATGCGGTACATCGGCGAGTCCTTCGGCACTTCGCGGTAGAAAACGATGGCGCGTTCGGGCTGCTTCATGGCTTCAGCAAGGCCGCCGAGAAGAATAAGCGTGTCGGGGCTCTTCTTGTCGAGGGCACGTGATGTCTGCAAATAAAGCGTGACGATCTCTTCGGCGCCTTCGCGGTTCAGCGCGCCGGCAATGGAGAACATCACGGAAGCAGCGCCTTCGACGGCATTGGTGATCTGCTGTTCCGGCTTCTCGCCCTTTTCGATTGCCTCGCGAAGCGCCTTGAGAGGCGCATAATTCGGCGCGAAAGTGTCGCCGACCGCAATCGCGTCGAGCGCCTTCTGCCTGTTGCCGGCGGAAGCCTCCAGCCGGGCAAGCGCCATCACCGCGCGCATATAGGTGTCGGAAGCAGTCGCACCGCCTTCGCGGTCCGTCACCGCTTCGTTGAGGCTCTTGCGGGCGGCGTCAGTGTTGCCGGAGACAAGGGCGATGGCCGCCGCATTGTATTTCTGGAAAATCGAGATCCAGCCCGGGCCCTTCATGTTGTTGACCAGCGCCAGCGCTTCCTTCGGCTTGCCGGAACCGGCGCGCGCCCAAGCGGTCAACAGCGTGTTGACCATGCGGTCGAGATCGTTCGGGCCGGTATATTTCAGGATTTTTTCGGCCTTGACGAATTCCTTGTCCTTGATGGCGTCCAGACCACGCACAATGGTCGTCACGCGCTCCACCGAGGTATCGTCCTTCATCGAATCGGCGATCTTGGCGCCAGCCTCGAAATTGCCGCTCAACAGTTCGGCGATCATCAGGCGCTGGCGGATTTCGGTATTGGCCGGATCATATTCCAGCGCCTTCTTGTAGAGCGAAATCGCGGTCGGATAATCCTGATCGACATCGGCATTGCGCCCGGCAAGGAAAGCGCCGGAGAAGGTGTTCACCTTGCCGGGATCGAAAGTGACAGCCTTCTCTTCCGGTTTCGTCTTCGTCTCCGCAAAGCCCGGGCTTGCGCCCGCGCCGATTGCGAGAGCGGCGGCTAGAGCCGCGCTGCAGAGAAGACGGAGTGCTGGTTTACGCCGCATGAGGGAACCTTTGCCTTTGTGCGAATGCACGGAAAAATCAGTTTCCATTGTTTGGTCACGATAGAATGGCTTTTTTGAAGCAACCCCGCAAGAAATTATGGCCCGGCCACAATCGCGCCTTGCGAAGAATCTGGCCCGAAACATCGGGCGGATGGTCCTGTCCATCCGCCGTTTGTGTGGGCCTTGAGCCTCAGTTCAGACGCTCGATGCAGAAGTCAATCACTTCCAGAAGCGCATTTTTCCATGGGGTCTGCGGCAGCGGCGCAAGCGCATCACGGGCAATGGTGCCGTAATGCGTGGCGCGGCCGATCGTATCGCCAAGACCATTATATTTGGTGATCAGGCCCAGCGCCTTTTCGAGGTTCTCATCGCTGCTTTCGCCCTTTTCGATGGCGTTACGCCAGAAGGCGCGCTCATCCTGCGTGCCGCGACGATAAGAAAGGATGACCGGCAGCGTGATCTTGCCCTCGCGGAAATCATCGCCGGTATTCTTGCCGAGATCGGCGGATTTGCCGCCGTAATCCAGCACGTCATCGACGAGCTGGAAGGCGAGGCCGAGATTCATGCCGTAGGATTTCAGCGCGCTGCGGGTGGCCTTGTCGGTTTTCGCCACGATCGGGCCAACTTCTGCCGCCGCCGCAAACAGGGCCGCCGTCTTGGCGCGAATCACCTGAAGATAATCGTCCTCGGTGGTTTCCATGTTTTTGGCGACGGAAAGCTGCAACACCTCGCCTTCGGCGATCACTGACGCGGCGGTCGACAACACGTCGAGCGCATCGAGCGAGCCGACATCCACCATCATGCGGAAGGCCTGGCCGAGCAGGAAGTCGCCGACGAGAACGCTCGCCTGATTGCCCCAGATGGTGCGGGCGGTGGACTTGCCACGCCGCAGGTCGCTCTCATCCACCACATCGTCATGCAGCAGCGTCGCCGTATGCATGAATTCCACGCTGGTGGCGAGCTTGATGTGATGGTCGCCCTCGTAACCGAACATCGAAGCCGAGGCGAGCGTCAGCATCGGCCGCAGGCGTTTTCCCCCGGACGAAATCAGATGGTTGGCCACCTCGGGTATCATCTGGACATCGGAACCGGCTCTGGAAAGGATAAGCTGGTTCACCCGTTCCATGTCGGCACGGGTCAGGTCGACAAGCGGCTTGACGGATGCGAGTTTGTTTTTGCTTTCTTCAAGCGGTATGACGACGCCCAAGGGACAGGACTCCTGTTCGAATTTGGATTCGACAATAAAAACTGGCGCCTTGCGCGGCAAGGGGCGAATTGCCGCTAGCCATTCAAAAAGATGGGAATTTAGGGCTTATCCATGCGTGAACTGATCCGTACCAACGATGCCGTGCTGCTCTCCTTCGCCGAAAGCCTGATGAAGGACGCCGGCATCCACTGCCTTGTCGCCGATCAGGCGATGAGCATTCTGGAGGGTTCGCTCGGTCTTTTGCCCCGAAGGTTCCTCGTGGAAGAGGATCGTGCCGATGAGGGCCGGCGCATCCTCATCGATGCCGGGCTGGGGGACGAGTTGCGGGGCGAAGAGGCTTGAGGCGACGTGGGCGACGATATTTCCGAAACGATTGATGCCTTTCACCGGGGCCGGTTTCACATTCTCCAGCCGAAGGGCAGGGGGCATCGGGCGGGCATGGACGCCATGCTCCTGGCCTCGTTGGTGGCGGATGACCGCCCCTGCCGGATCGCCGATCTTGGTGCGGGTGCAGGTGCAGCGGGTTTTGCGGTTGCCGCCCGGCTGGAGACGGCCGAGGTAACGCTTTACGAACGCTCGCCGGAAATGGCGGATTTTGCTCGCCGCAGCCTATTGTTACCGGAAAACGCTGCCTTTTCTGCTCGGGTGAGCGTGCGCGAGGCCGATGTGACCCTGCGTGCCAGGGCGCGCGTCGAGGCTGGTCTGCCGGACGGGTATTTCCACCACGTCATCATGAACCCGCCCTACAATGATGCGGGTGACCGCCGCACGCCGGATTCTCTGAAGGCCGAAGCCCACGCCATGACGGAGGGCTTGTTCGAGGACTGGATCAGGACAGCAAGTGCGATCGTGGTTCCTGGCGGACAGCTTTCCCTGATTGCAAGGCCGCAATCGGTGGCGGAGATCATCGCCGCCTGCGGCGGCCGCTTCGGCGGCATCGAGATCACCCTCATCCATCCACGTCCCGGTGAGGATGCCGTGCGCATGCTCGTCACCGCCATCAAGGGCTCGCGGGCGCGGCTGTCTTTCCGGGCGCCGCTCATCATGCACGAGACCGGCAGCCATGCCTTTACCCCCTTTGTGGACGACCTGAGCAATGGCCGCACAGCCTATTACCGTAATGTAAAGGCAATCAGACCCGGCTTATAAATATCGCCGTTCCGCCGGCCGCACCATTGTGTTTTCCGGGGCGATACATACATGCCTGACGAACAGGCATATGCTGCGAGGATTGAATTGTGGGTTTTTTGAAGCATCTGGTACCGAAACGCTTTCGCAAAAAAGAACTCGTCATCCCTGTCGTGCGTATGCATGGCGCGATCATGGCGGGCGGCAGCCAGTTTCGTCCCGCGCTCAATCTAGCCTCCTATGCACCGCTGCTTGAAAAGGCCTTTGCCATCAAGGATGCGCCGGCCGTCGCCATTTCGCTCAATTCTCCCGGCGGCTCACCGGTGCAGGCGCGGATGATCTATAACCGCATCCGCCAGCTTGCCGAGGAAAAGGAGAAGAAGGTCCTGATCTTCGTGGAGGATGTGGCGGCTTCCGGCGGTTACATGATCGCGCTTGCCGGTGATGAGATCATCGCCGACCCCACCTCGATCGTCGGCTCGATCGGCGTCGTCTCCGGCGGCTTCGGTTTCCCGGAAATGTTGCGGAAGATCGGCGTGGAGCGCCGTGTCTATACCGCCGGCGAAAACAAGGCGATCCTCGATCCCTTCCAGCCGGAAAAGGAAGGCGACATCGAATATCTGAAGTCGCTTCAGGTCGAAATCCACAATGTTTTCATCGATATGGTCAAGATGCGCCGCGGCCCGAAACTGAAGGACGAGCCGACGCTGTTTTCCGGCCTGTTCTGGACCGGCATGCGTGGCCTCGACCTCGGCCTGATCGACGGGCTGGGCGACATGCGGGAGGTGCTGCGCCGTCGTTATGGCGAAAAGGTCAAGCTCCAGCTCGTCAGCGGCGGACGCTCCTTGTTCGGCAAAAGGGTGCCGGGCGTCAATGCGGCACTTGGCCTGAATACCGGGACGCTGGCGGCTGGCGCGGTCTCGGGTCTTGCGGAGGCTGCCGAAGAAAAGGCATTGTGGTCGCGTTTCGGTCTTTAATGTCGCGGGAATAGGGCCTTATGGCGCAGCTTATTACAATCATCCTTCTGGTGGTGGGATCCATCATCCTTTACCGCCGCTTCGTGCGCGACGCGCAAAAGCTATCTGCAAAATCGAAACTGCGCGAAAAAGAGCGCGAGACCGGCGCCATCGGCACGCTGATAAAGGACCCCGAGACGGGCGAATATCGCGTCAAGCGCGAGGATGAGGCGTAAGCCGGCGGCTTTACGCATAAAACCTTGACCCCTTCGCCACGCCGTGGCACCAGTCCGCATCCGAAGTAAGTCAATGCTTACTTGTCCTCCAAACGCCGCGATGACTGCAATGACCGATATTCCAGACCATATGAACCCGAAGCGTTCCTTTCAGGCGCTGATCCTGACGCTGCATAATTACTGGGCCGACAAGGGCTGCGCGGTGTTGCAGCCTTACGATATGGAAGTGGGCGCGGGTACATTTCATCCGGCGACGACCCTGCGCGCACTCGGGCCGAAGCCGTGGAAGGCCGCCTATGTGCAGCCTTCGCGTCGTCCTTCCGACGGTCGTTACGGCGAAAACCCCAACCGTCTGCAGCATTATTACCAGTATCAGGTCATTCTGAAGCCCAACCCATCCAACCTTCAGGAACTCTATCTCGGTTCGCTGAAGGCCATCGGCCTCGATCCCCTGCTGCACGATGTGCGGTTCGTCGAAGACGATTGGGAAAGCCCGACGCTCGGCGCCTGGGGTCTTGGCTGGGAATGCTGGTGCGACGGTATGGAAGTGTCGCAGTTCACCTATTTCCAGCAGGTCTGCGGCATCGAATGCTCGCCGGTCGCCGGTGAACTGACTTACGGTCTGGAGCGCCTGGCCATGTATGTTCAGGGCGTCGACAATGTCTACGACCTCAATTTTAACGGCCGCGAGGGCGAAGAGAAGATTTCCTATGGCGACGTCTTTTTGCAGGCCGAGCAGGAATATTCCCGCCATAATTTCGAATTTGCCGATACCGGCATGCTGCATCGCCATTTCATCGACGCGGAAAAGGAATGCCAGGCGCTTCTCGCCGCCGGCGCGCCGGGTGATGATGACAACCAGCGCCTGCACAAATGCGTCTTCCCGGCCTATGACCAGTGCATCAAGGCCAGCCACGTCTTCAACCTGCTGGATGCGCGCGGCGTGATCTCGGTAACGGAACGCCAGAGCTATATCCTGCGCGTGCGCACGCTGGCGAAAGCCTGCGGCGAAGCTTTCCTGCTGACGGATGCGGGTGGGTTGAACTGGAATAAGGCCGCCTGATTTCTGAAGGCAGGCACTTGTCGGAAATCTTGGTGAATTTGAAAGGCCGTTCTTGACGGCCTTTTATTTTATGTGGATTGGTATCCTGAATATAGTGATGGATTTAACGATGAATAATATTAGAAATTTCTGTTTTTTATTTGTGTTTATACTTGGATGCATGCTCGGAAATAGTGCGAATGCGGAAACGTCAGAGTGGATGAGCGGCAAGGACGCCTTTTCCCGTGCAGACAAGCTGCGCTCTTTCGGAATGATCGTCACCCGCATGGATTGCAAGGACAGCGGCCAGCGAACGCTTGATGTGGGCAGCGCGCTCGTTCGCATGCACTACACGCGCAACACGGAAATGCGCGACTGGGTCATAGACGGCTGGAACCATCTGGAAGAAAACAAGAACTATTGGGCCGAGCGCGGCTACAGGCTTGCCTCCCACACGCTTTTTGTCCGCAAGGCCTCCGGGCTGAAATTGTATTGTACCGTCTTTTATAAATAACGGATGCCTGTTTCGCGCAGCGTGTTTCTCCCGGCAAAAACGGACAGAATGAGCGAAGCCCCATGACTTTGCGGTAATGAGCGGCTATCGTGCGCGCAACGAAGCTGGGAATCGCAATTCATGTTCATCACGCTGGCAATCATCGCGGCAATCGCGCTTTATGTCGTCTTCATCTATAACGGCCTCGTCAAGGCTCGGCAGATGAAGGAAGAGGCGTGGTCGGGTATCGACGTGCAGCTGAAGCGCCGCGCCGATCTCATCCCCAACCTCATCGAGACCGTGAAGGGGTATGCGGCGCATGAAAAGAGCACCTTCGAGGAGGTGATTGCCATGCGCAACCGGGCGCAGGCCGTGCCGGCTGGTGATGTCGAAGGCCGCGCCCAGGCGGAAGGCCTGCTGTCGCAGGCGCTCGGCAAGCTCTTTGCGCTCGCCGAAGCTTATCCCGATCTCAAGGCCAATACGAATTTTCTGGAATTGCAGCGCTCGCTTGAAACCATCGAAGGCGAACTCCAGATGTCGCGCCGTTATTACAATGGTGCGGCGCGCGATCTCAACGTCAAGGTGGAAAGCTTCCCGTCCAATCTCGTCGCCGGCCAGTTCGGGTTTTCCAAGGCGCCCTATTTCGAGATCGACAACCCGGCCGACCGTGCCGTGCCGACCGTGAAATTCTAAGGACACCGTTCTTCTGACGGTTTAAAACCTCCCGCTCAAATTCCGATAATCCGGCTCCGCGCCGCATTCTTTGACAAGACGACGATCATGATCGAATTGACCATCACCCCGCCCGGCCACCCGCTTTCCGGCAAGGTCGAGCCGCCCGGCTCCAAATCCATCACCAACCGCGCGCTTCTGCTCGCCGGCCTCGCCAGGGGCAAAAGCCACTTGTCCGGCGCGCTGAAAAGCGATGACACGCTTTATATGGCCGAAGCCCTGCGCGAGATGGGCGTGAAAGTCACCGAGCCTGATGCCACCACCTTCGTGGTGGAAGGGACCGGCGTGTTGCAGCAGCCGGAAAAGCCGCTTTTCCTTGGCAATGCCGGTACCGCTACGCGCTTCCTCACCGCCGCAGCCGCGCTTGTCGATGGTGCCGTCATCATCGATGGCGACGAGCACATGCGCAAACGCCCGATCATGCCGCTGGTGGAGGCGCTACGCGCCCTCGGTGTTGAGGCGGACGCGCCGACCAGCTGCCCGCCCGTCACCGTGCGCGGCAAGGGCATGGGTTTCCCGAAGGGCAACGTCACCATCGACGCCAACCTCTCCAGCCAATATGTGTCAGCACTTCTGATGGCCGCCGCCTGCGGCGACAAGCCTGTCGATATCATCCTCAAGGGCGAGGAAATCGGCGCGAAGGGATATATCGATCTCACCACGTCAGCCATGGAAGCCTTCGGCGCCAAGGTGGAGCGGGTTAGCAACGCCATCTGGCGCGTGCATCCCACGGGCTATACGGCCACCGATTTCCACATCGAGCCGGATGCTTCCGCCGCCACCTATCTCTGGGGTGCGGAACTGCTGACCGGCGGCGCGATCGATATCGGCACGCCTGCCGACAAGTTCACCCAGCCGGATGCCAAAGCCTACGACGTCATGGCCAAGTTTCCTCATCTACCCGCCGAAATCGACGGCTCGCAGATGCAGGACGCCATTCCGACTATCGCGGTTCTGGCCGCTTTCAACGAAACGCCGGTGCGTTTCGTCGGCATCGCCAACCTGCGCGTCAAGGAATGCGACCGCATCCGTGCCGTCTCGCTCGGGCTCAACGAAATCCGTAACGGTCTGGCGCATGAGGAAGGTGACGACCTGATCGTACATTCCGATCCCGCACTGGCGGGCCAGACGGTGAATGCCTCCATCGATACCTTCGCCGATCACCGCATCGCCATGAGCTTTGCGCTGGCGGCGCTGAAGGTCGGCGGCATCGCCATCCAGAACCCCGCCTGCGTGGCCAAGACCTACCCGGCTTACTGGAAAGAGCTCGCCTCGCTCGGCGTCGAGTACACGGAAAAGGAAAGCGCTGCCGAGCCGCAGCACTGAAGCCATCAAGGAGGGATCGCCCGTGAAGACCATCGCCGCAAGACTTCTCGCGCTGTTCGTCTTCCTGGGCGTGGCCTTTCCGGCCTTCGCGGAGGAATTCATCCGTTCCTACCATTCCGTCGTCGAGGTGGCGGCGGATGGCGAGCTGGCGGTGACGGAAACCATCACCGCGCGCGCCGAAGGGCAGAACATCAAGCGCGGCATCTTCCGCGATTTCCCGCTTTACGCGCTGGATGCGAATAACCGCCGCACGAAGGTGGATTTCAACGTCGTTTCGGTGGAGCGGGATGGCGCGCCGGAAAACTGGCGCACCGAAAATATCGATGGTGGCATCCGCATCTATACCGGCAGCGCCGACCGTTTTCTGCCAACCGGCGAGCACGTCTTCCAGATCACCTATACTACCGCCCGGCAGATCCGTTATTTCAGCGATTACGACGAACTCACCTGGAACGTCACCGGCAATGGCTGGCAGTTCCCGATGGGCGAGATTTCCGCGACCGTGGTTTTGCCTGATGGCGTGAAGGCGACAGATACCAACGTCTTCACCGGACCCTTTGGAGCAAAAGGCAAGGATGCGCGGGTTCTGAACGAAGGCAACGAGGTGTTCTTCGCCTCCACTCGCCCGTTTTCGGTGGGTGAGGGCATGACGGTTGCCGTCAAGCTGCCGAAGGGCGCTATCGCCGCACCCGACACCTCGCAGGAAACGGGCTGGTGGCTGCGCGACAATCTCGCCATCCTGCTTTCCGGCGGCGGGCTTTTGGCTATTTTGCTCTATTATCTGCGGGCGTGGTTCGCGGTGGGCCGCGATCCGGCCCGTGGCGTGGTCGTGCCGCGCTGGGATGCGCCGGAGGGGCTTTCTCCAGCTCTGGTCAATTACGTCGACAACAGGGGTTTTTCCGGCGCGGGCTGGACGGCGCTCTCCGCCTCGGCACTTGACCTCGCGGTCAAAGGTTATGTCGTTCTGGAAGACCTGAAGAATTCCATCGTCATCCGCCGCACCGAAAAGGAAAGCGCCGCCAATCTGCCGACGGGGCAGAAAACGTTGCTCGCCTCCATCGGTGGCCCGGGCGAAACGCTGACAATCGACAAGGCCCATGGAACGGAAGTCGAAAAAGTCGGCAAGCAGTTCCGCGCGGCGATAGAGAAAGAACATCGCGGCAAATATTACCACAGCAATGCCGGCTACGTCTTTTTCGGCATCTTCTTCAGCGTCTTCATTGTCGTTGCGACGCTGGTGTTTGGCGATCTCGATGAAATCGCCATTGCCGCCGTGCTGGTTTTCGGCTTTTTCGCATTGTTCTTCAGCATTCTGTCTATCGGCATCGGCCGGCAGTTCTCGCGCGGCGCATCGCTGAAAAAGCGGATCGGCGGCATCGTCATGCTGGCCTTTGCCGGTTTCGTGGCTTTCTCGGTTATCGGCGGCATCGCCACGCAGATCCTGCTGGATGTGACGCATGATACGAAATCGCTGGCGCTGGCGGCCATTGGCGGCATCATCCTTACCAATGCGCTTTTCCTGTTCCTGATGGGCGCGCCAACCCCGCTTGGCCGCAAGCTGATGGATGGCATCGAGGGCCTCAGAACCTATCTGACGCTGGCGGAAAAAGACCGCATGAACATGGCGAGCGCGCCTGCCATGTCGCCGCAACATTTCGAGACCTTGCTGCCCTATGCCGTCGCGCTCGGCGTTGAAAAACCGTGGAGCCGCACCTTTGAAACATGGCTTGCGACAGCCGCCGCCGGTGCTGCCGTGGCAAGCTATGCACCCGGCTGGTATGCAGGCAGCAATTACGGCAGCTTTGGCGACAGGATCGGCGGGTTCTCCTCGACCATGGCAAGCACCATCGCCTCCACCATTCCCCAACCCGTCAGTTCGTCCAACTCCAGCTTTTCTAGCGGTGGCGGCGGCGGCGGTTTTTCCGGCTCGGGCGGCGGCGGCGGTGGCGGCGGCGGCGGCGGCTGGTAATGCCCGCGCGCGGTAATTTAACCGAATGCATTGGTGACTTTTGCTGCGTTGCTTGCTAAGCCGACCGCAATCGTCCGACAACAGATAAAGTCCTGATCCCATGCCCGATCTTCTGCTTGAACTCCGCTCCGAGGAAATCCCCGCCCGCATGCAGCGCAAGGCGGCGGGCGATCTGAAGAAACTCGTCACCGATGCCTTGGTGGAGAGAGGGCTGACCTACGAAGGCGCGCGCGAATATTGGACGCCGCGCCGCCTGACGCTGGATATTCGCGGCCTCAACGCCCGCTCCGCCGATGTGCGCGAAGAAAAGAAGGGTCCGCGCACCGACGCCAATGAAAAGGCCATCGAAGGCTTTTTGCGCGGCGCTGGTCTCAATGATATCTCGGAAGCGCAGGTCGTTTCCGATCCGAAGAAGGGCGATTTCTACGTCGCCATCATCAACAAGCCCGGCCGCCCGGCGGAAGAGATCATCGCCGAGGTGATGCCCGGCATCATCCGCTCCTTCCCCTGGCCGAAATCCATGCGCTCCGGCCCGGCCTCCATGCCAAAGGGTTCCAGCTATGCCGGCATCGAAGGCAAGGGCTCGGAAAGCCTGCGCTGGGTGCGCCCGCTGCAATCCATCGTCTGCCTGTTCGGCCCCGAACATGACGAAACGCAGGTCATTCCGTTCGTTATCGACGGCATCGTCGCCGGCAATGTCACCTATGGCCACCGTTTCCATGCACCCGGCCCGATAACCGTGCGCCGTTTTGAGGATTATGTCTCGAGCCTCGAAAAGGCAAAGGTCATTCTCGATGCGGAGCGCCGCAAGGATATCATTCTGCACGACGCCAAGGATCTGGCCTTCGCCAATGGTCTCGACCTGGTGGAAGACGAAGGTCTGCTGGAAGAGGTCTCCGGCCTCGTCGAATGGCCGCAGGTGCTGATGGGCACCTTCGAGGAAGACTACCTGCAGATCCCGGCGGAAATCATCCGCCTCACCATCAAGACCAACCAGAAGTGTTTCGTCACCCGCAATCAGGGTGCGGAAGAAGGCCTTTCCAACCGCTTCATCCTGATCTCGAATATCGAGGCAAGCGATGGCGGCAAGGAAATCATCCACGGCAACGGCAAGGTCGTGCGCGCCCGCCTGTCGGATGCCCGCCATTTCTGGAACCGCGACCAGGGCGATCTGCCCGATCTGGAAACACTGAAGGATTCGGCTGCGAAGTTCGATCTCGATCTCAAAAAGCCGCTCGATCAGCGCATGGCAAAGCTCGACGCGTTGAACGTTACCTTCCACGCCAAGCTCGGCACGCAGGGTGAGCGCGTGGCCCGCATCCGCGAACTGGCCAAGGCGCTGGCCCCCGTCGTTGGTGCCGATGCCAATCTGGTGGACCGCGCGGTGGTGCTGGCCAAGGCCGACCTGCGCACCGAAGCCGTTGGCGAATTCCCCGAGCTTCAGGGCTTGATGGGCCGCAAATATGCGGCGCTTCAGGGCGAAAACGAGAGCGTCGCGGCTGCGATCGAAGATCACTACAAACCGCAAGGCCCCTCGGATCGCCTGCCGGCCGACAAGGTGGCGATCACGGTGGCGCTGGCCGACAAGCTCGACACTCTCGTCGGCTTCTGGGCCATCGATGAAAAGCCGACCGGCTCGAAGGACCCGTTTGCGTTGCGCCGCGCGGCGTTGGGTGTGGTGAGGGTTATTCTGGAGCGGAATGTCCGCAGCAAGCTTTCTGGTATCGTAGCAGGTGCCTACCTTCGAGTGCTTCTTGGCAAGCAAGTGGGCGGACAAAAAGTTTACTATCGTGAACAAGAGGCCAATGATAACGGCGTCTTAGCTTTTGTGACCATTACTCACCAGTTCCATGAACACATGTGGGAACGGGTTGAAAAAGGTGTGGTAGATGTATCTCAGCCATTCTGGGTTACCCAAGAGATAGATGCTCAACAAACCGAGCATGGGGTAACTTTTACCGATAGCTTAGCTCAGAAGAATGTTGTTCAAACCTTTCCGCCGCTTGCGGAAATTACTACAGACCTGATCTCCTTCTTCCACGACCGCCTGAAAGTTTACCTCCGTGACCTCGGCGCACGTTACGATCTGATCGACGCGGTTCTGACGCCGGAATCCGATGATCTCCTGATGATCGCCCGACGTGTCGAGGCGCTCACCGCCTTCATCACCGGCGAGGATGGCCGCAACCTTCTGGCGGGCGCCAAGCGCGCCACCCAGCTTCTGGCCGCCGAGGAAAAGAAGGGCACCGTGGTTGCCGATGGCGTTTCGGAAGAGCTGCTGAAGCTGGATGCCGAAAAGGCGCTTTACGCGGCGATCAAGACCGCCTCCGCCGATGCCGCAAAGGCCGTCGAAGGCGAAGATTTCCGCTCCGCCATGCAGGCGCTTTCGACGCTGCGCGCGCCCGTCGACAAGTTCTTCGAGGATGTGCTCGTCAACGACGAGGACGCCGCCATCCGCGCCAACCGTCTGGCGCTGCTGAAGGCCATCCGCGAAGCGACCGGAACGGTTGCGGATTTCTCGAAGATTACGGGGTGAGTGAATTGTGGGTAACCGGGTATGTCAGCGTACTTGGTTCACCCCCCTCTGTCCTGCCGGACATCTCCCCCACAAGGGGGGAGATCGGCAAGAGGGCGCTCCCCGTAAAAATTTGCAACGTCGGAGGTGGTCGAGAGGTTGCCACGATTCGATCTCCCCCCTTGTGGGGGAGATGTCCGGCAGGACAGAGGGGGGTAAGCCGCAGCTTCCGCTCCCGCAGGATGTTTCCCATTGACCCACACGCCTCCCAAAATCCTCATCAGCGCCTGCCTCCTCGGCCAGCCCGTCCGTTACGACGGCAAGGGTAAACCCCTATCCCACCCTGCAATAGAGCGCTGGCGAAGCGAGGGCAGGCTGGTAACGATCTGTCCGGAGATGGCGGGTGGTATGCCCGTGCCGCGTCCACCGGCGGAAATCGAGAGGGGTGCGTCTGGTCTTGATGTGCTGGAGGGCCGCGCCCGCGTGCTGGAGGTGACCGGTGGTGATGTCTCCGCGCAATTTATTGCCGGTGCGGAAAAGGCGCTTGCCTTTGCCAAGGCCAATGGCTGCACCCACGCGCTTTTGATCGACGGCAGCCCGTCCTGCGGGTCGGTCGCGATCTATGATGGTTCGTTCTCCGGCCTCAAACATCCGGGCAACGGCGTGACGGCTGCGCTGCTTGAGCGTGCGGGCATTTCGGTCTTTTCGCCAGCCGACATCGACAGGCTGGATGCTATGACACGTTGAAACGAAAAGCGCCGGAGTTTCCCCCGGCGCCGTTTTTGATCGATAGCCTCAAAGCGTATCACCCCGCCATACGCATCTGCTCTGCCATGCCGTGAAGCTGGTGTCCGGAAGAGACGCGGAAGCCGCGGATGAGGTTCAGCAGCTCTTCGGTGTCCACGGCCAGCGCCTCTGCCGAAGCCGTGGTTTCTTCCGCCATGGCGGCATTATGCTGGGTGGCGACGTCGAGCTGGTTCAGCGAGGTGGAAATCGAGCGCAATGTCGTGTCCTGTTCGGCGGCCGAATGGGCGATCTTGCTGACGATCTCGTTGGCGGATTTGATCTGGTCCGAGATGCGTTTCAGCGCTTCTCCGGTCTCGCCGACAAGGCGCACGCCGTTTTCCACCTGGGCGGAAGATCGGGAGATCTGGTCCTTGATCTCCTTGGCAGCGGCGGCGGATTTCTGCGCCAGCTCGCGCACTTCCTGCGCCACCACGGCAAAGCCCTTGCCGGCCTCACCGGCACGCGCTGCCTCCACACCGGCATTCAGCGCCAGAAGGTTGGTCTGGAAGGCGATGTCGTCGATCACGCCGATGATGTTGGAAATCTGGTCGGAAGACTGTTCGATGCCGCTCATCGCTGATATCGCCTCTTCCACCACCCGGTCGCTGCGCATGGCCTCCGAGCTGACGGTGGTGACGCGCTTGGCGGCGTCGGCTGCGCCTTCCGCCGTCTGGCGCACCGCAACGGTCAATTCATCCAGTGCGGCCGAGGTTTCCTCAAGGTTCGCGGCCTGCCGTTCGGTGCGCTGCGAAAGCTCGTTGGAGGCCTTGCGGATTTCCTCCTTGGAGCCGCCAATATCGATGCTCTTGGAGTTCACCTTGGCCATGGCGGCATCAAGATGCGTCAGGGCCTCGTTGAAATTGTCACGCAGCGCCGCATAGCGATTACCGAGATCGCCGCAGCGCACGGTCAGATCGCCGCCGGCCAGCTTTTCCAGCGCCTCGCCGATGGTGGTGACGACGCGGGCCTGCAATGCGGCTTCGTCGCGCTGCATGTCGAGATTGTTCTGGCGTTCCGTGTCGAGCTGGTCCTGCTGTTCTTCCTGCCGGCGCTGCATGGCGTGGCGCTCGCGCACCTTGTCCTGCAGCGAGGCGGTGGCTTTCGCCATCATGCCCACCTCGTTGGTAAGGCCGGTATGGGGAATGGTAAGCGAGACGTTCTCATTGGCCACTTCGCCAAGTGCGCGGTGAATATCGCCGAGCGGTCTGGAAATGCCGCGAATGACGTAGAAAGCGGCGGCGAGCGCCAGCACGAAGATGGCGGCACCGATGGACAGCGCCTTCATCACCTCGCCGCGAACCTGCGCATTCAGATCATCGATGTAAACGCCGGTCACGACCACCACCTGCCAGGGCTCGAAGGCAAGTGCGTAAGAGCTTTTGGCGTAATCATTGCCTTCCATGCCGGGCTTTGGACCGTAGAAATCCGTCTGGCCGCCGCCGTTGCGGCCAAGCCGAACCAGCTCGTCACGATAAGCGAAGCCTTTGCTGTCTGGCTTGCCCCTGTAGTTTTCGCCGACCCGCTTGGCATCGGGATGGAACTTCATCGTCACGTCATAGTCGTAACCGAACAGATAGCCATCAGGGGTGAACCTGATGGCGCTGACGGTGGCGTAAGCCTGTTTCATGGCTTCTTCCCGCGACAGCGTTCCGGCCGTTTCCTTGTCATGGAAGGATTGCAGAATGGAAATGGCCGATTGCACCTGCGTCCGCAACATGCCGTAGCGTTCCTCATAGATCGCATCGGTGGCGGATTTCAGCTGGTAGAAGGTCGCTACGGAGAAGGCGGCCATAAGGGCCACCACGAGCACGATCAGTTGACGGGAGATGGAGAGGTTCTTCATGGGCGCTCACAAGCGTTTTGCATCGCGGCCTGAAAAGGTCGCGCGCTGCCGAAGTTTCGGAAATGGGAATAGCGCCTGATGCGCGGTGAAGGGCCTGAAAAGCGAGCGTCCGCCTCAGGCCTCATATTGTGCTGCATTGCACCATGAAGTCACTTAGCGGCCAAAAATTTGAATAAATATTTAATTAGCAAAAGCTTTATCAGCTTGGCTGACAGAATAACGGCCGGAAAATATATTATTCCCCGAATGGTTGCTGAGAGCTACGATAAATACAGCAATGACGCGATTATTTGACGTTTGTCAGGAAAGCGCGCCGAGTACTGCCCGTCAGTTGCCACGCAATTTGAAATCCGGGAATACGGGTGCGGTGACCGCCGAGGCGCTGATCGAAGCTGCGGCATTGTCGGCAGAGATTTCCTTGACGCCGGCGGTCGTCGTCGTCACGTCGATGCCGGCAGGTGTCGAAACCGTTTCTTCCGGGTGCGCCACGGGTTCGGCATCGTCATAGGTTGCGATTGCGGTGCTGGAGGTTTCCGGCATCCATGCGGGATTGGTGCTGACGAAGGTAACCGGCGCACCGCCGAGCCATGCTTCGGTGCGGATAAGTGTGCGTTTTCCGTCGATTTCGCGCATTTCCGAATGCTGCGTTCCCGGCTCGATGGACGGAATGGCATAACCCTGCGCTGGCGTTTTGTCTTTCACGGGTTCGCAGCCCGTGCAGTCACGGCGAATGAAGCTGCCGTTGCTGGCATGGACGCCATTGATATATTCGATGGAAGACGCCATGGCCGACCCGCTGGTCAGCGCGATAATGGCTGTCAAAAGAAGACGACGCATCGAAAAACCCCCGAAATAACCGCAAAACCCGTGGCACAGGCACGGCGCGTCATTCAATATTCGGGCAAATATTACCGGTCTTTCGTTTCCATCGGGTCAGCAAACTTGGTAAAAATTGAACGAAATATTCGTTCTCAACGCTGTCTGCTTTAAGTATCAGGCCTTTTCGCGGGCCACGGCCTGCCAGCCGATATCACGGCGGCAGAAGCCGTTTTCCCATTCCACTTTGTCCGTCAGTGCATAGGCGCGTGCCTGCGCCTCCGTCACGTCTTTTCCAAAAGCGGTGACGTTCAGCACACGTCCGCCGGTCGCGACAAGCTGGCCATCCTTCAGCGCGGTTCCGGCATGGAACACCTTTGCCTCTTCGCTGGCATCGGGAATATGGGCGATCGGCGTGTTCTTGTCGTAAGCGCCGGGATAACCCCTGGAAGCCAGAACGACGGTCAGCGCCGCATCGTCACGCCATTCCGCCTGCACCTTGTCCAGAGTACCGGTGGCGGTGGCGTAAAGGATCGGCAGAAGGTCGCTCTTGAGGCGCATCATCAGCACCTGGCACTCGGGATCGCCGAAGCGCACATTATATTCGATCAGTTCCGGACCTTTGGCGGTGATCATCAGGCCGGCGAAGAACACGCCCGAGAAGGGATTGCCGTCCTTGGCCATGCCTGAAATCGTCGGCTCGATGATCTCCTTCATGGTGCGCTCCACCATGGCTGGTGTCATGACGGGGGCGGGGGAATAGGCGCCCATTCCGCCGGTATTCGGGCCGGTGTCGCCATCGCCCACACGCTTGTGATCCTGCGCGGTGGCGAGCGCCAGCGCCGTCTTGCCGTCCGAAAGGCAGAAGAAGCTCGCTTCCTCGCCATCGAGAAAGGCTTCCACAACCACCTCGGCACCGGCAGCACCAAACGCGCCGTCGAAACACTCATCGATGGCGGCAAGGGCTTCGTCTTCCGTCATCGCCACGGTCACACCCTTGCCGGCGGCAAGCCCGTCCGCCTTGATGACGATGGGCGCGCCCTGTTCACGGACATAGTCTTTCGCCGGTTCGGCGGCCTTGAAACGCTGGTAAGCGCCGGTCGGAATATCGTAACGGGCGCAGAGATCCTTGGTGAAACCCTTGGAGCCCTCAAGCTGGGCGGCTGCCTTCGAAGGTCCGAAGGTCGCGATGCCGGCGGCGCGCAGATCGTCCGCCAGACCCGCCACCAGCGGCGCTTCCGGGCCTACGATCACAAAATCGATCGATTTTTCTTTCGCAAAAGCGATGACGGCGGCGTGGTCTTCCACGTCAAGCGCCACGAGCGTCGCGTGGTCGGCAATGCCGGGATTGCCGGGTGCGGCGTAAAATTCTTCAAGCAGGGGAGACTTTGCGATTTTCCACGCCAGCGCATGTTCGCGTCCGCCGGAACCGATCAACAGAACTTTCATGGTCAACACCCCTGCAAATTCGCCAGTAACCTTGTGTCAGCGGCGTTAAGGGCAGGGGGGCGAAAGGTCAAGGAGAAAGCACCGCAAAGGCCTGTCTTTCCCTTGATCGCCGCCTTTCCTGTGGAATCGTTCCTGCCTCTTGTTGTCACGCCACAATCAGACATTATGTTCGCCGCTCCAGACGTCACATCAGAGAACCTCATGACCGCAGATAATGCCCGCCTCGCCACGCTCATCGCTTCTGAAATCAACGCCCGTCCCGATCAGGTAAAGGCGGCGGTGGGCTTGCTGGACGAGGGCGCGACCGTTCCCTTCATCGCCCGTTACCGCAAGGAGGTGACCGGCGGCCTCGATGACACCCAGCTTCGAACGCTGGCGGAACGCCTTGTCTATCTGCGGGAACTCAATGCGCGCCGCGCCTCCATCGTCGAGACCATCAACGGTCAGGGCAAGATGACGGATGCGCTGATGGTCAAGATCATGCAGGCTGGCACCAAGGCGGAGCTGGAAGACCTTTATCTGCCCTATAAGCCCAAGCGCCGCACCCGCGCGGAAATCGCCCGCGAACGTGGTCTCGGCCCACTGGCGGAAGCCATCTGGGAAAACCGCGCTAGCGATCCGGCGAAACTTGCAGAGGCCTATATCAAGGACGAAGTGGCCGATGTGAAAGCGGCGCTCGAAGGCGCGCGCGACATCGTAGCGGAAACCATGACGGAAAACGCTGATCTCCTCGGGCGTCTGCGCGACTACATGCGCCAGAACGCCATTTTCCTCGCCAAGGTGGTGGATGGCAAGCAGGCGACGGGCGAAAAATTCTCCGACTATTTCGATCATTTCGAACGCTGGTCGACGGTGCCGGGCCACCGGGCTCTGGCCATGCTGCGCGGCTGGAACGAGGAAATTCTGACGCTGACGATCGATGTCGATGCCGACGACCCGTCACCGGTGAAGCCCGCACAGCGCACTGTCGCGGCCGCCTTCGATATCCGCAATGCCGGTCCCGCCGATCAGTGGCTGATGGAAGTGGCGGGCTGGACCTGGCGGGTGAAGCTCTCCATGTCGCTGTCGCTCGATCTCATGCGCGAAGTGCGCGAGCGGGCGGAAGAAGAGGCGATCAACGTTTTCGCCCGCAACCTCAAGGATTTGCTGCTGGCCGCACCTGCCGGTTCGCGCGCCACCATGGGCCTCGATCCCGGCATCCGCACCGGCGTCAAGGTGGCGGTAGTGGACGGCACCGGCAAGCTGCTCGACACATCGACCGTTTATCCCTTCCAGCCCAGGAACGACGTGCGCGGCGCGCAGGCGGAACTCGCTTTGCTCATCCGCAAGCACAATGTCGAACTGATCGCCATCGGCAACGGCACCGGCAGCCGCGAAACGGAAAAGCTGGTCGCCGATCTTCTGGCGCAGATGCCGGCCTCGGCGTCGGGAACAAAGCCAACCAAGGTCATCGTTTCGGAGGCGGGCGCTTCTGTCTATTCCGCGTCGGAACGGGCGGCGGCGGAATTCCCCAATCTCGATGTTTCCATCCGCGGAGCCGTCTCCATTGCGCGGCGCCTTCAGGATCCGCTGGCGGAACTGGTGAAGATCGAACCAAAATCCATCGGTGTTGGTCAATACCAGCACGATGTCGATCAGGGCCGGCTCAGCCGCTCGCTCGATGCTGTCGTGGAAGATGCGGTGAACGCCGTCGGCGTCGATCTCAATACGGCCTCGTCGCCGCTTCTGGCGCGGGTCTCCGGCCTCGGAACTTCGATTGCCGACGCTATCGTTGCCCATCGCGACCAGACCGGCCCCTTCGCCAGCCGCAGGGAATTGCTGAAAGTGCCGCGCCTTGGCCAGCGCACGTTTGAACAATGCGCCGGCTTTCTGCGCATCCCGAACGGCAAGGAGCCGCTGGATGCGTCTTCGGTGCACCCGGAAGCCTATGGCGTGGCGAAAAAGATCGTCGCTGCCTGTGGCCGCGATCTGCGCACGTTGATGGGTGATAGCGCCACGCTGAAGGGGCTCGATCCGAAGCGGTTCATCGATGAACAATTCGGTCTGCCGACCGTCAAGGACATCATCGCCGAGCTGGAAAAGCCCGGCCGCGACCCGCGCCCGAGCTTCAAGACGGCGACTTTTGCCGACGGCGTGGACGAGATCACCGACCTGAAGCCGGGCATGTTGCTGGAAGGCACCGTCACCAATGTCGCCGCCTTCGGCGCATTCGTGGATATCGGCGTGCATCAGGACGGGCTGGTGCATGTCTCGCAACTGGCCGACCGTTTCGTGAAGGATCCGCATGAGGTCGTCAAGGCGGGCGATGTCGTCAAGGTGCGAGTCGTCGAAGTGGATGTGAAGCGCAAGCGCATCGGTCTCACCATGCGCAAGGATGGCGGAGAGGCGGCACCGCAGCCGATGCGCGAAAAGGGCAATGCGAGCGCCATGCGCCACGCGACATCCAAGCCGCAAGAACGCAACGAGGGGTCGCAATCCGGTGGTGCCCTTGCAGCAGCGCTGGCCGAGGCAATGAAGCGACGCTGACCTAAGGTTGAAATGATTTTTACCGAAAAGCCCTGTCGGATACCCCG
The DNA here is from genome assembly GCF_017313405.1 of Agrobacterium burrii. NCBI lineage: Bacteria > Pseudomonadati > Pseudomonadota > Alphaproteobacteria > Hyphomicrobiales > Rhizobiaceae > Agrobacterium > Agrobacterium burrii. The sequence goes on from NZ_JAFLNA010000009.1 coordinate 185,682, forward strand.
GCGGGGCTTTTTATTTGATGAAATCGTTCAATTTTTTTGAAATAAGACTATCTTGAAACTTGTGCCGAAAGGAATACGGTCAACGGAATTGATAAGTGAGACTTAGCAATTTGGGGGTGCCATGGCGTCGTCTCTGCATGTTCTTCTCGAAAAGATAATCAAGATCGGTGATCTTGCCGTCCATAGCCCGCAGGGCAGCCGCACATTTGGCGACGGCACCGGAAAACGGGTTGTTCTGAATTTCACCGACGAAGCCGCCATGCAGGAGATCGCCGCGGATCCTGCATTGAAGTTAGCCGAAATATATATGGAAGGCCGTATGACCATCGCCGAGGGCGATATTTACGACTTTCTGGCGCTGGTCAAAGGCAATACGCTGAGCGAGGCGCTGTCCTTTGGCATGGTCTGGCGAGGTATGGCGCGCATCATCGCCGCCCGTATCAGGATGCGCCTGCCGGTCAATCACAACAAGAGCAACGTCGCCCACCACTATGATCTGAGCGCAAAGCTGTTCGACCTCTTCCTTGATGAGGACTGGCAATATTCCTGCGCCTATTTCAATCCGCCCGGCATCAGCCTTTCTGAGGCGCAGGTGGCCAAGAAACGCCACATCGCCGCCAAGCTGATGACGGAGCCGGGCCAGAGCGTGCTGGAAATCGGCTCCGGCTGGGGCGGCATGGCGATGTATATTGCCGAAAGTGTGGGTGCCGATGTCACCGGCATCACGCTTAGCGAAGAGCAGCTGCGCGTTTCCCGCGACCGGGCGGCAAAACGCGGGCTTGTCGGCAATGTCCGCTTTGAATTGCAGGACTACCGTTACCTGCCGGCCTCGAAGAAATTCGACCGTATCGTCTCCGTCGGCATGTTTGAACATGTCGGACCGACGCACTACCGCGACTATTTCGACAAGGTGGCGGAGGTACTGGACGACAAGGGTGTGATGGTGCTGCACTCCATCGGTCAGCCCTCTCCTGCACTGGCGACAAACCCCTTCATCGAAAAATATATTTTCCCCGGCGGGTATATTCCCTCGCTTGCCGAGGTGCTGCCGGCAATCCAGAAGTCGGGGCTGCTGGTGAAGGATATCGAAATTCTGCCCATGCATTACGCCCATACGCTCCGGCACTGGCGCGAACGTTTCGTGGCGCGCAAGGCGGAGGCGGTGGCGCTTTACGACGAGCGATTCTTCCGCATGTGGGAGTTTTATCTGGCGGGGTCCGAAATGGCCTTCACCCATGAAAATTTCCATATTTTTCAGATCCAGCTCGCCAAGGATCGCGATGCCGTTCCGCATAATCGCGACTATATCGCCCGTAACGAGGCGAAGCTGCTGGAGTTCGAGAAGACGCGTCCGCCGTTGGAAAAGGTGACGTTCTAAGGCATTCCTCCGTCATTCCGGCTGAGGGCCGGAATGACGGGACTTAGTCGCCAGTTTTCTTCCCGCGCTGGTTAATGGAATGGAAAGACAATCCCTCTAATTCTACGGGCACCTGTCTGTATTGCGTTTCTGGGGTTCTTTTCATGTTCAAGCCATCAGCGGCAGTCGCCGCCTGTGTCATGTCGCTTTTTGCCGTGGGCAACGCCCATGCCGAAGGCTGGTTTTCCGGCGACTGGTATCTGAAGCTCGGCGGCGCGGGTTTCACTGCGCCGAAATATCAGGGTGACAACAAGAATGAATTCGGCTTCTCGCCGATCATTTCGCTTGGCCGTCAAGGGCAGGGCGCGCGTTTCACCTCGCGCAATGACAGTGCTTCGATCTCGCTTCTGGACAACGGCCCGATCAGCATGGGTCTCGCCGGCAAGCTGGTTTCTCCGCGTGATGAGGGCGACTCTTCCGATCTGAAAGGCATGACCCGCATCAAGCGCGGTGGCGAGCTTGGTGGTTTCGCCGAGGCCTATCCGACTGACTGGCTGCGTGTTCGCGGCGAAGTCCGTCAGGGTATCCGCAGCCATAGCGGCGTTGTCGGTGACGTCGCCGTCGATGCGTTTACCGATATTGCGCCCGGCATCCAGATTTCCGCCGGCCCGCGCGCCACCTGGGTCAGCAGCAAATATAACGAGCGCTATTACGGCGTGAGCGCGGCACAGACGGCCGCCGGCGCGCCTTCGCCCTATAGCCCCGGCGGTGGCCTGCATTCCGCCGGCGTCGGTGCCGCCATCACCTGGAAGGTTACCGAAAACGCCGAAGTCGGCTCGTTTGCGGAATATCGCCGTCTCACCGGCGACGCCGCCGACAGCTCGCTGGTGCGCGAGCGTGGTTCGAAAAACCAGTTCATCATCGGCGTTCAGGCAAGCTACAAATTCAATTTCTCGCTGCCCTGAGACGACGCGAACAAGGTGATACAAAGCCCCGCCGCGAAAACGCTGCGGGGCTTTTTTTGTGGGCACGGCCAATGCTGAAATCCGTTCCGATTCGCCCGCCAATGCTGTAGAACCATCCCATGGTTCACCACAGCGATTTATCAGACCGCGTTTCCGACGCGCCATCCAACAACTGGGTCTATCGGATTTTGCCGAGGTCCCTCTGGCCCTATGCGCAGCTCGCAAGGTGGGATCGCCCCATCGGCTGGCAATTGCTGATGTGGCCCTGTTTCTGGTCCGCCGCCCTTGCTGCCAATGCCGCGACGATGAGCGGCGGCTTTTCCTGGGGCACGCTGATCTGGCACCTGGTGCTGTTCTTCATCGGATCGGTGGCGATGCGCGGTGCCGGCTGCACCTATAATGATCTGGCCGACCACAAGATCGACATGGCCGTGGCGCGCACCCGTTCCCGGCCGCTGCCATCAGGCCGCGTGACCCGGCTGCAGGCCAAGATATTCATCGTGTTGCAGGCGCTTGCCGGATTTGTGGTGCTTTTGCAGTTCAACGGCTTCGCAATCGCGACAGGCATCTTCTCGTTGATCTTCGTGGCGATCTATCCTTTTGCCAAGCGCTTCACCAACTGGCCGCAATTTTTCCTCGGCCTTGCCTTTTCGTGGGGTGCGCTGATGGGCTGGGCCGGGCAGTTCGGATCGATCGCCTGGCCGGCTGTCCTGCTTTATGTCGGCTCGATCGCCTGGACGATTGGTTATGATACAATCTATGCCCATCAGGACAAGGAAGACGACACGGCAGTCGGCATCGGTTCGACCGCCCTGCTGTTTGGAGAAAACACACATCGCTGGCTGGTTTTTCTTTATGGCACAGCCCTTGCCATGATCGCCCTGTCCTTCTGGGGCGCGGGTGTTAACGTCATTGCCTATAGCGGCCTTGCCGCCGCAGCCATCATGCTGTTCCGTCAGGTCTGGGTGCTGGATATCGACGACGTCGAGCAATGCCTCATATTGTTCAAATCCAACAACCGTGTCGGCGTGATGATTTTTGCCGGCCTCGTCCTGCCGCTTCTGCTGGCCTGAAGCCGGAAACATAAGATGCAAAAAAGCCCGGCCGCTTCGTTGCGCGCCGGGCTTTTGATTTGTTTTTGCTGACGATTATCAGCTGCGGGCGATGATTTCCTTGCCCTCGATCTTCATGCTCATGCCGAGCGAACCGGTGGAGCGGCGAACGAGGAAGCGCGGGCGGCGATCCGCGAAATAGGAATGACGGCGGCGCGGGCGGGTATTCTGGGTGCGCACCTTGCCGAGATGTTCTTCCAGCGGGCGGGCAACGCCATCGGCTTCCACCATCAGCATGGGAATGCGGTAGGCTTCGGACCAGCTGCGCCAGTCGGCGGCGATATCGCAGAGATCATGGGCGACCAGCAGCGGAACGCAGAGATCCGGGTCATCATGGTGAAGTTCCAGCGTCACGGTTACCTGACCGTCACCATGGTCGATGGCGCGGGCTGCAACACCCTTGAAGGCGCGGGCTGGCAGGGCGAAAGACAAAGGCAGGCCGGAAGAGGAAAGAACCTTTCTCAGAACGGCGCCCCGTTCATCGAGCGTCACGGCGACGTCGGTCGCGCCGTTGCTTTTTCCATAGGTGACCTGTTGCGGAAAACGTGCCGGGTCGAGTCTGAGTGTGGCAACGGCCCAGTCGGGCTTCAGAACGGTCTTGGTCATGTTTAATCTACCCTTGTTTTACCTGAGAGCCGGTTTCCGGTCTTCTCATCGGGACTTTTCGTCCTCTGATGTCAGGAGATTATCCGCCGCATGTTCGAGACTGCTTAAAAATCGCGGTTAAGAAAACTTTGCATTCCCAAATGGTTAGCAAAACCAACTGTGGCATGGTTTCGTTTGGGTAAAGCGGATTGAGACAATGCGGTTTTTATCGTCCCTGGAAATGTGCTCTTTCAAGCTCCGGGCAAGGAGCGTCATGCATAGTCCTGCCAAGGCTTGCCGTGCGTCCGGATGGGGCGTGTTGGGTGGATTTAAAAACCGAAACCTCGATGTCCCCCAAAGGGATACGCGATGTTTCAGAGGGCATTCAGATGGTATCGACGTATCTCAGCTACGACCTCATCAACCGCGATATGAAGACAAGCATTTCGCGCGTGGCGCAGCAGGGTCTCACCGAGCGGCAGACGAAATATTACAAGGAAAACATCGGCAATGTGAAAAGCGTCGATGATTTCCTCAATAACTATCAGCTCTATTCCTACGCCATGGATGCCTTCGGTCTCGGCGAAATGACCTATGCCAAGGCCTTCATGAAGAAGGTGCTGGAAAGCGATCTGAACGACCAGAACAGCTTCGCCAACAAGCTGACCGATGAGCGCTACCGCGAATTCGCCGCAGCCTTCAACTTCACGGCGTCTACGAAGACCGTCCAGACGGAGGCCCAGCTCGACAAGATGATCGGGCTTTACGGTACGTCGATATCCGATCTTGATAACAGTCTTTCGGAAGAAACGCGTTATTACAAGGCTATCATCGGCTCGGTCACCAATGTGGATCAGTTACTGCAGAATGACAGGACCCGCGCTTATATTTTTCAGGTCTTCAGCATCGATGAGAAGACCTATACCTACGCGCATATCAAGGGTTTGATGACCAGCGACATCGCCGATCCCGACAGCTACCTCAACCAGAAATTTGGCGCCGCCTATAATGACGCGGTCGAAAAACTGGCGATGAAGGGCAATATCGAACTTCACGGCCAGGTCACGGCCCGCATTACCGCCATCGACACCTCGCTTGCGGGGACGGACCTGACGGCCGAGCAGCGTACTGCGCTCGAAGCGGAAAAGGTGACGAGGCAGGATCAGCTGACGCAGCTTGAAGCCGTGTTGCCGCCGAAGAGCGAGTGGCAAGCAAAGCTCGCCGCCATCACGGCGGAGCAGACGACGCTGTCGAATGCCGTCACGCAATATAACAAGATGGCGCAACTCGCTGCCGCCTTCGAGTTCAAGAATGACGGCACCGTGGCCGCCGGCGGAGCGCAGAAGGCCGACAATGTCAAAGTGATGACGGATGCCTATATCGCCAGTGCACCGCGCGTAACGCCGACGGTCGCCACCCTGAACAGGGATTATTTCGAATCGAAGATCGGCTCGATCAAGACCGTGGCCGAACTGACCTCGGATGCGCGCCTTCTCAACTATATCAAGGTCGCCTTCGATCTGAACGACGTGACGATCGTGACGGCGACGATCGAGAATATTCTGACCAGCGATCTGAGTGACCCGACTAACTACATCGCGACCTTCGGCAAGAACGACAAGCGCTACATCGCCATGAGAAATGCGTTCAATTTCCAGACGGACGGAACGCTTGCCGCCGGCACGACACCGCAGACGACGTTGCAGACCGCGACCACCACCAACGGCTACATGACCCATTATAACGACAAGGATGACGCCGCCGACGAGAATGCGCTCAAGCTATTCAAGAGCGACATCAGAAGCGTCACATCCGTCAAGGATTTTCTCGATAGCAGCGCGGTCTATAACTATGCGCTGAAGGCGGTCGGTCTCGATCCGGCCAAGGTGAATGCCAGCGATATCCGCAAGGTACTCACCAGCGACCTGCAGGACAAAAAGAGCTTCGTTTATACGCTGAAGGACGAGCGCTACGTCAAGCTGGCCGAGCTTTTCAATTTCAAGTCCGACGGGAGTCTGGGGTCTCCGGTGCTGGCCCAGTCGGAAATCGAAATGCAGACCATGTCGGCCGATTATATCAAGAAGAAGTCGGCTTTCGGCACGGAGAAGGACAAGGAAGCGGCCAAGAAAGAATCGGAATATTTCACCGCCGAGATGCAGAAGATCAAGACGCTCAAGGAATTCCTGGCCAATGATCGCCTGACGAAATTTGCGATGGAATCGCTTGGCATCGATCCGAAAAGCGTGACGAAAGAACAGTTGGGAAAGATATTCTCTTCCAAGCTGGATGATGGCGAAAGCTACGTCAACAAGGAGATGGACCCGGTCTTCCGCCGCCTCGTCACCGCCTTCAACTTCGATACGGACGGCAATATCCTTCACGAAGATCGCAGTTTGATCCAGACGCGGCGTGGTCTTTACGAGACACTGGACAATTACCTGACCCAGACGCTGGAAACCCAGGCAGGTGAAGAGAATGCCGGCGTGCGCCTGGCGCTCTATTTCAAGCGCATGGCGGCAGGAACGACGTCCTATTATTCCATCCTCGCCGATACCGCGATCCAGAACTTCATCAACACCACCTTCGGCATTCCCTCCGAACTCGGCAACGCTCCGGTGGATACGCAGGTAGCGATGATGAAGAAATATTTCGACATTGAGGATTTTCAGGACCCGGAAAAGGTCAAGAAACTCGTCGCCCGTTTCACCATCATGTACGACAATGCGCAGAACACCACAGATCCGATCATGATGCTGTTTAATGGCAGCGGCTCGGCGGGTATCAGCGGCGAAACGCTGCTGGCGGTTGCGTCGTTGCGCGCGCAGTAAACAGCAGCGCGCAAACGCGCAATGAAAAGGCCGGGATTTGCCCCGGCCTTCGTATTTGTACTATTCGCTTACCATCCCGGCAGCATATGCCCGGCACGCAGGCGCGGCATCTTCGGGTAGGTCTTCACATCATTATCCAGCTCGTCGGCGACGTTCATCGGCGAGATATTGTCGAGGCAGGCGGTGATGTGGTCGGTAATGGCGTTTACCAGCGAGGGCGATAGGCCCGGACGTTTCATCAGGCCTATCTGCACCGGCGGCAGCGGTGGGAAACCGTCGGCGGCGGTCAGCACCTTCATGCCGGTACGCAGCGCCGATTCCGGCAGCACCGAGACGGCCATGCCGGCCAGCACGGCGGCGGCGACCACGGTGGAGGACCAGCTGGTGAACAGAACCTGATAATCTCGCCCGTCGGCATCGAGCGCCGAGCAGGCAAGCTGCCGCCAGTGGCAATCGCGCCGGCCGACGGCAAGCGGCACCGGCGCGTCGTCCTTCAGCGGATGGTTGGCGGAAGCGACCCAGCAGAGCGGTTCGGTGCGCACCACATCCGAGGAGCGGGCGCGGGGATTGTGGGTGACGAGCGCGATATCCAGTTCGCCGCGCGCCATTTTTTCAGCAAGGCTGACCGAAGGTTCGCAGACGATATAAAGCTCGACATTTGGATGGGTCTTGGCGAAACGGCCGATGATTTCAGGCATGTACCGGTCGGCATAGTCGTCCGGCGTGCCGATGCGCAACGTGCCCTCAAGCCGGTTGTCGTCAAAAGCGGCGATTGCCTCGTTGTTGAGACGGATGATACGGCGGGCGTAATTCATCAGCTTTTCGCCCTCCGCCGTCAGGCGGTTGCCACGCCCGTCCTTGGCGAACAGCTGTTTGCCGATCCGCTCCTCCAGCCTCCGCATCTGCATGGAGACGGCAGATTGTGTCTTGAAAACGCGGTCGGCGGCCTTAGTGAAGCTGCCCGTATCGATAATGGCGATAAAGGTGTGCAGCTGGTCGATGTCGAGGGGTGCGGACATGGAAACTCATCCATCAGAATGATTGATGTCTCATATTAGAAACATTCGTTGGACTGATCAATAGTCTTGCGACATTTTGACTTCAAGCAAATCAATCTCAACCACGGGCCGGCGAAATGTCAGGTCCCCAACCCAAGGCAGCTTCTCGCGCGTGGTGCGTCGGGGGCGGTGCCGCATCGTGCCGTTACGGAAGGATAAGTGTCATGCGCACGGCAGAACGGAGAATGGAACTGGAACTTGCAACCACAAGGCAGAGCGACACCCTGCGTCGCATCGTCTTCGGTGGCGTTTGGGCCGTGAAAACGTTTTTGCAGCGCATCTACAACCGTATCGCCGCCAATGGGCTTACCGAGCTTGACGACCGCCTTCTTGCCGATATCGGGCTGGCGCATTCGGATGTGCGGAACGCGCTTAATACCGGCCTGTTCGAAGATCCGACCGCTTATCTGACCCGCGCCGCACGCGAGCGGGCAGTGACACGGTTCAAGACGCTGTAGATCACGTTCGGACAATTGCGGCAGACCTCCAGCGGCCGGAATTGCTCCGAACAGACAAGGTTTTCCCCGCAGGGTGATTTGCCAATAACCCTGCCTTTGCCCGGTGCCAGGCCCTCGCGGCCACACCGGGTTTTTTTGTGGCTTTGATTAAAGTTTCCGCAGGCAAAAGCGCTGGGCGGTTCTGCCTGCTCTAATACTGATATTCCTCGAACACTGGCAGCACCGAGCCGCCCCAGCGTCCATTATAGAGCGCCAGCAGGTCTTCGGCGAGCGTGGTCTTCTTGGCCAGCACCTCGTCCAGCGATGACAGGAACACGGTCTCGTCCTGTCCTTCGCCATTCAGCCTGTTGCGGTTTTTGAGGCCGGTGCGGGAAATATCGACAACCTCGCGGGCGATACCGAGAAGCGGCTTGCCGGCAATCTCGGCACCCAGACCCTTGACCGGCACGGCATCGCGAAGCGCGATGACCTCGTCGAAGCTCCAGCCAGCGGTCAGTGCATCGGCAGCGTCAAGCGCTTCCTGATTATAAAGAAGGCCAACCCAGAAAGCCGGCAGGGCGCAGATGCGCCTCCATGGGCCGCCATCCGCGCCGCGCATTTCCAGAAAACGCTTCAGGCGCACATCCGGGAAGAGGGTGGAGAGATGATTTGTCCAGTCACCCATGGTCGGCTGCCAATCGGCGATTTCGCCCTTCAGCGCCCCATTCATGAACTGACGGAAGGTGACATGGGTGCAATCGTGATATTTGCTGTCGCGCACGATGAAATACATCGGCACATCAAGCGCCCATTCGACATAGTCCTTGAAGCCGAAATCGTCGTTGAAGGTGAAGGGCAGCACGCCGGAGCGCTGATTGTCGGTGTCGCGCCAGATATCGCCGCGCCAGGAGAGAAGGCCGTTCGGCTTGCCTTCGGTGAAGGGCGACGAGGCGAACAGTGCGGTTGCCAGCGATTGCAACTTCATGGAAACGCGCATCTTCTGGCGCATATCCGCTTCGGAGGAGAAGTCGAGGTTCACCTGGATCGTGCAGGTGCGGTACATCATGTCGAGACCCCTGGTCCCGACCTTCGGCATATAACGCGTCATGATCGCATAGCGTGATTTGGGCATATGCGGTGTTTCGTCATAGCTCCACAGCGGGCTGCCGCCGATGCCGAGGAAACGGATGCCCATCGGCTCGGCCACTTCGCGCAGCGTCGCCAGATGCTGGTTGGATTCCTTGCAGGTCTGGTGCAGGTTTTCGAGCGGCGCGCCTGACAGTTCGAACTGGCCGCCCGGCTCGATGGAGATGGCCCCCATGCCGTGCTGCTCGCCAAGCCCGATGATGTTCTCGCCATCCATGATCGGTTCCCAGCCGAGCTTTTCCTGCATGCCCTTGAGAAGCGCTGAAATGCTGGCCTCGCCGAAATAGGGAACCGGGCTGTTATCCTCGCGGAAGAAGGCAAATTTCTCGTGCTCGGTGCCGATGCGGAAATCGGCTTCAGCTTTGTTCCCGCCCGCCAGATAATCGGTAAGCTCCGTAACGGAGGAGAGGGGGGTCTGGTCGGTCGTGTCGCGTGCCATGGCTTACCTTGTTATGACGTCTCTGTTGCGGCGAGGCATATGATTGGCAGATAGAGCCGGATCGTATCTGGTGGCAAATGAATTTCTTTTAAAGATGCATGAAGCGTAATATTCGCCTTCAATTCCAGTCGCCGACGGTTGCCTGAATGACTGCCAATGCTGCGACCGCGGCCGTATCGGCCCGAAGGATACGCGGCCCGAGCGGAATGGGGGTGACGAAGTCAAGACTGCGCAGAAGCTCCCGTTCCTCCTCGGAAAACCCGCCTTCCGGGCCAACCAGCAGGGCGATTTTGCGTTCCTTGACGGATTGCAGAACGGGCAGCGGATTTTGTCCGGTATCGCCTTCGTCGCAATAGATGATGCGCCGGTCATGTGGCCAGCTCTCCAGCATGTCTTTCAGTTTCACCGGCTCCGCGACATCGGGCAGGGACAGTATGCCGCATTGCTCGGCGGCCTCGATGGCATTGGCGCGCAGCTTTTCGGTATTGTGGATCTTGCCCTGAACATGCTGCGTCATCACCGGCTGCAAAAGACCAGCACCCATCTCAACCGCCTTCTGCACCAGATAATCCATGCGCCCGACTTTCAGCGGCGCGAAGAGATAATGCAGATCCGCCGCGTCCGGCTGTGGCCGCGTCTGTTCCAGAGGGACAAGGACGATCTTCTTGCGGCTCGGAAAGGACAGTTTCGCCTTCCACTCGCCGTCACGGCCGTTGAACAGCAGGATTTCCGCGCCATCGGTCATGCGCAGCACATTGGCGAGATAGTTGAATTGTTCGCCTGTCGCCTCCAACGCCACGCCATTGGCAAGGGCGGCTTCGATAAACAGGCGTTGCATCCGGAAATTTGCGCGCATGGGATTTGGTTTCAGGTTCACATAAAGAGGAAAGACATCAGCCAGTAAAGCAGCGCCGCAAGCGTAGCGCTTGCGGGAACGGTGACCAGCCAGGCGGCGATGATCGTCATGAAGTGGGAACGCCGGACAAGATAGCGCCGGCGCACCTCGGACGGGTTTTCAGCATATCTGTCGGCTCTGCGGATTTGGCCGGAGCCAACCTGGACCAGTTCCTGCCGCCGTCGCGACGCCTGCGTGTACCATTCGCGGAAGAAACCGACGCCGAACACCGCGCCGATTGCGGTGTGGGTGGTGCTGACCGGCAGGCCGAAGCGTGAGGCAACAAGAACGGTGAGTGCCGTCGCCACGGAAACACAGAAGGCGCGCATCGGATTGAGCTTGGTGATCTGCTCACCGACAAGGCGGATGAGGCGCGGGCCATAAAGCAGAATACCGCAGGAAAGGCCGAAAGCGCCAACCAGCATCACCCATAACGGTGCGCGTGCCGAGGTTCCAACCGTCTCGTCATGCAAGGCGCGCACGATGGCCACCACCGGGCCGATGGCGTTGGACACGTCATTCGCCCCGTGCGCGAAGGACATCAGCCCGGCGGCGAGCACGAGCGGCCACTGGAACAGAATCCGAAGCGACTGGTTGCGGTTCTCCAGCCCTTGCGATTGTTTGCGGATGATCGGTACGCAGAGACGCCAGGCGACGAGACCGGTCACGAGCCCGATGAGGCTGGCATGGCCAAGCGACACATGCATGAGCTGCCGCAACCCGACCCAGATGAGATAAGCGGTGAAAACCCCCGCCATCAGGCCGATAAGTACCGGCACCCACAGCCGCGCGGATTCTATCTTGTCCTCGCGGTAGATGATGCATTCCTTGATGAAGGCAAGCATGAGGATGGCGATGGCGGCGCTGATGAAGGGTGCCAACACCCATGCAAACGCAATGCTGCCGAGCGACAGCCAGTCGACGGCTCCGATGCCATAGGCCGCCATGCCGGCACCTGCAACGCCGCCGACCACCGTATGGGTGGTGGAAATCGGCGCTTTGGTCCAGGTTGAAAGATTGACGAGAAGGCCGGCGGCGAGAAGTGCCGACAGCATCGCCCAGGAAAACACGGTCCTGTCGGGAATGGTCTCGATATTGATGATGCGGCTGGAAATGGTCTCGACGACATTACCGCCGGTGATCAGCGCGCCGGCGATCTCGCAGATGGCGGCAATGATGAGCGCTGCGGCCAGCGGCAGCGCCTTGGCGCCGACCGCCGGGCCGACATTGTTCGTCACATCGTTCGCGCCGATATTGATCGCCATATACGCGCCGATGGCGACGGCCGCGATGATGATGACCGAGCCGTCTGTGCCGGTAACAAAGGCACCGGCGAATATGGCCGCCAGGACAACGAACATGAACCCCGCGCCAAGGCCGGCAAGCTGCTGCGTGACATGCAGCGTCGCCTCTTCGACACGGGTGATCTTGTCGAGATCCTTGTCGAGCGTCGGCTTCATGTTCGATGGCGGCTTTATTGCCAATTCAGACCTCGTTTGCCAGCATTCCCTCTCGTCCGGCAATGTCGCAGGTTGAAGGCAATTTTACAGAAAGACTGTTACATCTCGCACATCTTTCCAAAATGAAAGACGATAAAAGCCATGTTGGAAAAACAAACTGCACATTGCCACGCTTCGGGCGGCAGCGCTATTTCGAATGCGCCATCCGCTTGTCGAAAGCGAGCATCAGCGCCTTCAGCTCCGGCTCGTTGACCCGCCTGTTGGCTTCCTGGGGCGTGACCCATTCCAGCCGTCTGGAGTCTTTTTCGGGAAAGCTATCCTGCATTTCCGAGACTTCGAGCAGATGCACCTGAACCCTGCACGGCACGTTGATGCCGCTGTTCAGTTTTTTCTCATATTCATAAAAGCCGAAGGGAGCCTTCTCCACCGTGCCTTTGACACCGGCTTCCTCATAGGCTTCCTGTTCGGCAACCGCATGGGCTTTCTTGCCGCCCATCGGCCAGCCCTTGGGAATGACCCATCGTCCCGTATCCCTGCTGGTCAGCAACAGGACTTCCGGCTCCGGATGTTTTTTGGAGAATCGATAGCACAGCGCCGCATATTGCTGTCGCGGCGGTCTGCGCAACATCAAGCCAACATCTGTCGCCAATCGATTCAAAATCTTCAATCCGTATAAATCCTTGTTTGCCGGGTAGTGATAATTGCTAATATAGATACACTGTATGTTCCGCCAATCCCCCTTTATCCATAACCCACTATTGTCTTCACGCTGATGAAGATTAAGGGGCACAGATGGAGGCGAACGGAAGCTTGCCGGGGTTCCCGGTTCAACAGCCGATTGCGGAATTCCGTATCTGTCTGCTTTCAGGTCATTCGGAACGCAAACCGCTCAACGGTTACGGCCGGAATTGCGCTGGCCCGCATCCAGTCCCCAATGCTGGAGACCTTCCATCACACCATCCGCTTCAGTCGCGCCCGAGAGGTAAAACCGGCTATTGCCGTTTGCCAGGGAAACAAGTTCCGGCAACGCATTGCCAACGATCACGCCGCGAACGTCATTTAACTCGAACATCGCCCGATCATTTCCAGTATCGCCTGCGACGACCGATTCGTCGAGACCGATATGCAGTTGTCCACATAACCATGCCAGTGCCGCACCCTTGTCGGCGGCCTTTGGCAAGATGTCCAGGTCGCGACCGCTGGAATAGACGATGCGGGCATCGATATCGGCCGTCAGCAGCGCGTTTTCAATATCGGCAAGCGCCTTTTCATCGGCATCATGCAGGAACCAGCTGGATTTGAGGCCGTGCTGATATTGCTCTTCCTGCATCGTCACATCGGATATGCGGCCCATGACATCGGCAACCCTCTTCGCGTCGAAGCCGGTGCCGAGGGAGTGCCTGTAGGCGCTTTCCAGCTCGCTGCGCTCCTTCGCATGCAGCATGGTTCCGACGCCGCCGATTATATAATCGGGCCGCGGCAGCGGCACCTCTTCCAACAGCGCAAGCTGGTCATCGACCAGCCTGCCGCTGTTAAAGACCAGAACCGGACGATGCTCGTCCGGTAATGATTGCCAGAAATCGCGGAACCGGCGCGTGGCATCGTTGTTGCCAACGACGGTGCCATCGAGATCGGTGGAAAAAAGGCGAAGCGGTCTCAATCGCCGTCATTCCACGGTTCGGCCCAGTCCGCCTCTTCGAGAACCGGCATCATGGTCCTGCCTTCAACAAGCGCCAGCAATTGCTGGGCAATTCCCGTCCAGGTGAACAGGCTACGCGCCTTATGTGCGCCCATGCGGGAAAGCCGGCCGTAAAGTCGCTCATGCTTGAACGGTTTCATCATGGTAATGCCGAGGTCTTCCTTGTCGAAAGGATCGGCAAACAATGCATGGCGGCCATAACTGACAGCCCGGAATAGCCCGCCATGGATGGTAACGACGGTCGGCGTGCCGCTGGCCATCGCTTCGATCGCCGTCATGCCGAAAGGTTCGTAACGGCTGGAAAGCACGAAGAGATCGGCAGCGCGGTATATATCCGGCAGGTCCTCATCTGCGACGTAACCGGAAAATGCCACCTTGTCTTCCAGTCCAAGCGCTTTTACGCGGTCCTTCAGCTGGTTGAGGATGGTGGTTTCTTGCTCGTCCATATTCTCGCCGCCGACGGCCAGATGCAGGCGGGCCTCCGGCTCGCGCTCGGCAAGGACGGAAAAGCCGTCGATCAAAAGATCGTAACCCTTGTTGGTGGCCAGCCGCCCCAGCGCCAGCACCACCTTGCCCTCGAAACCGAAACGCTGGCGGATCATCTGCCGCGTCGCATCCGAAACCGGGAAGAAGCGGTTGTCGTCATAACCCGGCGGGATCATGTGGATGTGTTTGCGCTTTTGCCCGTAATCTTCAATCAGCACGTCAAGCTGCACCGGCGTCGTGGCGATCACCATGTCGCAGCTGCGATAGATGATCAGCTCGTGCTGGATGCGCTCCCTGAAATTGAATTCCAGTTCGAACGTATCGGCCTTTTCCGGATAGTCGGTCTCCATCTGGCGTTTTTTCCAGATGCCGAGCGAATGCGGCGTATGCAGATGCGGAATTTTTAGCGCTTCGGACAGCCGCTGCCCGGCCACGCCCGCATCCCAGTAATGGCTGTTGATGAAGGAGTAATTGAGGTCATTTTTCTTGATGAAGCGCAGCGCATTTTCGCACCATTCCATCAGGTGGCGATGCAGATATTCCTTGGGAATGAAATCGCGCCCGCCACAGGGAATGCGCACCACGCGGACGCGCTCGTCAACCTCGTCGAATTCCGGCTGGTCTTCGAAGCGGCGGGTATAAAGATCGACAGTGTAACCGAGCTGGCCGAGTTTGCGTGCAAGCTCAAGCACATAAACCACCTGTCCCCCGGTGTCTGCGGCGCCCAGTGGCGGGTGCGCGGCGACATAGCCATGCGTCGATATGAGAGCTATCCGCGGATAGCGTTCAGTTTCGCTCGTGGTTGTCATGGGTCCCATCTTGGTAAATTTTTCCAATTAACCCGAGAAAAAGACCGAACAGGACAAAAGGTTCCATAAAAACCTGAATAAAATAGGTGCCGTATTTCGCCGGATAGCGTTTTCAGACGCTGCGCTGCTGCTGCCTCAAACGGGAAATCCGGTCCCATTCACGCGCCTGATGCGCCCTGGATGTCGTGTCCACGATGAAGTCGATATGGGCCTCCGCCGCTGCTCTTGCCGCTGCCGGACTACCCGCCGCAATGGCGTCATGGATGGCGATATGCTGTCTCAGCACCTCGTCATGCGCGCCCGCGACGGTGAAAATGAGATGGCGATTATAAAAGATATCATCGCTCAAAAGCCGGTAACATGACCGCAACGTATGCATCAGCACGATGTTATGCGCCGCCTCGCCAATGGCATTGTGAAATTCCACGTCGCCGGAAAGCTCGTCGTCGAAACGGCCCACCTCATGGGCCTCACGCATCCTGCCTATAATGGCGGCAAGGTTGCGCCTGTCCGGCTCCGTCGCCCGCTGCGCCGCAAGTTCGGCGGTCATGCCTTCGATATAGCGGCGATATTCGAGAAAATCCCGCGTCGCCCGGTTGTGGCGGGTGATCAGCGCGCTCAGGGGGTCGGAAAACACGGGGCCGACAATATCGGCGACATAGGTGCCGCCTCCATGTCTGCTCACGAGAAGGCCACGGGTTTCAAGCTCCTTGAGCGCTTCCCGAAGGATCGGCCGCGAGACGTCCAGCCGCTGCGCCAGTTCACGCTCGCCGGGCAGCCGGTCGCCATCCCGCAATATGCCGTCGAGGATCAGTTCCTCGAAACGCAAGATCACCTCCTGCGATGTGCGGCTGTGCTCAATGCGCGCAAAAAGCGTTTCGTCCATCGCAGAAGTCTCCGGCGAAATCCCGCCTTCATGTTTGATGTCGGGCAAATTATCAGCGAAGCATTGCACTGGTCAAATATTCTGTCCAGTTCCGCGCCAGCCGAACTCATCGGCATCTGCGGCAGCGCGGAACCTGTTCAAATCGGCTTCGGCGCTTCAATCCTGTTCCCAATAGGGTGCAGGCCCATAAAGCCCGGCCAGATAATCGATGAACAGCCGTACCTTCGCTGGCAGAAACTGCCGGCTTGGATAAACCGCCGAAAGCGTGACGTTGCGCGAACCCTCGTAACCCGGCAGAACCTGCACCAGTTTGCCGGCGCGCAATTCATGGCCGATATCCCAGGTGGAGCGCAGTGCAATGCCAAGCCCTGAAATCACCGCCTCGCGTATCACCTCACTGGAATTGGTGACCAGCATGCCTTCCGGGCGGATGCTGAGCGCGCCGCCCGGTCCTTCCAGCCGCCATACGTCGTTATTATGCGCCGGCAGGCAACGGTGCTTCTTCAGATCCTCGATTGTTACAGGCACGCCGTGCGCGGCCACATAATCCGCCGAGGCGCAGAGCACACGGCGAACCGGCGCCAGCCTGCGGGCCACGAGGCTCGACGAGTTGAGGTCGGCGATACGGATCGCCAGATCGTAACTGCCCTCAATGATATCGATGAATTGATCGCTGAGCACCAGATTGACCGAGAGGTCCGGATGACGCTCCATGAAGGTCTTCAGATGCGGTGCGATATGCATGCGCCCGAAGGAGGTGGGGGCGGAAATCTTCAGCGTGCCGTTGACGGTGTTGGCCCGTCCGGACACGAAATCTTCGGCCTCTTCAAGCCCTTCCAGCACGGCAAGTACCCGCTCGTAAAATCCCTGTCCGGCCTCGGTCAGCGAAATTTGCCGCGTGGTGCGCTGGAAAAGCCGTGCGCCAAGCTTTTCTTCCAGCCGCTTGATGCGCTTGGAAATGACGGCCGGCGAATAGCCAAGCTCCTTGGCGGCCAGCGACATGCTGCCGGAGGCGACAACGCTTGCGAAGACTTCCAGATCACCCAGATTTGTCACAGCTGCCCTCGATTATTTCCAGAATGGAAAAAATCCATAACATTTGATTGCTTTGTTTCAAAGTGGTAAAGAAAGAATACCAGTTGGCAGGACGTACATGGAGGAGGGGGCGGTGACGCAGCCGATCAAGTTTCTGGAGCCGCGTGCGAAGGTCGTCGCAAGCCGTGACCGCATCATATCCGATCTGAAAGATATCTTGCCGGAAGACTGTCTTGTGCACCAACCGCGCGAACTCGTGCCTTTCGAGACCGATGCTTTCGTTTCCTACCGCCGTCTGCCGCTCGCCGTCGCACTGCCGAAGACGACGGAGCAGGTGTCAGCGGTGCTGAAATATTGCCACCGTTATGGCATTCCGGTTGTGCCGCGCGGCGCCGGCACCTCGCTGTCCGGTGGCGCCATTCCGCAGGAAGATGCGGTGGTAATCGGCCTTTCGAAAATGGCCTCGATACTCGAACTCGATTTCTATAACCGCACCGCACGGGTGCAGGCGGGCGTCACCAATCTCTCCATTTCCGATGCGGCCGGCGCGGAAGGCTTTTTTTATGCGCCGGATCCAAGCTCGCAGCTTGCCTGCACCATCGGCGGCAATATCGGCATGAATTCCGGCGGCGCGCATTGCCTGAAATACGGCGTCACCACCAACAATCTGCTTGGCGTGAAAATGGTGCTGGTGGATGGAACGGTGCTGGAACTGGGCGGTAAGCACCTCGACGCTGACGGTTACGATCTGCTCGCCCTCGTCTGCGGCTCGGAAGGCCAGCTTGGTATCGTAACGGAAGCCACGGTGCGGCTGATCGCCAAGCCGGAAGGCGCGCGACCGGTGCTGTTCGGTTTCGAAACGTCCGAGGAGGCCGGCTCCTGCGTCGCCGATATCATCGGCGCGGGCATCATTCCTGTTGCCATCGAATTCATGGACAAGCCGGCCATCGAGATTTGCGAAGCCTTCGCTCATGCGGGATATCCGCTGGATGTCGGCGCGCTTTTGATTGTCGAAGTTGAAGGCTCGGAAGCGGAAATGGACGCCATGCTGGCCGATATCGTCACCATCGCCAGAAAACACGGCGTGAAGACCGTAAAGGAATGCCAGTCGGCCATGGAGGCGGCGGCGATCTGGAAAGGCCGCAAATCCGCCTTCGGCGCGACGGGCCGTATTGCGGATTATATCTGCATGGATGGCACGGTGCCGCTCTCCCAGCTTTCCTATGTGCTGAAAAAGACCAGCGAGATTACCGACCGGCTCGGTCTTCGCGTTGCCAATGTTTTCCATGCGGGCGATGGCAACATGCACCCGCTCATCCTGTTCAACGCCAACGATCCGGATGATGCGGCCCGCGCCGAGGAGGCGGGCAATGAGATATTGAAGCTCTGCGTCGATGCCGGCGGCTGTTTGACCGGTGAGCATGGTGTGGGTATCGAAAAACGGGATTTGATGCGCCACCAGTATGGCGAGGCCGATCTGGCCCAGCAGATGGCGGTGCGGGCAGCTTTTGACGAGGGGTGGTTGATGAACCCGTCGAAGGTGTTTCCGCTGGAGGGGAGGGAGTGATGGGCTTTAGCTTTGTAGCCTTGGAGGGGGTTGCTTACCCCCCTCTGCCCTGCCGGGCATCTCCCCCACAAGGAGGGAGATCGAATCGCGGCAAGGTCTCGCCTTTCTTATTGGTCGATATAGAGCGACGCAGGCGCACCTTGCCGATCTCCCCACCTGTGGGGGAGATGCCCGGCAGGGCAGAGGGGGGTATCTCTTGCTCAAAGGCCTCCACCCCATGCTGACCCCATACGCAGAAACACAGGCCGCCGATATCATCCGCGACCACGCAACCCGAAAAACCTCACTAAAAATCATCGGCGGCAACACCCGCTCCGGTTTTGGCAACGCAGTCGCGGCAAATGATGCGCTCTCTTCCCGCGCCATGAACGGCATCGTCTCCTACATCCCCGCCGAAATGGTCATGACCGTAAAGGCCGGCACCCCGCTCGCCAGCGTCGAAGCCGCCCTTGCTGAAAACCGCCAGATGATGGCTTTCGAGCCGATGGATCACCGCCCGGTCATGGGCACCGCAGGCGAACCGACCATCGGCGGCGTCTTTGCCGCCAATGTTTCCGGGCCGCGCCGTTATGTGGCAGGTGCGGCACGCGACAGCCTGCTCGGCATCCGTTTCGTCAATGGCAGCGGAGAGATCATCAAGGCAGGCGGCCGGGTGATGAAAAATGTCACCGGGCTCGACCTTTCGAAATTCCTCGCTGGCTCCTTCGGCACGCTCGGTTTCCTCACCGAAGTCACCTTCCGCGTGCTGCCGAAACCGCAGGCTGAAAAAACCGTGGTCGTGTCCGGTCTGGATGACGATGTGGCGACGCGCATCATGGCGGCGGCGATGGCGATGAGTGTCGAGGTTTCCGGTGCGGCGCATCTGCCGGAAAATGTCCGTTCCCGTTTCATCAACGGCACTCTGCCGGACGGTCCGGCAACGATCCTGCGGCTGGAAGGGCTTGCCGCATCTGTGGAAGCGCGCTCTGCCAAACTCCTCTCCGTCATGGATAGGGTCGGGCCGTGGGTGCTGCTGGAGGATGAAGAGAGCAGTCTGTTATGGCGGCAGGTGCGTGATGTCGCACCCTATGCCGGGCAAAATGCCAAACCGCTCTGGAAAGTCTCGGTCGCGCCGGCCGAAGGCCATAGGCTGGTCGGCGCCCTGCGCATGGAAGCGGGCATCGATGCCTTTTACGACTGGCAGGGCGGCCTTGTCTGGATGCAGATGGAGGCCGATCCCGAGGCGGATTTGCTGCGCGGCGCCATCCGGGCGCTCGGCGGCGGCCATGCAACGCTGGTGAGGGCGAGCGATGCGGCGCGCGCCACCGTTACCGCCTTCGAACCGCGTCCGGCGGCGGAAACCATCCTGTCGGCACGGATCAGGGAAAAGCTCGATCCGGCAGGTATATTCAATCCCGGCAAGATGGCCGGAACGATATAAAGGGCGGTCTGAACCATGCAAACATCCTTCACGCCGCAGCAGCTGGCCGATCCGCATGTGGCGGAATCCGAAAAAATCCTGCGCAAATGTGTGCATTGCGGCTTCTGCACCGCCACCTGTCCCACCTATGTCACGCTTGGCAACGAACTGGACAGCCCGCGCGGCCGCATCTACCTCATCAAGGACATGCTGGAAAACAGCCGTCCGGCCGACCGCGAAGTCGTCACCCATATCGACCGGTGCCTGTCGTGCCTTGCCTGCACCACCACCTGTCCCTCCGGCGTGGATTACATGCATCTGGTCGATCATGCCCGCGCCCATATCGAACAGACCTATAAGCGGCCTTTGATGGATAGGCTGTTCCGCAATCTTCTGGTTGCCGTCCTGCCACATCCCACGCGTTTCCGGCTCGCCTTGCGCCTGGCCCGACTGGCGCGGCCCTTCGCAGGTCTGCTTGCCAAGGTTCCGGCGCTGAAACCGCTGCAATCCATGCTCGCTCTTGCGCCCGCTGCCGTACCTCCGGCCTCCGCTTCCGCCCGTCCGGGTGAGCGGCCAGCCGAAGGCGAAAAACGCGGCCGTGTCGCCATTCTCACCGGTTGCGCCCAGCCCGTGCTCGACCCCGGCATCAACGAGGCGACGCTGCGCCTGCTTGCGCGGCTCGGCATCGAGGTCGTGGTGCCGAAGGGGGAGGGCTGTTGCGGTTCTCTGGTGCATCACATGGGCCGGGAGGAAGAAGCGCTCGCGTCTGCCCGCCGCAATGTCGATGTCTGGACACGGGAGATGGAGAATGGTGGCCTCGACGCCATCATCATCACCGCTTCCGGTTGCGGCACCACCATCAAGGATTATGGCCATATGCTGCGGCTCGATCCGGCCTATGCGGACAAAGCCGCGCGGGTCTCGGCGTTTGCAAAGGACATCACCGAATATCTCGCCAGCCTCGATCTGCCGCAAATGCAAAGCCAGGGACTGACGGTCGCCTATCATTCGGCCTGTTCCATGCAGCATGGCCAGAAGATCACGCTTGCGCCGAAGCAATTGCTGAAAGCGGCGGGTTTTACCGTACGCGATCCGGCGGAGGGCCACCTCTGTTGCGGATCGGCCGGAACCTATAACATCCTGCAGCCGGAGATTTCCGACAAACTGAAAGCCCGCAAGGTGAAGAACATCGAAGCCACGCGTGCCGATGTTATCGCCACCGGCAATATCGGCTGCATCACGCAGATCGGAACCGGCACTGATATGCCGATCCTGCACACGGTTGAGCTGCTGGACTGGGCCTATGGCGGGCCGAAGCCTGCCCGGCTTTCCGCTTAGAACTTATACGCAACGCCGAAGTTCACCGCATTGGTCATGATATCGGTTTTCAGCTTGCCGCCATTGTCCATATCGACATCGATAAAGGAATAGGTGCCCTTATATTCCACGAAGGTCGACCAGTTGTCGGTGATGCGGTAGCTGAGGCCGGCTTGCGCCTGCAGGGTGGCGCCGCCCAGCTGGTACTCGAAGGTTTTGCCCGACGGGCGGGTGACTTCCACATGCGGCACGTTGATGCCGACGCCGGCGCCGACATAGGGGGTCAGGCGCCATGTCTCCAGCGGAAAGCGATAGAGCGCGTTCAGCGTCAAAAGGTTCAGGCCGTCGGTAAACTCGAAATGCGACCAGCCGGAGCGGGCAAGGGTCTGATCGTCGGCATAGACCTTGTCGTGGGTGTAATCGAGCGAGATACCGAAATTGTTGAGCTGGCCTTCCTCGAACCAGTAGGTGCCGCGCACGCCCCAATAGGCCGGGCTGGAAAACGACTTGCCTTCCCATCCGGCCCGGAAGTCCGGTCCGTCGGAAACCGTCACGTCGCTGTGCGGGGCGCTTTGCCAGCCGCCATAACCGGAAATTTCAAATTCACCTGCGATGGCGGCAGAGAAGGAAACGCCGCTGAAGAGCAGGGCGCAGACAAATGAAGTATAGCGCGGCATGAAGAGAATCCAGATTGATATCAGAAATGCACCAAACCGCTTTTTGATAACATTTGAATGACAGAAACGAAAAACGGGCGGTCAGTTGACCACCCGTTTCAAGGCCGTTCCATCATCCCCCTGAGAGAGGTCCGGCGCCTGGCGTCCCCCGCCAAGTCTCGCAAAATCAATCTAGTAGCGATTGTATCGCTCCGGGACAGCAATTCAAGCGTGATGCGCCGCCATGCCGGCTGCGAGCCGGCGTATTAGCGGCACCGTTGCCGTCATATCACAATGACGGTGGTTCCGACGTTCACGCGCTCGAAAAGATCGGTGACATCCTCATTGCGCATGCGGATGCAGCCGGACGAATTGTTGCTGCCGATCGTCCATGGCTGGTTGGTGCCGTGGATGCGGTAAAGCGTGGAGCCGAGATACATGGCGCGTGCGCCCATCGGGTTGGCCGGGCCGCCTTCCATGAAGGCCGGCAGGTAGTGTCCCTTCGCCGCTTCGCGGGTAATCATTTCCTTCGGCGGCGTCCAGCTTGGCCATTCGGCCTTGCGGGTCACCTTGTGGGTCCCGGCCCATTCGAAGCCGGGTTTGCCGACGCCGACGCCATAACGCCGCGCCTTGCCATCCGCCATGACGAGATAAAGGAAGCGGTTCGGCGTATCGATGACGATGGTGCCGGGTTTTTGAGTGGTCGGGTAGGTCACGATCTGCGGCAGGAATTGCGGTGCGATCTGCGTGCGCACTGGTGCGTTGGGACGCACGGCGGCATTCTGCACCCGCGCCGGACGTTGCGATGTGACGCCGGAGCTGGGGCGCTGCGGCATGGCGACCTGGCGCTGCTGGAAGAACGGCTGGCGTGCGGCAGGGGCGCGCGGATAAACCACCGGGCGCACATTGCCGCGGCCACCCAGCTGCATGACCCATGGTGCGGAAAGGTCCGGGCTGACGACGACCGGCGGGCGCTCGCGATAACGCTCATTGGCCAGGGCGGCCGGCACTGCGAGGGTGGAAACGAGGCTCAGCGCCAGAAAAACGGACTTCATCGTCATCGGGTGGACTCTCTCTGCGGGATGCCGCAACAATGGAAATGGCGGGGAATATTGTCCCGCATTGCCGGACACGTTCGCACCTCGACGCCAGCGAATCGTAAATGGCCGTTCATTAAAAAGCCCTTGATTAGGGAAAGCTGGATTTAAGGTTAGCACCCGGTTTTGAAACGTGGTGAATGAGTGGTAAGTGCGCAGCTTCCAACGGTTACGGGCGGGAGCGGAAAAGGGTTGTTGCGGAATGAGTGAAGCGGGACTTGAAACCGGTGCGGATGGTCGGGTGCGGTGCTTCTGGCAGCAGGGGCTGGAGGATTACAGCCGCTATCACGATGAGGAATGGGGTTATCCCGTCACGGATGATCGCCGCCTGTTCGAGAAGGTCTGTCTGGAAGGTTTCCAGTCCGGCCTTTCCTGGCTGACGGTTCTGCGCAAGCGGGAAGCTTTCCGGCTTGCCTTCGCCAATTTCGAGTTCGAAAAAGTGGCTGAGTTCAGCGATGCGGATATTGAGCGCTGCGTTGCGGACAAGGGCATCATCCGCCATCGCGGCAAGATCGTTTCGACCATCAACAATGCCCGTCGCGCTTTGGAACTGCGCGATGAATTCGGTTCGCTCGCCCGATATTTCTGGGGTTTCGAACCCGCTGCCGCAGAAAGGCCGCAAAGGCTGGACTATGCGACGTTAAGGGCCAATCCCACCAGCGCCGCCTCCGTTCGCCTTTCCAAGGATTTGAAGAAGCGGGGCTGGACTTTCGTCGGCCCGACGACCGTCTATGCATTCATGCAGGCCATGGGTATGGTCAATGACCACATCGAAGGCTGCCATTGCCGCCAGCCGATTGAGGCCATGCGGCGGGAGTTTGTACGTCCATGAAGGTAACCTCCCTGCTTCTGGCTTTCACCATGACTGTGGCCGCCGTGCCGCATCCGTCCTTTGCGGAAAGCCGCAATGTCGACGGTATCTGGCTGGATGATGGCGAAAGGCTGAAGGAAGTCGCGCTGCCGCCGGCCGGACCGCTGACGCTGGACGGCTGGACCCGGCGCGGACGTGGTGATGTCTATCGCCTGAAAGTGAAAGCCGGGCAGACGGTGAAGATCGAGCTCGCCGCCTCCAGTGAATTCGTCCTGATGGCGGTCTTCGATTTTTCGACACCGGATGAGGATGCCATCTTCTTTAGCGATTCCGGCGGCAAGATCGCCACCTTGACACCGAAGGCGGATACCGAATGGCTGATCCGCCCGACACTCATTCTGGGGTCGCCGCGCCGTGGGCTCGGCGCGCATTACACGTTGACGGTCAGCACCGGAAAATAACGTCGCCTCAGATTGTCTGCGTCAGCATGATCAGGCCAAAGCTCAGAACACCAAGCAGCACCAGCGACAGGCTGGCGGCGAGGATGACCTTGCCGCCGGCATGGCGAAGGCTGCGGATATCGACAGAGAGGCCCAGTGCCGCCATCGACATGATGGTCAGGATATTGGAGAGCGAGGCGACCGGGGAAAGCAGAACTTCGGGGATGAGGCCGAAGGAACGGGCCATGATCATCAGCACGAAGCCGATGATGAACCACGGAACCATCTGCTGCAGCTTCAGGCGTCCCTTGCCGGACTGGCCATGGATGACGGAGAGCGTGGCGATGACAGGACCCAGCATCAGGACGCGGATAAGCTTGACGATGGTGCCGGTCTGCACGGCTACGGCTCCAAGCGGGGCGGTGGCGGCCAGCACCTGCGGTACGGCATAGACCGTCAGGCCAGCGAAGATGCCATATTGAGTGGCATCGAGGCCAAGGAGTTGCGGCAGGAACGGCATCAAAAGCACGGCGACGACGCCGAGGACCGCAGTGAAGGCAATCGAAGCGGCAACATCTTCCGGTTTCGCTCCGATGGCGGGCGCGGCGGCAGCGATGGCGGAGTTGCCGCAAATGGAATTGCCGCAGGCGATCAACGTTGCAAGCTTGGGCGGCAGCCCCAGCATCCGCCCGGCGAAATAGCTGATGATCAGCGACAGTGCGACGATCAGCGCGATGCCACCGATCAGCAGCCCGCCGGCGCCCTTGAGAATGGCAAGGCTGAGGGACGCACCGAGAAGCGCCACGGCGATCTCAAGCAGGGTCTTGGCGCTGAATTTGATGCCGGCCGAAGCAACCGCCGGCAGGGACACCAGCGACCGCAGAAGCGTGCCGATCAGAATGGCCAGCACGAGATCGCCAAGCCATGCATGGCCTGCTAGCCGCACCTGAAAGCGCTCCGCCAGAATGGCGGCGCAGCTGACCGCCGCGCAGAGCAGGATACCCGGCAGAAGCGGGGTGAGCCAGCGAAGGGAAAACTGAAAGGGATGGGAGAGGGTGCGATGCTGTGCCATGGCCAGACAATGCCGCAGCCGCCTGTTTTATTCCATCAAATAATATGGCATATATTATTCGATAAAATCGAATGAAAAGCCATGACTTTTGAACAACTCCGCATCTTTATCGCCGTTGCCGAACGGGAACATCTGACGAGGGCCGCCGAAGCCATCGGCCTGACAGCTTCTGCCGTCAGTTCCGCCATCAAGAATCTCGAGGCCTTTTATAATGTCGAGCTATTCCATCGCGTCGGCCGCAACATCGAACTGACCGAAAGCGGTCGGGTGTTTCTGGGCGAAGCAAAGGCGACCTTGGCACGCGTGCGCAATGCCGAATTGATTCTCTCAGAAATGGGCGGCCTGACGCGCGGCGAAATCACCGTCTGCGCCAGCCAGACCATTGCAAGCTACTGGCTGCCGCCGATCCTGATGCAATTCAAGAAACTCTATCCCGGCGTCACCGTCCGGCTCGACATCGGCAATACCAAGACTGTCACGCAGGCGGTGCTGGATGGTCTGGCGGAGGTCGGTTTCATCGAGGGCAGGATCGACGAGCCGGCATTGATGGTGCAGCCCGTCGTGTCGGACAAGCTGCTGGTCGTCACGGGTTCGGCCCACCCCTTTGCCGATGGCCGTTATCTAACCGCGCTCGACATGCTCTATGGCACCTCGTGGGTGCTTCGCGAACAGGGCTCCGGCACCCGCTCCGCCTTCGAGGCGGCGGTGCGGCAGATGGGGGTGGATCCCGGCGAGCTTTCCGTCATGCTGGAGCTGCCGTCCAACGAGGCGGTGGTGATGGCGGCGCGCTCCGGCGGGGCTGCGACGGCAGTTTCCGCCTCGGTGGCGTCGCTGTTTCTGCGGCAGGGTTTGCTGGTCCGTTCAGGTATCGATCTGCCCGCCCGTAACTTCGCTTTGTTGCGCCATAAGGAGCGTCACACAAGCCGGGCTGCCATGGAGTTGGAACGCCTCAGCCGGGCGGCATCGGAGGACTATAAGGCCGGTCTTGCGGGGTTGTAGGGCGTGGCAAACCTTCGCTCATAGCTCCCGTCATCTTATGGGCCAATGCCGGTGCCGATGGATTGAGCGGTTACCGCTTGTTTCTTCTCCCCGGCGGGGAGAAGGAACCTGCCGCGACGCCGAAGGAGCGCCGTAACCAGCGCTCCACCTTTAACAATAGCAATCACTTGCCCTTGGACTTCAGCCAGGCCTTCATCATGGCGATTTCGCCTTCCTGCGCCTTGATGACTTCTTCGGCCAGCTTGCGGATTTCCGGGTCCTTGCCATATTCGAGCTGGACCTTGGCCATATCGATCGCGCCCTGATGATGCGGGATCATGCCGCGCACGAAATCGACATCGGCGTCACCGCTGTAGTCGATGGCCATATCGCCATGCATCTTCTTGCTGGCTTCCATGAAGGCCTTGGTGGAAGCAGTTTCGCTTGCGGCACCCTTGGACATGGTGTGCCCGGCATGGCCGCCCGCTTCCTGGGCGAAAACGGGCATGGCGAATACTGCCGCGAAAGCGGCGACGAGCGTGATGGTCTTGATAGACATGGATTATCCTTCCTGTGTCTGTCGGATTTTTCGATGGATTGACTGGAAAAATCTGGCGTCAGGCGCGGGGAGGCGGCAGCGGCGGGGCGAAAGCCTTGCCATTAAAGAGAATGCCACGCTGCGGCTTGGGGTAGGCGAAGATCATCCGGCCAGCGTCGGCAAAGATCATTTGCGGAACCACAATCAGGCAGGCGGCGCAGGACCCGGGATGCGCAGCGTCATCGCCATGTGGACAGCAATCGCCCATGCCCGATTTATGGGTTTTGGCTGTATCCTGCCCATAGGTCTCGGCACCGATGTCCCGATTTCCGGTATGGTTTGAATGGCCATTTTCATGGTTCATCGCGGGTTGCGACGAAACGGCCATATCCGCGCTCACCGGCATGCTCATCGCCATCTGCGCCGGCATTGCACCGTAAAGCAGACAGGCAAGGAACATCAAAGTGCGGATCATCAGGCGCATGACGCGAATTTACCGCGAAAATTGTGGAATAAGCATGACGTTCAGGTGAGTTCACGCGCGATGACGTGATGCACGATACGATAATCCCTGCTTTCCTCTCCAAGGGGGGCAAGCGGCCATTCCCATGCGGCTGGGGGTGCCGGAATATTGACACCATGCAGCAGGTCTTCATGCTGGTGCAGACTGCCATTCTTGCCGATGATGTCGAAGGATGTGTCGGTTACCAGACAGACCTTGCAGGGAAGGCCGGCCAGCGCATCGAGATGCGTCTGAATGAGTTTCGGCAGCAGATCGTCCGGCGCATTCGCGATTTTCTCGCGCTCCAACCGATGGCGCGCGCCGGTGCCGATCTGTGACAGGAGGTTGGCCGATACCACGAAATCGAGATAGGGCACCCGCCGCAGGAAATCGAGCGGTTCCGGGTCTTTGCCGGCGATAATCTCGTCGAAGCCGGAAAGATCTCGATTGGCGATGCGCACGTTCTTTTTGGAGTTGAGGCGCAGCTTTGCCTGCACGCTGGCAAGATGCACCAGATCAACCAGAACGACGGTATCGAACATCGCCACCAGTGCATCATGAGGCACATCGCGTAGCAGGCCCGATCCCAGCACCACCGCCGTGCGCCGCTGTTTCAGCTTTCTGGCGGATTGCAGCACGAATTGCCGGCTGTTGTCCTCATGTTCCGCCCATGCCTTGGCGCAGCGGTTGGCGCGTGCCCACAGGTTCACGGAATAACGGATATGCGGCCGGAATTCTTTGGGCGTCGCCGCGCGGGTGGCGGCATATTGCAGGGCTTCGAGGATCATGAATGCCTAACGGTAGATTTCACGGCGATGGCCGATTTCGACCACCAGCACGACCAGCTTGTGGTCCTGTATATCGCAGATGATGCGATAGTCGCCTACCCGGTAGCGCCAATAATTGCCGAGTTCGGAGCCTTGCAGGGCGGCACCTGTCTGACGGGGATTGTCGAGCGCCGCTACTCTTTCTTGAAGGAAAGCGCGGATACGCTGACGGGTCTGCGGATCGATTTTCCGCATCTCTTTCTGGACAAGAACATCGTATTCAATTGTCCAGATCACGCCAGAACTCCTCGGCGCTTATCACCTTTGATTCACCGCGCTGGATGCGCCGCGTCGCCTCTTCGGCAAGATAAAGATCTTCCATGTCCTCGATATGCTTCTCGATCGCCTCGCGGATATAATAGGCGGAGGTGCGGCCGGTGCGCTCGGAAAGCGCTTTCAGCCGCTCATAGGTCTCATCCGGCAGGCGAATTGCCGTCTGTTTGCTCATGGCGTGCGTCCTTTCCGACTAAAATGGGATACGTGCATCCCATATAGCACCGCTTGCCCCGCGCTGCCAGTAAAACCAGAGCCTTTGCGGCTTGCCGCACAGGGCTTCATCCTCTAATACACCGGCATAATTTCAGGAAAATATCGGATCGGCATCATGAGCGAAAAAGCAAAAAAGCCTCAGAAACTGAAAGCCCGCCTGCCGCGTGGCTTCGTGGACCGCTCGGCTGCCGATATCCATGCCACCAATGAGATGATCGACAAGATCCGCAGGGTATACGAGCTTTACGGTTTCGATCCGATCGAAACGCCGCAGTTCGAATATACCGATGCGCTCGGCAAGTTCCTGCCTGATAGCGACCGTCCGAACGAAGGCGTGTTTTCGCTGCAGGATGACGATGACCAATGGATGAGCCTGCGCTACGATCTCACCGCGCCGCTCGCCCGTCATGTCGCGGAAAACTTCAACGAAATCCAGCTGCCATTCCGCACCTATCGCGCCGGTTACGTGTTCCGCAATGAAAAGCCCGGCCCCGGCCGCTTCCGGCAGTTCATGCAGTTCGATGCCGATACGGTGGGTGCCGCCGGTGTGCAGGCAGATGCCGAAATGTGCATGATGATGGCCGATACGCTGGAAGCACTCGGCATTGCACGTGGCGACTATGTCATTCGCGTCAATAACCGTAAGGTACTGGACGGCGTCATGGAAGCCATTGGTCTCGGCGGCGAGGACAATGCCGGCCGGCGTCTCAATGTGCTGCGCGCCATCGACAAGCTCGACAAGTTCGGCCCGGAAGGGGTGAAGCTGCTGCTCGGCCCCGGCCGCAAGGACGAGTCCGGCGACTTTACCAAGGGCGCAGGTCTTGGCGACGAGCAGATCGAAAAGGTGCTGTTTTTCGTTGGTATCAAGGATTACGCGGAAAGCGCTGATGATCTGGCCAAACTCGTGGCCGGCACATCGAAAGGCGGAGAAGGCGTTGATGAGCTGAACATCATCGGCGCTCTGGTCACCAGTGCCGGTTACGATTCGACGCGCATCAAGATCGACCCCTCCGTCGTGCGCGGCCTCGAATATTACACCGGTCCCGTCTATGAAGCCGAACTGACCTTCGATGTCACCAATGAAAAGGGTGAAAAGGTCGTGTTCGGTTCGGTCGGCGGCGGCGGGCGTTATGATGGTCTCGTGTCGCGCTTCATGGGCCAGCCGGTTCCGGCCACGGGCTTCTCCATCGGCGTTTCGCGCCTGATGACCGCCCTGAAGAACCTCGGCAAGCTCGGTCAGGTCAAGCCGCTTGCGCCCGTTCTCATCACCGTCATGGATGGCGATGTGGAGAGCATGGGGCGTTACCAGCGCTTCACGCAGGCGCTGCGGGCTGAAGGTATCCGTGCCGAAATGTATCAGGGCAACTGGAAGAAATTCGGCAACCAACTGAAATATGCCGACCGTCTCGGCTCCCCCATCGCCATCATTCAGGGTGGTGACGAGCGTGCCGAAGGTGTGGTGCAGATCAAGGATCTGATCGAAGGCAAGCGCCTCTCCGGCGAGATCGAGGACAATGCCAGCTGGCGCGAGGCGCGGGTGGCGCAGGTCAGCGTGCCGGAGGCAGAAGTGGTGGCGAAGGTCCGCGAGATTCTGGCCGCGCAGGCTGAGGATGTGCTGCGGGCGCAAGGAAAGTAACGTGATGCGTGCCGCTTACCCCCCTCTGCTCTGCCGGGCATCTCCCCCACAAGGGGGGAGATCGATCTGCGGCTATGTTCCGGCCATCTCGACGCTTGAGAATAAGGCGGCGGTTGCGCTCCTTGCCGATCTCCCTCCTTGTGGGGGAGATGCCCGGCAGGGCAGAGGGGGGTATCTCGCGGCCCAGCCATCATTTTTTATTGTTCTTGATCGACGAGGCGGAATTTTCCAGAGAAGTGCCGCAATAGTTCGCCGCGCCGCCGAAGGGCGCTGAGATCATGACGATCCTTGCGCTCGATCATCTTCAACTGGCGATGCCGGCCGGTCGGGAAGACGAGGCGCGCGCTTTTTATGGCGGCCTGCTTGGCTTTGCGGAGCAGGCAAAACCTGCCAATCTGGCCGCGCGCGGCGGCTGCTGGTTCACCTGCGGCGCGATAAAACTGCACCTCGGCGTCGAGCAGGATTTCTTGCCAGCGCGCAAAGCCCATCCGGCCTTTGTGGTCGATGATCTGGCAACCTTGCGAAAAACACTTGAAACAGCAGGCTGCCATGTGGTTGAGGATGAGCCGCTGGAAGGGTATCACCGGTTTTATGTCCATGATCCCTTCGGAAACCGCATCGAAATGATGCAGCCGCTCGAACCGTGACGAAAAGTACCGTTCCATGCCCCTGATCGACATGCCGGAATTTTCCGGAGAGCTACTGGAAGAATTCGCCGCGCGCCGCACGAGCCGTGTGAACACGCCGGTCATCCAGCCTGCCGAACCGTTTCTGGATATGGCCGGCGAGGATTTGCGCCGCCGTATCTTCATGACGGAGAGCGAAACGGGAACCAGCCTCTGCCTGCGTCCCGAATTCACCATTCCCGTCTGTCTGCGCCATATCGAGACGGCGACCGGCACGCCGAAGCGTTATTCCTATCTTGGTGAAGTGTTCCGTCAGCGCCGTGAAGGTGCGAACGAATTTTATCAGGCCGGCATCGAGGATCTCGGTGATACCGATATTGCCGCCGCCGATGCCCGCGCCGTCATTGACGCGACCGGAATATTGAAGCGGCTGCTGCCCGGCCGCACGCTTGCCGTCACGCTGGGTGACCAGCAGGTGTTCGAGGCGGTGGTCGCGGCGCTCGGCCTGCCGCTTGGCTGGCAGAAGCGGCTGGTGCAGGCCTTTGGCGACATAGTGCAGCTCGAAGCACTGCTCGAAAGCCTCGTGCATCCCAAACCCATGACCGGTCTCGACGCGCGGGTTGCCGGCCTTCTGGCAACCGGTGACGAGGCGGTGCTGGTCGATTATCTCGATACGGTGATGCAGGAAACCGGCTATTCCACCAATGCCAGCCGCTCGCCGCAGGAAATCGCCCGCCGTCTGCGGGAGAAGCTGGCGCTTGCCGCCACCCGCCTGCCGGATGAGAGTTTCGAGCTGCTCAAGCAGTTCCTGGCCCTGCAGGCGCCTTTGCCGCAGGCCTCGCAAATCCTCCGCGATTTCGCCGAAAAGGCAAAACTGAAACTGGACGGTGCGCTTTCCGCTTTCGATAAGCGCGTTGCAGCGCTTGCCAATGCCGGTGTCGATCTTGAAACCGTGACCTATGGCGCGGCTTTTGGTCGCCCGCTCGATTATTATACCGGCCTCGTTTTCGAGGTGGTGGAAGCGGGCAGTGACAGCGTGCTTGCCGGTGGCGGCCGTTTCGACCGGCTGCTGACGCTGCTTGGTGCGCAGGAAAAAATCCCGGCCGTGGGCTTTTCGCTCTGGCTGGATCGCATCGAAACGGTGCGTGGGAGTGACAAGCCATGATCACCATTGCATTGCCCTCCAAGGGCCGGATGAAGGAAGAAGCCTCCGCCGTTCTGGAACGCGCCGGGCTGAAAGTCGCTTCTGTCGGCAATGACCGTTCCTATCGCGGCCGCATCGAAGGACGCGATGATATCGAGATCGCTTATCTGTCGGCCTCCGAGATCGCCCGCGAAATCGGCGTTGGCACGGTGGATTTCGGCGTAACGGGCGAAGATCTGGTGCGCGAGGGGCTGGCAAATGCCGATGCGCAGGTGGAGTTTTGCGCCCGCCTCGGTTTCGGCCATGCCGATGTCGTGGTTGCCGTGCCGGAAATCTGGCTGGATGTGGACAGCATGGCCGATCTTGGCGATGTGGCGTCTGAGTTCCGCGCCCGCCATGGCCGGAGACTGGCGATTGCCACCAAATATTGGCGGCTAACGCAGCAGTTCTTTTCGCGCCAGCACGGCATCCAGCTTTACCGCATCGTTGAAAGCCTCGGCGCGACAGAAGGTGCACCGGCGGCGGGGCAGGCGGATATCATCGTCGATATCACCTCCACCGGCTCGACGCTCAAGGCCAACCACCTGAAAATCCTCTCGGACGGTATCATTGTTCGCTCGGAAGCCTGCTTCGTTCGCGCTCGCAAGCCGGAGCACGAGGGCGATGCTGCAGTTCATGAGATCGCATCGCGCATAAAAGCGGCGCTCTGAGAATTAAAAACAAAAAAAGCCGCCGGAGCGATCCGGCGGCTTTTTTGTTGGTTTTTTAATTCGACTCAGGCGTGGGCCAAAGCCGCGCCGCGCTTGGCGTCGACGGAATAGGCGCCCGGACCGAAGGCGGCGAGCAGGATGTAAGCGCCGGCAAGGGTGATGTTCTTCATCAGCATGATGCCGTTCAGTGCATTGATCCAGCCGAGGGCCGGGTCAGGCCAGCCGGGCACGGCGACG
Source organism: Agrobacterium burrii (assembly GCF_017313405.1). NCBI lineage: Bacteria > Pseudomonadati > Pseudomonadota > Alphaproteobacteria > Hyphomicrobiales > Rhizobiaceae > Agrobacterium > Agrobacterium burrii. The sequence continues at coordinate 218,925 of NZ_JAFLNA010000009.1, forward strand.
GTGCCGCTGTGGAAGACGAGGCCGGTGAAGACGCAGAAGACGGCAAGCGCCCATGCGGCAATCTTCGTCTGGAAGCCGGCGAGAATGGCAAGGCCGGCAACGAATTCGAACAGGCCAGCAAGATAGGCAAGCGCGGTTGCGGCGGGCAGGCCGGCGCCTGCGATCATGCCGGCGGTGCCGGCCGGATCGGTCAGCTTGCCAAAGCCGGAATAGATGAAGATGAAGGAAAGCAGAATGCGGGCGATGAGAACGAGAACGTTCTGGCTGCTGGTCATGGATATCTCCGGTAGATGATCGGCGTGTCGCCGGTTAGCTGCAAGGCAATGTCTGGAGATATCAATGGCCGAAATTCATCCGTCCATAAAGATGAACAATAGGAGACAAATTGTCTTCATTTTGTGAACGAAGCTCATTCGCTTGCGTAATTAGGCGGCGAAGCGAATATCTTCGAAACGCGGAAACAGGAACAGCCCGGAAATCCGACCCTGCTGGCCGTCGTCGAAACCGGAGGATTCACCCATGCAGATGACCGGCTGCCGCATCGTCGGCAAGATGGAGACGCCGGTCGAAAAACAGAAACGCGAGGCCGCGGTGGAAGCCTGTTCGAAAAGCTCCAGCACACGGGCATGGTCACCACGATCATAACAGCGGATCAGGCTGAGCAGACCGCATTCGCCTGGCGGCAGGCCGTGCATGAAAGACGCGTGTTCACCAAGCCGGAGGACGCCGCTTGAAAGGTCGCTGTTCCATTCTTCTGAAATGAAAAAATGTGACAGGGTTCGCGGATCGGGCATGGTTGCCGCAGCCATAGGCAGAGCATCGTTGCGTCTTGATATTTCAAACAAATCGCGCCCCCGCATGAACATCGTGCCAGCGCCGCTATTTCAAGCTTCGCCGCCAGGTCGAATTTTCACCGCCATCCGCAGTCGAACGTATTTGCCAGGCATTGAAACCCCTTCAATGCTTGCGTCCAGTCGCGGCACCCTTATGGGGGGTGACTTATAGTTTATTTTCTTCCGCCTACAACAACCGCTCAGTGAGAAAATCAAAAATATTATGTATTCCTTCATCGTAATCGCGAAATATATGAAAAAAGACAACTAAATGTCGCACATATAAGCTTGATGAAGCGGAAATCCGGCCGGTCGGCAATGGTGATTCGCCTGTCTTGACGTCCGATTATTGCATAGGTCACCGAAAACAAGCCGGCTAAATTTGCCGCTGTCTCAAAAAGAGACAATATCTTGAGCCTGTGCCCGGCATCTCGCGCGAAAAGATATTCTGCCATCTGGCAAGGCAGTTTTTCCTACGAAATTTCAACAGAAAGGGCGATCCGAAGACCGGCCTTTCTGCATTCCAGAGACAGGACCGATTGGAAGTCCATGCTGCGCATCTGGTGCGCTTGCGACGCCGCACCTGCAAAAAAGTATGGGCGGTAACAAAAAAAGGGCGATCCGAAGACCGCCCTTTCCTTATTCCAGAGACAGGACTGATTAGAAGTCCATGCCGCCCATGCCGCCGCCGGGCATCTGCGGCATTGCCGATTCTTTCTTCGGAAGTTCGGCAATCATGGCTTCGGTGGTGATCAGCAGCGAAGCAACCGAAGCTGCGTTCTGCAGGGCTGTACGAACAACCTTGACCGGGTCGACGATGCCGAGCTGGATCAGGTCGCCATATTCGCCGGTCTGAGCGTTGTAGCCGTAGTTGTCTTCGTTCTTGTCGAGAATCTTGCCGACAACGATCGAAGCTTCATCACCAGCGTTTTCTGCGATCTGGCGAACCAGAGCCTGCAGAGCCTTGCGAACGATGTTCACGCCGGCTTCCTGGTCGTCGTTTTCACCCTTGACGGTGATCTTCGTGGAAGAACGCAGCAGGGCAACGCCGCCGCCCGGTACGATGCCTTCCTGGACGGCAGCGCGCGTCGCGTTGAGAGCGTCGTCGATGCGGTCCTTCTTTTCCTTCACTTCAACTTCCGTCGAACCGCCAACGCGGATAACGGCAACGCCGCCAGCGAGCTTGGCAAGACGTTCCTGCAGCTTTTCGCGGTCGTAATCCGAAGTGGTTTCTTCGATCTGCGCCTTGATCTGGGCAACGCGGCCTTCGATGTCGGACTTCTGGCCAGCGCCATCAACGATCGTGGTGTTTTCCTTGGAGATCGAAACCTTCTTCGACTTGCCGAGCATGTCGAGAGTAACGTTTTCGAGCTTGATGCCGAGGTCTTCGGAAATGACGGTACCACCGGTCAGGATGGCGATGTCTTCCAGCATGGCCTTGCGGCGGTCGCCGAAGCCAGGAGCCTTAACGGCAGCGATCTTGAGGCCGCCACGCAGCTTGTTGACGACGAGCGTAGCAAGAGCTTCGCCTTCGACGTCTTCAGCGATGATGACGAGCGGCTTGCCGGTCTGAACGACAGCTTCGAGAACCGGCAGCATGGCCTGGAGGTTCGAAAGCTTCTTTTCGTGCAGAAGGATGTATGCGTCTTCGAGATCCGCAATCATCTTTTCCGGGTTGGTCACGAAGTAGGGCGACAGGTAGCCGCGGTCGAACTGCATGCCTTCGACGACTTCGAGTTCGGTTTCTGCGGTCTTGGCTTCTTCAACGGTGATGACGCCTTCGTTGCCAACCTTTTGCATTGCTTCAGCAATGTCGAGGCCGATCTGACGCTCGCCGTTTGCAGAGATCGTGCCGACCTGTGCAACTTCTTCCGAGGTGTTGATCTTCTTGGCCTTGGCCTGAAGGTCCTTGACGACTTCTGCGACGGCGAGATCGATGCCGCGCTTCAGGTCCATCGGGTTCATGCCGGCAGCAACTGCCTTTGCACCTTCGCGAACGATGGCCTGGGCCAGAACCGTTGCGGTGGTGGTGCCGTCACCGGCGATGTCGTTGGTCTTGGAGGCGACTTCGCGAACGAGCTGTGCGCCCATGTTCTCGAACTTGTCTTCCAGTTCGATTTCCTTGGCGACGGAAACGCCGTCCTTGGTGATGCGCGGAGCGCCGAAGGACTTGTCGATAACGACGTTACGACCCTTCGGGCCGAGGGTTACCTTCACTGCATCAGCAAGAACGTCGACGCCCTTGAGCATCTTTTCGCGCGCTGTGCGGCCGAATTTTACTTCTTTGGCTGCCATGTTCAAAACTCCTGGTTTCGAATGGCCGGACCGGGTCCGGCTTGAAATTTAAGGAAGGACGGGTTCGGCTAAATCAGCCGATGATGCCCATGATGTCGGCTTCCTTCATGATCAGAAGGTCTTCGCCATTGAGCTTGACTTCGGTGCCCGACCACTTGCCGAACAGAACGCGGTCGCCAGCCTTGACGTCGAGAGCGACGACCTTGCCGGACTCATCGCGTGCGCCGGAACCGACGGCGACGATTTCGCCTTCCTGCGGCTTTTCCTTGGCGGTATCGGGAATGATGATGCCGCCCTTGGTCTTTGCTTCGGATTCAACGCGACGAACGACGACGCGATCGTGAAGCGGGCGGAAATTGGTGCTTGTCATTGCCTAATCCCTCGATCAAATGACTTCAGGAACCTTTTGGAGGTTCACGAGATGGGTGTTAGCACTCTCTTTGTTTGAGTGCCAGCGGAACCGAGATAAGGAGGCGTTCTGCCTGAGTCAAGAACGCGCCGTCGGAAAAATTTCACGACTTATGGTTATCAGCGTTCCATGACAGAAATTTCCCATGCGCTGAGCGGCGGGTGAAAACCAACCCTTTTGGCAACTCCTCATCCGTTACGGGCCTAGCGGGGTTTTATGTCCGCACGGTGGCGGGTGGATTGGCAGGCAGGCTCGGCACCGCTTTTTTCCTTGCCATCGGCGTCCTGCTTTGCGATGTCACGCACACCCTTTTCTCGCATCCGGAAAGCATATCATGGCCCATCGCATTCTCACCCTCGGCGAAATCACTGATGGGTTCGACGTTATTCTTTCGGATGTCTGGGGCGTGCTGCACAATGGCGTCAACGCCTTCCCAGATGCGGCTGTTGCGCTGCACGAAGCGCGCAAGGCCGGCAAGACGGTGGTGCTCATCACCAATTCGCCGCGTCCCGCCCCCGGCGTCATCGCCCAGCTTCGCGTGCTCGGCGTGGCGGATGAAGCCTATGACCGCATCATCACCTCGGGCGATGTCACTCGTGGTCTGATCGCGGAAGGCCCGAAAAAAGTCTTCCTGCTTGGCCCCGAGCGGGACATGCCGCTGCTGGAAGGCCTGGATGTCGAGCGCGTGGCCGAAGCGGAAGCGCAATCCGTTGTCTGCACCGGTTTCTTCGACGACGAAACGGAAACGCCGGAGGACTACACCGAAATGCTCAAGGGCTTCATCGCCCGTAAAGCCCCTATGATCTGCGCCAATCCCGATCTGGTGGTTGAGCGCGGCGAGCGCATCATCCCCTGCGCCGGTGCAATGGCCGCCTATTACGAACAGCTGGGCGGCGAGGTTCGCATTGCCGGCAAGCCGCACGCGCCGATTTACGAAGCCTGCCTTGCGGCGGCCAAGGAAGTTCGCGGCGCCTTCCCCAAAGATCGTGTGCTCGCCATCGGCGACGGCATGCCGACGGATGTGAAGGGCGCGATTGCGAGCGGCCTCAACCTTCTTTATATCAGCGGCGGCATTCACGCCGCCGAATATACGCTGAATGGCCACACGGACGAGGCGCTTCTCAACGCCTATCTCAAGGGGCAGGGCGCGGCTCCCGGCTGGTGGATGCCCCGCCTTGCCTGAGAAACGTCTGGCTTAAGCCGGCGTAAAATATGGATCGACTGCCATGACCGTCTTTCATCGCAATGAAAAAAAGGAGTCGCTGCCGGACAATCTTCGCGGTGGCGTCATCGCGATCGGCAATTTCGATGGCGTGCATCGCGGCCACCGCGCTGTTCTGGACCGGGCGCTGGAACTGGCGGAAGCGCGCGGCGTTCCCGCACTGGTTCTGACCTTCGAACCACACCCCCGTTCCGTCTTCCGCCCTGACGTGCCGGTCTTCCGCCTCACGCCCGCGCCGTTGAAGGCGCGCATTCTCGAGGCCATCGGCTTCCGCTCCGTCATCGAATATCCCTTCGATCGGGAATTCTCGCAGCGTTCGGCGGAAGAATTCGTCCAATCCATTCTGGTCGACTGGCTGGGCGCGAGTGCCGTCGTCACCGGCTTCGATTTCCATTTCGGCAAGGGCCGCGAGGGCGGCCCGGCATTTCTGATGGCGGCCGGCAAGCGCCACGACTTCGACGTGACGCTGGTGGACGCCTTTCGCGACGAGGGCGCGGATGTCGTCTCCTCCAGCCGTATCCGCTCGCTTCTGTGCGAGGGCGATGTGGCGGGGGCTGCCGGACTGCTTGGCTATCGTTTCACCGTTGAAAGCGAAGTCATAGACGGCAAGAAGCTAGGTCGCACGCTGGGTTACCCCACCGCCAACATGGCGCTGGCGCCGGAGACGGAACTGAAGGCGGGCATCTATGCCGTGCGGTTCCGCCGTCCCGATGGTTCGATCCGCGATGGCGTCGCAAGCTTCGGTTACCGCCCGACCGTGACGGAAAACGGCGCGGCACTGCTTGAAACATTCGTCTTCGATTTTTCCGGCGATCTTTATGGCGAGGTCTGTTCGGTGTCCTTCTTCGGGCATCTGCGCGACGAGCTGAAATTCGATGGCCTCGAACCGCTGGTCGCACAGATCAGGCGTGATGAGGAAGAGGCGAGGGCGATGCTGTCAGGTGTGCGGCCGCTGAGCGAACTGGACGCGAAAATCGCCTTTTGAGCTGAAAGGGTCGACCGACCCTTATTCCGGCCCCGATTGCTGTCGCTTTTCTCTTCCTTTTTACTGGAAAACCGCATAAACAATCCGCCATGTCCCAATACCGGTTGATGTTTAAAACTCAGATTAGCCGAATTATTGGCCCGGCTTTCCGCCCGCTCTGACGAGCCGGAAGGTCCGGGATTTTGGCGCTTGTCATGACAGTCGTCATGGCGCTTTCCGTATTTGCCCTGTTTTAAATTGAGACGGCGCGACCGACACGGCGCGCAACAACGGTACGATTATGAGCGACACCGCAGAAAAACTCGACTATTCCGCCACCCTTTATTTGCCGCAGACGGATTTCCCGATGCGCGCCGGCCTGCCGCAGAAAGAACCGGAAACGGTGAAGCGCTGGCAGGAAATGGGTCTCTATAAGAAGCTGCGCGCTTCCGCCGCCGGCCGCGAAAAATTCGTGCTGCATGACGGCCCGCCCTATGCCAATGGCAACATCCATATCGGCCATGCGCTGAACAAGATCCTGAAGGACGTCATCACCCGCTCGTTCCAGATGCGCGGTTACGACGCCAATTACGTGCCGGGCTGGGATTGCCACGGCCTGCCGATCGAATGGAAGATCGAGGAAGCCTATCGCGCCAAGGGCAAGAACAAGGACGAGGTTCCGGTCAACGAATTCCGCAAGGAGTGCCGTGAGTTTGCGGCCGGCTGGATCAAGGTGCAGTCGGAAGAGTTCAAGCGCCTCGGCATCGAGGGCGACTTCGAAAATCCCTATACGACGATGAACTTCCACGCCGAGGCCCGCATCGCCGGCGAACTCCTGAAGATCGCCCGGACCGGCCAGCTCTATCGCGGCTCGAAGCCGATCATGTGGTCGGTGGTGGAACGCACGGCGCTGGCGGAAGCTGAGGTCGAATACCATGATGTCGAGAGCGATATGATCTGGGTGAAATTCCCGGTGAAGGATGCTGCGCCCGCTCTTTCCGGTGTTTCCGTCGTTATCTGGACGACCACGCCGTGGACTATCCCCGGCAACCGCGCCATCGCGTTCTCTTCGCGGGTCGAATATGGCCTGTTCGAAGTCGAAAGCGCACAGAACGATTTCGGCCCGCAGCCGGGTGAAAAGCTGATCTTCGCGAAGAAGCTTGCCGATGAGGCAGCGGCTAAGGCGAAGCTGAGCTTCAAGCTCGTTCGCGATGTCAAAACCGAAGAACTGGCCGCCATCACCTGCGCCCATCCTCTGGCCTCGCTCGGCTATGATTTCCCGGTTCCGCTTCTCGATGGCGATCACGTCACCGATGATGCCGGTACGGGCTTCGTACACACCGCACCGAGCCATGGCCGCGAGGACTTTGACGTCTGGACCGCGCATCAGCGCGAGCTGGAAGCGCGTGGCGTCTCGCCGGCTATCCCGTTCCCGGTCGGCGATGACGGTTTCTACACCGAAGACGCCCCCGGTTTCGGCCCGTCGGCCGACGGCGGTGCGGCCCGCGTCATGGACGATAACGGCAAGAAGGGTGACGCCAATGATCGCGTCATCAAGGCGCTGATCGCTGCTAATAACCTGTTTGCGCGAGGTCGCCTGAAGCACAGCTATCCGCATAGCTGGCGCTCCAAGAAGCCGGTCATCTTCCGGAATATGCCGCAATGGTTCATCAGCATGGAGACGGAGTTGGGTGATGGCACCACGCTACGCTCGCGGTCGCTCAGTGCCGTCGAGGCTACACGATTCGTACCGGCCTCCGGCCAGAATCGTTTGCGTGCCATGATTGAAAGCAAACCCGACTGGGTTCTTTCGAGGCAAAGAGCGTGGGGTGTCCCAATAGCGATTTTCGCGGACGAGAAGGGTGAGGTTCTGCTTGACGATGTTGTCAATCAGCGCATCCTTGACGCCTTCGAAGCTGACGGCGCGGATGCTTGGTTTGCCGAAGGCGCAAAGGAACGTTTCCTCGGTAATGACCACGATCACGCCAAATGGCAGCAGGTCATGGATATTCTCGACGTGTGGTTCGACAGCGGCTGCACTCACACCTTCACGCTGGAAGACCGTCCGGATCTGAAATGGCCGGCGGACGTCTATCTTGAAGGCTCCGACCAGCATCGTGGCTGGTTTCAATCGTCCCTCGTCATAGGTTGTGCGACACGCGGCCGTGCGCCATACGACACCGTTGTCACCCATGGTTTCACCATGGATGAGAAGGGTGAGAAGATGTCCAAGTCCAAGGGCAACGTGGTCTCGCCGCAGGAAGTCATGAAGGATGCCGGCGCGGATATCCTGCGCCTGTGGGTCATGACCACCGATTATTGGGACGACCAGCGCCTCGGCAAGGCCATCATCCAGACCAATGTCGATGCCTATCGCAAGCTGCGCAACACCATCCGCTGGATGCTCGGCACGCTCGCCCATTATGAGGGCGAGGAGGTTGCTTACGCCGATCTGCCGGAGCTGGAAAAGCTGGTGCTGCACCGCCTGTCCGATCTGGATAAGGTCGTGCGCGAAGGTTATGACGGTTTCGAGTTCAAGAAGATCGCCCGCGCGCTGGTGGACTTCTCGAATGTCGAGCTTTCCGCCTTCTATTTCGATATCCGCAAGGATACGCTTTATTGCGACGCGCCGTCGTCGCTGAAGCGCCGGGCGGCCTTGTCGGTCATTTCCAGGCTGTTCGATTGCCTCGTTTCGTGGCTGGCGCCAATGCTGCCCTTCACGACGGAAGAAGCGTGGCTATCGCGTTATCCGCAGGCGGAATCGGTGCATCTCGTCCAGTTCCCGGCAATCCCGGCGGAATGGAAGAATGATGCTCTTGAAGCCAAGTGGGACAAGATCCGCAAGGTTCGCACCGTCGTGACCGGTGCCTTGGAAGTCGAACGCCGTGAAAAGCGTATCGGCTCCTCGCTGGAGGCTGCCCCCGTCGTGCACATCATCGATGCCGATCTTCTGGCCGCGCTGAAGGGCCAAGATTTCGCCGAAATCTGCATCACCTCGGCCATCTCGGTGGTCGGTGATGAAGGCCCGACCGATGGCTTCCGTCTGCCGGAAGTCGCAAAGGTCGTGGTCGAACAGAAGCTGGCGGAAGGCGCAAAATGCGCCCGCTCCTGGCGCATCACCACCGATGTCGGTTCCGACCCGGATTATCCCGAGGTTTCGGCCCGCGATGCGGCTGCGTTGCGGGAACTCGTTGCCATAGGCCGAATGTAGTCCATCTCGTAAAACGCCGCACCGAACTCGGTGCGGCGCTTAAAAAACGGGGGGTTAGGGGGTCGTCATGCATCTGCAGCCGCCGCAGCGACTACCGCAACCATTCATGCAGTTATCTGAAGTCAGAAGAGGCCAAACCTCAGGGTCTGGAGACTGTCCAAATGCTGCTTCGTATGTGGCATTGAACCGAAGAGCGGCGATGCGACGGCCGGCTTCAGGTGTGTCCTCGTCATTCGGGGCGTGATGAATAAATTCTCCTGCTACTTCTTCGCAGAAGCGCTGATAGTCTTCGGTAAACATCAAAAATGAATGCCAGAGTTCATCGACTTGACCGCGCATACCTATAGGGCCGCGATATATAGCGCACAACGCTAAAAACCGCTTTAGTTCTTTTTCATGGATGCGCGCTACCAATTGGGACACGCCTTCGTCTTTGACGTAGCGCGCTATAATTTTATCCATTGGGAATGCGTTGGCAACATCGATGATCGCCTTTATTTCCGTAGAATTTTTTGTAGTGAATATTTTTATTTCTTTTCCATCACCAAGCGCTGCGTCTGCAAGAATTCCCTCTTTTATAGAAGAGATATTTTCTTGATAATCAAATGATCCATGCATATTTAATCTCCATTATATAGTTAAGTTAATTAAAAAATGCAAAGTTTAATTTATATGTTTGTTTTTTTTACTGTTCGTAACGAATGTAATACTATACCGGAAATGTGACGCGATGATAAATGCAATCATAAATTACAGTATTTTTTTAAATTCTCCATAATGTAGTAGAGCGTTGGCTTTGCTAAAAATGCTTGCGGCTCTGGCATAATGAAAATGGCCGGATGAATTGCGCTTTGCCTCTTCATCCGGTACACCTGCCTGAAAATGGCCGGATTTGCACGGCAATGCGGGTTACCGCCTGCCGAAAGACGATGTCTGGCGCAGTGGGACGGACGGCTGGAAGGGTTTTTATGACGACGATGAAGGCTTTTGGGCAGGTTAATGCGCAGGGTTTTGGCATGTTTCGCACGGTTGCAGGCATCACGGCCATAGGCGTGCTGCTGGGCGCCTGCACCAGCCCGACCTACGGGACAGGCAAGACGTCGGCGGAACAGCTGGTCGACGATCTCGGCAATGCGACCTCGATTACCGGCAACGACCAGGAAAAGCGCAACCTGAAATACAGCCCGCGCCCGGGTCTTGTCGTTCCGGCCCAGTCCCGCGCCGAACAGCTGGCCTCGCCGCAGCAGAACATGGCCAACCGCGAATCTAATCCGCAATGGGTCGAATCGCCGGAAGAAACCCGCGAACGCCTGCGCGATGAAGCGGATGCCAACAAGAACAACCCGCATTACCGCTCACCGCTGCTCGCCGGCAATGGCACGGCTGGTCAGATGACCGAAACCCAGAAATGGGAAGCCTTCCGCAAGGCCAAGGCCGATGCCCAGGGCGGCTCCGTCGTCAACAACCAGCGCAAGTTCCTCACCGATCCGCCGGCCGAATATCGCAGCGTTCCGCAGGATCAGCTGACCGATCTCGGCGAGCCGGAACAGAAGAAGGAAAAGCGCCGCAAGAAAGAAGCGGCCGTGGCAAACACCGGTAAGAGCTGGTGGAACCCTTTCCAGTAAAAGCTGGCCAATAAAAACAGGCCAATTAAAAAATGGCTGATGGTCGGCGGGAGGCTTTGTCTTTCCCGCTCGCCGCTCAATCCTCGAGACGTTTGTCGCGAAAGAACTGTCGCAGAATGTCAGCACTGTCGCTTTCCGCCAGTCCCGAATAGACATCCGGCGCATGGTGGCATGTCGGCTGGCTGAAGAAGCGCACGCCACTCTCCACCGCGCCGCCCTTGGGGTCTTGCGCGCCGTAATAAAGGCGGCGAATGCGGGCAAAAGAGATCGCCGCCGCGCACATGGTGCAGGGCTCCAGCGTGACGTAAAGATCGGCACCGGGCAGGCGTTCCTGTTCCAACGCCTCGCATGCCATGCGGATCACGGCGATTTCGGCGTGCGCCGTCACATCGTTCAATTCACGGGTGCGATTGCCGGATCGGGCAATGACGCGGCCGTCCAGAACCAGTACGGCGCCGATCGGAACCTCCTGTCGCTCAGCCGCGGCACGGGCTTCCGCAAGCGCCAGTTCCATGAAATGCGTCGTTTCGGCCATTGCGTTTCAATTTCCTCTTAACCCTCGTGCTTGGACCTGATAGGACAGCCCAAACAACAGGCAAACAACAAATGACTTTTAAAGACAAGCCGAAGCGTGACGGTGGCAAGACGTTTAGCCGCGACAACAAGCCGAAAGGCCCCGGTAAACCCGCTGCAGAGCGTGAAAAGAAACCGGCGGAAGCCAAGGCTGCCCCCGTGGGCGAGATCGTTGGCGGCACCAAGCCGGAACGTATTTCCAAGATCATGGCGCGTGCCGGTGTCGCTTCGCGACGCGATATCGAGCGCATGATCATGGAAGGTCGCGTGTCGCTGAACGGCGTTCTGCTGGACAGCCCGGTGGTCAACGCCACGCTGTCCGACAAGATCGAAGTGGATGGCATGCCGATCCGCGGTGCGGAGCGCACGCGCCTGTGGCTGTACCACAAGCCCGCCGGTCTGGTGACGACCAACTCCGACCCGGAAGGCCGCCCGACCGTTTTCGACAATCTGCCCGGTGAATTGCCGCGTGTCCTGTCCATCGGCCGTCTCGATATCAACACCGAAGGCCTGCTGCTGCTGACCAATGATGGCGGCCTTTCCCGCGTTCTGGAGCTGCCGACCACCGGCTGGCTGCGCCGTTACCGCGTGCGCGCCCATGGCGAGGTCGATCAGGCCGCACTCGACAAGCTGAAGGACGGCATCGCCGTCGACGGCGTGCTTTATGGTGCAATCGATGCGACGCTCGACCGCACCCAGGGCCACAACGTCTGGATCACCATGGGCCTGCGTGAAGGCAAGAATCGCGAAATCAAGAACGTGCTCGGTGCGTTAGGTCTCGAGGTCAACCGCCTGATCCGCATCTCCTACGGTCCGTTCCAGCTTGGCGATCTGCCCGAGAGCAAGGTGCTGGAAGTGCGCGGCCGCATGCTGCGCGACCAGCTGGGCCCGCGCCTGATTGAAGAGTCCGGCGCCAATTTCGATGCGCCGATCTACACCAATGCGCCTGCCGAAGACGAAGAAGACAACGCGCCCAAACGCGCGCCGAAGTCCGAATGGGCAAAGGGCGGCGACGCGCCGGAAGGCAAGCCGCGTTTTGAGAGATCGGCCGGCAAACCGGAAGATCGCCGCGAAAAGGCGCTCGGCCGTCTCGACACCAAACGCGGTGATAAGCCAGCCGGCAAGTTCGGCGCGAAGCCTGCCGGAAAATTCGCTGGCAAGGGCCGCAAGGAAGATGACGGCGAAGAGCGCCGCAGCCCCCGCCAGCCCGCCGGCACCAGCCGCACCGCCAATGTGTGGATGGCGCCCGGTGCAAGGCCGACCCGCGACGGCAAGGAGCGCAAGTCGTCTGCCCGCGCCGAAGCCGAAAACCTGTTCAAGAAGCCGTCCGCCCAGGACGAAGCGCGCCGCAGCCTCGTGCGCCATGCCGATGAAGAGGGTGAGTGGATCCGCTCGGAACCCACCCGCGAGGATGATCGCGCCCCCGGCCGTGGCGACCGCTCGGCACGCGGCGAAAAGAGCTTTGGCGATCGCGGTGGACGCGGCGGCAAATCCTTTGGCGGCAAACCGTCCGGCGACCGGCCTTTCCGGGATCGCCCCCGTGAAGACGGCGACCGCCCCCGTGGCGAGCGTCCTGCACGCAGCGGCGCAAAGAGCTTCGGTGATCGTCCGGCGCGCGGCGACAAACCCTTCGGTGACCGGCCGTTCCGGGACCGGCCTCGCGAAGATGGTGATCGCCCGCGCAGCGACCGTCCGCGTGGCGAGAAGAGTTTTGGCGATCGTACCGCGCGTGGTGAAAAGCCATTCAGCGAACGGCCGTTTCGTGACAAGCCCCGCGAAGAAGGGGATCGTCCCGGCAGCGATCGTCCCCGTGGCGACCGGCCTTTCGGGGACAAGCCCCGTGGTGCAAAGCCGGGCGGCAGGCCCGCATCCGGCAAGCCGTCCTTTGGTAAGTCGGGCGAGCGTGGCGAGCGTTCGGGTTTTTCGGGCAAGGGTAAAGGCCCCGGCGGCAATGGCCCCGGCGGCGGCAAGCCGGGCGGCAAAGGCCCGGGTGGCAAACCGACTGGTGGCAGGGGAATGACACGTAATGCGGATCGTAGGCGGTGAGTTTCGCGGCCGAAATCTGGCCGCGCCGAAAACAAATTCCATTCGTCCGACCATCGACAGGACGCGGGAAAGCCTTTTCAACATTTTAAGTCACGCCTATCCGGAAAGTCTTGATGGTACGCGCGTTCTGGACGTTTTCGCCGGAACGGGCGCGGTGGGGCTGGAGGCTTTGTCGCGTGGCTGTCGTGTGGCGCTCTTCGTCGAAAACGGCGTTGAGGGCAGGGGGCTGCTCTGGGAAAACATCGATGCGCTGGGGTTGCACGGGCGTGCCCGTATCCTGCGTCGTGATGCCACCAAGCTTGGTGGCGTCAACAATATCGAGCCCTTCGATCTTCTCTTCGCCGATCCGCCCTATGGTCAGGGCCATGGTGAGAAGGCTTTCGCTGCCGCCCATGGCGGCGGCTGGCTGGCGCCCGGCGCGCTCGCCATTCTGGAAGAGCGCGGCGATGTCGCGGTCACCGTCGATGCGGCGTTCAAACTTCTCGAAAGCCGTATCTTCGGCGACACGAAAATGCATTTCTACCGCTACGAACCCTGACGGGAAGGCCTTCCCGTCACGCCACGGTCTTGTCTTGTTTGCGCAATAGGCAGGATTTTTTCTGCGGAAAGAATTTGGGTATTCGCATGGAGCAGGGTGTAAACGAGGGTGTCACGATCGTGCATGCCGGGGAAGATGTCCTCGAAGGCGCCGGCGCGGGTGGCCATGAGCCGACATTCGGACTGGCGCTCGGCGGTGGCGGCGCACGCGGTATCTGCCACATCAACGTCGTCGAGGCCTTCGACGAACTCGGCATCCGCCCGGTGGCGTTGTCCGGCTCCTCCATCGGCTCCATCATCGGCGCGGGTATGGCGGCCGGCATGAGCGGCCGGGAAATCCGTGAATACACCCTCGAACTCATGGGGCGCAAAGGCTCGGTTGCAAACCGGCTCTGGAGCCTCGGCCCAGCCTCGATGCGCCATGCGGTCGATGGTTTTCGCCTCGGCCAGTTCAATCTCGAACTCATCCTGCACGCCCTGATGCCGCAGGCCCTGCCGAAGGATTTTTCGGAACTCGCCATCCCGCTGAAGGTGCTGACCACGGATTATTACGCCCAGACCGAAGTGGTGGTGGAAACCGGCGAAATAATCCAGGCGCTGGCGGCATCCGCCGCCATTCCGGCGCTGTTCATGCCGGTGCGTATCGATGGTCGCATCATGATCGATGGCGGCATCTTCAATCCGGTCCCTTATGAACATCTGCTGGACAAGGCCGATATCGTCATCGGCGTCGACGTTGTCGGCGGCCCGGAAGGTGACGGCACCACCATGCCCAACCGGCTGGAAAGCCTGTTCGGCGCCAGCCAGTTGATGATGCAGGCGGCGATTGCCCTGAAGCTGAGACTACGCCCACCCCACATTTTCCTCCGGCCGCCAGTTCACCGTTTCGGCGTGCTGGATTTCCTGAAGTCCGAAGAGGTGCTGAACGCCTCCGCGAGCATCAAGGACGATCTGAAGCGGCAGATAGAGATGCAGGTAGAACTGTTTCATCGCGGGCAGGGCGTGGAGGCTTGAGCGCTACTCCCTAAGTATTCGGGAGCGAGCGGGTGCCACGTGTTTCTTCTCCCCGTCGGGGAGAAGGTGGCCCGAAGGGTCGGATGAGGGGGCAACGTTGCCGTATCTCACTACCCTTGCCCCCTCGTCCCGCTGCCGCGGACTTCTCCCCCTTGAGGAAAAGAAACAAGCGGGCCCCTCTTAGCCAGTGCCGCGAAGTTCACAACGACACTTCCGTCTCGCTGTCCTCCATATCCTCTTCCTCCCGCTTCTCCGCCTTGTTCTTCGGCTTCATCAGCGGCTCCGGCTTCACCTCCCGCACTGGCTTGTTGTGCAGCATCTGCCGGCCGGCGGCGAGGCCTTCCACGGCTTGAAGCTGCAGCCGCTCCTCGTCGCGTTCACGAATGTCGTCGGAGATCGCCAGCGCCCGCTCGCCATCCATATCCAGCCCCTCCAGAATGCGTCGGCCGAATAGCAGGCCGGATTCCAGCGTCTCGCGCAGTTCATATTCCACGCCCTTTTTTCTGAGATCGAGGGAGTGCACGCGATCATAAGAGCGGGCATAGATGCGTACGCTTGGAAATTCCGACTGGATCATGTCGATGATGCGGTCGGTCACTTCCTTCTTATGGGTGCAGACTGCCACCAGATCGGCCCGTTCGATGCCGGCGGCGATCAGCACGTCCTTGCGGGTGCCGTCACCGAAAAAGATGCGGAAACCGAAACGTGCGGCCTGACGCACGCGGTCGGCGGAACTGTCGATGACCGTCACGTCACGCCCGCCTGCGAGAAGGATCTGTGAGGCGATCTGGCCGAAGCGCGAAAAGCCGATCATCAGCACGTCCGCGCCAGCCCCGTCGAAATCTTCGTCCAGCGTGTCTTCGGCGGCGTCCTCCGCCGTCAAACGGCGCGATATCACCGCCAGAAGCGGCGTCAGCGCCATGGAAAGCGTGACAATGGCGACGAGGATTGAGGCGGTCGCCTGTGGAAACAGCCCGGAGGCGGCAGCGGTGGTGAAGAGCACGAAACCGAATTCGCCGCCCTGAGCCAGAAGCAGCGCGATACGGCTCGATGCATAACGCGAAGAGCCGGCAATGCGGCAAAGGCTGTAGATCACCGCTGCCTTCACCGCCATCATTGCCGGCACGGCGATCAGGATGAGAACAATATGCTCATAGACGATGTTGACATGCAGCGACATGCCGACGGCCATGAAGAATAGCGCCAGCAACAGCCCACGAAACGGCTCGATATCCGCCTCCAGCTCATGCCGGTAGGAAGATTCCGACAGCATCAGGCCCGCAAGCAACGCCCCCATGCCCATCGACAGCCCGACAGCCTCCATGATGGCGGCAGCGCCGATGACGACGAAAAGCGCCGCCGCGATCATTACCTCGCGTGCACCCGTGCGGGCAATGATCTGGAACATCGGCGTCAGCAGGAAGCGTCCGGCCAGCACCATGCCCGCCACCGCAACGACCGAGGCGACGAGATCGTAAACCATCGAATCCGACGCCACGTCCGGCCGGTTGGAAAGAATGGTGACGAGGGCGAGAAGCGGCACGATGGCAAGATCCTGAAACAGCAGGATCGAAAACGAGCGGTTGCCGTGCCGCGTGTTCATGTCGCCGTCGTCTTCGAGGATTTGCAGCGCAAAGGCGGTGGAGGACAGCGCAAGGCCGAAACCGGCGACGAGGCTGCCGCGCGCGTCGATCAAGCCGGCCCACCAGGCAATCGCCGCCAGCGCGCTGCCCGTCACCAGCACCTGCGCCAGCCCGAGCCCTAAAATATCGCGGCGCATCTGCCAGATGCGCGATGGCTTCAGTTCCAGACCGATGATGAACAGCAGGAAAACCACGCCCAGTTCCGAGACATTGAAAATGTCTTTCGCATCTGTGACCAGATGCAGGAACGGCCCGATGATGATGCCGGCCACCAGATAACCGAGCACGGTGCCAAGCCCGAGCTTGCGGAAAACCGAGGCCGCGATGACCGCGCCGGCCAGAAGCAGCAATGGTTCGGAAAAGAGAGCGTCGTGCTCGGTCATGCGGACGGACTTTCGAATATGGTGGCGATAGAGCCTTGCCGATTGAGAAAGCGGCGTTTCGCCCTTGATGCGGGGTTGCTGGCACAATAAATGGAACAGGAATGAAAGGCCAACTCATGTCCTCAGAAATAGATTCTTCCAAACTTCTCGATCGCGCCAGCGAACTTGTCGATCTTGCCCGCGCAGCGGGCGCGGATGAGGCGGATGCCGTTGTCGTCCGCTCCCGGTCTCAATCGGTCGGCGTGCGGCTTGGCAAGGTGGAAAGCACCGAATCCTCCGAAAGCGATGATTTTTCGCTCCGCGTTTTCGTCGGGCGGCGGGTGGCCAGCGTTTCGGCCAATCCCGGCTTCGATCTGAAGACGCTGGCCGAGCGGGCGGTGGCCATGGCCAAGGTTTCGCCGGAAGACCCCTTCGCTTGCCTCGCCGACAAGGAACGGCTGGCGATTTCCTATGATGATCTCGAGCTTTTCGATGCCACCGAGGTCTCTGCCGATCAACTGCGCGAGGCGGCACTGGCTTCGGAAGAGGCCGCACTTGCCGTCAAGGGTGTCAGCAACTCTTCCGGCGCCGGTGCATCGAGCGGCATGGGCGGCCTCGTGCTCGCGACCTCGCACGGTTTTTCCGGCAGCTACATGGGCAGCCGCTTCAGCCGCTCCGTCAGCGTCATCGCTGGCGAAGGCACGAAGATGGAGCGCGACTACGATTTCGACAGCCGCCTTTATTATGCCGATCTGGATGCAGCCGAAGAAATCGGCCGCCGCGCCGGTGAAAAAGTCGTGCGGCGGGTAGGACCCCGTCAGGTCGATACGGGCAGCAACATTACCGTGGTGTTTGATCCGCGCATCGCCCGTGGATTCGTCGGTGCGATCGCCGGCGCAATCAACGGCGCTTCGGTCGCCCGCAAGACCAGCTTTCTGCGCGACAAAATGGGCCAGCAGGTTCTGAAAAAGGGCCTTTACCTCACCGACGATCCGCAGATCGTCCGCGGCCCGTCCTCCCGTCCTTTTGACGGTGAAGGTGTCCGGGGCGAGAAGATGACGATGATCGAGGACGGGGTGCTGAAACACTGGTTCCTCTCCACCTCGGCGGCGCGCGAACTCGGGCTTGAAACCAACGGGCGCGGCGTGCGTGGCGGCACGTCGGTATCGCCGTCCTCCAGCAATCTGGCTCTGGAACCGGGCGATATCTCGCCTCAGGATTTGCTGCGACAGGTTGGAACCGGCTTTTACGTCACCGAACTGATCGGCCATGGCGCTAACATGCTCACCGGTGAATATAGCTGTGGCGCGAGCGGCTTCTGGATCGAGAACGGCGAAAAGACCTTCGCGGTGTCCGAAGTGACGATCGCCTCGAACCTCAAGGACATGTTCATGCGGGTCACGCCGGCCAATGATATTGACCGGAAATACGGCGTCGCCGCACCAACGCTTGCCATCGAAGGCATGACGATCGCCGGCAAGTAAGGCGACCCGCGGGTTGTTTTCGTCGGTACTTTGTGTGCAAGTGCGAAGAGAAAAGCAGGCGCGCCGTTTGAGGCGCGCGGAAAAGACGGCAAAATGAACGATATGGCTGAGGCCCGCTGGGCCTCCGATTTGCGGCTGGTCCTCGAAGCCGCGCGCAAGGCGGGCGAGACGGCCCTCGGTTTCTTCCGCAAGGACCCCGAGGTCTGGTGGAAGAATGGCGGCCTCTCACCGGTCAGCGCCGCCGACTACGCCGCCAACGAAATTCTCGAAACCATCCTGCGTTCCGCCCGGCCGAATTACGGCTGGCTTTCGGAAGAGACGGATGATGACACGGACAGGCTTTCCCGCTCCACTGTCTTCGTCGTTGATCCCATCGACGGAACCCGCGCCTTCATCGGCGGCAGGGATACCTGGTGCGTCAGCGTTGCTGTTGTGCATGAGGGTCGTCCCGTGGTTGGCGTCCTCGTGGCGCCAGCGCTTGCCGAGGAGTTCACCGCGCTTGAGGACGGTGAAGCCCTGAAGAACGGAGAGCCGGTTTTCGCCGTGCGTGAAAATGCCGGCATCTTCCATCTGGCTGCGCCGGAAGATGTGATCACCCATCTGCCGGAAGAGGTGCGTGCTGGCGTCAAGCGCATTCCGCATGTGCCTTCGCTCGCCTACCGGCTGGCGATGGTGGCGGATGGCCGTATTGACGGAACGCTGGTCAAGGCCAATTCGCACGAGTGGGATTTGGCCGCCGCCGACCTCATTCTGGAAAGAGCGGGCGGGCAGCTTGTCGGCCTCGATGGAAAACCTCTGATGTATAATCGTCGTGAGGTGAACCACCCCGCATTGTGCGCCGCAGCAAATTATGCGCTGCCAGCGCTTTTGAATGCGTTTTCACATCTCTCCGACGGTTGACGTTTGCCCGGAAATCCCGCAGATGAAGGCCTCTCTCAGCGTTTAAGAAAGAGATAAAGACATGACGGAATCCGGCAAACCAAAACAGCTGCTGCACCTCGTCTTCGGCGGCGAACTGGAAAACCTTCAGGATGTTCAGTTCAGGGATTTGAATGCGCTCGATATCGTCGGCATCTATCCTGACTATGCTTCAGCCCTCACGGCATGGAAATCCAAGGCGCAGATGACGGTCGATAATGCCCATATGCGTTATTTTATCGTGCATATGCACCGTCTTCTCAATCCCGACGACAAAAATTGAGTCCTTTTGCCCTTGCGTTGTAATACTATTGGGTGAAGGCGAGCTTTTCCGTGATTCCTGCCATTCAACGCAGGCCGGCAGTTCCGGCACGAGAAAATGTGATCGCGCTTTCGTTTCCGATGATAAAAAATGACGCAATTTAAGAAGAAGTAGGCGGCGACAACAACAACAAGAACAGGGGCAGACTTTGCGCGGAATGATCAAGGGCAGAATGTCATGAGCAGCCGTATCGCACGTTTCGCTCTTTCGGGTTACCGGATCGCCGGTATCGCCGCCTATCCCTTTGCCCGACCCTATCTTTCCTGGCGGGCTGCGAAGGGCAAGGAAGACAAGCGCCGCCGCTTCGAACGTTTCGGTTACGCCAGCGCCGAGCGCCCGCGCGGGCCGCTCGTCTGGTTCCATGCCGCAAGTGTGGGCGAAACGCTTGCCCTCATCCCGCTGATCCGCGAAATTCGCAAGCGCGATATCTTCGTGCTGCTGACCACCGGCACCGTCACCTCGGCCGAACTGACCCGCACCCGGCTTGGCGACGATGTGATCCACCAATATGTGCCGCTCGACATCAAGATCGCGGTCAACCGCTTCCTAACCTATTGGGCACCGGATGCCGCCATCACCGCTGAATCGGAAATCTGGCCGGTGACGATGATGGAGCTGGAGCGCCGGCACATTCCGCAGATAAGGGTGAATGCCCGTCTGTCCGACCGTTCCTTCGACCGCTGGAAAAACCGTCACGATATTGCGGAATCGCTGTTTTCCAAGTTGGCGCTGGTTGTAGCGCAATCCGATCTCGATGCCGAACGTTTCCGTGATCTTGGCTCCTGGCCGGTGGTGATATCAGGCAATCTCAAGGGCGATACCGACCCGCCGCCCTGCGACGAGGCGCTGCTGGAGACCTATCGCAAGCAGGTAGGCAATCGCAAGACATGGGCGGCGATCTCCACCTTCGATGGTGAGGAAAAGGCCGCCGCCACCGTGCATGCGGCGATCAAATCGCGCAACGGCCAGTTGACCATCATCGTGCCGCGCCATCCCGAGCGTGGCGATGATGTGGAAGCCATGCTGAAGGGCATGGGGCTGACGGTGGCGCGCCGTAGCCGCAACGACGTGATCACGCCGGAAACCGATATTTTCCTTGGCGATTCCATCGGCGAGATGGGACTTTACCTGCGGCTGACCGAGCTTGCCTTCGTCGGCCGCTCGCTGACGGCGGAAGGCGGGCAGAACCCGCTGGAGCCGGCCATGCTCGGCTGCGCCGTATTGTCGGGCGCGCATGTGCAGAATTTCCGCGAGGCCTATCAGAAGCTCATCCGCGCCGGCGGCGGGCGCATCATCCGCGATGTCGAGATGCTGGCGAAGGCCGTGCATTATCTGCTGGTCAACGACAATGAGCGTTACAAGATGATCGATGCCGGCAACCGGGTCATTCAGGATATGCGCGGTGCGCTTTCCTCCACCGTCAAAGCGCTGGAGCCCTATATCAATCCGCTCACCGTTTCGGCCAAGCTGCAACCGCGGAGCGCCATCGGTTCATGGTAGCGGATATCAAAATTGACGCGACGCCGTCGATTGCCGCGGTGCTTTTCGACAAGGACGGAACGCTTTTAGGTTATGACGCCAGCTGGGGACCGGTAAACCGCGAGCTTGCGGCGATCGCAGCCAAGGGCGACGCGGCGCTTGCCGACCGGCTTCTCATCGCCTGCGGCATGGACCCCATCACCGGCCATGTGGTGCCCGACAGCCTGCTGGCCGCCGGCAATACGGCGGAAATCGCCGCCGGTCTGGTCGCCGCCGGCTCGCCCTGCGATGTCGGTGAACTGACAAAGCGCCTCGACCGGCTCTTCACCGAGGCCGCGGATAAATCCGTGCCCGTCACCGATCTCAAGGCGTTTTTCGCAAGGCTCAAGGCACGCGGCTACAAGCTCGGCATCGCTTCCAGCGACAATGAAAATTCCATTCGCCAGACGGCGATCCGCTTCGGTTTCGAGAGCGATATTGATTTCGTCGCGGGCTATGACAGCGGTTATGGCACGAAGCCGCAGCCCGGAATGGTTCTCGGTTTCTGCGAAGCAATCGGGTTTCCGCCGGAACGTGTAGCCGTGGTCGGCGACAATAACCACGATCTGCATATGGCGAAAAATGCGGGTGCGGGCCTGCGTATCGCCGTTCTGACGGGAACCGGCTCACGCGAAAGTCTCGATGCGGATGCGCATTATTGTTTCGATGATATTACCGCGCTTGAAGCGCTGCTGCCGGAACGGGTTGTTTGAGCCTGGCCCTGGAAAGCGGAGAGTTTATTCGATCCGTCTATTCCAATTTTGCAATTTACGGTTTTTTCTGGCAAACAACCCCTGACGTGTAACATCCGAACGAATGCCGTGGGCGACGCGGCCGGGAGCGGGCATAGATGGTTTCTGAAGCGCCGCCATTCTGGTGGCAGAAAGCGGGCTGGCAGGCATGGCTCCTGTCGCCTTTCTCGCTTCTTTACGGCAAGGTCGCCGGACGGCGGATGCGGACGGCAAAGCGGGCAAGCGTATCCGTTCCGGTGATCTGCATCGGCAATTTCACCGTCGGCGGAGCGGGCAAGACACCGACGGCGATGGCAATCGCCCGGGCTGCTACCGCTAAAGGCCTCAAACCCGGTTTCCTCAGCCGTGGTTATGGCGGCACGCTCGATGTCACCACCCTTGTTGATCCGCAGCACCATCGCTCCGCCGATGTCGGTGACGAGCCGCTGCTTCTGGCGCGCGAGGCGGTGACGGTCATTTCGCGCCGACGTGTGGAAGGGGCTCACCGGCTGGTGAAAGAGGGTGTCGATCTCATCATCATGGATGACGGTTTCCAGAGCGCCCGCCTGACGCTGGATTATGCGCTTGTTGTCATTGATACGATGCGTGGCATCGGCAATGGCCATCTTGTGCCGGGCGGTCCGGTGAGAGCGCCGCTTGCCGAACAGATGCGGCAGATGACTGGTCTTCTGAAAGTGGGCAATGGCCATGCCGCCGATCCGCTGGTGAGACGGGCGGCAAAGGCCGCCAAACCCGTCTTCGTCGCGGCGATCACGCCGCAGGAGCCGCAGGATTTCAGGGGAAAGCGCGTATTGGCCTATGCCGGCATCGCCGATCCGGCCAAGTTTTATCGAACCGTCGAGGCGCTTGGCGGCGACATCGTGCAGCAGCGTTCCTTCCCGGACCATCACCACTTCAGCGACGACGAGGTCGCCGATCTCCTGCAGGATGCGGGCAAGGAGAACTTGCAACTGGTGACGACGGCCAAGGACGCCGTGCGGCTCAACGGGCATCATGGTCGGGCAGAGGAACTGCTGTGGAACAGTCAGGTTGTCGAGATCGACATGGTGTTTGACGACCCCAATGCGGCCGCGACGATCATCGATGCCGCGATCCAGCATTGCCGCGCCCGCCTGCTGCGGGAAAATGCGCGGACGTCATTCTAGAGGTTGTCAGAAAGGTCCGGAAACCTCTCCTCCGTCATGCTCGGGCCTGTCCCGAGCATCTGCAACCTATCGATTTATGAGACATCAGCAGATCCTCGGCACAAGGCCGAGGATGACGTCGAGTGAGGGTATCAGCCGCCTCTGCAACTGCTCCTGAGAAAGCCGCTTGGCATGGAAACGCTTCAGCAGGCCGTTTCCGGCTCACGCCGGCAGATTGCCGGCCTTTCGTTCAGCTTCCAGCGAAGCGGCCGCGTCCACATAGGCTTCCTGCCGCGCCACGCTCCAGTAGCGTAATTCGTCGAGCGGAATGGTCTTGCCGGTCAGGGCGCAGACGACATGCGAGCCGGTTTGCACGATCCGGAAGTCACCGTCGAGGTATTCGATGACGGCGAGACGATTTCCGCCTCCCTCAAATCTGTTCATCCGTTTTCGTCTCCTGCTCTGTCCTGTCCGCGCACCCAGTCCGAAACGGCGTAGCGTTTTCCTGAACAATCCGGATGCTCCAATGTCCTAGATTTATATCGTTCGGCGCGGCTCAAGGCCAGCCCTGCCGGGTTGCACCTCAGCTTCGGCCGAAGAGCCGTTCTATATCGGAAAGTTTCAGCTCGATATAGGTTGGCCGGCCGTGATTGCACTGTCCCGAACCAGGTGTGTTTTCCATCTGCCGCAGAAGCGCGTTCATCTCCTCCGGCCGCATG
Source organism: Agrobacterium burrii (assembly GCF_017313405.1). Taxonomy (NCBI): domain Bacteria; kingdom Pseudomonadati; phylum Pseudomonadota; class Alphaproteobacteria; order Hyphomicrobiales; family Rhizobiaceae; genus Agrobacterium; species Agrobacterium burrii. The sequence goes on from NZ_JAFLNA010000009.1 coordinate 242,496, forward strand.
CGCCGGCCGGAGCGCACGGAACCGTGGCAGGCCATGGTGGCCGCGACATATTCGAGCTTATTGGCAAGCGTCGAGGCGGCGTCCCATTCGGCGATCTCGTCGGCAAGCTGCCGCACCAGCCCCTGCACATTGACCTCGCCGAGCATCGCCGGTGTTTCCCGAACCGCAACCGCTCCCGGCCCGAAACGCTCGATGACGAGGCCCAGCGCATCGAAACCGGCGGCATGATCCATCAGCCGGTCGCAATCTTCCTCTGGCAGATCGATGATCTCGGGGATCAGCAGCACCTGCGACGGCGGACGCCGGGAATGCAGGGCATTGCGCATTTCCTCAAACACCAGCCGCTCATGTGCGGCATGTTGGTCGACGATGACGAGGCCGTTTTCCGTCTGCGCGATGATGTAGTTCTCGTGCAGTTGCGCCCGTGCCGCTCCAAGCGGATACAGCACCGACTCCGGTGAAGGGCTTGCGGAAGCCTCATAGGTCTCACGCGGTTCGGCCCGCGCCGTCGGCATGGTAATGTCGGAAAAGCGCGATTGCACCGCTTCCGCAAATTGCATGTCCCCGGAAACGGCGAGCGGCCGTGAAGGCGAGGTGGCGGCGGACCATGGCGCGGACGCCGGCATGGAAGGGGAGGGCCGCAGGCCGGACGGGCTGTAGCCGGGGCGGAAGGCGTTCATCATCTGGCTCGCACCCGTCGTCGCTGCCCTGTCGCCGTCGCGCGTCAGCGCCTGTCGGATCGCGCCGACGATCAGCCCGCGAATGAGGCCGGGATCGCGAAACCGCACGTCGGATTTCGCCGGATGCACATTCACATCCACAAAAGCGGGATCGAGCGTGATGGAGAGCACCGCGACCGGATATCGCCCGTGCGGCACGGTTTCGGCATACGCGCCGCGAATGGCGGATAAAAGCAGCTTATCCTGCACCGGGCGGCCGTTGACGAAGACATATTGATGCGCCGAGTTGCCACGGTTGAAGGTCGGCACGCCGGCAAAACCGGAAAGCGTCACATCCTCGCGCCCGGCATCGATCTCGATGGCGTTATCCTTGAAGTCCGCGCCGAGAATCTGCGCCATGCGGGCCAGATGATCATCGCCGGTCGAGGGGATTTCGAGCGTCGAACGGTCGGTGCCAGACAGCACGAAGCGGATATGCGGAAAGGCGATCGCCATCCGCTTGACGACCTCGGTAATGGCGGCTGCCTCCGCCCGTTCCGTCTTCAGGAATTTCAGCCGTGCGGGTGTTGCGAAGAACAGGTCGCGCACCTCGACGATGGTGCCGGCATTCGAGGCGGCGGGGCGCACGTCCGAAACCTTGCCGCCGGTGACCGAAATCACTGAACCCTGTTCCGCGCCCTGTTGGCGGCTGGTGATCGAAAGCTTGGCGACCGAACCGATGGAGGGCAGGGCCTCGCCGCGAAATCCAAGCGTGCGGATGTCATCCAGCGTCGTGGATATTTTCGAGGTGCAATGACGCCTCACCGCAAGCTCCAGATCGGTGGGTGACATGCCGGAACCGTTATCGGTAATGCGCACCAGCCCCTTGCCGCCGCCCGCCGTGGCGATCTCGATCCGGGTCGCGCCGGCGTCGATGGCATTTTCCACCAGTTCCTTCGTGGCGCTGGACGGTCTTTCGATGACCTCGCCGGCGGCGATCTGGTTGATGAGGGTTTCTGAAAGCTGCTTGATGGCCATGATCGTCATTTTCGCGGATTCGCCATGGCTTCGAAAGCAAAAAACGCCAATTGCGGCACTTTGCACATGTTTTGTGGACTTCCGGGCATTTGATCATTTCCGTCAACATCTGGGTAAGCGTTAATCCGCTTTTAATCGGCCCTGATTATGGTGGGGCGGCTTGAAATGACCGCAGGCAAGAGGCCCCCTTTTTGGGTGGTGTGTGACGTCGACTATGGGTGAACGTCATCTTCTCCTCAAGACTGCTTCAAGTGGCGAACCCTGATGTCTCTTTTTCGGAATTTGTCGTTTCATCCCGGCATCTGCCCTGAACGATTCCAATAGAAACATAAGCCTGACCCATTAACAGGCGGGAGTTTGCAGTTGAGTGATTTGGCGCCCACCGGCGCGGGCGTTCATACGGTGATGCTTGATGCCCTTTGCGACGCGCTTGGCGCGGCGATCGTCGTCTACGACCGTAACGATCACATTATTTTCGCAAGCCGGAAACTGTTGAATTTTTTCCCGCTGGAAGAGGCCGTTGTCGGCCCCGGTGCGCGGCTGCGCGACTATCTGAGCGCGCTTTACGATTGTTATCTGCTGGAGACGGAAAACCTCGCCGCCAATGCCCGCCAGCTCGGGCGGGACGAATGGATCGGCGAGCGGCTGGCGCTGCACTGGAAGGAAAGATCGGAAAAAACCGAACGTCTGAAGGGCGAGCGTTTTCTGCGTTTCGTCATGAACCGCCTGCCATCCGGGCTCGGTATCAGCGTCATCGCCGATATTTCCGAACAGAAGAAGAGAGAAGAACAGTGGCGCATCGACCTTGAGCGCGTGCAGCTGATCGAGGACATTCTCGACAATCTGCCGTTTCCCGTCTTCGTCAAGGATCGGAACATGGCCTATGCGGCCGTCAACAAATCCGCCTGCACCATGGTTGAAACCAGCGCCGAGAGCATTCTCGGCAAGACGGTTTTCGATCTGCATTCACGCAAGGTCGCCGCGCAGATCGATGCGGCCGACCGCGCGGTCATGGACAGTGGCACGCCGAGCCTCATTCCCGAAAGGGTGAAACGCCTGAATGGCGAAGAGGTGCTGACGATTACCCGCAAGCAGCGCGTGGGCCGCCCGGGCCGGCATTTTCTGGTGACGACCATGGAGGATGTCACCGCACTTGCCACCGTCGATGCGGACGGCAGGCCCGTCATCCCCTCGCTCGAACATGTCGCCTTCGTCGCCTCCTCCTATGGAAAGGACGAAGGGGACGCGCCGGCCAAAGAGCTGCTGAAAAGCAAGGCGGTGCTGGTCGTCTCCGAAAGCGGGCGTTTTGCCGAAGCTGCCGGCCGCCGGTTGACGGCAGGCGGCATGGATCATGCGGCAGTGACGAGCGAGGAAGAACAGCAGGCATTCATCGATATCGCCACCTCCGCCGGCGTGGACATCGATGTCGTCGTGGTCGATGCCCAGATGAGCGTCATATGTCTCGATATCGCCGCTGCGCATGACCTGCCAGTCGTCACCATCGAGGAAGAGGACATCGACGCATCCCTGCTGAATTACGTCGCCATTGGTCTCAGTTCATCTCCTGGCGAGAAATCGCCGGAGGAAGACTGGGAGATCATGACGGAAGACCTGCCCAAGACCCTCAAGACGGGCGGTGTCTGCGAGATACTTCTCGTTGAGGACAACCGGGTCAACCAGATCGTCTTTTCGCAGATACTCGAGGGACTGGGGCTTTCCTGGCGGCTGGCCACCTCGGGTGAGGAGGCCTTGCGGCTTTTTGCGGAGCAGGCGCCCACCGTCGTGCTGCTCGACACGACGCTTCCCGATATCGACGGTTTCGAGGTCGCCCGCCGCATGCGGGAACTGGCCGGGGACCAGAACATTCCCATCGTCGGGGTCATTACCCACGCCTTCGAGGGCGATCTCGACAAATGCCTGGCGTCCGGAATGAACGACATGCTGCTGAAACCCGTCAGTCCTGACATGGTCGAAGCGGTTTTCCTGCGCCTTTTCGGCACGGATGCGGTGCGGCTGCAGGCCTGAAAGCCCACTGACCGGGCCGTTTTTCGCAAGCTGTAGACTTTCCGAAAATGCCGCCGCGTTTTTGGTTCGCGACTCTATGGTTTTTTTAATACTTGCCCTGCATTGTGAGCGCGTTCACACAGGATTAACGAGATGCAGGAATGAAACGGGCAGAACCGCAATCGTTGCAGGTCAGCCAGAACGAGCTGCAGGCGATGGCCTACAGCGACCCTCTGACGGGGCTCGGCAACCGTTACCGTCTGCGGGACAAGATCCGTATGCTGGCAAGCGAACGCTCCAGCGACCCCGCGCCCTTCACCGTCGGCATCGCCAATATAGACGGTTTCAAACCCATCAACGATCTTTTCGGTGTGCAGGCGGGCGATGAAATCCTGTGTCAGGTCGCGCACCGGCTGAAGGCCTGCATTCCCGATGGCGCCATCGTAACGCGCCATGACGGCGACGAATTCGCCTTCGTGCTGCCGCTGGTGTTCGAGCGCACCGGCGCGGAGCGCATCGGCAACATGATCAAGGATGTGCTTTCGGCCCCTTACGATCTTGGCGACCGTAACGTCCGGCTTTCCTCCTCCTTCGGTTTTGCCATCTATCCCTTTGCCGGCGATGACTTCGAGGATCTGCTGAAAAGTGCCGAGACGGCGCTTTACCGGTCGAAGCGGCGTGGTCGCGGCCAGATAACGGTCTATTCGCGTGAGATCGCGCAGGAAATGAAGCGCGCCACGCAGCTGGAGCAGGCTCTGCGAAACGCCATCATCACCGATGCGATCGATGTGCATTTCCAGCCCATCGTCCGGCTGGAGGAGGCGAAGGTCATTGGTTTCGAAGCGCTGGCCCGCTGGAACGATCCCGATCTCGGCTTCGTGTCGCCGGCCGTCTTCGTGCCGCTCGCCGAAGAACGGGGTTTCATCGACGCGCTGTCGGAAGCCCTGCTCCGCAAGGCGGCGGAAGCAGCACTCTTCTGGCCGCGCGAGCTGTTCCTGTCTTTCAACCTGTCTTCCGCGCAATTGATGGACCCGAGCACCGCCGACAATATTCTTTCGATCCTCGCCCGCGTTGGTCTCGATCCGCACCGGCTGGAGCTTGAAATCACCGAAACGGCTGTCATGACGTCCGCCGAGACCGCGCAACGCATCATCAGCGAGTTGCAGAGTGCCGGCGTTCGCATTTCGCTTGATGATTTCGGCACCGGTCAGTCGAGCCTCGGCCGCCTGCGCGATTTCTCCTTCGACAAGGTGAAGATCGACCGCGCCTTCGTCTCGCGCATCAGCAGTGACCGCCCCTCGGAACACATCATCAAGGCCATCGTCGCCATGTGCGACGGACTTGATCTCGAAGTGGTGGCCGAAGGCATCGAGGAGCGGGTGGAAGAGGAAAAGCTGCGCGCGCTCGGTTGCGCCATGGGGCAGGGCTATTTCTACGGCCGCCCCGCCGATGCTGCCGCGACCCAGCGTTATCTGCACGAAAACTATCGCGAAATCCTGTCGGATATTCCCTGAGACATTCCGGGTGTTCGACATTCGCGGGCTAACCGCGAATGTCTGAAATGCTCTAGAGCCGGTAAAGCGGCTCGAACCGGCCCTTGACCTCAATGCCGAGGTCGAAGGTCAGGCCATGCTGCGGATTGGCGGCAAGCGCGTCGGCATCCAGACCTTCCCGTGCCGAGGTGACGAGCAATCGCGATGCGTCGGGGCCGATGAAGGCCGGGCAGGTCGTCTGTCCCGCCGGGACTTCATAACGGGCGATGTGCTTGCCGTCGGTATCGTAGCGATCAACCACGCCGATGCCCCAGCGGGCATTCCAGATATGCCCTTCGGCATCACAGACCGACCCGTCGATGCCGCCTTTGACGCCGGCGGAATCAATGAACACCTCGGCCTTGCCCGTTGGAAGGCCCGTTTGCGCATCGAGCGGCACCCGCATCAGCTTGTTCACCTTGGTATCGACGTAATATCCCGTCGCGCCATCCGGTGAGAAGCAGATCGAATTGGGAATGCTGACCTCGGCAAACAGCTTCGTCACGACGCCTTGGGCAACGTGATAGATGCTGCCGGCACCCGTTTCCGCTTTCCTGCCCATGGTGCCGATCCACAATGCACCGGAGGCATGCATGCGCCCGTCATTGGAGCGGTTGCCGGGCAGGTCTTTTTCCAGTTCCGCATGCAATGTCAGCACGCCGGTCGCCGTATCGCGCAGGAAAAGCCCGTCATCAGAGGCGATCAATTGCTTGTGGTCGCTGATCTTTGCCAGTGCGCTGCCCATGAAGGGCAGGGCGTAAACGGTTTTGCGGCCGGAAGCGAAATGCAGTTCGTGCAACTCGCGCTCGACGATGTTGAACCACCAGGCGGTGCCGGTCGCGGGGTCGAAGGTCGGGCCTTCGCCAAGCATCATCGGCGTTTCGTCAAGCACATGTCCGGCAAAGGGAAAAACGGTTGCCAAGCTCTTATCCTCCGATGGCTGCGTCATAGGCCGATAGCGTGACGGTAGCGCGCTCACGCACCTCGGCCGCCGTCATGCCCGGCTTGTAGAGGCTGGTTCCAAGCCCGAAAGCCAGGATGCCGGCCGAGGTATATTCGGCAAAATTTTTGTCGGAAACGCCACCCACGGCGGCAATGATGAGATCCTTCGGCAGGATCGTTCTGATTGCATTGATGCCGGCGGGGCCGATGATGCTGGCGGGAAAGAATTTCAGCCCCGTCGCCCCGGCCTTTGCCGCCACCAGCGCTTCGGTGGGGGTGAGAACGCCGGGCATCGTCACCATGCCCTTGACGCGGGCGGCGACGATCACCTCGGCATCGGCATTGGGGCTGACCATCAGCTTGCCGCCGGCGGCGTCCAGCTTATCCACGTCTTCTACGCTCAGCACGGTGCCTGCGCCGATCAGGCAATCGGCCGGCGCCATTTTCGCGGCGATCTCGATCGAGCGGAACGGATCGGGCGAGTTGAGCGGGATTTCGATGGCGCGGAAACCGGTCTCGATCAGCGCGCCAACGACGCCTTCGGTTTCCTCAGGCTTCAAACCGCGCAGGATGGCGATCAGCGGATATTTCATGGCAGGGAAGGGGATACGCATGGTGGGTCTTTCTTTTATGACCAGATGGTATTGGCGGCGGCCAGCAATCCGCGCCGCACGGCCTCGTCTGCGTCGATGACCGTATATTGGATATCAAGGGCCGTGAAGGCGCCTTCGTAAAGCGCACCAAGCGCGCCGGAGCCGATCAGCACGACAGGCGTATCCCGCCGCGCATTGGCATGCGCGCCGGCGATTTCCAGCCCGATCATGATGCCGGAAAGCTTGGCCTTGGCATCTGTCGCGGTGAGGCCATGCAGCAATTGCCCGGAGCGCAGGGTAAACAGCCGGTTGGTGGCGAGCTGCGGATTGGCGTAGATGTCGCGCACGGCAGCCCTGAAGGTCTCGTGTTCGCCGGTGAAGGCATCAGCTTCGGCCACCGCATGAGAAAGGATCGTCTGCTTGGAGACGACCTCGAACAGTTCGCCGGTCATGAAGGTGGCAAAGCCGGTCACGTCGCCGCCTTTGACCGTCACCCATTTGGAATGTGTGCCCGGCATGCAGACCAGCTTTTCACCGGCGTCGGTGGAGGCGAGTGCGCCGAGCAGCTGCGTTTCTTCGCCGCGCATCACGTCGGGTGCATTTTTATCCCGCTGCGCCAGCCCCGGCAGAATGCGCACATCCCGCGCCTGACCCGGCACGCGAACCGCGCCGTCGAGAACCGCTGAAAGCGATGCCGGCACGTCGATATAACCCGCCTCAACCCAGCCCTGCCGCGCCCCCGCCATGCCGCAGACGAGAACCGGCAGATTGTCCGGCGCGCCGATGGTGTCAAGATGCGATTGCAGCACCTCGGCAAAGCCGGTGCGCATGGCGGTCGTCATGCCTTCCGCGCTTCTGCGCTCAGCCAGCACCGCGCCCGAACGGCTCAGAAGCCAGAGCCGGAAACTGGTTGTGCCCCAGTCGACGGCGATAAAAGCGGGTTCAGACATTATAGAAGGCCTCCGTCTACGATGATGGATTGCGCCGTGATGGCGCTTGATGTCGATGATGCGAGAAACAGGCACGGCCCGGCGAGATCGGCGGCGACGAGCGTGCGCTTGAGACATTGCCGCGCCGTGGTTGCGGCGATGCCCTCGTCGGTCAGCCACAGTTCTTTCTGCCGCTCCGTGACGATCATGCCCGGCAGGAGCGTGTTGACGCGGATATTGTCAGGTCCCAGCCTGCCGGCAAGGCTCTTCGTCAGTCCGATAATGCCGGCCTTGGCCGCCGCATAGGACGGTAGATCGCCCATGTTCAGCAGAAATGAGATGGATGAAAAATTGACGATGGATGCGTCCTTCGCCTGTCTGAGATAGGGCAGCGCGGCCTGAACGGTGAAGAACATCTGCTTGAGATTGACGGCCTGATTGGCGTCCCAATAGGCTTCCGTCACCGTGTCGATGTCGTGGCGGTCATCCCACGCGGCATTGTTGACCAGCACCTTGATGCCGCCGGTGGCGGAGGCCGCCGCATCCACTGTCCGCCCGATGGCGGGAACGTCGCTCAAGTCGGTCTTGAAAAAATGCACCGGATGGGGAGCCACTCCTGCGAGCCGCTGGACAAGTGCGGCGCTCGGTTCCTCGGCGATGTCGATGAAGGCGACCCTCGCCCCCTGCATCGCGAAGGCTTCCACCAGCGATGCCCCGATGCCGGAGCCGCCACCGGTAATGAGCACGCCCGCATCCTTGAGGTCGGGAAATTGGGCTTGCGTCATCGACATCGTCTCATCCATGAGGGCTTGATTGTTCCAATATATGGAACTAGATTTTACTAAATGGAATTATTCTCTTGGCGTCACACTTATGTCAAGGCAGATGACGGTGGATGTTGCCATGCCCGATAATAAAACGCCCAATGCTCAGCAACGTGACCCCGTTCCCGGTCACGCCCGAAAAACGGAAAGCGAGACCGGCACTCTTGGAAAGGCCGTCTCGCTTCTGGAGCTTATCGCCTTTGCGGAAAAACCGATGCGTTTTACCGATGTGGTCGAGTCGAGCGGCCAGCCGCGCGGCACGGTTCATCGCCAGCTCGCCCATCTTCTCGCCGAAGGCCTGATCGACCATGCCCCCGACCAGACCTATGCCGTCGGCCTGAGATTGTTGCAATTTGCGGCGAAAGCCTGGAGCGGCAATGATCTGCGCAGCGTCGCCGCCCCGCATCTGGCCGCGCTGCAGGATGCCACGCAGGAATCCGTGCATCTCGCCGTTCTGAACGGCGGGCAAGTCACCTATCTCGACAAGATCGAGGGCAGACATACCCTGCGGATGCATTCGCAGGTCGGTAAAACCTCGCCGGCCTATTGCACGGGCGTGGGCAAGGCGGCGCTGTCCCTGCTGTCTGCTGTTGCGCTGGCAGACCTCGCTGCCGGATTGGCGTTCCACCGCTTTACGGAAAACACGATCGTAACGCCGGAGGCGCTGGTAACGGATGTGTCGGCCATCCGCGTGAATGGTTATGGTTTCGACCTTCAGGAACACGAGATCGGCATTCATTGCGCCGCCGCGCCGGTCCATGCGCCGGGACGCAATTTCCTTGCGGCGATTTCCGTCACCGGCCCCGCCTATCGGGTGGATGTGGAGCAGCTTTACAAATGGGCGCCGCTCGTGCGCGAAACCGCGGACAAAATTTCAGCGGAGCTTGCCTGCCGATTATCGCCGGTTGCCGATGGTTGAGGAAAAATGCAGGCGCTGCTCCGTTGTTTTCGCGGCCGGGCAGACGTGTTTAACGTCAAATTGCGCGAGTTAAATCTTATTTTCGACTATTCTGAATTAAGTTTTCAACTTTTGTTTGCATGAATCATTTTGGTGAGTAACATCCCCGGCAATTTCCGGGCAAAGGTGGCCTTTGCGACGGCATTTCTCATTCTCGAAGAACAGCTTTCATGCAGAAAACAGAGACGGACGCCGTTCAGGCGATTGGTGTTGATTGCGTTCGCGAGATCGCCGGTCTGAACACGCAATTCGACATATTCCGGTTCTTGAAACGGTTGACGGAGGCCTGGGAGTTCAGGGCCTTTATGGTGCTTGACCTGTCATCCGAACTGGCGAGCGAGCTGTCGCAATATACCATCATCACCAGTTGGCCGGCCGAGCTTCTGCAGCGGTACGACGAAGAGGGGATGCTGCAGAACAGCAAGGTGATGGCGCAGCTGAAAAAATCGACGGTGCCCTTTTCCGTTGCCATGGATTTCCTGGATGGAGGCAACGAACCGATCGCCAAAAAGAACGTGATCGGCCTGTTCGAGCGATTTGAGATGATCAACTCCGTATGGTTTCCCGTTCACGATGTCACCACCACCCGGGGCGCGGTGTCTTTCTCCGGCAACAAGACGATTTTGCCGGCAAGCCGGCTGGCGGAACTGTTTTACATTTCCAGCCATGTCTTTGCCCGGCTATCGGAAATCCGCCGTCTTGATCTCAGGGTTCCCGAAACATTGAGCGAGCGGGAGATCGATTGTCTGAACTGGACGGCGGCCGGCAAGACCAGCGCCGAAATCGCTGAAATCATGATGTTGTCGGAACATACGATCAATCATTACCTCAACCGCGCGACCAAAAAACTCGACACGGTTAACCGCACCCAGGCTGTCGCCAAGGCATTGCGGGTCGGTTTGATAAAATAGCGAAATCGTAATTTTATCATTGTGATAAACCCTTTCCTGGGCGATCCTTCTTTCGAATCACCGGAAAGGAGAAATCGTTTGCCGGAACGGCATAAGGTAAAAGCGGGATTTTCTCCGACTGTCGATTGCGCCGTGCTGATAGTCGCTGCCGAAAAAGGCTTTGCTGCCGATGAAGGCATAGAACTGCAACTCGTCCGAAAACAATCCGCACGCGCTGTTTTGACGGCACTTGCCGAGGACGAGGTTTACATCGCCCATCTGCCCGCTCCGGTGCCGGTCGGTTCCGCAGCCGGCCTCGATGAGCTGCCGGCCGATATTATCGGCGTTTTCACACTTTCCCTCGGTGGATCGGCAACTACCGTTTCGCACGAATTTTACGATGAGCTTTACCGCGAAGGCCTGAAGCTTCCGGACCCTGCGGCCTTCGGGCGAGCCATGGCCCGCGTCTGCACGGCGCGGCGGGCGGCAGGTAAAAACCCGCCGGTCTTTGCGGTCGAAGATATCGTGTCCACACCGTTTTATATGTTGCGTTATCTGCTCGGCAGCTGCGGCGTGCTGCTTGGCCGCGACATGGAAATTGTCGAAGCCCTGCCGAAAGCCATGCCCGGCCTGCTGGAAAGCGGCAAGGTCGATGCGCTCTGTACAGCCGAACCCGCAGGCAGCGCCGCCGTGCTCGGTGGTACGGGACGGATGGTGACGACCGGGGCGCTGATCTGGCACAATGCGCCGGAAAAGATACTGGCCGTGAAGCGGCAGTGGGCTGAGGAGAACGCCACCCTGCTGGAAGGGCTGCTGCGTGCGCTCTACCGCGCTGGCGAATGGTGCGCCAATTCCGCCAATATCGAGGAATTGACCGGTATTCTCGCTGCTCCTCATTATATGGACGAAAACGGCGAATTCCTGCTGCCGGCGCTGACGGGCTATATTTCCACCTCGCAGAAGGACATGCGGCGTTATCCGGAATTTTTCGTGACCAGCGCCAAGGCTGCGAATTTTCCGTGGCAGAGCCAGGCGCTGTGGTTCTTCAGCCAGATGTTGCGTTGGGGCGAGGTTCCCGCCGAATGTCGGTTCGACGCGGCCGTGGTGGAGGCCGCGCGCAACGCCTATCGGCCGGATATTTTCCGCAAGGCGATGAAGCCGCTTTTCGTGCCGGTGCCGGGCGCCAACCTGAAACTCGAAGGCACGCTCCGGGAGCCGGTGCATGTCGGTGCGTCGCGCACGGGTCTGGTCCTCGGTCCTGACTGTTTTTTCGACGGCCGGGTCTTTGATCCTGAAACGCTCGATATGGACGATGAAATCTGAAATGGCAGCGGTGAATCGTCGCTAATCTCTTCTGTTTGCGCTTTGCCATTGGCGAAGCGCTCCCGCTTGTCTATGGATGGCGCGGAAGAATGCCCATATCCGGCCGGACCATGTATACGGAGTAAGACAATGGCAGAAGTCAGCAAGAACCAGGTGGAAAAGGCTCTGGAAGCCGTCATCTATCCCGGCAGCGGCAAAAGCATCGTGGCGCTCGGCATGGTCTCGGAAATCTTCATCGCCGATGCGAAAGCCTATTTTTCAATTACCGTTCCGTCCGACAAGGCAGCGGAGATGGAGCCGTTGCGGCTCGCAGCTGAAAAGGCGGCCAAGGGTGTTCCTGGCATCGTCGGGGCAGTCGTTGCGCTGACGGCGGATCGCAAGCCCGGTCAGCCGCAACAGTCGGCACCGGCACGCCCTGCGGCGGCAGCCGGTCGGCCCGCCGCCGCAACCGGCCGGCCCGCCGCGCAGCCCGGCTCCTCCAAGGTCGGTGTTCCCGGCGTCGGCGCCATCATCGCGGTGGCCTCGGGCAAGGGCGGGGTCGGCAAGTCGACAACCGCCGTCAATCTGGCGCTCGGCCTTCAGGCGCTCGGCCTCAAGGTCGGCATGCTCGACGCCGATATTTACGGCCCGTCGCTTCCCAAACTCCTGAAAATTTCCGGCCGCCCGCAGCAGCAGGAAGACCGCATTATCCTCCCCATGGAAAATTACGGGCTGAAGGTCATGTCCATGGGTTTTCTGGTGGATGAGGAAGCGGCAATGATCTGGCGCGGGCCGATGGTGCAGTCCGCCCTGATGCAGATGCTGCGCGAAGTCGCATGGGGCGATCTGGATGTGCTGGTGCTGGACATGCCGCCCGGCACGGGTGACGCGCAGCTGACCATCGCCCAGCAGGTGCCGCTCGCCGGTGCTGTCATCGTCTCCACGCCGCAGGATCTGGCGCTGATCGATGCGCGCAAGGGCATCACCATGTTCCGCAAGGTGGAAGTGCCTTTGCTCGGCGTGATCGAGAATATGAGCTATTTCATCGCCCCGGATACCGGTGCCCGCTATGATATTTTCGGCCATGGCGGGGCAAAGGCCGAAGCCGAGAGGATCGGCGTGCCGTTCCTCGGCGAGGTGCCGCTCACCATTTCCATCCGTGAAACGTCGGATGCCGGAACGCCGGTCGTCGCCGTCGAGCCGGATGGCCCGCAGGCGAAAATTTATCGCGATATCGCGCAAAAAGTCTGGGCGCGCATCGGTGCGGGTGAGAGAAAAGCCGCGCCGAAGATCGTTTTCGAATAACGCAACGGCTTTCGGCATAAACCGAAGAGGCGTCTGTCGATCTTGAATAGTCTTTTTAAAACAGAAGATTAATCGTCAGTATCAGGTAAGTTTTCTGGATTTGAACATCGAGAAATGCTTCGCCTGCAATGCTGTCGAGAAAAAATATTGCTTGATTGCATCTCGCTTTGGGCGCATACGCCTGCGCCGTTTGGCTCTTGGTCCATCGGGCTGGCGAGATATGAAATCCCGCTCGTTCCGGCGTGCCCTGAAGTGTCGTCCAAAGGTTTGCCGACCGCAAACAGGATATGTTAAGCAGCATTGCGGCTGAAGCTTGCGATGTGGACCGGAGAAGCGGATTGATAAAAGCCTATCGCGCCAATTGCGAGGCGATCAGCCTGTCGCCAGACGACGGCTCCGGACAGATTCCCGACGACATCGTCTGGATCGACATCGTCAATCCCGACAGGGCGGAAGAGCAGCATGTGGAAAAACTGCTGGGGCTCGATCTGCCCACCCGTGAGGATTTGAAAGATATCGAACCCTCCAGCCGCCTGTATATGGAAGACGGCAATGTCTTTATGACTGCCTCTCTGGTGTGGAAGGCGGATTCGGATGATCCACGCCTCACGGATGTCGCTTTCATTCTTGCCGGCAAACGCCTCGTGACGATCCGTTATGCCGAGCCGAAGTCCTTCCACCTCTTCATCGCCGCCATTACCCGCGTGCCGCACGAAATGCGCAGCGGCACGGCCCTGCTTTTAAAACTGCTGGAAACCATCGTCGACCGCACGGCGGAAATTCTCGAAAACTCTGTCGCCGGCATCGACAATCTCGCCGCCGACATTCTCGGCAGTCAGGCCCGGTCCAAACGCAAGGCGCCGCGCTATCTCGAAGACCGCCTGACCAACATCGCCGCCTATCACCGGCTGATCTCGAAGGTCCGCGTCAGCCTCGCATCGCTGGCGCGCCTGCAGACCTTTCTGTCCACCAGCGATCAGGCTCGCGGGGACAAGGAAGCGCGGGAACAGGGCAAGTCGATCGGGCGCGATATCCAGTCGCTGAACGAACATGCCGCCTTCGTTTCCGGCAATCTGACCTTCCTGCTGGATGCGTCTCTCGGCATCATCAATATCGAGCAGAACGGCATCATCAAGATATTCTCCATCGCCTCGGTGGTGTTCCTGCCGCCGACGCTGGTGGCCTCGGTTTATGGAATGAACTTTCAGCTCATGCCGGAGTTGAACTGGACATTTGGTTATCCACTCGCGCTCGTCATCATGCTGATGTCCGCAATCATTCCGTTTCTCTTTTTCCGTTGGAAGGGCTGGCTCTGAGGAGCCAGAATCAACATGTCTCAGATCGTTGACAAGGATCTTGCCGAGAAACCGGATGCGGACGACAAACATCAGAACAAGGGGCTTTATGCCGCAATCCTTGGTTCGATCGGTGTCGTATACGGCGATATCGGCACCAGCCCGCTTTACGCCTTCCGCGAAGCCCTGCGGCCGATCGCCTATGATGGCGTGACGCGAGAGGAAGTCATCGGCCTGACATCCCTGATGCTCTGGTCTTTGACGATCATCGTGACGTTCAAATATATCACGCTTCTGTTGCGCGCCGACAATGACGGCGAAGGCGGCACGCTCTCGCTGCTGGCGCTGCTGATGAAGACGGCGGGCACCCATCGCGGCGTTCTCATCGTGCTCGGTCTCATCGGTGCGGCCCTGTTCCTCGGTGATGCGATGATCACGCCAGCACTTTCGGTGCTGTCGGCGGTGGAGGGTCTCAAACTCGTCACGCCTGCCATGGATGACTTTATTATTCCGATATCCGTCTGCATCCTCATCGGCCTCTTCGCCATCCAGTCGCACGGCACGGGAGTGGTGGCGAAATTCTTCGGGCCGATCACGGCCGTCTGGTTCCTCGTCATGGGTGTGGTGGGCCTCGTTCATATCGCCGATGATTTCGGCATTCTCTTCGCCTTCAACCCGTGGCACGCGGTCGAATTTCTGGCGAATGAAGGCTTTTATGGCATCGTTGTGCTCGGCGCGGTTTTCCTGACGATCACGGGTGCCGAAGCGCTTTATGCCGATCTCGGCCATTTCGGCCGCCGCCCTATCCAGTGGGCGTGGTTCTGTCTGGTTTTTCCGGCGCTGACGCTGAACTATCTCGGCCAGGGCGCGCTGGTGCTCAAAGACCCGGCGGCAATGTCCAATCCGTTCTATCTGATGTTCCCGCAATGGGCGATCCTGCCGGCCGTCATTCTGGCCACCGCCGCCACCATCATCGCCAGCCAGGCGGTCATCACAGGCGCATTTTCGCTGGTGCGTCAGGCCATCCATCTCGGCTACCTGCCGCGCATGGAAATCCTCTTCACCTCGGAAACCAATACCGGGCAGATCTACCTGCCGGCCGTCAACACCATCCTGCTGTTCGGCGTCGTCGCGCTGGTGCTCACCTTCAAGAGTTCCGATGCGCTGGCCACCGCCTATGGTATTTCCGTCACCGGCGCCATGGTCGTCACCAGCTTGATGTTCTTCGAATTCGTGCGCAAACGCTGGCAATGGTCGGTCTGGCTCGCCCTTGCCGTACTGGCGCCGCTTCTGTTGCTGGAACTCGTGTTCCTCGGCGCGAATCTGCTGAAGATTCATGATGGCGGCTACGTGCCGGTGATGCTGGCGATTGCCTTCACCATCATCATGACCACCTGGCAGCGCGGTTCGAAAATCCTCTTCGCCAAGACCCGCCGCAGCGACGTGCCGCTGAAGGCTTTCGTCGCCTCGGTGGAAAAGGAAAGCGCCCATGCGCCGGTGCGTGTGCCCGGCACGGCGATTTTCCTGACCGGCGATCCGGAGGCAGCGCCAGCGGCCCTGCTGCACAATCTCAAGCACAATCACGTCCTGCATGACAAGAATGTCATCCTGACGATCCGCACAGAGGATCAGCCGCGCGTCCGCCCGGAGAACAGGTACACGCTGACGAAACTCAGTGATCGTTTCGCGGTGGTGGAACTGCATTTCGGCTTCATGGAAACCCAGAACGTCACGCAGGCGCTGGGTTATCTCAGGCGCACCGGCTACAAGTTCGACATCATGTCGACGTCGTTCTATCTCGGTCGCCGCAAGCTGGTGCCGGATCCGAAATCCGGCATGCCGGGCTGGCAGAACCGCCTGTTCATCGCCCTTGCCGAAACCGCCGCCGACCCGTCGGACTATTTCCGCCTTCCGGCCAACCGTGTGGTGGAGCTCGGTTCTCACGTCGTCGTGTGATTATTCGCTTGTCTTTTGACTATTAGAAGGTGGTTACACATTAACGTGAAGCCACGTCCGCTCGCGGCGTTAACCAAGCATCAAGGTTAATAAGAGATTCTCGAACACCTGTAGAAAATTGTGTTGTCGGTGTTCGGAGTGCTGGTTTTGCGTTCGAAAAGTGTAATGCGTCGTCGGTCCCCTGCGTCCCTTCAGGCATGGACCGCCAGATGGGCCTCACCCGTCGTCTTCGGCCTTGCCGCCTGGCTCGTCTTTCCTTCTCTCGCCGCGCGCGCGGATCTGGCCTCGCTCTTGGCCGGGCTGGATAATGGCGGCGAGCAGTGGCGCATGGTGCTGACCGCCTCTCCGGCCGGTTCGGTGCACAACGCCTCGCTCACCTTCAATGATGCGGCAGGCGAGGCGGCGCTGCATGGCAGCGGCATGACCCTGCCCAATGGCAGCAAGGTCGCCTTTGTTACCAACAAGAGGGGCGAGGCCACGACGCCGGACAGCGAGCGTGTCAACCGGGCCGCCAAGAAGGGCCGCATCGTCGCAACCGAAATCATGCAGCCGCCAAAGGCTTTCACCGCCGGTTCGGTCCTTCAGCGGACCAGCATGCTGGATATAGAGCCGCTGAAGCGCAAGGACCGCACGGCTTTTGTGAAGCCGAAACGCGGCAAGGACGTAGAACTCGCCTCCTTCTATTTCCGCCGCGACGAAAAGAAGGCAGACAAGAGTGTGTCGCCGATGCTGGCGGAACTCATCACCAACCGTACCCCCGACATTCTCGCCACGGCCTACGCGCCGGCCACGCCGGATTTCGCCCGCGAATCGCCCTTCGACGCCATTCTCAAAAAGCCGGAGGCCGGCCGCTTCGTGCCGCAGATAAGCCCGGAAGATCACGCCTGGGCGGCGACCCCGCTGCCGGCGGAGGTGTTTTCTGCAGCCGAGCAGCAATGCCTGGCATCCGGCATCTATTTCGAAGCGCGCGGTGAATCGGTCAAAGGACAGGCGGCAGTGGCGCAGGTCATCCTCAACCGTGTGCGTAACCCTTCCTATCCGAAAACCATCTGCGGCGTGGTCTATCAGAACAAGGACTGGCGCAACCGCTGCCAGTTTTCCTTCGCCTGCGACAATATCAAGGACCGCGTGAATTCCGAACGCCACTGGAAAATGGCGCGCGAAGTGGCCATGGCCACCACCGCCGGAAAAATCTGGCTGAATGAAGTTGGCTCAGCAACTCATTATCATGCCGTCTATGTACGTCCCGCCTGGGGCCGGACGATGAAGAAGGTCGGCCGCATCGGTCTGCACGTGTTTTACCGTACCTATGGTGGCGGCTGGAGCTGATACCACCGCCAATTTGTCGCATTTTGCGTGTCAAAAATGCCGATTCCCTCGCGAAACATCGCCGCCAAACAGCGATTTGGCATCAAGTCATTGTTTTTCAATGATTAATTTGTGTTGAAACAAGCTGCCGCAGCGCCTTGACTAGAGAAGCCCCTAAAACTATGTTGCGCGCGACTTCAGAGCGGGCTGGAACAGGCTTAATCCGTCACCGTTTACAACTCCAAAGGGTTCTGGCATGGCTGGAACGGAGAAAATGGGTGGGATTCTAAGATGACTGGCAACCGTGACGATAGTCTGGACGAGCGTCGCAAACGCCTTGCTGATGAGTTGGCAAAGGTGAAAGCGGAGGATGAGGCGGACGTGAGGGCGGAGACCAACGCTGCGGAAAACCGGAAAGGTTTTGCGATGGCGGTGAAGCTCTCATCGGAGTTCATTTCGGCCATCGTGGTCGGCGCTATGCTGGGTTATCTTCTGGATTATTTTGTCGGCACGACGCCGTGGGGGATGATCGTTCTTCTCCTTCTCGGTTTCTGCGCAGGCGTATTGAATGTGTTGCGCTCGACCGGCGCGGTGGCCAAGCCGCCGCTGCTGGACAAGGCGGACAGGCAAGACGAGGGTGGAAAAGGCGGCGTTTAAGCTGTTTTTTCTTGCAGTTGAGATGCCGCCAGGTGCGGCAACAGGTAAAAAGGGCAGCCGGTGGCAAACGATCCGACCCATCAGTTCTTGGTGCAGCCGATCATTCCGATCGAAATTGGCGGCGTTGATTTTTCCTTCACCAATGCGTCGCTTTTCATGGTTGCGACCGTGGCCGCCGCATCCGGTTTCCTTTATTTCGCAACGTCGAACCGCGGTCTGATCCCGACCCGCATGCAGTCCGTTGCTGAAATGTCCTATGAATTCATCGCCTCCATGCTGCGCGAAGGCGCCGGCAAAAAGGGCATGGTGTTCTTCCCCTTCGTCTTTTCGCTGTTCATGTTCGTGTTGACGGCAAACCTTCTCGGCATGTTCCCGTATTTCTTCACGGTCACCAGCCAGATCATCGTCACCTTCGCGCTCGCCTGCCTCGTCATCGGCACGGTCATCGTTTACGGTTTCTACAAGCACGGGCTGCATTTCTTCGGCATCTTCGCCCCCTCGGGCGTGCCGAAAGCGCTTTTGCCGCTTGTCGCGTCCATTGAAATGATTTCGTTCCTGTCGCGTCCGATCAGCCTTTCCGTTCGTCTCTTCGCGAACATGCTGGCCGGCCACATCACGCTCAAGGTTTTCGCGGGCTTCGTCGCCTCCATGGGTGCGCTCGGCGCGCTCGGCGTCGGCGGCGCGGTCCTGCCTCTCATCATGACGGTCGCAATGACCGCTCTCGAATTTCTCGTTGCCTTCCTGCAGGCTTATGTGTTCGCGGTACTGACTTGCATGTACCTGAACGACGCCGTGCATGGTGGTCACTGAGAAGTAAAGTCGCTGGCCCCGGCAACGGGCGCCAAAAAACAGCCGCAACAACCAATATCTCAAGGAGTCTCACATGGAAGCGGAAGCAGCAAAGTACATCGGCGCAGGTCTCGCATGCCTCGGCATGGCTGGTACGTCCCTCGCACTCGGCCGTATCTTCGGTGATTACCTGTCCGGCGCACTGCGCAACCCCTCTGCTGCCGACAGCCAGTTCGGCCGTCTGGTATTCGGCTTCGCCGTTACGGAAGCTCTGGGCATCTTCTCGCTGCTCGTTGCTCTCCTTCTCCTGTTCGCTGTCTGATATCGGCATCAGGTCTGGATCACGGCCCGCACTGTAGCGTGTCGTGATCCTTCGCATTTGCAGTCCCCCTGGAGGTGAGCATGTTCGTGACCGAGGCTTTTGCCCAGTCAGCACCGACCGTAGGTGAAACGCATACGGAAACTCCGGCTGTTGGCCAGCCACAACCGGCAGCCACGCACACGGAAACCGGTGTCGCACATGGTTCCGAAGGTGCTTCCGGCGTATTCCCGCCGTTCGATCACACTACTTATGCATCGCAGGTCCTTTGGCTGGCGATCACGTTTGGCCTTTTTTATCTGCTCATGCAGAAGGTCATCGTTCCTCGCGTCGGCGGTATTCTCGAAAACCGTCATGGACGCATCGCACAGGATCTCGACGAAGCAGCACGGCTGAAAAGCGAAGCTGACGCAGCCGTCGAAACCTATGAAAAAGAACTCGCGGCAGCCCGCGCCAAGGCAAGCTCGATCGGCTCCGCGGCACGTGACGCCGCCAAGGCCAAGGCTGATGCCGACCGCGCCACCATCGAGGCAGGACTTGCTGAAAAGCTGGCCGCCGCCGAAAAGCGCATTGCGGGCATCAGGGATCAGGCTTTCGCCGATGTCGGCGTCATTGCCGAGGAAACCGCGACCGCGATCGTCGACCAGCTGGTTGGCGCCAAGGTCAAGGATACCGACGTCAAGGCCGCAATCGCCGCCGCTTCTAGCGTGAAGGGAGCCTGACATGGCATTTGATGCATCATTTTTCGCTCTCGTCGGTCTCGTCCTTTTCTTTGTCCTGATCGCCTATCTCAAGGTTCCGGGCATGCTCTCCAAGTCTCTGGACGAGCGCGCCCAGAACATTCAGGACGAGTTGGCCGAAGCCAAGCGTCTGCGCGAAGAGGCCCAGCACCTGCTGGCCGAATATCAGCGCAAGCGTAAGGAAGCCGAAGCCGAAGCGGCGGGCATCGTTGCCGCCGCTGAACGTGAAGCTGCTGCCCTGACGGAAGAAGCCAGGCAGAAGACGGAAGAATTCGTTGTCCGCCGCACGGCTCTGTCGGAACAGAAGATCAAGCAGGCCGAAGAAGACGCCATCGGCGCCGTCCGCGCCGCCGCCGTCGACATTGCCATTGCCGCTTCCGAGAAGCTACTGGCGGAAAAGACTACGGCTGCCGCAAAGGCCAAGCTTTTCTCCGACACGATCGGTGAAGTGAAGTCGAAGCTGAACTGAGATTTATCTCGGTATTGTTCAAAACCCCTCCGGCGGGAGCCGTGAGGGGTTTTTTCGTTTAGGCTTTAGAGGCCAGTTTAGGATGCGTCGCCAGGGCAATCATTGGCAGCTCCTTTTGCGCTCCCAATGCGTACATCCAGTTACACCTCCGCTTTGATCCCTCATTTCAGTCGCTGCCTAGTACTTAAAATGCTTGGAGCAGAGTTGTTATGCTACCGTTGATATACGTGATCGGAAGGAAGCGAGCTGTGGAGCCTATTAATCTACTCGCGAACGCGGCAAAAATTGCAATCTTCCGGCTATTTCAGTAAGCAGACTGAAATCTGAAATTGCATAGAGTTCCTCATGCTTAGCTTCTTCAAGAAAAATATCTGGCCTCCTAACAAACAGAACCCACCTTGGGGAAGCGCTGCGTCTATCTATGCCCATATCGCTACACATATTGATCCGGAGAAACCGACAGGCTTGTCGGAAGAGGGTTATCGGCTTCCCGATGAGCCCGCTGGTAATCCGAATGAAATTTCATTCGCACCGGGTGCCATGGACGGGGTGATGAGCCATCATGGCGCTTCCAAACCGGAAGGCCAGATTGTCTCAGAACTATATGCGGCCTTGAAGTTAGCTACTGAAAATGCGTCAGAAAGTAACATAAGAGCCTTGTATTTACTGATCAAGGACGGCTCGGCCCTTAGCGTCATCGATCCACTCGTCGAGAAAATGCGGCTTGAAAGGGCTTTGGACGCTGGCCGGCTGTACGAGATCGCGCATTGGTTCACGACGCACGCCGCTCACAGAGAGCCAGTGAAGTTCTCAATGGCATTGCTGGGCCTGTTAAGGGACAGCGATGAAACGGTTACTTTTCTGACTCTTGGTCGGCACGACGAGTTTACACTTTATGCGGCAGCAGCAATCTCTGGTAACGATAGCTACGGCGAAATAGTACTGTGGAAATTGGCCGAGGCCGCTGAAGGATGGGGACGAATTCACGCAGTCGAACGGCTTGTCGGTACAGTTGATCCCGAGATCAAGGGTTGGCTAATTCGTGAAGGCTATAAGAACGCAGTAATGTATGAATATCTGGCTTGTATTTGTGCCAGAGCGGGTGACCTTCACATTGCACTTCAGGCGGCGCAAATAGATGACGACTTGCTCAATTCAGCCTGCGAAATCGTCGATACCCTGATACTCGGTGACGGTGGGCCGGCTGAGGGATTCTCTGACTACGAACACGGTTGCGCGGTCGTTGGTGCACTGTTGGAGCATGGAAAAGAAAGATTTGATTCCGTTTCACACTATTCTTTCATTTCTCGGCTTCGAGACAGGCTCGATGAGCATTATTCCGGTGAACGGAAACTGCAGCACGATTGGTCCGCCGACGCGGTCGATCACGTATCCAGAAGTGTCTCTGACCTGCTCGCGAAAGATCATTGGAAGCCCGCGATATGCGGTGCTTTGGACGTCGGTGACAGGCAAGAATTCTGGAACGCAAGCAGGGTAAGCCAGAAATTTGGTATCGATCCATGGCCTTACTTCTATGCTCGCACGGAAGCGGGTGAGGAATATTGGTGGGATTTGATGCGTAGCTCCGATGTAGATCGTATTGATCAAGTGCTCAAGCTTGGCTTGAAATGCATTCCTCTCGGTGAAATTGCGAAAGGCCCGAGCACCGAAATGGGCCTCGGCCCAGGATACTCAGCGCATGCCGCTTTAGATTTCATTTTACAGGATCTTGGAAAATTTCCCGGAAAAGGTTGGGCCTTCATTTCTGCCGGCTTGCAAAGCCCAGTGGTAAGAAACCGTAACATGTCAATTCGGGCTCTATCCAGTTGGGATCGAAAACAATGGCCGCATGAAGCACTTGTTGCATTAAGGCGGCTGAAGGAACTTGAGACGGATGATGACATAAGGCAGCGGATCGAAGATCTGTTAGCGGCAAAAGAGATTTAATAGACCACAGACAGGACCATTAAAAAAACCTGTTTCATACCTGAGAGGAAATTTGCAGAACTGAACTTCTTAGTCGAGGGAATCATAGCCAGTCGAAGGCAATGGGCCGGAAGTGGTTGTTGCGGTGAATGACGACCAGTTCTTCTTCGGTGCTTAAAACCGGACCGCAGAACAGCGATCTAATAACGGAGGTTATAGCTTGACCTCAAATTCCCAGTCCGAATCAATCCCGCTTCAACGGCCGAAAGCTCATCCTATGCAGCGCGCAAGGGCCGTGGCTTTCAATGGCGCGCAAGTGGGCCGGTGTGCCGTAACCCGCATGGCCCTCAAAGCCATAGGACGAATGCACCACGCCGGCGCGCTCCATCATCCGGTCGCGGGTCACCTTGGCGATGATCGAGGCGGCGGCGATGGAGAGGGAGCGGGAATCGCCCTTGATGACGGCTTTGGCTTCGCAGGTGATGCCCGGCGGCTTGTCACGGCCGTCGGCGAGCACGAGGGCGGGGGAGGTTTCGAGGCCGAGTACGGCACGGCGCATGGCGTCGAGACTGGCGCGCAGGATATTCATGGTGTCGATCAGGCCGGGGCCGGAGGAAGCGACCGATACGATCGATGTTTCCATGATCTGGACGAAGAGGCTTTCCCGTTTCAGCTTCGTCAGCTTCTTGGAATCATCCATACCCTCAGGGATATTGTCCGGATCGAGAATGACGGCGGCCGCAACCACCGGGCCGGCGAGCGGCCCGCGGCCCGCTTCATCCGTGCCTGCCACGGGCCAGAGGCCTTTCTTTTTTGCCTCAAGCTCGAAAGAGAAATCCGGGCCGGTATCGGCAAGATCGAAGAGGGCAGGAGAATCGGGTGCGGTGCGGCGTTTCATGCGGCGAAACTTGCACACACACCCGATCTCCTGCAAGCCCCCGGAGGCGGGCGATGACAGCACGGTGAGCCGGGTCGAGGGGCATGGCTCACTGTGCCTTCGAGGTCATCATGACCTTTGATCCTCCAGCGGGGCGGCGGAGGAAAAATGATCGCACGCGAGGCGGCGGTTCCGGGGGGGCGATGTCCGGCTGGCCAGGGAAAACCCGCCGGGCATTTCATGGGGAGTGTGGCCGCTAGAAGGGAAGAGGCCAGCGCTCCTTGTCGTGTTCTGCCTGATATCGCCGCACGCGCTGTGTGGTGCTTCGATCAGGCAGGATGTTTTCAGCGTCCGTTTTTCAAAGCAGCGACAATTGCACCCCTGCACCGCCCGGCGGCACAAAGAGATCGTCGCGCAGGTGAATGCCTCGGCGGATGAGGCCAAGCCGTTTCGTCGCCATTTCGAAACGCCTGCCGATCTGCCAGGCGTAAGGGCCGGCGCCCTTCATGCGTTTCCCGAATTCCGCGTCGTAGTCCTTGCCGTCGCGCATGGAGCGCACCAGTGACATGACGTGACGATAACGGTCCGGATAGTTGCGCAGCAGCCAGTCGCGGAAGAGCGGGCTCACCTCCAGCGGCAGGCGCAGCAGCACGTAAGACGCCTCGGTCGCGCCGGCGGCCTTGCCGGCTTCCAGGATCCGTTCGATCTCATGATCGTTGAGCGCCGGAATGACAGGCGCCATCATCACGGCGACCGGAATGCCGGCTTCCGTCAGCGCCTTGACCGCTTCCAGCCGCTTCTCCGGGGTGGCGGCGCGTGGCTCCATATTGCGCGAGAGCTTGCGATCCAGCGTCGTCACGGAAATGCCGACCTTGGCGAGACCCTTTTTGGCCATCGGCGCCAGAATGTCGATATCCCGCTTGATCAGCGCCGATTTGGTGACGATGGCGACGGGATGGTCGGCCTTGGCCAGCACTTCCAGTATCTGCCGCATGATGCGCCACTCGCGTTCGATCGGCTGATAGGGATCGGTATTGGTGCCGATGGCGATCACCCGCGGCTTGTATCCCGGTTTCGCCAGTTCTCTTTCCAGAAGCTTGGCCGCATCCGGCTTGGCGAACAGCTTCGACTCGAAATCCAGCCCGGCTGAAAGACCCATATAGCTGTGTGTAGGCCTCGCGAAACAATAGATGCAGCCATGTTCGCAGCCGCGATAGGGGTTGATGGAGCGGTCGAAGGGGATGTCGGGGGAATCGTTGCTGGTGATGATGCTGCGCGGCTTTTCCACCTGCACCTCGGTGCGGAATTCCGGCATGTCTTCGAGTGTCTGCCAGCCATCGTCGAAAACCTCGCGCTGCAGGGCCTCGAAGCGTCCATCCGGATTGATCCCGGCACCACGGCCGCGACGACGGTCGATCTCGATCCGCAGGCCCGATGCATCGGCCAGCGCATTGGCAATATCTGGCATATGGCTCGGCTGGAAGGCAGCCTGCCTCGAAAGCGTATGGTTTCTCATCTGGATGCTCCCGAGCGCCGCGCGCCTGAAGGCCCGCAAAACACCCTAAACCGTTTCCGTTCGAGCAGGCTTTCATCACCTCTTCGATGATTAAATTCCTAACTCAAGAATGAGAACAATACAAGAACAAAAAACACAAATCCGCTCTCATTCCATATTGTGTCAGAGATGCCCCATATTGTGTGCGAGATGCATTGCGGGCTGATCCAGCAGGTGGGTGGGATGGTGGTCCGTATGGAAAATGGCGGATTTTACCGTGACGGGTGCAGTGGCAATTTATTGTGCGATGCGTTAGAGCTATGCATATGTTGACAGTCATAATGGAATGCCGGGATCAGGAACCGGAGTTGGCGCATACCTTGTCTGCGCTTGTAACCGGTGCCGTGGAAGGGCTTGTAAGCGATGTGGTGATCCTTGATCACGGTTCGCGCGATGGATCGTCGCGTGTCGCCGATGCCGCCGGTTGCCGCTTTTATGGGCAATGGGACATTGAAGATGTCATGCGCTCTGCGCGTGGACAGTGGATATTGCTGGTGGAGCCGGGTGGGCGGCCGCAAAGCGGCTGGATTGAGGAAATACTGGAATATGTGACGGTATGTGCGGAACCGGCGCAGTTTTCCCCGTCCCGTTATCACAAACGTCCGTTTTTCAGCCGAATCATGCGCCGCCCGCCGCCGTTGGAATATGGCTACCTGATGCCCAAGAAACATGCGGTGGCGATTGCCAAATCCGGCATGGGCCTGACGCAGTTCGTCCATGCGCAAAAACCTCGCCGCCTGAATGCGGAACTGGTTCCCGCCTGGACCGCCCGGCCGTCGGGCTAGCCCGCAATCCTGAAGCTTCTGGAAGAAGTAATTCTGAAGAGCTGAAGATTGAAACGGGCGGAAATGGCGTGGAGACACCAGATTCTGACCCTGAGTAAGACTGGACTCGACTTCTGAATGAATAAATGCAACCTATACATGTTTTGTAGGGGGAGGGTTGCATGTCATACGGATTTTTCAAGTCGAATTCTTCGAAAATTCACGCTGTCTTTTGCGCTGCCACACTATTGGCGCTGCCAACGACTGCCCTGTCTCAGGCCCTGTGCGGAACGGGAGGCGTCGTTTTTTCCACAAAGGAACTCAAGGTCGATGCCGATGGGGCGCCCAACTCTTATCTCGTGAACGGGGAGGGGCTGTCTTATACTTGCGACGGGCTGACTGCTGTCGGTTCAACGCCCGATACGGACCCGAAGGGATGGCAAAAAAAATGCCAGGATGCCTGGAAGAAAGCCGTTGCCACGGGCGATTATTCGAAGGTCAGGATATTTGGCTTTTCGAAAGATGAGAACAATAAGCCGATAATTCAAAAAGCTGGCGATCCCTTGCCGGGCAAGGCTTTTATCACCGAAACATCTGTTTCGGTTCCCGATGGACCGGCAGGAACACAAAGGCATTGGGTCGATGCCAACGAAATTCCCTATGTTGTTTTGTCCAGCAGCTTCGTGAAGAAATATGGCGTGAAGGACGGCGATATCGCCGTGGTCTATCGCCCGGCGACCAAGCGCTTCGCTTACGGGGTTTATGCTGACGGCGGCAAGCTCGGTGAGGCTTCCGTGCGCTTCCATCAGGATATCGGCAACAATCCGCTGGTGAACAAGGGTGGCGTTCTGAGAGCGAAATCGGGCATTGCCGACCAACGCAAAAATAAAGATCCAATCCCGGTTATTACGGTGGTGTTTCCCGGAAAGACGTCTCATCCGACCGTTGACGCTAAAAAATGGCGGGCTGAAATTGCAGCAATGGGAAAAACGCATTTCGACAATTGGGGCGGTCTTCAGAAATTGATCGAATGCGCCCGTTAGTTTGAACTGGCCCTATCGTCACGAAAAGCGGGCGGCGAAAACCGCCCGCGTCAACCCTGCCAATCGCCTATCTACCCGGCGGCAAGCACCTTGCCGGGGTTCATGATGCCGGCGGGGTCAAAGGCGTGTTTGATGCGCCGCATCAGGTCCATTTCGATGCCGGGCCGAATGGCGGCCAACTCGTCGCGTTTTAGCTGGCCGATGCCATGTTCGGCGGAAATGGAGCCGCCAAGCGACAGAACGATACCGTGGACGATCTCGTTCATGTCCCGCCAGCGGCCGAGGAACTCGGCCTTGTCGGCACCCACCGGCTGGGAAATATTGTAATGGATGTTGCCATCGCCGAGATGGCCGAAGGCGCAGACGCGGGCACCGGGAATAGCGGCAATCACCGCTTTTTCCGCCATTGCCATGAATTCCGGTATTTTCGAGACCGGGACGGAAACGTCATGCTTGATCGAGCCACCTTCCGGCTTTTGCGCATCCGACATGCTTTCGCGCATGTGCCACAGCGCCTGTCGCTGGGCTTCTGACGCGGCGATCACCGCATCTGCCACCAGCCCAGCCTCAAAACCGCGCTCCAGCAGCGATTGCATCATCGTCTCGGCTGTCTCCGCCGAATCGGAGGTGGAGATATCGATGAGCGCGTACCAGTCATGCGGCGTTTGCAGCGGGTCGCGCACGCCGGGAATATGTTTCGTAGTGAATTCGACGCCGATGCGCGGCATCAGTTCGAAGCCGGTCAGCGCCGTGCCGCAGAGGTTTGAGGCCATTTCGAACAGCTTCAATGCGTCTTCGGTGGAGCCGAGCCCGGCAAAAGCCACCTGATGACCGAGCGGCTTGGGGAACAGCTTCAGCACCGCGCCGGTGATGACGCCGAGCGTGCCTTCCGAACCGATGAAGAGATCGCGCAGATCGTAACCCGTATTGTCCTTTTTCAGCCGGCGCAGCCCGTTCCAGATTTCGCCGGTCGGCAGGACGACTTCAAGCCCGAGGCACAGCTGGCGCATATTGCCATAGGCAAGCACCGCCGTGCCGCCGGCATTGGTGGCGAGATTGCCGCCGATGCGGCAGGAGCCTTGCGAGCCGAGCGACAGCGGGAACATCCGTTCCACCGTCTCCGCTGCCTTATGGATGTCATCGAGAATGCAGCCGGCATCGGCGACGATGACATTGGCGACCGGATCGATATCGCGGATGCGGTTCATGCGCTCCAGCGACAGGATGATGTCGGTGCCTTCCGCCCGGGGTGTCTGGCCGCCGACAAGCCCGGTATTACCGGTCTGCGGCACGATGGGTGTGCCGGTCTCGCTGGCGAGCTTCAGGATGGCGGCAACGTCTTCAACCGAACCGGGTTTCAGCAGCAAGGGTGAGACGCCGCGATAAAGCCCGCGATTTTCCACCAGACGCAGCGCCATTTCCGCCGGGTCGCGCACCGCATTTTTCTCACCGACAATGGCGGTGAAGCGGTCGAGGATGTCGGAGGAGGGGATGGTGGTCATGGGCGTCTCGCTGTCGTTTGAAACATGGGCGAAAGGGGTTGAGTGCCGTCAGCCTCTCGGCGCGGCGGCGCGGGAAAGGCGGTCGTTGATAGCCTCTCCGAGACCATGCGTGGGAATGGCGGTAATGGCGATGGTTTTCGCGCCGGTCGCATCGGCGGCTTTCAGATAATCGAACAGATTGGCGGCGGCCTCGGCAAGATCGCCGGCGGGGCTGAGATCGAGAACGGTGCGGGCGGTCTCTTCGCCTTTAACGGCAATGCCGCCGAACCGGATCAGTGCTTCACCGGGGAAAACCGATGCGGCATCGAGGCGCACAGTGGCGCCCGGCGCATAGTGCGACGCCAGCATTCCGGGCGCTTCAATGGCGGCAGAGGCTTTTTCGGGCCGTTCCAGCCGCAGGCCGGCAACGCTCTCGATGTCTTCGGTGACGATACCGCCGGGACGAAGCAGCCGCACCCGGCCATCCTCTTCCACCTTGACGATGGTGGATTCGACGCCGACGGAGGCTGCCCCGCCATCAAGAATGAGATTGATCTTCTGGCCGAGATCGGCCTCCACATGGGCGGCACTTGTCGGGCTGATCTTGCCGGAACTATTGGCGCTGGGGGCGGCCAGCGGCCTGTCGAACCGGCGGATCAGGTCACCGGCGAAACCCTGCGGCACGCGGATGCCGACCGTATCAAGCCCGGCCGTCGCCAGCGAGTGAATGCCGCTTTCCGGTTTCAGGGGCAGAACCAGCGTCAGCGGGCCGGGCCAGAAGGCCTGCGCAAGCTTCAGCGAAATGGGGTCGAAAACCGCATAACGCTCCGCCATGGCAATATCGGCCATATGGCAGATCAACGGATTGAACTGCGGCCGGCCTTTCGTCTCGTAAATGCGGGTGATGGCAGCCGGATTGGTCGCGTCGGCGGCAAGGCCATAGACGGTTTCCGTCGGCAGGGCGATCGGTTGGCCGTCTGCAAGCTCCGCCACGGCTGCCTGCAACGCGGTTTCCCGCTCGTTTTCGATGTTGATATGACGCGCCATGATGCTGCCTTTCAGCGCGCTCAATAGCGTATTTCTGGCCGGGATGGAAAGCGCTATCGTTTATATCGCCTTGATGATCCTGCGCATCTCCTCCGAGCGCGCACCGAGCAGCAGCACATTTTTCAGCGCCACGCGCGGATCATGCGTCTGGAACAGCAGGCCACCGCGATGGAAGGAGGTATCGACGGCAAATTCCTTATCGGGAAGCGCATTGATGGCGACGGCAAAATACATCCGCGAATAACGCGCATCGATATTCTCGAAGAAGTTTTCGGCACCGCTCAACTCGGCGAAGAAATTCGCGAAATAGAAGGACCAGAGCACGTGGCGTTCAGCGTCGAAACTGGTTTTCGCCGCCGTGACATGACAATAACCGAGATGCGGCCGGTCGTTGAGCAGATGGTGGGAGACCATCTTGGGAAAACGGATGGATTGGTGAAAGGTGTTGAGGCGGCTATGGGTCGCATCGGCGGCGGCTTCGAGCTTGCGCCCGGTCATCGCCGCCACCTCATCATGGCTGTAATAAACGCGCTCCCTCGGCAACCAGCGTTCTTCATAACGGCTGATCCGGCCGGTGCGCAGGAAATCCGAATGCGCGGTCTTCGACCGTATCGGCATGATCGAATGTCTGGCCGCATCGAAATAACGTATGCGTGTCGCCTTCTCCACCAGGAACGCCCTCGTTGCCTTTGATCAGGCAAGATAATTTAGTTCGCGTTAATACTCCGTTGCGCCGCACCCCCTGTTTTTTGATGGGTGGACAGGCAATTGCGCACATCATGCGTCATATTGCGACGTGGTTTTGTTCACCGAATAGCTGCCGGATTTAGCAGCGGAATGGGCTGTGGCAGGCATTCGCGCATGTCGCAATTTGTCGCCAATGCGGAAGCCGATGTCGCTGTCTGTGCTGCTGCAAATCACCGCCGGTGTTTAGATGGGATCATGGTTCCGCAGCCCGGTAAATGGTGTCGGGCAGGGCGGTTTGATCGAGGATTTGGCCATGGAATTGCGTGAGACCGTATTGCGCCAGCTGAAGAACCGCCGCGAAGGCTTCAGCCTGGAACAGCCTTTCTACACGGACCAGGATTATTTCAAGCTGGATATGGAAACCATCTGGTATCGCGACTGGCTGTTCGTTGGCCATGATTGCGAAGTGCCCAAATCCGGCAATTATTTCACCGTTCAGGTCGGCTCCTATTCCGTCGTCATCGTCCGGGGACGCGACGGCGAGATCCGCGCCCTTCACAATTCCTGTCGCCATCGCGGTTCCCGCGTCTGCTCCGCCCACAAGGGCCAGTCCGCCCGTCTCGTCTGTCCCTATCACCAGTGGACTTACGATCTGGACGGCAAGCTCTTGTTCGCCCGCCATATGGGCGAGGAGTTCGACAAGGCGGAATTCGGCCTGAAGCCGGTCGCCTGCGAGACCGTTGCCGGTTACGTTTTCATCTGCCTTGCCGACCAGCCGGCGGATTTCGCGCCCATGCGGGCCGAAGTCGAAAGCTACATGGCCCCGCACCGTATCCGGGAAGCCAAGGTCGCGCATGAAAGCACGATCATCGAAAAGGGCAACTGGAAGCTCGTCTGGGAAAACAACCGCGAGTGCTATCACTGCGCCGCCAACCACCCGGAACTCTGCCGCACCTACCCCGAAAACCCCAGTGTCACGGGCACGGATGGCGGCGCGAGCGACCCCGAGATCGGCGGCCACTGGGCGCGCTGCGAGGCCGCCGGCCTGCCGAGCCGTTTCAAGATGGATCCGAATGGCCAGTTCCGCGTCGCCCGCATGCCGCTGATCGGCGAGGCGGAAAGCTACACCATGTCGGGCAAGCGCGCCGTGCGCCGGCCGCTGTCCGAAGATGTCAGCATCAGCCATATCGGCGCTTTGCTGCTGTTCCATTATCCGACGACCTGGAACCACTTCCTTGGCGACCACACCATTTCCTTCCGGGTGCTGCCGCTCAATGCCAATGAGACCATGGTCACTACCAAATGGCTGGTGCACAAGGATGCGGTGGAAGGCGTGGATTACGATCTGGAAGACCTGACCCACGTCTGGAACGAAACCAACGATCAGGACCGCCGCATCGTCGAGGAAAACGCCTTCGGCATCCGTTCACCTGCGTACCAGCCCGGCCCTTATTCGATGGAAGACGAGGGGGGCGTGATGCAGTTCGTCAACTGGTATTCCGATTTCATGATCGACCGGCTTTCCGGCGACAAGGCCCGGCTTTCGGCAGTAGCGTGACGCGAAGATGAATATGGTTGTGACCTATAAGCACATAGACGAGATGAAGCCGTGGAGCGACAAGCTCCAGCTGCTGGAGTGCATTTCGGTGACACCCGAAACGCAGGATGTGATGACGTTCCTGTTCCGCTCCGAAGACCAGAACTGGTTCCGGTATCTGCCGGGCCAGTTCGTCACACTGGAACTGCCGGTGGGCAAGGAGCCGCTCTATCGCACCTACACACTGTCCTCCAGCCCGTCACGGCCCTATGCGCTTTCGGTCACGGTGAAGGCGCAGGCCAACAGCATCGGCACGCGCTGGATGTTCGACAATCTGAAGCCCGGCATGAAAATCCGGGCGCTCGGCCCGCTCGGCGATTTCTCCTATGTGCGGCACCCCGGTGACAAATATCTGTTCATTTCGGCAGGCTCCGGCGTCACGCCAATGATGTCGATGGTGCGCGATATGAGCGACCGTGCGCCGCAGAGCGACATTGCCTTCATCAATTGTTCGCGCTCGCCGTCCGATATCGTCTTCCGCCATGAGCTGGAATATCTCGCCCGCTTCATGCCGAAGCTGTCGCTCGGTTTCATCGTGGAAAATTGCGGCCGCACCGATCTCTGGTCCGGCCTGAAGGGCATGGTCGACAAGGCCAAGATCGCGCTTCTCTCCCCTGACTTCATGGACCGCACCGTGTTCTGCTGCGGGCCGGAGCCGTTCATGGCCGCCGTCCGTTCCATGCTCGATGCGTCCGGTTTCGACATGAGCCGTTACCATCAGGAAAGCTTTTCTCCTGCCGCCCCGGTCAAGGTCGGCGAGAGCGTTCTCACCGATGTGGATGGTGAAGCGCTGTCGATGGTGGGCTTCACGCTGTCCGGAAAAGAAATGGCCTGCCAGCCCGGCCAGACGGTTCTGATGACGGCGCGTGCCGCCGGGGTGCGCATCGGCGCGGCCTGCGAATCGGGCATCTGCGGCACCTGCCGGGTGCTGAAGCTCTCGGGCGAGGTGGAGATGAACCACAATGGCGGCATTCTCGATGACGAGATCGAGGAAGGTTATATTCTCGCCTGCTGCTCGCGGCCTCTGACCGATGTGAAGGTTGAAGCCTGACGCGTGTTATCTTCTTGCCCTTCGCCGGATAGTTGTCATGGAACTAAATTTCCCTAAACTCGTTTGCACGTCATCGAATTCTTTTCGGGTGCAGAAACGGGGCTGACCCTTATCTCCGACAAGAGCGAGTGCGTGAAAAGGCGCGGTCCAACGCGCTGAAGCAAACGGAGGAAGATCATGATGAGTTTCCGGACAACGAGCATCGCCACGGCGATGATCGTGTTCATCACAAGCTTTACGCCGTCTCAGGCGTTCCAGGTGCCTGTGCCGATGCCCAAGCCGGCCGTTTCGACCGACAATGTGGTGCAGGTGCAGTACCGTGAATGGGACCGCCGCAATGACCGCAGGCACGGCGACCGCATGTACCGTCCGCGCCCGTCGCGTGACGGCTACTACAACGGTCACCGCGGCTATCGTGACCGTCGGGCGGGCTACCGTTATCACAACGGTTACTGGTTCCCGCTGGCCGCTTTCGCCACCGGCGCCATCATTGGCGGCGCGATGCAGAGGCCGGCACCTGCCTATGGCGGCAGCCATGTTTCATGGTGTCAGAACCGTTGGCGCTCGTATCGCGCTTACGACAATACCTATCAGCCGAACAGCGGTCCGCGCCGCATATGCGTATCGCCTTACAGCCGATAACAGGATTTTCGAAAGCCCGGATATTGATCCGGGCTTTTGTTTTCCGGCCGCCGGACTAAGTAACCGAAGCGTGATGGGATCGTTAATGCTGGGTTCAGGCGAAAACGCCTAGCCTGCAACCTCTAATGTTCCAGCCAGATCGAAAACTGGCCGAGTGAGAAGAAAAAGTGCTATTATTCACGGAGAACGGCCTGTTGACCGTCGTGAATGGAGGAAGTCAGATGAGAAACTATATGAAGAATATCTTGGCTGTCGGTCTTTCTGCGATTGTGGTTGCAGGAGCGATCGTTCCGGCAGAAGCAGCAATGCCATTGCCGATGGCGCCGAAGAGCGTCGAGGCCACGGGCAGCGATGCCGGCAATATCGTCAATGTGCAATATTGGCGCGATCGTGGTGGTCGCGGCGATTGGGGTGACCGTCGTGGCTGGTATGGCGGCCATCGCGGTTATCGCGATTATCGCCCCGGCTATCGTCACCATGACGGTTACTGGTTCCCGCTTGCAGCCTTTGCGACGGGCGCAATCATCGGCGGCGCCCTGTCGCAGCCGCGTGAAGTCTACCGTCCCGTGCCGGAATATCGTCCGCGCCCGGTCTATCGCGAATATCGCCCGGTCCGCCGTGGCGGCATGAGCCAGGCGCATGTGAACTGGTGCTATGGCCGTTATCGTTCCTACGATGCCTATAGCAACACGTTCCAGCCTTACCACGGTCCGCGTCAGGCCTGCTATTCGCCTTACAGCTGATAGAGCGCCAGGCTGAAATTGACAGAGCCGTCCGGTCATCACCGGGCGGCTTTTTTATTACAAAATCCGTGCCCGTTTGAGCACGAACCAGGCAAGCACGACCGAAATCACGATAAAGACGCCGGCCGACAACGTGCCCCCGGTGCCGACTGTAAACGGCAGCTCATCGGTATTCATGCCGAAAAAGCCTGTCACCAGCGAGGGCGGCAACAGGAATGCCGTCATCAGCGACAGGATATAGAGGTGCCGGTTGGTTTCCGACGAGAGTTTGGAATCGATTTCTTCGTGCAGCAGCCTTGCGCGCTCCTGCAGGGCATAAACATCGTGATCCACCGCTTCGAGGCGACCCATCAAGCGTGAGGCGACATCTTCAAAACCGTCAGGCATCTCGTCCTCATCGGCGGCCGAAGCGCGTCGCATCAGGGTGAGAACGGTGCGCAGATGCCGGTGCAGGCGAACCACCGTGCGGCGCAGCGGGGCAAGCCGCCGCCGTTCGTCACGGTTCTCGCTGTCATAGACCATGTCCTCGATGGCGTTCAGTTCTTCGGTCGTCTCCATCACCAGATTGATGAGCGAGCGCTGGAATTCCGCAACCAGCCCCTCGAACACGTGTGATGGCGTGAGATAGCGGTTGGAATTCTTGTCAACCGCCGCCTTCAGCCGGTCCACCGAGTGCAGCGGTTGCAGGCGGGTGGTGATGATGAAACGGTCGCTCACCGCAAAATGCAGCCAGCCGAAATCCCGGGTCTCCTTGTCGAATTCCCGCTGGAAATCGACCAGCGTACCATAGAGCGATTTTTCATCGACCACGATGGATGGGTGCGTTTCATGGGTGGTGAGGCTTGCCCGCGCCGCCGGATCGAGGCCGTCGATGGTTTCCAGAAAACCCGCCACCCGCTGGTCCGCGAGATTGAGATGCAGCCAGAAGAAACCTTCGCACTCGGCCATTTCGTGAAAGCGCGCATCGGCCGCCAGCCGGCGGCAGGGGGCTGTGCCGGGGTGGAACTGATAGGCCCAGACAAGGCCGGGAATATTGGGCGTTATGAGATCCATCGTGGCAGTCCTGACCGGCTGGATGGGAGGAGGGAGGCGTCCGTCGCCCCGGTGTGGGAACGGCAGCGGCGGCATTGCGCCTTTCAGCGCATGCTGAGCAAATTCATATGACAGTTTTATAACAAACCTGCCGAAATGGTGGGAATTTTCAAATTGACGTTTACGTAAAAATCATTTAGCCCGAAGAGCAGCACGATAGGCAAAAGCTTCGGGAGGAGGCAGCATGTATAGCGCGCCGGTGGATGATATCGCCTTTACACTCAAACATGTAGCGGGTCTTGAAGACGCGTTGGCAAAGGGTGTGCTGGGCGATCTCGGTGAAGATCTGGTGGATGCCATTCTCCAGGAAGCCGGTCGTTTCGCCACGGAACAGGTCGCGCCGCTCGCCGATATCGGCGACCGCCAGGGCGCGAAGCTTTCCGACGGCAAGGTGACGACACCGGATGGCTGGGCCGATCTTTACCGCCGCTGGGCGCAAGCCGGCTGGAACAGCTTGACGGCGCCGGAGGAATTTGGCGGCCAGAACCTGCCGCATATGCTGAATGTCGCAGCACTCGAAATGTGGAATTCCGGTTCCATGGCCTTTGCGCTGGCCCCGACGCTGACCATGGGTGCGGTGGAAGCCATCGTCACTCACGGCAGCAACGATCTGAAGCGGATCTATCTTCCCAAACTCGTCTCCGGTGAATGGACCGGCACGATGAACCTCACCGAACCGCACGCGGGATCGGACCTTGGTGTCCTGAAGACCCGTGCGGAGCGCAATGGTGATGGCACCTATCGTATCTTCGGGCAGAAGATTTTCATCACCTGGGGCGAACACGACGCGGCTGACAATATCATCCACCTCGTTCTTGCCCGCCTGCCGGATGCGCCGGCCGGAACGCGCGGCATCTCGCTGTTTCTCGTACCGAAATTCCTGCCCGACGAAAAC
Source organism: Agrobacterium burrii (assembly GCF_017313405.1). NCBI lineage: Bacteria > Pseudomonadati > Pseudomonadota > Alphaproteobacteria > Hyphomicrobiales > Rhizobiaceae > Agrobacterium > Agrobacterium burrii. The sequence continues at coordinate 278,405 of NZ_JAFLNA010000009.1, forward strand.
GGCGCGCCGGGCAGCCGCAACGATCTTTTCTGCCACTCGCTGGAACACAAGCTCGGCATTCACGGCTCTCCCACCTGCACGATGATTTTCGGCGATGGCAGGTTCGGTGAAGAAAAAGGCGCTCTGGGCTGGCTGATCGGCGAGGAGAACAAGGGTCTCGCCTGCATGTTCACCATGATGAACAATGCCCGTCTTGCCGTCGGCATGCAGGGCGTGGCGATCTGCGAAGCAGCGACCCAGAAGGCAATCGAATACGCCAAGGAGCGCACGCAGGGCAAGGCGCCCGGCTGGCAGGGTTCCGGCATGAGCCCGATCATCGAACATCCTGACATCGCCAGAACGCTTCTGACGATGAAGGCGCTGACGCAGGGGTCGCGAGCGATCTCCTTCAGTTGCGCTCACGCCATCGATATGGCGCATGCGAGCGAAGATAAGGCAGAGCGCGCCCGCTGGCAGGAGCGTGCTGCCCTTCTGACGCCGATTGCCAAATCCTTCTCCACCGATGCCGGTGTCGATGTTGCCTCCATGGGCATTCAGGTGCATGGCGGCATGGGTTTCATTGAAGAAACCGGGGCGGCGCGTTATCTGCGTGATGCACGCATCGCCCCGATCTACGAAGGCACAAACGGCATACAGGCCATCGATCTGGTGCTGCGCAAGCTGCCGCTTTCCGATGGCGCACAGGTGCGGGGTTTCATCGCCGAACTGCGCGAGATCGCTGCCCGAACAGCCGCTTCGAACCGTGATGATCTCGGCGAGACCGCCCGTTATCTCGAAGCCAGCCTCAACGATCTGGAAACGACAACCGAATGGCTGCTGGACCGCATCAAGGCCAGCGAAACCGAAACCGCACTCGCCGGCGCGACACCCTATCAACGTCTCTTCGGTCTGGCGCTGACAGGTACCTATCTCGCCAAGGGCGCATTGGTCTCCGTCGATGATGGCAGGGGCGCACATCGCGCGGCACTTTGCCGTTTTGCGGCGGAAAACCTGCTGGCGGAAACGGCAGCGCTGAAGGATCGCGTCATATCAGGCGCGGCAAGCCTTGCCGCCGCCCGCACCGTATTGGCCTGAGGAGATTCAGATGTCGGACGATCATATTCTCGTCGAGCGGGTCAGCCATGCGCCGGAGGTGCTGACCATCCGCTTCAACCGGCCGGAAAAGAAAAACGCCATCACCGATGCGATGTATCTGCGCATGGCGCAGGCGCTGCAGGCCGCCAATGACGACCCGGAAATTCGCGTGGTCGCGTTTCTCGGCACGGAAGGCTGCTTTTCTGCCGGTAACGATATGGCCGATTTCCTTGCCTTCGCCATGTCCGGCGCAAAGGGCAAGCTTGCGGTGCTCGATCTCCTGAAGGCGCTCGCGACCTTCGAAAAACCGCTGGTTTCGGGCGTTGACGGCCTTGCCATCGGCATCGGCACGACGTTGAACCTGCATTGCGATCTGACCGTCGCCTCCAATCGCAGCGTGTTCAAGACACCTTTCGTGGATCTGGCGCTGGTGCCGGAAGCCGCCTCCAGCCTGCTTGCGCCAAAACTCATCGGCCACCAGCGCGCCTTTGCGCTGCTTGCCATGGGCGAGGGCTTTTCCGCCGAACAGGCGTTGCAGGCCGGTATGATCTGGAAAGTCGTCTCCCCGGAACATGTGGAAACTGAGACGCTGGCGCTCGCGACACGGCTCGCCGCCAAGCCGCAACAGGCGTTGAAGATCGCCCGCGATCTGGTTCGTGGCAAGCCCGAAGATGTGCTGGCCCGCATCGACGAAGAAGCCCGCCATTTCATCGCGCAATTGCAGAGTGCAGAAGCCCGCGCCGCCTTCGAGGCATTCATGCGCCGCTAGGCGTTTCGAGAATCTGGGAGCGCGCCACTCGTTTCTTCTCCCCGCCGGGGAGAAGTCCGCGGCAGCGGGATGAGCGACTGTCTTTTGTGTCAAGCGTTTTGCCATGGTT